>CAWBKF010000005.1:0-18980 GCA_963789275.1 uncultured Alphaproteobacteria bacterium
GGCGGCGATGGCATGGCCGCGCAGGAACGCCTCGGCCGCCTGCGGCGCGCGGCCAGCACGCTGGAGCCGCAGCAGGCGCAGCGCGCCCGCGCCGCAGGCAATGGTAAGCCTCTGGTCGAGCACCGAGCCCGGCGCCGCGCCCGGCACCGCTTCCGCGAGGCTCGCCTGCAGCACCTTGATGCGCTCGCCGGCGACCTCGAACCAGGCGCCGGGCCAGGGATCGAAGGCGCGCACCGCGCGCTCCAGCGCCACCGCGTCGCGCCGCCAGTCGAGCGCGCCTTCCTCGCGCCGGAGCTTCCTGGCATAGGTGACGCCGGCTTCCGGCTGCGGCCGCGGCCTGAGCGTGCCCTCGGCCACGCCTTGCAGCGCCGGCAGGATGAGCTGCGCGCCGAGCGCGGCGAGCGCGTCGTGGAGGCGCTGCCCCGTCATGTCGGCGCCGATCGGCACCGCCTGCTGCAGCAGCATCGCGCCGGTATCGAGGCCCTCATCCATCTGCATGATGGTGATGCCGGTCTCGCTGTCGCCGGCCAGGATGGCGCGCTGGATCGGCGCCGCGCCGCGCCAGCGCGGCAGCAGCGAGGCGTGGATGTTGAGGCAGCCGAGCCTGGGTGCCGCCAGCACCGCCTGCGGCAGGATGAGCCCGTAGGCGGCGACCACCGCGGCATCGAGGCCGAGCGCGGCGAACTCGGAAGCGGCCGCGGCGTCGAGCCGCGCCGGGGTGCGCACCGCAATGCCGGCGGCTTCGGCCGCCTGCTGCACCGGCGAGGCGACGGGGCGGTGACCGCGCCCGGCCGGCCGCGGCGGCTGGCAATAGACCGCGACGACGTCGTGGCCGGCGGCGCGCAGCGCCGCGAGGCTCGGCACCGCGAAATCCGGCGTGCCCATGAAGGCGAGGCGGAGCTTGGTCATGGCCTATCGTGATAGCGCCCGCGTCGCGAAGGACGGGCGGAAAAAGCGGCCTGATCGTCGCAGAATTCGCGCCGGGCGCAAGCAGGCGTTAGGCGCCTACCGTCTCCGCCGTCTTCTGGCGCTTCAGCTTGGCGAGCTTGCGCAGGATGATGTTGCGCTTCAGCGAGGAGATGTGATCGACGAACAACACGCCGTCGAGATGGTCCATCTCGTGCTGCACGCAGGTGGCCAGCAGCCCCTCCATCTCGACCTCGCGAATCTCGTTCTCATAGTCGAGATAGCGCAGCCTGATCCGGGCCGGGCGCGAGACGTCGGCATAGTGCTCGGGCAGCGACAGGCAGCCCTCGTTGTAGGTCGCGAGCTCCTCCGAGCGCCACAGGATCTCGGGATTGGCGATCCTGAGCGGCTGCGGCGACTCGCCCTCGCGCGCGACATCGACCACCAGCACGCGGCGCTGCACCCCCACCTGCGGCGCGGCGAGGCCGATGCCCGGCGCCACATACATGGTCTCGAGCATGTCGTCCATGAGGCGCCGGATCTCGGCATCGACCGCCTTGACCGGCTTGGCGGTGAGCTTCAAGCGCGGGTCGGGCGCGGTGATGATCGGCAGCTGGGCCATCTCTGGAATTCGTCGCAAGTCCCTGGGAAACCTGTTCTAGGTATGCAATTCGGCGGCGCCCGTCAACCCCGCCGGAAAGGCTTCCGTTCCGGTTTCGTCCTGATAGAATAGTAGCTTGTCTCAGGGGACATACGATGGATAGTATGGTGATTGGCTTGGCCTTGCTGCCGCTGCTGGCCGCGGCGGTGCTGGCGGTGCTGCTGGGCCGCTCGGTCTCGGCCCGGCTTGCGGCCGAGCGCGAGCTCGCGACCTTGCGCCAGCAGCTGGTGGAAGGCGAGCGCCGGGTCGGCGATTTCGAGCGGCTCAGGGCGGAGAGCCTGCAGGCGGCGCAGGCCGCGGTGCTGGCGACGGCGCAGCAGCTCTCCTCGAAGCTGATCGACGACCACAAGCGCGAGAGCGCCGAGGCGAAGCTCGACGGCGAGGAGCGCGTGCGGCGGGCGAGCGAGCAGCTGGTCAAGCAGATGGACGAGATCGCTAAGGCGGTGCAGCAGCTGCACGGCCAGGTGCAGGAGAAGGGCGCGGTGGTGGACACGCTGTGGCGGGCGCTGTCGAGCCCGGGCGGCGCCGGCCAGGCGGCCGAGATCGGGCTTGCCAACACGCTCGCCTCCTTCGGCCTCGAGCAGGAGCGCGACTTCGTGCTGCAATACACCACCGAGGACGAGGAGGGCCGCCGCCTCAGGCCCGACGCGGTGGTGTTCCTGCCGGGCAACAGCGCGCTGGTGATCGACTGCAAGGCGTCGAAATTCCTCGTCGACATTGCCCGCGCCGAAGGCGACGAGGCCGAGGCCGAGGCCTATCGCAACCTCGCCCGCAGCATGAACCAGCATCTGCGCGCGCTCGCCGAGAAGGATTACCGCAGCGCCATCCTCGCCGCCTGGCGCCAGTCCGGCCGCGAGGGCGAGATGACGCGGGTGCTCTCGGTCATGTATCTCGCCAACGAGGCGGCGCTGGAGAAGCTCAACCGCGCCGATCCCGATTTCATCCGCAAGGCGCGTGCCAGGGACATCATCCCGGCCGGCCCGGCGGGGCTCCATTGCGCGATCTCGCTGGCTTCGGTCGAGATCAACCTGCTGCGCCAGGTCGAGAACCAGCAGAAGATCGTCGAGACCACCCGCTCGTTGCTCGACGGCATGGCGGTGATGCTGGGCCACGCCCAGACGCTGGGGCGCGGCCTCAAATCCGCCGCCGAGAGCTTCGGCCGGCTCACCGCCTCGGTCAACCAGCGCCTGCTGCCGCGCGCGCGCAACCTGGCGAAGCTCGGCGTGCAGCCCAACAAGCCGCTGCCGCCCAACCTCCCCGCCTATAGCATCCACACCCAGGAGAGCGAGCTGCTGCTCGAGGCGGAGGAGACGGTCGCGATCGAGCCGCCGCCGCTGCCGCGGCTGGTCAGCTAGACGGCCGCTTCAGCACGTGGCGCGCGGCGATTGCCGCCGACAGCGTGCCTTCGTCGAGATAGTCGAGCTCACCGCCCACCGGCACGCCATGGGCAAGGCGGGAGATCTGCACCGCGGTGCCGGCGAGCCGGTCGACAATGTAGTGCGCGGTGGTCTGGCCCTCGACGGTGGCGTTCATGGCGAGGATGACCTCGCGCACGCCGCCCTCGCCGCAGCGCCGCGCGAGGTCGTCGATGTGCAGATCCTCGGGACCGATGCCCTCCAGCGCCGAGAGCGTGCCGCCCAGCACGTGATAGCGTCCGGCATAGGCGCCGGTGCGCTCGATCGCCCAGAGATCGGCGACATCCTCGACGACGCAGACAAGGCCGGCATCGCGCCGCGCGTCGCGGCACAGCGCGCAGGGATCGGCGGTGTCGAGATTGCCGCAGATCGAGCAGGCGCGGATCTGCTGCGCCGTCGCCGCCATCGCCGCGGCCAGCGGCTGCATCAGGCTCTCGCGCCGCTTCAGCAGGAAGAGCGCCGCCCGCCGCGCCGAACGCGGCCCGAGCCCGGGCAGCTTGGCGAGGAGCTGGATGAGGTGGTCCAAGGGAGCCATAAGCTGTCAGCTTTCAGCTGTCAGCCGGCCGCAACTTGCCGCCAGCATCGAAGTTCGCCGGCAACCTCGATCGCGCCGCCCGACGGCACTGGCTGATGGCTGATAGCTGACGGCTGACAGCTTCAAAACGGCAGCTTCATCCCCGGCGGCAGCTTGAGGCCGCCGGTGAGTTTCGCCATCTCCTCGGCGACATGGCTCTCGACGCGCTGCTTGGCGTCGTTGAAGGCGGCGAGCAGGAGATCCTCCAGCACCTCGACCTCGTTGGGGTCGACCAGCGACTTGTCGATCTTGAGCTTCCTCACCTCGCCCTTGCCGTTGAGCGTCACCTGCACCAGCCCGCCTCCGGAAGCCCCGGTCATCTCCACCTGATCGAGGCCCGCCTGCATCTCGGCCATCTTGGCCTGCATCTGCTGCGCCTGCTTCATCATCTGCCCGAGATTCTTCATCGAAAATCATCTCCTTCACCGGGATCGTCGGCGCCGTCGGCAGCCTCGCCGGCAGGCTCGGCCGCGGCCAGCTCGCGCACCGCCTCGATGCGCGCGCCGGGAAATGTCTCGAGCACCTTGCGCACCAGCGGATGCTGCGCCGCCTCGTTCCTAAGCGAGGCGTCGCGGGCTTCCGCCTCCTCGCGCAGGCTCGGCTGGCCCTCCTCGCCCGAGACCGAGACGATCCAGCGCGTGCCGGTCCATTCCGTCAACAGCTGGCCCAGCCGGTTCGGCATGTCGCGTGGCGCGCCCGGCCCCGGCCGCAGCTCGATGCGCCCGGGCTCGAAATGCACGAGATGCACATGGGCATAGAGATGCGCGCGCAACAGCCCCTCGCGATGCTGGTCGAAGAGCTGCACCACCTCGGCGAAGCTTTGCGGCTGCGGCAGCGCCGGCGCCGCGTCAGCCTCGACGGCGATCGCGAGCCGCGGCGCGGCGCTGACGCCGCCCTCGGCGGGGAGCGACAGGCGCGGGCCGCCGAGCGGCACGCTCGCCGCGGGACCGCGCGGCGCGGGCGCGGCGCCGGGCTCGCCGCGCTCCAGCCGGCGCACGAGATCGGCCGGCGCCGGCAGCTCCGCGACATAGGCAAGCCGCACCAGCACCATCTCCGCCGCCTGCAGCGGCGACGGCGCGCTCTGCACCTCGCCGATGCCTTTCAACAGCATCTGCCAGGCGCGCGCCAGCACCGGCAGCGTCAAAAGCTGCGCCAGCGCGAGGCCGCGCTGGCGCTCACCCTCGAGCGCGGGATCGTCCTCGCCAGCGGCGGGCACGAGCTTCAACCGCGTCAGGAAATGCGCGAGCTCCAGCAGATCCTGCAGCACCATCAGCGGATCGGCGCCGCCCTCATAGAGCGCGGTCATGCGCTTCAAGGCGTCGCCGGCATCGCCGCGCAGCACGGTCTCGAGCAGGTCGAGCACCAGCCCGCGATCGGCGATCCCAAGCATGTCGCGCACCGCGCCTTCGGCGATGCCGTCGCCGCCGCGCGCGATCGCCTGATCGAGCAGCGAGAGCCCGTCGCGCACCGAGCCGTCGGCGGCGCGGGCGATCAACGCGATCGCCGCGGGCTCGGCGGCGACGCCTTCCGCCGCGGCGATGGCGCGGTAATGCTCGACCAGCAGCTCCACCGGCACGCGGCGCAGCGAGAAGCGCTGGCAGCGCGACAGCACCGTGATCGGCACCTT
Organism: uncultured Alphaproteobacteria bacterium; assembly: GCA_963789275.1. Lineage (GTDB taxonomy): Bacteria > Pseudomonadota > Alphaproteobacteria > ATCC43930 > CGMCC-115725 > DAHUYF01. The sequence goes on from CAWBKF010000005.1 coordinate 5,184, forward strand.
GTGGATCTCGGTGGTGGCGAAGATGAAGATGACGTCGGCGGGCGGCTCCTCGAGCGTCTTCAACAGCGCGTTGAAGGCGTTCTTCGACAGCATATGCACTTCGTCGATGATGTAGATCTTGTAGCGCGCCGAGACCGGCTTGTAGCGCACGCCGTCGGTCAGCTCGCGGATGTCGTCGACGCCGGTGCGCGACGCCGCGTCCATCTCCATGACGTCGACATGGCGATCCTCGGCGATGGCGCGGCAGGGCTCGCAGACGCCGCAGGGCGTGATGGTCGGGCCGCCCTTGCCGTCGGGGCCGACGCAGTTCAAGGCGCGCGCCAGGATGCGCGCGGTGGTGGTCTTGCCGACGCCGCGCACGCCGGTGAGGATAAAGGCGTGGGCGATGCGGCCGGTGGCGATGGCATTGCTCAGGGTGCGCACCATCGCCTCCTGGCCGATCAGCTCGGCGAAGGTGGCGGGCCGGTACTTGCGCGCGAGCACGCGGTAATGGGTTCCGGGCTCACTCATGGCGCGTCATGGGGATCGGATTGATCGGCACGGGTCCGGGCTGGCGATGGAAGCGGTGGGAGGCTGGACGATGACCCAGGCCGAAACTCGTTACGGCTGCTTCCTTCCGGACCTGACCGGGTTGGCGAGGGACCTGTCCGCCGCCAGCCTCCCGGAGCCATTATATCAGGTCCGGAGGCGGGCGGGGCAAGGCCCGTCGCCACCGAGGCTTGCCCGCGGGCGGGGCCCTGTGCCAGTGTCGCCCGGACATGACGGAAGCGAATTTCTATGCCGCGGCCGGCCTTGACCGGGCCGGCTGGCGCCGCAAGGACCCGCACTGGGTCGAGGCGCGGCTCAACGATCCCGGGAGCCGCTTCGTCCTGGTCTGGCGCAGCCAGAATCTGGTGCTGAGCGGCGAGGGCGGCGCGCCGCAGGCGGCCTTCCTCGCCCGCGACGAGATCGCCGGCAGCGGCGAGTGGGTGCTGCTCGGCCTGATCGGGGACCGCGCCTATTTCGCCCTCGACCTCTCCGCCGTCGAGGCGCCGCTCGCGGCGCTGCGGCCGCCGGCGCCGGTCGAGTTCACGGATCTGAGGCGGGTCGGGCCGCTGCTCGCGCGCCAGGAAGGCTCGCTCCTCGCCTATGCCCGCGGCATCGCTTATTGGCACAGCCGGCACCGCTTCTGCGGCGTCTGCGGCAGCGCGACGCTGAGCGAGGAAGGCGGCCATGTCCGGCGCTGCACCAACGCCACCTGCAACGCCCAGCATTTCCCGCGCACCGACCCCGCGGTGATCATGCTGGTTCATGACGGCGACCGCTGCCTGCTCGGCCGCCAGCGCATCTGGCCGACGGGCATGCATTCGACGCTGGCAGGCTTCGTCGAGCCCGGCGAGAGCCTCGAGGAGGCGGTGGCGCGCGAGGTCTTCGAGGAAGCCGCCATCCTGGTCGACGAAGTGCGCTATCACTCCTCGCAGCCCTGGCCGTTTCCCGCCTCGATCATGCTGGGCTTCCACGCCCGCGCCCGCTCGAGCGAGATCCGCGTCGATCACAGCGAGTTGCAGGACGCGCGCTGGTTTGAGCGCTCCTACCTGCTGTCGCATCAGGATGATGACAGCTTCCGCCTGCCGCGCCGCAACTCCATCGCCCGCCGCCTGATCGAGGATTGGCTCCGGCGCGACGCGTAGCGTCGTCGCCGGCGGGCGGCAGCGGTTGCTCTTGCAACCGCGAGAGCCCGCACCCCTGCGGGCTGGCCTCGGCGCCACCCCTACGCCACTGGTGTACTCCAATGACTAAAAAATCCGCGTGCGCCGATGACGTACCAGTCGCGGGAGAACGGCTTGGGAGTAATGATAAACCTGCGCCCCTCAGGCGCCAAGGCTTGGGCGGCTAGTCCGCACCGTGCGGGCTCTCGCGGTTGCAAGCGCAACCGCTGGCGCCCGCCGGCGACGACGCTGCGCGTCGCGCCGCCGCTGGCGCCCGCCGCGGACGAAGGCGCTGCGCGCTTTCGCCGCTATTTCCAAAACTCTTCCGCCGCGATGGCGAAGTTGAGGTTCTGGGCGGCGCGCGCGGTGAGCGTGGTGATGCCGATGAGGTTGCCGCGCTCGTCGAAGAGGCCGCCGCCGGACGAGCCCGGCGAGATCGCAGCCGAGGTCTGCACCATGGCGCGGCCGCCGCGGCTGCGGATGGCCGACACCAGCCCGTCGCTCAAGGTGCGCTCGAGGGTCAGCGGCGCGCCGACGGCGAAGGCGCGCTCGCCCACCCCGAGGCTCTCGATGGTGCGCACGCCGACGACCGGCGTCAGCTTCTGGGTGGCGGCCTTGAGGACGCAGCGGTCGGTCGCTTCGTCGGCTGCGACCAGCTCGGCATCGTCGCGCGTCCCCTCCTGCATCAGCTTGATGATGGCGCGGCCCTTGACCACGTGACAGTTGGTCAGCAGCAGATGCTCGGAGATGGCGACGGCCGAGCCGAACATGACGTTGCGCACGCGCATCTCGGCCTGCGACGGCGTCGCGCCCACGACCCAGATCGACGGCGCCACTTTCTTGAACAGCTCCGAGGGCGCCAGCACCGTCGTCGCGACGTGGTCGGGCCGCCGCGGCAGGAAGTCACCGGGCTTGGACAGCGACGCCGCGGCGACCGGCGTCGCCACCACGGTTTCGGCGGGACTGTCGGCGAAGATCTTGGCGTAATCAGGCATGAGATCGTCGTCCGGGGACGAGCGCTCCGCCTGCTGCGTCGGGCTCGCGATCGCCTGTTTCAGGCAGTCATTGTAGGGCGCGATGCCGGTGCGCCGGAGGTAACGGCAACGCTGCACGATCGGCTGGAGCCGCGACGGCGGCACGGCGGTGAGATCGGGGGTCGGGTGGTCGCCCAGCGCCGCCATCTGGCGCGCGACGCAGACCTGGAAGCTGTCATTGCCTTGCGACACCATCGGCGCGCAGGCCGTGTTGATGGTCGCGTTCTCATCGGTGGACAGCGCCGTGCGGTCGGGCGCCAGCGCCCAGGCCGCGTTCGACGCCACGACAAATCCGGCGATCGCCAGCAATTTACGCATCGCGCTCTCCCGCGAATGACCGTGTTCCCACACTGTCGCAGGCGGGAGTTGCCGGAGGGTTAAGTAATCACCCTCCTTGGTTAACCCGATGACTTTTCGCTAATGCGCGGAAGCGCCGGCCCCGGTAACCTGCGGCTTGCGCAGGATCGGCACCAGCGCCAGCGCGGCCACGAAAACCAGCGCCATCACGCGCAGGCAGTCGTTGAAGGTGAGCACAGTGGCCTCGCGCTCGACCAGCCGCATGATCATCCGCGCGGCGGCAAGCTCAGCATCGCCCGGCAGCAGCTGCCCGACCCGGCTCGAAAGCTGGTCGAGAAAGGCCTGCACGTCGGGACGCGCCAGCGTCACATGCTCGGCGAGGCGTTCGGCATCGAGCGTGAAGCGCTCGATCAGCATGGTGTTGAAGCAGGCAAGCCCGATGGCGCCGCCGAGATTGCGCATGAGATTGTAGAGACCGCTGGCATTCTTCAGCACCTCCGGCGGGAGCGTCCCGAGCGCCGGCGTGTTGATCGGCATGAAGCACAGCATGAGCGACGATCCCCGCACCACTTGCGGCACGAACAGCTCCCAATAGCCCGACTGGTTGGTGAGGAAGGTGTTGAGATAGACCCCGAAGCCGAACAGCATGAAGCCCAGCGCCAGCATCACGCGCATGTCGAGCCGGCGCGACAGGATGGCGGCCAGCGGCGCCGAGAGGCGCGCTATGGCTTTCCCGAAAGCGTGCGCCGCCATTTCGAGCGCTTAGAAAGGTTTCCGCGTGGACTCCTCCCCATCGCAGACGCACTCTGCCGCTTTAATCCGGTTTATGGGCAAGGCATGAGCGTCGCGGCTCAGGAGGCTTGCCTGCTCCGAAGTCTGCTCCAGAGGCAGGCAACCAACCGCGGTCCGCCAACCGAGCTCGCGCCTGCATTTTTCGAGGAGGTGCCGTCGCTGATCGAGACGCCATGGTCAGTCGCGACGATGGACTTCGTATTTCCCGACACGCGAGGGCAGCGTCCGGGTAATTTCGAAGCCACGCTCAAATTCGGTATGGCCCTGATGCGGCTCGCAGCCGAAGATGCGGCAGTCCACAAGCTCACTGCCGAAGTCCAGAATCTGTTGAAGCCGCGTAGCGTGTACAGCGAACCCGAGCTGGTCAAGCGCGTGCTAACGGTAGTGGCCGAACTCTCGTCGGGACCTAGGGAGACGGGAAGATGAGCGAGCTCAAGCATCGCACCGTCGAGGCGAACGGGATCCGCCAGCATCTCGTCGAACAGGGCGCGGGCCGCTGGTTCTCCTTTGTCACGGATTTCCCGAGAGCTGGTATTCCTGGCGCCATCAGCTGAAGGCGATGGCTGAGGCGGGATACCGTGCGGTCGCGCCCGACATGCGCGGGCACGGAAAGACCGACCGGCCTGAGCCGATCGACAAATACACGCTTTTCCATCTTATCGGCGATATGGTCGGCGTCCTCGATGCGGGGCGCCGAGCAGGCCGTTATTGTGGCCCATGATTGGGGTGTCCCGGTCGCCTGGCACGCGGCGCTGATGAGGCCCGACCGCGTCCGCGCCGTCATCGGCTTCAGCGCGCCCTTCCGCGCGCGCGACGGCGCCGCCGACCACGACGATACCCAAGACCGATGACGCTTTGCTCTATCAGCTTTATTTCCAGACGCCGGGGGAGGCCGAGGCCGAACTCGAGAAATCCGCGGATCGTCGATTTGGTGGGCGCCATTGTCGGGCGAACGCGTGGCCGGGAAACGTGCACGCGCGGCGTCTCAGCTTAAGCCCACCGGGGAAGGAAACTGTGCAGCTCCCATCAATTGAGACCACACGGCTTCGTATCCGGCATTTAGAGCCAAAAGATGCTGCAGCCTTGCGTGATCTCACCGATGATCCTGCCATAACCGGCGCCATCCAATTCTTGAAGAGTCCGTTCACCCTTTCGGACGCTCTCAGCCTGATCGAAAACAGAGTCGGCGGTGTCGATTGCTTCCTTGGGGTCTGGCTTCGCAAAAGCGGTCAACTTGTCGGCGTGGTGGGTGCCGGATTTACCGACGCTGGAGAGGTTGAAATTGGATACTGGATTGGCACTGCATTTCAACGCGCGGGCTACGCGCAGGAAGCCGGCTGGGCTCTTCTCGAAGTCCTTGCGCGTCAGTTCCCGAGCCGATCCATCATAGCTGTTTGCAAAAGAGACAACCACGCGTCGCGGCATGTCTTGGAGAAGCTCGGCTTCAAGGCAACGGGCGAGCCCAGCCACCGGCGAGATCGAGAGCGCTTCATCCTGCTTTAGGTGAAGCTGCGCGACCGGCCGGGCCACGGAGCGGTGGCGAAGATTTTACAGTCCCGGATGGCCATCGAAATCCAAGCTAGCCATCGACCATTGAGCTTCCATCGTGGCCCCTCGCGCGGAAATTCCCAATCACAAGCCGCGGCCGGCCCGCCGCGCCTAGCCTGTCAGAAAACGGCGCGATTTCATATATTGCAATAACCCTGGAGACATTCCTCACACGACCCTCCGCGGAAGTCTGCGGTTCTCAGTCGCCTGGACGCGATTTAACGACGCGCTCCTCAGAGCGCTCGCCAGGGTGGAAGCAGATGTCTCGGGCCACCGCTTCGGGCCGAGATCTTGGCTGGCCCACGGGTTTCTGACCCCGTACTATAGCGGGACGAGCGAACCTTGCGAGGCGGAAGTCGATCATCGGTCGAGCTTTCCTCGGAGGGGTCATGTCGACCGGGAGCCCACATGCTGGGCCGGACGGCGCGATCTCCGCGCACGCCTGGGTGGGAAAATCTCATGGACGCACGCCATTGTTCCGTCATTGCAGCTGCGTTCATCCTTGGCATCACGGCCAGTCCCATCCAAGCCAACGCGCAGGAAAAATCGGACGCCCCTGCATCGACACCTGGCGCGAACTGCGCCGACCAGGGAGCCATATCAGCCGATGCTATGACCCTGCCTCATTGGAATGGCTGGGGCGTCGATCCATCTCAACGCCGCTTTCAACCAGCCGATATGGCCGGGCTGACGCTCTCGGAGGTGCCCAAGCTTAAACTCAAATGGGCTTTCGGGCTCCCAGGCGTGAGGAGTGCACTCGCGCAGCCAACGATCGTCGGTGGCCACATCTTTCTTGGGAGCGCCGCAGGCAAGGTCTATGCCATCGACGCGAGCAGCGGATGCGTTTATTGGACATTTGAAGCAGGCTCCCCGGTGCGCTCGGCCGTCGCCGTTGGCGTCGATGCGGGTGGCTGGACGGTCTATTTCGGCGACCTGCGCGCCAACGCGTATGGAATCGATGCGCTGACCGGAAAACTGCTGTGGAAGACGCATCTCGACGATCATCCCGCGGCGATGATCACCGGCGGCCCGCTGCTTGTCGGCGCCGTCCTGCTTGTGCCGGTGTCTTCCCTCGAGGAAGTTGTAGGCGCCGGCCCCGGGTATCCGTGCTGCAGTTTCCGAGGCAGCCTCTCCGCGTTGGACGCGGCGACGGGCAAGGTGCTGTGGAAGAGCTACACGATCGCGGAACCGGCGACGCCCGTCCGTCAAAATTCTCACGGCACCCAGCTCATGGGCCCGTCTGGTGCGGGGATCTGGTCATCCCCGACCTTCGATCTCACAAAGCGTCTGGTCTACGTAACGAGTGGGGACAATTACTCCGATCCTCCGACCGGCACTTCGGATGCTTTCTTGGCTTTTGACGTCGATACGGGCGCGCTCGCCTGGTCGCGGCAAATGACCCAGGGCGACGCCTTCAATCTCGCTTGCTTCTCGCCGGAGCCCATCAATTGTCCTGCGGAGAAGGGACCGGACCTTGATTTCGGTTCATCCGCAATTCTGGTTGAACTCGCCAATGGCAAGCGCGCCTTGATCGGCGGCCAGAAATCTGGCGTCGTCACGGCGATCGATCCGGACCGAAACGGCGAAGTCATCTGGCAGCGACGGATCGGAAAAGGCGGCACCCTGGGAGGCATCGAATGGGGATCGGCCGCTGATCAAAATAACCTCTATGTCGCGCTCTCGGACGTCGTCCTTCACGTCGTGCCGGACGGCACTCCCGGGTCGCAAAAAGCCCGCTCCGGTCCATCCATTCTGGTAGACGACAAATCCGGAGGCGGGCTCTTTGCGCTCAACCTCGAGACCGGCGACGTGGTCTGGGCCATGCCGCATCCGGGTTGCAATCAGGCGCCCGGATGCAGTCCCGCGCAGTCGGCCGCCGTCACGGCGATTCCCGACGTCGTGTTCTCGGGTGGTCTCGACGGTCAACTCCGCGCGTATGCGGCGGCGGACGGCCGCATCATTTGGGATGTCGACACAAAAGGCGACTATCGGACGGTCAATGGCGTCGTCGCGCACGGCGGCTCGATCAACGGACCCGGCGCGGTCGTCGTCGGCGGGATGGTCTATGCTAGCTCGGGATACGGCATTTTTGGCGGAATGCCGGGGAATGTCTTTTTGGCGTACTCGGTTCAAGGACATTAGTCTGGTTCACGTCAAATTGAGCGCAATTCGACGACCCGCGCACCTACGCGATGATCCGCAAGGCGGACACCATCGGCACGTTTCAGATCGAATCCCGGGCGCAGATGTCGCTGCTGCCGCGGATCAAGCCGCGCACCTTCTACGACCTTGTGGTCCGGTCCGCGCCCGGCCCCATCCAGGGCGACGGTCCACCCCTGCCTCCGCCGCCGCGTCAAATCCGGCCATCACGGTAAAAGCGCGCATGCCGATTTGGGGCCTAAGTATCGAATTTCTTGATCGCTTCTGCGCTGACCGGGGTGAAGAAATTGATCAGATTTCCGTCGGGGTCGCGAAACAGCAAGGAGCGGTTTCCCCAGGGCTGGGTCGTCGGCCGCTGAACAAAGTCGCCGATCACTTTCTCCAGTTTCGCATATTCCTTGTCGACGTCCGCGACGCGGAACTCGATGATCGCGCTGTGGTTGTCCGCGGGGCGAGCCGCCGCTCCCCCGAACATATCCATGGTGCGCTTGCTGCCGATCGCCAAGGTACAGGAAGGCGTCGCCAATTCGGCAAAGTCATCGGTGTACCACGTCGCCGACAGGCCACTGACCTCTTCATAAAATCGAACCAAGCGCTTGATGTCGTCGGTGATGATCCGCGTCGAGACGAAATCCATGGTGTCCTCTTTCCGGTCTGTGCGCTGCGGATGCGGCGTTGTCCGACTTGTAGCCGAAGCCTGCTGACAGCATGGTGTCAGCAGGGAGACCCCTCATGCGCCGAGCCGACCGACTGTTTCAGATCATTCAGATCCTGCGGCGCTCGAGCCGGCCGGTCACCGCCAGCAAGCTCGCCGGGGAGCTGGAAGTATCGCAGCGGTCCGTGTACCGCGATATCGCCGATTTGATGGGGCAGAGGGTGCCGATCCGGGGTGAGGCGGGGCTCGGCTATGTCCTCGACCGCGGCTTCGACATGCCGCCGCTGATGCTCACGCCGGATGAGATCGAAGCCGCGGTGCTTGGCGCGCAATGGGTGGCCGAGCGGGGGGACCCGGTGCTGGCCGGCGCGGCGCGCGATCTCATCGCCAAGATCGCCACCGTCGTGCCGGAACGTCTGCGTCCCTTCATCGCCGAGCCCAGCATCGGCGCGCCGCCCGGCAAGGTGGTGGCCCCTGATGGCCTGGATATCGCCCAGACCCGCGCCTGGATCCGCAGCGGCCGCAAGATACGGATCCGCTATCGCAACCAACAGGCTGAGGACAGCCAGCGCACCATCTGGCCGGTGATCATCGGCTATGCCGAGACGGTGCGCCTGCTGGCGGCCTGGTGCGAGCTGCGTCAGGATTTTCGGCATTTCAGGACCGACCGCATCGTCGCCGCCGAATTTCTCGACGAATACCATGGCTCTCGCCCCGGCGAGCTCAGGACCCGTTGGAAACGCTATATCGCGAGTGCGCGCGGCGTGCGCTTGTCATAAGGGCAGCGGCAGCAGGAGGATCGAGCCGCGTTGATGCCCCGGCTGGGGGCTCCGGCGGAGGAGCGGGAACCTTTGGCCGGGCCGCCGCATCTAAGCTTGCGAGCGGCGGAGAGCAGATGATGGCGCAACTGGCGGCGGAAGCGGTAGACACGGGCGACGGGCAACTGCTGGCGGAGCTTCGCGCCGGCCACTCATCGGCCTATGCCACGCTGATGCGCCGCAACAACCAGCGGCTCTATCGCCTGGCGCGCGGCATCCTGCGCGACGATGCGGAAGCAGAAGAGGCGGTGCAGGCCGGCTATGTCCGCGCCTTCACGCATCTCGACGGCTTCAAGGGAGAGGCGAGCATCGCCACCTGGCTCGCGCGCATCGTGCTCAACGAGGCCAAGGCGCGGCTGCGCCGTCGCCGGCCGACCGTCGATATCGAGGATTTCAGCGAGACGCTGGCGGAAGCCGGGGCCGCGCCCCATGGCGCGGCGCTGGAGCCGAGCCCGGAACAGGCGATCGCGCGCCAGGAGATCGGCCGCGCCATCGAGCAGGCGGTGGACGCGCTGCCGGCGGCCTTCCGCAGCGTCTTCATGCTGCGCGCCATCGAGCAGATGAGCATCGAGGAGACCGCGCTCTATCTCGGCATTCCCGCGCAGACGGTGAAAACACGGCTCCATCGCGCCAACAGGCTGCTGCGCGCCGCGCTCACCCAACATCTCGGCGCCATCCTCGACGGCGCCTTTCCCTTCCTCGGCCCGCGCTGCGACCGCGTCGTCGCCACGGTGCTCGAACGCCTTGACCTTCCCACCCTACCGGCACCCGCGAGCGATCGGCGGGCGCCGTCAGGCAACCCACCCTAAACACCGATCGCACCAACCGAACGGGGAGAGACCCATGCGTAGAGCTCTTGCAGCCTGCGGAATCCTGATGCTGTGCGCGCTTCCGGCCGCGGCCCAGAACGTGGATAAAGCGCCGCCCGGGGGCGCCTACAAGAAAGTGAGCGAGCTGGTGAAGCTGCCGGATTTCCTGCCGGGCATCGGCACGCTCTATGTCGATCCGAAGACGCTGCCGGAGGGACCGTTCCTCGCCTATGACCACAGCGGCAAGCTGGTGAGCACGATCTACATGGTGCCGCTCAAGGAGCTCGACGCGCAGAAGGCGCTGAGCAATCTCGCCGCGCCCGGCGGCAAGGTCGATCACGTCAGCCTCTACTACAATGCCGGCCATCCCGGCGTGCCCGACCCGCACTATCACATCGTGCTCTGGCACGTCTCGGCGGCCGAGGAGCAGCTCGTCGCCAAGTAAGCGAGAGCCGGGGAGAGATCCGCCTCTCCCCGGCCACACGAGGATCAAGATGAGCAGGATCGTCTCGCGTCGCGGGCTCCTCGAAGGCGCCCTCGTCATCGCCGCCGCGGCCTCGGCTTGCCTGCCCGCGCCCGCCCGGGCCGAGGAAGAGCCGAGCGAGGCGGAGAAGATCACGCATGCCGACGCGCACTATCAGCTGGTGCCTAGGGAACAGCAGCGCTGCGCAATCTGCCTGCAATTCGAGCCACCAAACCGTTGCAAGATCGTGCGCAGCCCGATCGCCGCCACGGGCTGGTGTCAGTATTTCGCCGCGCGCGAGAATGCGCATTAGTCTGCGGCGGCGGCGCCGCAGGAATCAACGCCGCATGGCCCCCCGGCGCGCGGGGCGCGACCGGCGATCGTTGAGGAGTGCGCCGCCGCGAGATTTGTACGCCGCGCGCTTGCCCCTGGGCCCCGGCTTTCGCCGGTGCGGCGGAGATGGTTCGGAGAGATCCTGCGGCGGACAGACACCTCATCGCGACCCTCTCTGCCCCCAAGGGGCGGCAGGGCTATCGCATGTGGGCATAGGGGGTTCACCACGGAGACATGCTTGGGCTTCCCCGCCATGACCAGCAAGCGCGTGGTGCTGTGCTCGGCATCCCCGATGTTGCGCTTCAGCGATACCAGGCCATAGGTCTTGCCGGCCAGCGCCGAGGCGATCGCCGCGCTCGGCCACCTCGGCGGCGGCGCCGGGCATCTCTGGGAGCATCGCGCGGCGATCAGTGCATCGACGGCATCGGTGTGAGCGGCACGGTCTTCTGGATCGTCTTCAGCGCAATGATGTCGGTGTCGGGCCCCAGGAGCTCCGGCACCGGCGAGGCGGGGAACCAGCTCAGCTGTACCGGATACTTCTCGCCCAGGATCGCGCCGGTGCGGGCATCGGCGAGCCAGAGCCGCGCCAGGTGGTCGGGATCGACCGCCTCGCCCTGAACCACAACCGTGGTCCCGGGCTGGCCGGTGAATACGATCTCGGTGCCGCCGGAGACGCCGCCCCAGCCATAAGCGAGGCTCAGATGGTGAGGCTCGCCGGCGGTGACGAGAATCGGCTTATCCCAATCGTAGGCGGTATTCCGCACCACCACCCCATCCACCCTCCAGGCCAGGTGATACTCGCTCGATCCGATCAGCGATTTGGGGTCCTTGCTGCCGACGAGGCTCACCCCCCGGTCGGGCGTCAGGCCGGGCGGCGGCGCGTAATAGGTGGTGGTGTCGGCGGCGCAGCCGGCAAGCAGCAGGGCACCGGCGATCGCCGCCGGCCGCCCCAGAGTGGCGAGGGTCATGATACGCCTCCATCGAACGACACGATTAAGTTAGCGATCGTGAGAGGCTTCGCAACACTCACATGTGCGTGAAGGGGTGAGCCTCTCGGTCTCCGCCAGGATCGCGTCGTTCGAACGAAGCGCGATAATCTCCGCGCAGTTTGCCGGCCGGCTCCGGGACGCGGGCCCTCTCCTTCGAGTGCCCGCTAAGGGTCGAGCGGATGTTCACCCCCTTGCACGGAAGTCGCCAAGTTTCTAAGTACCTCGCTGCAACCCGCCAGCACTCATGGAGGCAGAAATGGACATCGCAAGGCAAACCGCCCCGCGCACCTTGTCCATTTCGAAAGTTCTCCATGACCGCGTTTCTTACTCTGGATTCCATCTCCTTAGCCACGCCTGACGGCCGCCAGCTATTCGACGGACTGACGCTCGCCTTCGGACGGGAGCGGATGGGCCTTGTCGGTCGCAACGGTTGCGGCAAGTCCACTCTTCTGCGCCTCATCGCCGGGGAGATCGAACCTGCCAGCGGATCGGTTCAGCGCACCGGCTCCATCGGCATACTCACCCAACTGGCGGATGACAGCCTGACGGTCGCCCAAGCTCTGGGCGTCGCGAACGAGCTCGCCCGCTTGCGTCGCCTCGAAAGTGGCGAGGGTTCACCGGACGACGCCGCCGAAGCCGACTGGACGTTGGAAACCCGGCTGGACGCAGCGCTGGTTGAAACCGGCCTGCCTGCCCTGCCATGGGATCGCCTCCTCGCTTCCCTCAGCGGCGGCGAACGAGCGCGCGTGGCCCTGGCTCGCCTGGTGATCGAGGCGCCGGACGTCCTGCTGTTGGACGAGCCCACCAACAACCTCGACGCCGATGGCCGTAAAGCCGTGACACAGTTGCTCGAACGCTGGCGAGGCGGCGTCATCATCGCCAGTCACGACCGCACCCTGCTGGAGCGCGTGGACCGCATCGTCGAACTGACCCCGGTAGGCGTCACCGTCTTTGGCGGCGCGTGGTCGGAGTTTGCCGAAGCACGCGACGCTGTCCGGGCCCGCGCCAAAGCGGAACTCGACCGGGCCTTCGACGCCCTGCGCAATGCCGAACGCGCGGTTCAGAAAGCCAAGGAGAAGAAGGCCCGCCGCGACAAAGCCGGCCGCGCCTGGCGCGCCAAAGGTATCGACAGCAAGATGTTCCTCGACGCCGAACAGGAGCGAGCCGAAAACAGCGGTTCCCGCGAAAGTCACCTCGCCGACCGCCTGATCGACAACCGCACCGAAACACTGGAGGAAGCCCGCGCGCGGGTGGAGGTGCTGACGCCGCTCTCGATCGACCTGCCCAAAACAGGTCTGCCCGGCAGCCGCGAACTCGTCGCCTTCAAGGAGGTGGTCATGGCCCACGGCAACCGCCGCGTGTTCGGCCCGCTGTCATTCGACGTACGCGGGCCCGAACGCATCGCCATCCGTGGCGTCAACGGTTCCGGCAAGACCACCCTGCTCCGCCTGATCACCGGAGACCTCCAGCCCACCGCCGGAGATATCCGCCGCCTGACCGACCGGGTCGCCGTCCTCGATCAGCATGTCGACCTGCTCGATCCGGCGGCCAGCATCCTCGACAATTTGCGCCGCCTGAACCCCGACCTATCCGACAACGAAGCCCGAGCAGCGCTGGCCCGCTTCGCATTCCGCAACAAGGCAGCGCTGCAGATCGCGGGCACGCTCAGCGGCGGCGAGCGCCTGCGCGGGGGACTGGCCTGCGTGTTCGCGAGGCCGCAACCGCCTCAGCTCCTGCTGCTGGACGAGCCGACCAATCACCTGGACCTCACTTCCATTGAGGTGCTGGAAACAGCGCTGTCAGGGTTTGACGGAGCCTTGATCGCAGTGAGCCACGATCGGACGTTTTTGGAAGCGATAGGGGTGGGACGGGAGATCAATCTCTAGCCAGACATTCTCCTGTTAGAGTCCCCTTTGGGTCGAGAGCCGTCACCGAGGCGAAGTAGGTCCGCAACCGGCGCTTCGGCGACTTGCTCGACATTCGCCCGTGGTCAGCGCTTGGAGTGTGTTCCGAGCAGCCGGAATGACCAATTACAGCGGTCCAGGTGGGGCCGCGCCTCCAACGCGCCCGAACTCCATCGGCATCGCCGTGCAGCCCCACCTAAATCGTTCTCCGCCCTAAAGGGGGGAGAAGGACTTGCCGCCGCGCCCTTGGCCATCATTCGAGCGAGATGTGTGCACGCACCAGCGCACAAGCGACGCGCGTTTACCC
>CAWBKF010000006.1:0-7726 GCA_963789275.1 uncultured Alphaproteobacteria bacterium
GAGGCGCCGCTCGCGGCGCTGCGGCCGCCGGCGCCGGTCGAGTTCACGGATCTGAGGCGGGTCGGGCCGCTGCTCGCGCGCCAGGAAGGCTCGCTCCTCGCCTATGCCCGCGGCATCGCTTATTGGCACAGCCGGCACCGCTTCTGCGGCGTCTGCGGCAGCGCCACGCTGAGCGAGGAAGGCGGCCATGTCCGGCGCTGCACCAACGCCACCTGCAATGCCCAGCATTTCCCGCGCACCGACCCCGCGGTGATCATGCTGGTTCATGACGGCGACCGCTGCCTGCTCGGCCGCCAGCGCATCTGGCCGACGGGCATGCATTCGACGCTGGCCGGCTTCGTCGAGCCGGGCGAGAGCCTCGAGGAGGCGGTGGCGCGCGAGGTCTTCGAGGAAGCCGCCATCCTGGTCGACGAAGTGCGCTATCACTCCTCGCAGCCCTGGCCGTTTCCCGCCTCGATCATGCTGGGCTTCCACGCCCGCGCCCGCTCGAGCGAGATCCGCGTCGATCACAGCGAGCTGCAGGACGCGCGCTGGTTCGAGCGCTCCTACCTGCTGTCGCATCAGGATGATGACAGCTTCCGCCTGCCGCGGCGCGACTCCATCGCCCGCCGCCTGATCGAGGATTGGTTGCGGCGCGACGCGTAGCGTCGTCGCCGGCGGGCGGCAGCGGTTGCGCGGCGAAGGCGCGCAGCGCCTTCGTCCGCGGCGGGCGCCAGCGGTTGCCCTTGCAACCGCGAAAGCCCGCACCGTGCGGGCTGGCCTCGGCGCCACCCCTACCTCATTGGTGTACTCCAATGACTTTAAAATCCGCGTGCGCCGATGACGGACTGTGCGCCGGAGAACGGCTTGGGGGTGATGATAAGCCTGCACCCCTCAGGGACCAAGGCTTGGGCGGGAGCGGCTAGCCCGCACCGTGCGGGCTTTCGCGGTTGCAAGGGCAACCGCTGGCGCCCGCCGCGGACGAAGGCGCTGCGCGCCTTCGCCGCGCGCCCGCCAGCGACGACGCTTCGCGTCGCGCTACTTCCAAAACTCCTCCGCCGCGATGGCGAAGTTGAGGTTTTGGGCGGCGCGCGCGGTGAGCGTGGTGATGCCGATGAGGTTGCCGCGCTCGTCAAAGAGGCCGCCGCCGGACGAGCCCGGCGAGATCGCGGCCGAGGTCTGCACCATGGCGCGGCCGCCGCGGCTGCGGATGGCCGACACCAGCCCGTCGCTCAGCGTGCGCTCGAGGGTCAGCGGCGCGCCGACGGCGAAGGCGCGCTCGCCCACCCCGAGGCTCTCGATGGTGCGCACGCCGACGACCGGCGTCAGCTTCTGGGTGGCGGCCTTGAGGACGCAGCGGTCGCTCGCCTCGTCGGCTGCGACCAGCTCGGCATCGTCGCGCGTCCCCTCCTGCATCAGCTTGATGATGGCGCGGCCCTTGACCACGTGACAGTTGGTCAACAGCAGATGCTCGGAGATGGCGACGGCCGAGCCGAACATGACGTTGCGCACGCGCATCTCGGCCTGCGACGGCGTCGCGCCGACGACCCAGATCGACGGGGCCACTTTCTTGAACAGCTCCGAGGGCGCCAGCGGCGTCGTGGCGACGTGGTCGGGCCGCCGGGGCAGGAAATCGCCGGGCTTGGGCAGCGACGCCGCGGCGACCGGCGTCGCCACCGCGGTTTCGGCGGGACTGTCGGCGAAGATCTTGGCGTAATCGGGCATGAGATCGTCGTCCGGCGACGAACGCTCCGCCTGCTGCGTCGGGCTCGCGATCGCCTGTTTCAGGCAGTCATTATAGGGCGCGATGCCGGTGTGCCGGAGATAGCGGCAACGCTGCATGATCGCCTGGAGGCGCGACGGCGGCACGGCGGTGAGGTCGGGGGTCGGGTGATCGCCGAGCGCCGCCATCTGGCGCGCGACGCAGACCTGGAAGCTGTCATTGCCTTGCGACACCATCGGCGCGCAGGCCGTGTTGATGGTCGCGTTCTCATCGGTGGACAGCGCCGTGCGGTCGGGCGCCAGCGCCCAGGCCGCGTTCGACGCCACGACAAATCCGGCGATCGCCAGCAATTTACGCATCGCGCTCTCCCGCGAGTGACCCGTGTTCCCACACTGTCGCAGGCGGGAGTTGCCGGAGGGTTAAGTAATCACCCTCCTTGGTTAACCCGGTGACTTGTCGCTAATGCGCGGAAGCGCCGGCCCTCACGGCGCGGATGCGCCCATGGTGGTCATTCAGGCAGTTCCATCCCTGGGACTCGCAGGGGGGCATCCAAGAGTAGAATCAAGTATGCCGGTGGCTTTCATTCCGCAGCGAGGGGATCGAGCTTGGGCGCCGGCCTGAACATGAGCATGATTACGGCGGCACCAAGTCCGACCAGGAAGGAGCCAATATAGAGCCTGCCGTACGACCCATACGTATCGAAAATAACGCCGCCGGCCAGTGGCCCCAGCGCCATGCCCAGGCTCGACGCCATGGTCGCCGCGCCTACGACCGTCCCGATGATGCGCAAGGGAAAATTCTCGCGCACGAGCACCGCATAGAGCGGCATGATCCCCGCGTAGGCGAACCCAAACACCACCGCCACTGAATAGAATTCAGCCCGCTCGCGCGCGAAGTAGTAACAGGCAACAGCGCCCGCCTGCAACAGCAGCCCAGAAACGAACGTTCGCCTTGCGCCGAACTTGTCGCCAAGCAATCCGAACACGATCCGCCCAGCCAGTCCGGAAAGCCCCTCCACACTGTAGATCGACACCGCCGCTGTGACCGACAGACCGCAGGAGATCGCATAACTGACGGTGTGGAATAGTGGGCCGGAATGGGTCGCGCAGCACAGGAAATACGTGAGTGCAAGCACGGCGAATTGCGGCGATGTCAACGCTGCCCGCACGGTCATTCGTGGCTCGTCCGCACGACGCTCCGCAGCGTCGCCCACCAGGCCAGGGGCGCGGCGCACCAGGAAGGCCGCCGGCAGCAACAGCACCCAGACAGAGAGGCCTATCAATAGTTGCGCGAAACGCCAATCGTATGTCGAAACGAGGACTGCCGCGATGGGGGCAACGGTCATGGGCGCCACACCCATGCCGGCCGAGACCAGCGAGACCGCCAGGCTGCGATGGCGGTCGAACCAGCCCGTAACGGTCGCCATCAGCGGCGCGAAGATCGCGCCCCCGCCCGCCCCGACCAGAACGCCATAAAGAAACTGAAATTCCTCGACCGTAGAAGCCCGGCTTGCCAGCACCAGGCCGAGGCCCAGCACGGAACTGCCGGCCAGCAGAACGATACGGGGACCGAATCGGTCCATCATCATGCCCCAGCCGAAACTGGCGATGCCCATCGTGACGAAGTCGAGTGTCATCGCCAACGAAATCGCGGTGCGCGACCAGCCAGTCGCGACCGACATCGGTTGCAGGAACACGGGCAGTGAAAAGATCGCGCCGATCGCGACACAACCCATGAACGCGCCAGCGGCAACGATAACCCAGCGATAGTGAGAATTCATGGCGGTTTCCTCCGGACCACGCGGACGCGGTTACGCATCACGCATCGAGGACCAGGCGCGCAAGCGCATCAGATCATCGATCCAGCGCACGATGTTGTTCCCTGGTGTTTGGTTCGTTGCCCCGTTGACGCGCGCCGATAGTCGGGCCCGTTTTGTGCCGGCCACGCGCGGATCTACGGTTTCTCGGCGCCCGGAACAAAAGGGTGAGATAGCGGCGAAGATGGTCGATGCTCTCCGCGGCGACGGCCGCGCTTCCTGTCGCCTTCGCGAGAATGAAGGCCCCCTGGATGACGCACTGCGTATGACGAGCGAGGCCCCTGACGGTGACTTCCTCTGTGACCTCGTATTTCCGCAACGCTTCTTCGATATCCGCCTCGAGTGTCTTCGCGTGTCCGCATATGCTGCTTTCGCACGCGGCCTGAAGTCGCGGATTCGTGGCGTACGTCTCCTGCACCATCGTTCCGGCAAAGCACGTGAACTCCGGCAGTTCGCCGGTCAGGATCGTCTTGCGAAAATCGACATAGGCGAGAAGACGATCAAGCGGATCCGACGCGAGGTGATAGGGCGCGTTCGCGAACAGATCGCCTGACCCCGCTTTCCAATGCTCCAACGCGGCCAGGGCAAGATCATCTTTGCTCTTGAAGTGGTGGAAGAAGCTGCCCTTGGTCACGCCGGCTTCAGCGCAGACATCTTCGATGCGCGTCGCATTGTAACCCTTGATCCGGACAACTTTGATCGTCGCGTCCAGAAGCTTCGCCTTCGATTTATGATGCTTCATGACTCCATACCAACCAGTTGGTTTAACGTACCAACCAGTCGGTATATGTCAAGCCCAATTCTTTTGTGCCGCCACGGTTCACGTCGGACCCGGCGCCTGGGCACTCTGACAACCATTGTCGCGCCATTCGCGAATGTCTGGGTCGAAGGCGGCTGCGCGGCTGCTCAGGGCCACACGTCCGGGTTAATTAGTTCCGCCCTCGAAAGCGGCCATTCCGGTTACGGCCAATCCCGGCCGGCTCGGCCGTCGCTGCAAAGGACCGCCACCGCCGAGGCGATCGCCGCACTCGGCCACCTCGCGCCGGGCATCTCTGGGAGCATCGCGCGGTGATCAGTGCATCGACGGCATCGGCGTGAGCGGCACGGTCTTCTGGATCGTCTTCAGCGCAATGATGTCGGTGTCGGGCCCCAGGAGCTCCGGCACCGGCGAGGCGGGGAACCAGCTCAGCTGCACCGGATACTTCTCGCCGAGGATCGCGCCGGTGCGGGCATCGGCGAGCCAGAGCCGCGCCAAGTGGTCGGGATCGACCGCCTCGCCCTGAACCACAACCGTGGTCCCGGGCTGGCCGGTGAATACGATCTCGGTGCCGCCGGAGACGCCGCCCCAGCCATAAGCGAGGCTCACATGGTGAGGCTCGCCGGCGGTGACGAGGATCGGCTTATCCCAATCGTAGGCGGTATTCCGCACCACCACCCCATCCACCCTCCAGGCCAGGTGATACTCGCTCGATCCGATCAGCGATTTGGGATCCTTGCTGCCGACGATGCTCACCCCGCGGTCGGGCGTCAGGCCGGGCGGCGGCGCGTAATAGGTGGTGGTGTCGGCGGCGCAGCCGGCAAGCAGCAGGGCACCGGCGATCGCCGCCGGCCGCCCCAGAGTGGCGAAGGTCATGATACGCCTCCATCGAACGACACGATTTACGTTAGCGATCGTGAGAGGCTTCGCAACACTCACATGTGCGTGAAGGGGTGAGCCTCTCGGTCTCCGCCAGGATCACGTCGAGGCTTTCGCCGGGGCGGCGGAGATGGTTCGAGCTTTTCGCAATCCGCTCTCGCGGGGGAGCGGCTATTCCGCGTCGCCCTGGGTCTTGTCGCGGCGGAAGGGGTGGCCGGGGTAGACGCCTAGGATGCGGACTTCGTGCGAGAAGAAGCGCAGCTCCTCCAGCGCCAGCTTAAGCGGCCGGTCCTCGGGATGCGCCTCGACATCGGCGTAGAACTGGGTGGCGGTGAAACGGCCGCCCAGCATGTAGCTCTCGAGCTTGGTCATGTTGATGCCGTTGGTGGCGAAGCCGCCCAGCGCCTTGTAGAGCGCCGCCGGCACGTTGCGCACGCGGAAGACGAAGGTGGTGACGATGAGGCCGTCGCCCTGGGGCGCGTGCTTGGGCTTCCCCGCCATGACGAGGAAGCGCGTGGTGTTGTGCTCGGCATCCTCGATGTTGCGCTTCAGCGATACCAGGCCATAGGTCTTGCCGGCCAGCGCCGAGGCGATCGCCGCCTCGCTGCGATCGCCGCACTCGGCCACCTCGCGCCGGGCATCTCTGGGAGCATCGCGCGGCGATCAGTGCATCGACGGCATCGGCGTGAGCGGCACGGTCTTCTGGATCGTCTTCAGCGCAATGATGTCGGTGTCGGGCCCCAGGAGCTCCGGCACCGGCGAGGCGGGGAACCAGCTCAGCTGTACCGGATACTTCTCGCCGAGGATCGCGCCGGTGCGGGCATCGGCGAGCCAGAGCCGCGCCAGGTGGTCGGGATCGACCGCCTCGCCCTGGACCACAACCGTGGTCCCGGGCTGGCCGGTGAATACGATCTCGGTGCCGCCGGAGACGCCGCCCCAGCCATAAGCGAGGCTCACATGGTGAGGCTCGCCGGCGGTGACGAGGATCGGCTTATCCCAATCGTAGGCGGTATTCCGCACCACCACCCCATCCACCCTCCAGGCCAGGTGATACTCGCTCGATCCGATCAGCGATTTGGGATCCTTGCTGCCGACGATGCTCACCCCGCGGTCGGGCGTCAGGCCGGGCGGCGGCGCGTAATAGGTGGTGGTGTCGGCGGCGCAGCCGGCAAGCAGCAGGGCACCGGCGATCGCCGCCGGCCGCCCCAGAGTGGCGAAGGTCATGATACGCCTCCATCGAACGACACGATTTACGTTAGCGATCGTGAGAGGCTTCGCAACACTCACATGTGCGTGAAGGGGTGAGCCTCTCGGTCTCCGCCAGGATCACGTCGGGGCTTTCGCCGGGGCGGCGGAGATGGTTCGAGCTTTTCGCAATCCGCTCTCGCGGGGGAGCGGCTATTCCGCGTCGCCCTGGGTCTTGTCGCGGCGGAAGGGGTGGCCGGGGTAGACGCCTAGGATGCGGACTTCGTGCGAGAAGAAGCGCAGCTCCTCCAGCGCCAGCTTAAGCGGCCGGTCCTCGGGATGCGCCTCGACATCGGCGTAGAACTGGGTGGCGGTGAAACGGCCGCCCAGCATGTAGCTCTCGAGCTTGGTCATGTTGATGCCGTTGGTGGCGAAGCCGCCCAGCGCCTTGTAGAGCGCCGCCGGCACGTTGCGCACGCGGAAGACGAAGGTGGTGACGATGAGGCCGTCGCCCTGGGGCGCGTGCTTGGGCTTCCCCGCCATGACGAGGAAGCGCGTGGTGTTGTGCTCGGCATCCTCGATGTTGCGCTTCAGCGATACCAGGCCATAGGTCTTGCCGGCCAGCGCCGAGGCGATCGCCGCCTCGCTGCGATCGCCGCACTCGGCCACCTCGCGCCGGGCATCTCTGGGAGCATCGCGCGGCGATCAGTGCATCGACGGCATCGGCGTGAGCGGCACGGTCTTCTGGATCGTCTTCAGCGCAATGATGTCGGTGTCGGGCCCCAGGAGCTCCGGCACCGGCGAGGCGGGGAACCAGCTCAGCTGTACCGGATACTTCTCGCCGAGGATCGCGCCGGTGCGGGCATCGGCGAGCCAGAGCCGCGCCAGGTGGTCGGGATCGACCGCCTCGCCCTGGACCACAACCGTGGTCCCGGGCTGGCCGGTGAATACGATCTCGGTGCCGCCGGAGACGCCGCCCCAGCCATAAGCGAGGCTCACATGGTGAGGCTCGCCGGCGGTGACGAGGATCGGCTTATCCCAATCGTAGGCGGTATTCCGCACCACCACCCCATCCACCCTCCAGGCCAGGTGATACTCGCTCGATCCGATCAGCGATTTGGGATCCTTGCTGCCGACGATGCTCACCCCGCGGTCGGGCGTCAGGCCGGGCGGCGGCGCGTAATAGGTGGTGGTGTCGGCGGCGCAGCCGGCAAGCAGCAGGGCACCGGCGATCGCCGCCGGCCGCCCCAGAGTGGCGAAGGTCATGATACGCCTCCATCGAACGACACGATTTACGTTAGCGATCGTGAGAGGCTTCGCAACACTCACATGTGCGTGAAGGGGTGAGCCTCTCGGTCTCCGCCAGGATCACGTCGGGGCTTTCGCC
>CAWBKF010000007.1:0-70508 GCA_963789275.1 uncultured Alphaproteobacteria bacterium
CGCAGCACCGTGCCGGTGATGTAGGACGCGGCGTCCGAGAGCAGGAACAGGATCGCCTCGGCCACCTCCTCGGCCGCCGCGGCGCGGCCCAGCGGGATGCTGGGCGCGAGCTGGCCGACGCGATCCGCGATGCCCGAGGAGAGGTGTAGCTCGGTCTCGGTGAGGCCGGGCGCCACCGCATTGACGCGCACCCCCTCGCCGGCGAGCTCGCGGCCGAGGCTGAGGGTGAGCGTGTCGACCGCCGCCTTGGAGGCGGCATACCACACCCATTCGCCGGCGCTGCCCAAGGTCGCGGCCCCCGAGGAGACGTTGACGATGGCGCCGCCCTTGCCGCCGTGGCGGGTCGACAACCGCCGCGCGGCGGCGCGCGCGCAGAGAAATGTCCCGAGGATGTTGAGGTCGAATACCGCCTCGAGCGTCGCGGTCGGCACCGCATCGAGCCGGCCGGAGCGGCCGGTGATCCCCGCATTGTTGACGAGATGGGTAAGCCGGCCGAGCCGGCGCTCCGTCTCGGCGAAAAGCCGCTCGATCTCGGCCTCGCGCGTGACATCGGCGGCGATCGCCACGGCATGGCCGCCCGCGCGCATGATGGCGGCGACGACGCTTTCGGCTGCCGTCGCGTTGTCGCGATAATTGACCGCCACCTTATAGCCGCGCGCTCCGGCCAGCCGGCAGGTGGCGGCGCCGATGCCGCGGCCGCCGCCGGTGACCAGCAGGACCTTGTCGTTCATTCCGCCGCACCCCGCTCGCGCGTCGCATTGCCCCACTCGCGCCGGAACGTCGCCTCCATCTCGCGCCGGATCCTGACGGCCTGGTCGCTCTCATCGGCGGCGACATCCGCCCAGCGCAGCAGCGCGCCTTGCTTCACCGGGCGGATCAGCCGTACGCCATGGGCAAGCCCGATCGGCAGCGCGCCTTGCGCCAGCGAGTCCGCCGCCGGCAGCAGCCGGCCATAGACGGTAAAGCCACCCTCGCCGTCGAGTGTCTCGCCGGCGTTGAGGTCGCGCTTGGAGGTCGCCACGGCATCGCCGCGAAAGCTGGTGGCGCAACCGGTCGCCTCGCCGCGCAGCGCCGCGCTCGCCACCGAGATGCCGAGCTCGAGGCCGATCAGGTGAAAGGGCTTGTACATCGCGGCGTAGCGTCCGCCGGGATCGGTGACGAGGCCATATTCGGCAAAGCAGCGCCGGACATAGTCCGAGGGCGCTTCGAAGGTGACATAGACGCCCCAGCGGAGATCGCGGAACACCGGCCGCCCGTCGCGCTCGAGCGAGGAGATGACCTCGACCTGGCCGGGCTGCGCCAGCACGCCGCCCGCGTCGCGGGGCTTCAGCAGCCGCGGCAGATCATCGACGCCGCAGGCGGGAAATCCCAGCCCCTCGGGCGCCGGCAACAGCCCCGTGGCGTTCGCCACCGCCGCCATCTCGATCGCCGATTTGGTGCCGTCGAGGAAGGAATTGAACATCTGCGGGTTCATCCCGCCGAGGCGCGCTTCCTCCGCGCTTAGCCCGTAATGGCCCCAGACCGTGTCCGGGGTCGAGGCGTGATAGGCAGGCAGGTATTTCGTGCCCTTGCCCGCCGCCATCACGGCAAAGCCGGCGGCGCGCGCCCAATCCACCAGCTCGGCGATCAGCGCCGGCTGGTCGCCATAGGCCATGGAATAGACGACGCCCGCCGCAGCGGCACGCCGCGCCAGGAGCGGCCCCGCCAGCACATCCGCCTCGACATTGACCATGATGATGTGCTTCCCGTGCTCGCAGCACAGCAGCGCGTGGCGGATGCCCGAAGGCGGATGGCCGGTGGCGTCGATCACCACCTCGATGCCGTCGGCGGCGATCAGCGCCGCCGCATCGTCGCCAACCCAGGTGCCGCCGCGCGCCACCGCCTCGGCGACGGTCTTCGCCGCGCATTGCTCGGCCGGCCAGCCGATGCGCGCCAGCTGCTCGCGCGCGCGCGCCGGCGCGAGATCGGCGATGGCCGTGACATGGAGGCCCGGCGTCCGCGGCGCCTGGGACAGGAACATCGCGCCAAACTTGCCGGCGCCGATGAGGCCGATGCGGACGGGCCGTCCCGCCTCGGCACGTTCGCGCAATTTCGTCGCGAGGTTCATGGCTTCTCCTCAAAGCTGTCAGCTGTCAGCTATCAGCAAGAAGCGGCGGCTGCAGCAATTCCGAAAAGCTGGAACCAACAACCCCGCCTTCCCCGCGGAAGCGGGGAACCAGAGCCAGCGACAGAGCGCCGCAGCTCTAGGTTCCCGCTTTCGCGGAAACGGCGGTTGTAGAGAAATGCCGATTCCATCTAAACGAAATCCACTCCATTAGCTGATAGCTGACGGCCGATAGCTGACAGCTTCTTACGCCACCGCCTGGCGCTCCCGCGCATAGGTCACGAGGCAATCGTCGGGCAGCATCTCGATCGGGGTGAAATCCTGGTTGGCGATCCAGTTAGGGCGCTTGAAGCGGCGGATGGCGTTGTCGCAGCGATTGAGCGAGAGATAGACGATCCAGCGCGACCATGGGGTCAGGTTCGATCCCGAGGCGTGGACGAGATTGCCGTGGAACAGCAGCGCCGAGCCGGGTGGTCCCTTGGGCGCGACGATGCCGCCGTCGCTGACCAGCCGCGTGATGGTCTCGTTGTCGACGGTCCACAGCGGGTAGCTCGTCGTCGTCACATCATGCCCGGCCTCGAGCCGGCCGCGGCGATGGCTTCTCGGGATGAACATCAAGCGGTCCGTTGAACTCGTTAGCCTCGGCAAGGAACAGCGCGATGTTCATCGCCCGCGGCTGCGGCATGCCGTCATCCTCGTACCAGGTGGCGTAGTCCTGGTGCCATTGCCACACCGCGCCGTCGAAGGCGGCTTTGGCGTTGATCTTGAACTGATGCATATAGAGCTTGTCGGAGCCGAGGAGCTGCATCCCCGGCTCGACCAGGCGCGGATGGCGCGCGAGGCGCGCATAGGCCTCGTTCCAGGTCTGGACGTAAAAGGCGGTGCGCGGCGCATCCGAGCCTTTCTCGCGCCAGACCTCCGGACGCTGCTGCGCGAAGAGGCCCGGCACTTCGGCATTGAGCAGATCCATCTCCTCAGGCGTGAACAGGCTCGGCAGGAAGAGATAGCCCTGCTCCTCGAATTCCGCGCGCTGCGCCGCTGTGAGCTTCATGCTGTCCTCCCTTTGCGTTTCAACCGACGGCCCGCTTGCCCTCGCCCGCCGCCACCAGGCCCAGCGCGAGCGCCTGCGCCGAGGCCTGCGCATGCGCGCGCGACAGCTTTTCGGCCAGCTCCGCCTTGCCCTCGATCACCGCGGCGAGGATCGCCTCATGCTCGTCCCAGACGCCGTCGCCGGCACCGGCGTTCCGCAGCACCGCGCCCATGATGCGGCGCACATGCTGCCAATGCAGCGCCAGCGCGTCGGCGATCAGCGGGTTGCCGGACAGCGCGTAGAGCAGGCGGTGGAAATCCATGTCGGCGGCGATCATGGCCGCGATCTCGCGCCGGCGCGCGGCGCGGCGGCCGGCGGCGATGAGCGCGGGGCCCAGCCGCTTCGCCTCGGCCGCGCCGCGCCCGGCGGCGCCGCGCGCAGCGAGCCCGTCGAGCACACCGCGGATCTCGTAGAGATGCAGAACCTGCGCCGGATCGAGCGCCGCCACCTGCAGCCCGCGCCGCCCGGCCTCGCAGAGAAACCCCTGCTTCTTCAGCAGCAGCAGCGCCTGCATCACCGGCTGCCGCGACACGTCGAGCCGCTCCGCCAGCTCCTCCTGCGTCAGCCTGGCGCCGCCCGCGAGCGTGCCGTCGCAGATGGCATCGAGGATCGCGCCATAGGCGCGCTCCACCAGATCGGGCTGGACGGCAAGACGCTGCATGATCGCCTTCTACATTCTGTATACAGAATGCGCTCACCGGGCCGCACGGTCAAGCTGGATCGCCCTGTCCCGGCGTTTAGGATGAGGGACATGGGACAAGGAGGCTTGCCATGGACGAAGACCGCTTCAACATGTCGATCCGGAAATTCCTCAAGACCGTCGGCGTCACCTCGCAGCGCGAGATCGAGACGGCGGTGCGCGCGGCGGCAGCGTCGGCCAAGATCGGGCCCGGCGCGCGGCTCACGGCGCGGATGGTGCTGACGCTGCCCGAGATCGGGCTCCATCACGAGATCGACGGCGAGATCGAGACCGGCTGAGGCGATCGGCGATCCCTCACATCGCCATCGCGCCCAGCACGATGCAGAGCACCAGCGCCGCGGCCAGCGTCACCCAGGTCAGCAGGATGCCGGCGCTGCGGCCGAAGGATGTGCCGGGATTGGTCGAGAGCCCCCAGGCATGCAGGACCCGGCCGAGCGTCAGCGCGATGCCGAGCCCATGCAGCCACGACGCGCCCAGCCCGAGCAGCGCCAGCACCAGCAGCAGCAGCAGGATCAAGGGGGCGTATTCGATGATGTTGCCATGGGCGCGGATCGCCTGTTGCAGCGCCGGGTTCTCGCCGGCGCCGAAGAGCGTCTTGGTCCGCCCGCGCTGGCGCACCACCAGCACCGCCAGCGTCAGCACGACGAGCGCGTTGAGCCCGGCATAAAAGCCGACGATCGCGACCGGCATGGCGTTTCCCCCGTTTTGAACAAATTTCCGTATAGCGCTGCCTCCCTCGGCAAGCAACGCTGGGCGCGCGGCATGGCAGCGGCAAGCCCGGATTTCTCACACAGGTACGCGCTGCGACGGCGATCTTTGACGCCAGGGGGCGTCGCCGGGCTTTCAATTACCCACATCTAGTCGAGCGCGCTGAGGGAGCGCACAAACTGTTGCGTGGCAGGAATCGGCTGTGATTCCTTGTCTGGCACCGAATCGCTGACGGAGCGGTGCCAATGGACGAAGCAACCGACGCATGGTTTGATCGCGAGCTTGCTGGCTGCAGTTTTGCGGACGAGCGCCTGAACAAACGGCTCCGCAAGCTGGTGGCGCAGCTCGGGAGCGCTATGGGGCAAAGCATTCCGCTCGTCTGCCAAGATTGGGCCAACACCAAGGCAGCCTATCGCTTTTTCTCCAACGACCGGGTCAGTGAGGCGGGCATCTTGGCCGGTCACTTTCAATCGACGCGTGACCGCACGGTCGCGACCGATGGCCCCGTCCTTGTGCTCCATGATACGACCGAGTTCACCTACCAAAGAGAGAACACGGACGCGATCGGGATAACGAAGAGCATAAACAGCGGACGGGACAAGGCGGGCCGTCTGAGATCGCACACGGTTTGCGGCATCCTGATGCACTCGAGCCTTGCGGTGACGACGGAAGGGCTGCCGCTCGGGCTGGCGGCCGTCAAATTCTGGACCCGGAAGAAATTCAAAGGGACCAACGCGCTCAAGAAGAAGATCAATCCGACGCGCATTCCCATCGAGAAGAAGGAAAGCATCCGGTGGCTGGAAAATGTCCAGCAATCCACGGAGCTTCTAGGCGACCCGGGACGATGCGTTCATATCGGTGATCGCGAGAGCGACATCTATGAGCTTTTCTGCGCAGCCCAAGAGGCCGGAACGCATTTTCTGATCAGGACCTGCGTCGATCGCCTGGCTGGAGACGGAGATCACACGGTCGCCGACGAAATGGAAGAGGTGGCCGTCAAAGGGCTGCATCGCATCGACGTTAGAGACAACCACGGCGATCCGGACGAAGCCGTTCTCGAGATCAGGTATCGCAAGATTCGCGTCCTGCCGCCGATCGGAAAGCAGAAACGCTATTCCGCGTTGACCTTGACCGTGATCCATGCCGAAGAGCGCGGCACGCCGAAGAACCGAAAGAAGATCGACTGGCGGCTGATCACCGATCTGCCCGTTGGCTCCCGCGCGGATGCCATCGAGAAGCTCGAATGGTATGCCTTGAGATGGAAGATCGAGGTGTTCCACAAGATCCTCAAATCGGGCTGCAAAGCCGAGGAATTGAAGCTCAGGACCGCCCAGCGCCTGGCCAATCTGGTCTCGGTCTTTTGCATCCTGAGTTGGCGGATCTTCTGGATGACGATGCTCAATCGCTCATCTCCGGACGCGCCGCCAACTCTCGCATTGACTGCGACCGAAATTGCCGTGCTCGACCGCCTCGTGAACGACAAGCCGCAAGCTCGTCGGAAGACCCTCTCGCATTATCTGACCAAGATCGCGAGACTCGGTGGCTATCTCGCCCGCGCCAACGATCCTCCGCCCGGCAACACAGTCATGTGGCGCGGACTATCGCGGCTCACCGACATTGCGCTGGGCGCCACTGTCGGAGCAGAAATTGTGGGTAATTGAAAGGTCGCCGGGACGCTTACGATGCGGCGCATCGCCGCGCGTCCCGGCTCCTGCCCTGGCGTCAAAGATCGCCGTCCCTCCGGGTTCCACGCAGCACGTGCCTGTGTGAGAAATCCGGGCTAGAGTGAGCGCGGCACGACCCCCTTACAGGAGCCGATGACATGACGACGACGCCGTCCTTGCCCTTCGCCGTGCCCGAAGAGGTCGGGCTGTCGAGCCAGCGCCTGACCCGTCTCAGCGACGTGCTGCGCGGCGAGATCGACGGCGGTCGCGTCCCCGGCACGGTGGCGCTGGTGGCGCGGCGCGGCAAGGTGGCGCATTTCGAGGCGCTGGGCGCGCGCGATCCCGTCAGCGGCGCCGGCCTGCACAAGGACAGCCTCTTCCGCATCTACTCCATGACGAAGCCGATCGTCTCCGCGGCGGCGATGATGCTGTGGGAGGAAGGCCGCTTCCTGCTCGGCGATCCCCTGGCGAAATACCTGCCGGAATTCGCCAGCCCCACGGTGGCGGTGGAGCGTGGCGGCCGCATCGAGCTGGTGCCGGCCGAGCGCGATATCACGCTGCAGGATCTGCTGCGCCACACCTCGGGCCTCACCTACGAGTTCCGCGGCAACGCCCCGGTGCAGAAGATGTACATGGAGGCGAAGGTCTTCCGCCGCAACCAGACCAATGCCGAGCAGGCGGCGACGCTGGCCGCACTGCCGCTGATGCATCAGCCGGGCACACGGTGGGAATACAGCCGCTCGACCGACGTGCTCGGCCGCGTCATCGAGGTGCTGACCGGCGAGAACCTCGGCACGGTGCTGGCCGAGCGCATCCTGAAGCCGCTCGGCATGACGGACACCGATTTCTTCGTGCCGCCGGCGAAGCACCAGCGCCTCGCCGAAGCCTTTCCCAGGGACCCCGACACCGGCGCCGACGCGCAGCTCCTCGAGGTCCGCCAGCAGCCGAGCTTCGAATCCGGCGGCGGCGGGCTGGTGTCGACGGCGATGGATTACGCGCGCTTCCTGCAGATGCTGCTGGCCGGCGGCACGCTCGACGGCGTGCGCCTGCTGAGCCGCAAGACCGTCGAGTACATGACCGCCGATCATCTCGGTGGCATCCCCGGCGCGCCCGATCTGCTGATCCCCGGCTACGGCTTCGGCCTGGGCTTCGCCGTGCGCCTCCAGCCCGGGATCGCGCAGGTGCCGGGCTCCACCGGCCAATATTACTGGGGCGGGCTCGCCGGCACGACCTTCTGGGTCGATCCCGCCGAGCAGCTCTTCGCCATGCTGCTCATCCAGGGGCCCGGCCAGCGCGAGTATTTCCGCGTGCTGATCCGCGACCTCGTCTACGCCGCCTTCGCCGATTGAGGCGGCGAGACGATGGGCCGTCCCACCATCCGCGCGAACGCTCCGATGCAGCGGCTCATCGACAAGCTCGCTTCCGCCTCCTTGCCGCCGGTGAGCGGCCGCATCCTGCGCTATCTCGATGACGGCGTCATCGAGAGCGAGGGCTGCGTCCTGCTCAAGGCGTTGCAGCCCGACGCCCGCGCCTTCGACCTGAAGCGCCATCACGACCGCACCGGTTATGAATGCGCCGTCAACCGGTTGCATTTCGACGGCATCGCCGCCATGCCCGACCATGCGCTCGCCACTGCGCTGACCTATGCCGGCCAGCTCGTCGACATGCTCGATCGCTGCGGCGCCGCCGGCCCCTTCCGCGTCATCCTCACGCATCACCCGCGCGACGGCAGCTGCGCCGTGCGCTTCCACCGCCTGCGCGACGATGAAAGCTGGCAGGTCGAGCCCGCCGATGCCGGCCGCGATGCCGCGATTCTCGTCCTCGATTGCGCCATGCCCGCGCGAGCGCCTTAGAGGCTGACCGAAAAATAAATTGAGTGGTTTCAGTAGCCTGTGATTCCCAATTTCCACTCATCAGAAATTGAGACGCGAGGTGAACAGCCAGGCGTGGTCATAGGCCGGTGTCAACGGGCTGGCGCGACCGCGAATTGGTAACCGAAGCCGAAGGTGAAGCGCAGATCGTCGGCGAGCGCAAAGCGGCCGATCACAAGCCCCGGGGTGAGATAGACCTGGTTCAGCCCGCCGCGCTGACCGCCCGCGTAATAGATCCAGTTCGTCTCGATCTGCGGCCAGAACACATCCAGCACGTGGTACTGGAGTGCGATATTCGCCTGGATCTGGTCGCCGAGTGTCGCGGTGTGCGAGGCCGGCAGCGCGCCGCCGACCGTCCCCTGGATGTCGAAGTTCCCCCATCCCTTACCGAACGCGACGGTGGGCAGGTAGGTCCAGGCGTGGCTGGTTAGCGGCTCGATGCCCGTGGGGGCCTGGACCTGCAGCCATACCGTCAGCACGTAATTGCCGCCGCTTTCCGGGCTGCTCGCCAGCCGCTGTTCCACGCGCAGGAACGCCCAGTCGGCGAAGCCGCTCAGCGCGGTCTGGCTGCTGCGGATGTCGTAAGCCGGCGCGGCAAGCTGGATCTCGTTGGTGTCGCTCACGATCAAGTCTAAGCCTTTGCCGCTATCCACCACCGCGGTGCTGGTGCCGTTGCCGGCATGCTGCTCATCGATATCGAAGCGCAGCCGCTGCTCGAGCAGGGCGGTGGTGGTGACCAGCGGGCTGCTCCAGCTCGGCTGCGTCGCCCGCGCCCGCGCCGCCTGCGCCGCCCAGGCCGAGAGGAAGGCCGAAACGCCATCGGCACCGGCCGGTGCCGCCGCGGCAGGCGCCGATGACGCGGGAGTGCTCGGTGACGGCAGCGTCAGATCGAGCCCTGCCTCCGCCTCCGCTGGCTGAGATGCGGCGGCAAGAAGGAGGGCGATGCAAGCCGTCGCCAAGCGGCTGCCGCCCGAGCGCCCGGTCGTCGGCGCGAGCGGCGGATGGGAGGAAAAGATTCGGCGTGTGTGAGACATCAGGTTCTCGTCTCCTGATCCTGATCTCCGCGCTGGCGGAGGGTGGTTGCGGGAGACGGGCCCCATGCGTGGAGAAGCCCGCCGCAGCTGGGAGCCTCGGCGGGTGCCAGGCGTTAGCTGCATTTGTTACGCGCCCGCGCCTCGCATCATCCGGCCCTAAGGGTTGCGCGCTACGACGGAGTCATCGATGGCATGGACTGAGATGACTCGGCCGAACTATCGGCGGGATGGGCTGCGCTATGCAAGCGATATGGCGGACGCACCATTGCCTGGCTTAACCGCAATCGCCGCCTCGCCAGAGCCTTCGAAGCGTCCGTCGAAAGCGCCCAAGCTTGGCTCTTCATCGCCAGTGTCAAGCTCCTTTCGCGCCGGATTGCTCGCACCCGCTACCTGCAATCTCACCTATGAGTTCGAACTCTTGGCGCTCGTCGGGATCGGCGGCAGCGGGTGCGGACAAGCACCCCTCAGACGCTCATCTCCACCGCCCCGTGAGCCGCAAGCCATCCCGGACGTTGAGCGACATCAGCGTGAGATTGATCGCGCCGGCCACCAGCTCGACCGCCTGCACCGCGTAAAAAGCGCCTCCGAACTCGCCGCGCGAGGCGAGCGACGCGAGATAGAGCGCCGCCGGAAGGAGGATCAGCACGCCATTGCCGGCGATGAACGGCATGCGGCGCGTCTTTCGCGCGATCCGCGGCTCCGACGAGGCGCCTGCCAAGCGAAACCCGGACGCGCCAGTGACGACCAGTGCCGGCACCAGGATCAGCAGCCCCCACGGGATCGCCAGCTTCACCTGCGTCACCGTCGCGACGGAGCCGAAGAGCTCCGAGCCGACGGTCGAGAGCCAGAAGGTGAGGATGGCCAACAGGGCGATCGCGCCGGCAATAGGATGAACACGCTTAAGCATCGTCATCTCCTTTTTCTGACCGATCATCGAGACGCTGCCGGAGCGCGCGCAGGGTTGCCGCGGCGCGGTCGATCTCGGTGGCGCTGAGCCCCTCCGCGAGGCGGCTTGCCCAGGGGCTCTGGCGTTTCATGGCGGCGTCATAGGCCGCCCTGCCGCGCGCGGTGAGCAGCACGAGCTTCGCGCGCTGGTGGTGGGGGTTGGGGGCGAACCGTACCAACCCGTCGCCTTCCAGCTCGTTCGCCAGACGCTGCACGGCCTGGCGGGTCAGCCCCATGTTGCGCGCGATGTGAGCGACGGGCAGCGGCACCGGCGACTGCGCGATCGGCCCGAGCACCTGCCAGCGCGCGCTGGTGATGCCCAGATCGGCCACGAGCGCATCGCCCGCCGCGAGCAGGCGGCCATTCAAGCGGAAGATCTCGATGATCAGCTCGGTCAGGACGGCGCGCTTGTTCATGAAATGATGATGTCATATTGACAATGTGTTGTCAAATGAGATATCCGTGCTAGAGCATGTCCCGCGAAGACAGAACCATCACCGCCGCCCCCGCGAAAGCGGGGGCCCAGAAGCAACCGCACGTCGGCTGCCCTGGGTCCCCGCTTTCGCGGGGAAAGCGAGGATGGTGGCGCGCGCTAGAACGCCACCCGTTGCAGCTTGTCCGGATTGGCGACGAGATATATCGCGGCGATGCGGCCGTCCTCGACGGCAAACGCGCTGGTCTGGACCGAGCCCTGGCCGTCGGCGAGTACGAACCCGGGCAGCCCGTTGATGCGCGCCGCGCGCATCCGCCAGCCTCGATTGTGCCCCTTCTTCGCGATGCCGGCGAAGAAGCGCATGATCTTGTCGGCGCCATGGATCGGGTGGAGCGCGGCGCGGCGCTTGCCACCGCCGTCGCTCAAGAGCACCGCATCCGCCGCCAAGAGGCGCGCCATCGCCGAGGCGTCGCCGCTTTGCGCCGCCTGGCGGAAGGCCTCGGCGAGCCGTGCGCCCTCATCCGGCGACGGCGTGAAACGCGGCCGCGCCGCTTGCACATGGCCGCGGGCGCGCGCCGCGAGCTGGCGGCAGGCGGCCTCGTTGCGCCCGAGCGCGCGCGCGACAGCGGCGAAGTCCATGTCGAAGACATCGTGCAGCAGGAAGGCGGCGCGCTCCAGCGGCGAGAGGCGCTCGAGCGTCAGCATCAGCGCCACCGAGAGATCATGCGCGTAGTCGCTGGCGCTCTCGGCGTCGAGCGCGGCGGTATCGAGCACCGGCTCCGGCAGCCACGGGCCGACATAGCTCTCGCGCCGCGCGCGCGCCGATTTGAGCTGGTCGAGGCAGAGCCGCGTCACGATGGTCGAGAGAAAGGCCCGCGGATTCTCCACCGCGCCGCGCTCGGCCGCGTGCCAGCGCAGATAGGCCTCCTGCACCGCATCCTCGGCTTCGGCGAGCGAGCCCAGCATGCGGTAGGCGAGGCCCATCAGATGCCGCCGATGGGTCTCGAACTCCCGCGCCGCCGCGCTCTCCGCCGCAGCCTTCATGCGGCGCGCCGCAGCACCGGCATCGGGCTGCCGCCGACGATGATCCGCGTGCAGGCCTGGCCATGCCCCAGCGCGTATTTCACGGTCGGGAACACCCGCACCCCGGCGATGGCGAAAGCCAGCGAGACCAGAGCGTGGCGGCCCCAGCGACGGACCACCTCCTCGCGCAGCGCATCGGCGGCGGGATCATGCGCCAGCACCGCCTCGGCGAAGCGGAAGGCCAAAGCCACGCCCGTGCTCATCGCCGGCTCGTCGCCGGCGAGCACGGCGCGAATCTCGGCCGGCGGCACGCCGTTGTGCTCGGCCATGGTGACGGCAAGCTGCGTGCACGGGCCGCAATCCTCGGCCTTGGCGGCGACCAGCGTCGCGGCATAGCCGGCCGCGACCGGCAGGTCGTGGCGATAGTGCGCCAGCGCGCTGATCCGGCCATAGGCGAGGAGCGCGCGCGGGCTCACCTCGAGGATCTCGCGGGCGTAGTCCATGGGATAGCCGAACTTCCGTTCAAACGCGGCGATCCGCCGCCGCATCAGCCATTTCAGCATAGCGTGTCTCCTTTTTCGATAGGGGTCGCCGCCGCAGCAGCAGGAAGAGGAGCGGTCCCGGCACGATCACCAGGGGCAGATCGCGGGCGAGTTGGAGAAGGCTCTCGCGCCCTGCCGCCGCTTCGCCCAGATGCACCAGAGCGTGCAGCGTCAGGAAGGCGCCAGCGGCGAGCGCAGCCGGACGAGCGCGCAGGATCGCGCAGGAACGCGATGACCCCGCCGCCGGCGACAAGGTAGGCCGCGCCGATATCGCAGATGAAATGCACATTGAGCGGCCCGGTGTCGGCAACGCCGGGGACCAAGGCGTACCACGGCGCCGGCACCGCCAGCATGATGAGGCCGTTGGCGGCGAGCGCCAAGCCAAACACCCAGATGAGCGATCGAGCCATGGCGGTTCTCCTTCCTGCCCGATAAGACGAGACAGGAGAGAGAGTTGTGACATCCCCGCGAGCGCTCTTGCGCTCGTCGGGGGCGGCGTCAGCGGTTGCTAAGCAACCGCGAGAGCCGCACAGCGCGGGCTAGCCGCAGCGGCAAGTCCTTCTCCGCCCTTCAGGGCGGAGAAGGACTTAGGATGAGGTGGGTGTGGAGCAGATCATTGCTAGCCCGCACGGCGCGGGCTTTCGCGGTTGCAAGAGCAACCGCTGGCGCCCGCCCCCGACGAGCGCAAGAGCGCTCGCGGCGTCTATCTTCGCGCCACCATCATCTTCTTGATCTCGGCGATGGCCTTGGCCGGGTTCAGGCCCTTGGGGCAGGTGCGGGTGCAGTTCATGATGGTGTGGCAGCGATAGAGCCGGAAGGGGTCCTCGAGCGCGTCGAGGCGCTCGCCGGTCTTCTCGTCGCGGCTGTCGGCGAGCCAGCGATAGGCCTGCAGCAGGATCGCCGGGCCGAGATAGCGGTCGCCGTTCCACCAATAGCTGGGACAGCTGGTCGAGCAGCAGAAGCACAGGATGCATTCCCAGAGACCGTCGAGCTTTTCGCGCTCGGGCACCGATTGCGCGCGCTCGCGGTCGGGCGGCGGCGCCGATTCCGCCTCGAGCCACGGCTTGATCGAGCGGTACTGCGCGTAGACATGGGTGAGGTCGGGGACCAGATCCTTGATCACCGGCAGGTGCGGCAGCGGATAGATCCGCACCTCGCCCTTGATCTCGTCGATGCCCTTGAGGCAGGCCAGCGTGTTGGTGCCGTCGATGGTCATGGCGCAGGAGCCGCAGATGCCCTCGCGGCAGGAGCGGCGGAAGGTCAGCGTCGTGTCGATCTCGTTCTTGATCTTGATCAGCGCGTCCAGCACCATCGGGCCGCAGGCATCGAGATCGATCTCGTAGGTGTCGAGCCGCGGATTGGCCCTGGTGTCGGGGTCCCAGCGATAGATCCTGAACGCCTTCACCCGCTTGGCGCCGGCGGGCGCCTTGAAGGTCTTGCCGGCGCCCACCTTGGAATTGGCGGGCAGGGTGAATTCAACCATCGACCCTCTCCATTCCCCTTCTTCTTCTCAATAGACGCGCACCTTGGGCGGGACGACCTGCACCTCGTTCGACAGCGTGTACATATGCACCGGGCGATAATCGAGCCGCACCTTGCCGGCGCCGTCGAGCCAGGAGACGGTGTGCTTCATCCAGTTCTTGTCGTCGCGCTCGGGAAAATCCTCGCGCGCATGGGCGCCGCGGCTCTCGGTGCGGTTGACCGCGGAATGGAGCGAGACCACCGCCTGCGCCAGGAGGTTGTCGAGCTCGAGCGCCTCGACCAGATCGGTGTTCCAGATCATCGAGCGGTCGGAAATCGCGAGATCCTTGATCGACGCCGCAATGTCGTCGATCTTGCGCCGGCCCTGCTCGAGCGTCTCGGCGGTGCGGAAGACGGCGCAGTCGTTCTGCATCGTCCGCTGCATGGCGAGCCGGATCTCGCCGGTCTTCAGCGTCCCCTTGGCGTTGCGCACGCGGTCGAGCCGGGCCAGCGTCGCGTCGCTCGCCGAGCCCGCGAGCGGCTTGTGCGGCGCCCCCGGCCGCACCAGCTCGGCGGCGCGATGCGCCGCGGCGCGGCCGAAGACGACGATGTCGAGGAGCGAATTGCAGCCGAGGCGGTTGGCGCCATGCACCGAGACGCAGGCCGCCTCGCCGATCGCCATCAGGCCGGGCACGGTGCGCTCGGGATCGTCGGCGGTCGGGTGGATGACCTCGCCGTGATAATTGGTCGGGATGCCGCCCATGTCATAATGGACCGTGGGCAAGACCGGGATCGGCTCGCGTGTGACATCGACGCCGGCGAAGATCTTCGCCGTCTCGGAGATGCCGGGCAGCCGCTCATGCAGCACCTTGGGATCGAGATGCTCGAGATGCAGCAGAATGTGGTCCTTGTGCGGCCCGCAGCCGCGGCCCTCGCGGATCTCGATGGTCATGGCGCGGCTCACCACGTCGCGGGACGCGAGATCCTTGGCGGTCGGCGCGTAGCGCTCCATGAAGCGCTCGCCTTCGGAATTGGTGAGGTAGCCGCCCTCGCCGCGCGCGCCTTCGGTGATCAGGCAGCCGGCGCCGTAGATGCCGGTGGGGTGGAACTGGATGAACTCCATGTCCTGCAGCGGCAGTCCCGCGCGCAGCACCATGGCGTTGCCGTCGCCGGTGCAGGTATGCGCCGAGGTGCAGGAGAAATAAGCGCGGCCATAGCCGCCGGTGGCCAGCA
This sequence comes from uncultured Alphaproteobacteria bacterium, assembly GCA_963789275.1. Lineage (GTDB taxonomy): Bacteria > Pseudomonadota > Alphaproteobacteria > ATCC43930 > CGMCC-115725 > DAHUYF01. The sequence continues at coordinate 14,809 of CAWBKF010000007.1, forward strand.
CCACCTGATGCGCGCGGAAGCGGTGCAGCGTGCCGGTGGCGAGATCCCAGGCGAGCACGCCGCGGCAAGCGCCGTCCTCGTCCATGATGAGGTCGAGGGCGAAATACTCGACGAAGAACTCGGCGTTGTGCCTGAGGCACTGCTGATAGAGCGTGTGGATGATGGCGTGGCCGGTGCGGTCGGCGGCGGCGCAGGCGCGCTTGGCCATGGCCTTGCCGTGATGCACGGTATGGCCGCCGAAGGGACGCTGGTAGATCCTGCCGTCCTCGGTGCGCGAGAACGGCACGCCGAAATGCTCGAGCTCGATCACCGCCGGAATCGCATTGCGGCACATATACTCGATCGCGTCCTGGTCGCCGAGCCAGTCGGAGCCCTTGACCGTGTCGTACATGTGCCAGCGCCAGTCATCCTCGCTCATATTGGCGAGCGCGGCGCTGATGCCGCCTTGCGCCGCCACGGTATGGCTGCGCGTCGGGAAGACCTTGCTGATGCAGGCTGTCCTGAGCCCCGCCGCGGTCATGCCGAGGGTGGCGCGCAAACCCGCGCCGCCGGCGCCCACCACGACGACGTCATAGGCGTGATCGACGATCTCGTAAGCCTGCGCCATGGTCCCTCAGCCTCCGAAGGCGATCCGCAGCACGGCGAAGATGCCGGCAACGGCGAGCGCTATGGATATGAGCCGCATCGCCACCAGCGTCGAGAGCTTGAGCCATTCCGAATGGACATAGTCCTCGATCACCACCTGCAACCCGAGCGCCGCGTGGTAGAAGACGGCGATCAGCAGCAGCACGGTGAGGATGGCGGGCAGCGGATGATGCAGCCAGGCGACGACCGCGGCGCGGTCGGCGCCGGCCAGCGAGATCAGCGAGGCCACGAACCACAGGCCCAGCACGATCAGCGCCACCGCGCTGACGCGCTGCGCCCACCAATGCTGCACTCCCTCCTTGGCCGAGCCCAGGCCGATGGCGCGGCCGAGCGGCGAGCGCAGGCGCGGCTCCGCCATCGCTAGCCCCGCACCGCGAGGCCGGCGGCAAAGGCGATGACGGTGAGCACGATGCTCGCCGCCACCACCGTCCAGCCCGAGGCGTAGACGGTGCGCAGCTCGAAGCCATAGCCCGCATCCCAGACGAGATGGCGGATGCCGTTGCAGAGATGGAAGAAGAACGCGAAGCTCCAGCCGAGCAGCATCAGCAGCCCGAGCCAGGAGCCCATGAACCATTGCGCCGTGGCAAAGGCGCTGTCGCTCGTCGCCGCGGCGACCAGCCACCACACCAGGAACACGGTGCCGACGCTCAGCGCCACGCCGGTGGCGCGGTGGCTGAACGACAGCACCGAGGTCAGCTGCAGCCTGTAGGTCGAGCCCAACTGGAAAGGGGAGAGGGGCCGTTCGGCGGGCGTCATTGCGGGAGGGCCTTGCGCTGAGGCGCGGCGCGCGCGCCGCGCGCATCATCTAGCTCGCGCGCCCGGGCCAAGTCAACGCCGCCTCCGACATGCCGGCGCGCCGCCTCGCGCACGGCGATTGTGGAAAAGCCTGGGGACGGGATGAGGACAAGCTGTGCGAATCGCGCAATTTTATGCACAGAAATTTTCGCCCCGCGCAAGAAAACTTCTTGTGGCACAGCGTGATTCTGCGATCATCATAGCATGGCTCGCGAGAGCGTCGGCCCCTTGATCGGGAGCCGCGGGTCCATCTGGCGGTGGGCCCGGGGCAAGAGATCCGAGAGGTTCTGCGCGTAGCCCGTCGCAAGGCGGGTTTCTCGGGGCGATGCGGCCGGCGCGTCACAGCGCGAGCCGCGTCGGGGCGGGTGGTTCTGCGCCTGTCCCGGCCACTGGGCGACGCCGGTTGCCTGCCCAGGCGGCCATGCGGCGCCAGATCGGGAGCGCATCCCTCGGGAAGCGCGCGCGGTTGGTGGTCGGGGCGATGCGCGAGCTGCGCGCCGCCGCCGGGCCCTCGCGGGGCCGGCGCCGGAGAAGGTGGTGTCCCGCCCGGACGCCGCAAGCGATGGGGAAAGCCCATCCGCTCGATGAGTCAGGGGGCCGGCAGCGGCTCCTCGAGAGGCGTCAGCGGCGCTCGCAAGAGCGTCCTGGCGCCTCTCTGCTTTTGGCGCCCGCGCGACGCGCAGCGTCGTCGCTGGCGGGCGACAGCGGTTGCCCTGGCAACCGCGAAAGCCCGCACCCTGCCTGCTAAGCGTCGTCGCCTGATAGAGGCTGCCGCGGCTCCAGCGTCACCCAGATGCCGTCCTTGGCGCGCAACGTCACCAACCCGATCGGCCGGACCGGGTGGCCGGGCGCGAGGCGCAGCCGGAAGCGCTGCGCGATAGCGGCGATGATCACCTGCGCCTCGGCGATGGCGAAGCTGTTGCCGATGCAAACGCGCGGTCCGCCGCCAAATGGCAGGTAGGCGAAGCGATGGCGTTGCGCGACCGCTTCGGGAGAAAAGCGCTCGGGATCGAAACGCTCGGGCTCCGGCCAGAGCTTGGATTGGATGCGTCACATAAGGCCAGATGGAAATCGTCGCGCCCGGCGGGATGCGCACGCCGCCGATCCGGTCCTCGCCGATGGCAGCCCGCGTGATCGCGTAGGCCGGCGGGTAGAGGCGCATCGCCTCCTCGAAGACCATGCGCGTCCATGTGAGCTCGGCGAGGTCGGCAAAGCTCGGCACGCGGCCGCCGAGCACCTGGTCGATTTCGGCGTGAAGCCGCACCTCCGCCTCGGGATGCCGGGCCAGCAGATACCAAGTCCAGCTCAAGGCATTGGCCGTCGTCTCGTGGCCGGCAAGGAAGATCGTCAGGATCTCGTCGCGCAGCTGCTTGTCGGTCATGCCCTCGCCGGTCTCGGGGTCGCACGCCGCGAGCAGCATCGCGAGAAGGTCGCCGCGATCGGTCGCGTCGCGCCGCCGCTCGGCCAGAAGCCGCGCCACCAGGGCGTCGAATTCCGCGACGGCCCGACGGTGGACCTGCGCCTCGCCGCGCGGGACCCAGGCGGGAAGACCGAGAAGATCGAGCAGGCTCGGCTTGCGCGCGATGACGACGTCCATGAGGCGCCGCACGGCTGCGACCTCGCCAGAGATGTCGGCCGAGAACATCGTGCGGGCGATGATGTCGAGCGTCAGCGCCATCATCTCGCGCGTGACGTCAAACGCCTCGGTCCGGCCCCGCCATCGTTCGAGCGCGGTCGCGGTGCAGGAGGTCATGGCCGCGACGAAGTCGGCGATCCGCCGATGGTGGAAAGCGGGCGCGGCGAAGCGGCGCTGGCGCTGCCAGAACGCGCCCTCGCTCAGCAGCAGCCCCTCGCCGAGAAGCGGGCCCAGAATGTTCCGCTGGAAGTGGCTCTTGCGGTAATTGCGGTGATTGGCGAGCAGCACGTGCTCGATATAGTCCGGCTGGTTGATGAAGAAGCTGTCCAGGAACAGCAGGCGCTGATGAAGGAGATTTCGGCTGAAGACCTCCGGCACCAGGATCGAAAGCTCGTCCTCGCGCAGGCGCCGGATGAACTCGATCGGACCGAACTGTCGCGCGATCCGGGTGTCCTCGGGGACGGCGGCCGCCGCCGTCGAAATCGCTTGATCCATCATCGCCTCCTGCGCGACACGCAGCTCAGCGCGGCATCAACGGAAGGATAGGCATTGCCCGCTCGGTCGGGCAATTCGAAACTCACGGGCGTGGGATGACGGCTCAGCGGTCCGTATTCCAGATATCGGCGATGCGCTTCCAGGCGCCGTCGCGCTGGCGCCACACCACGACATATTTTCCCGACGTCTCTTTCAGGTCTCGTCGCATCTGGAAGCTGAAATGCCCGATCTCCTGGGCGAAACCGGCGCCCAGAGGCTCGACATCGAGGGTAACGCGCTTGAAATCGCCGACGCGCTCGACGACCGCCTGCCAGAACTGCAGGAGATCCGCGCCATGCACCATCTCGCCGCGATCCGGCAGCACGAAGGCATCTTCGTCATACATGGCGCGGACCGCGCCAGCATCATGCCGGGCGAAAGCGGCAGCCATCGCATCGTTCTGCGCCTGCATCGTCGCCACGCTTTGCGCGACGGCCGGAAGAGATACCAGAGCAAGCAGCAGCGCAAGCGTCATCGTCCTGCACATTCTCTCCCCCGTCAGCGCGGCATCAGCACCCAGTAGTCGAGATCGAGGACCACGGCGGGATGATAGGGCATCGCCCGCACGGTCGGGGAAATCGGCGCAGGGGTGGTCCTTGGCTGCAACCGTGCGCAGCCTGAGCGCGCCGAGATCGCGGCGGCCGGGGATCGCCGCCTTGTCGCGCACCTCGCTCCAGGCATAGATGGTGTCGCCGGCAAAGCACGGCGCGACATGGCGGCCGCCATTGAGCGCGGCGATGCGGAAGGCGTTGGCGAGGCCGTTGAAGGACAGCGCGCGGGCCAGGCTGATGATATGGCCGCCATAGATCAGCCGGCGGCCGAAGCGGCCCTTCGCCTCGCTGTGCCGGTTGAAATGGACCTTGGCGGTGTTCTGATAGAGCCGCGTCGCCATGGCGTGCTCGGCCTCTTCGATGGTCGTGCCGTCGACATGGTCGATGCGCTCGCCGGGCGCGTAATCCTCCCAGCCCTGCGCCGCGCCGGCGAGCGCCCGGTCATAGCGCGCGGCGTCGAGCCCGGCGGGGATCGCCAGCGCCTCGGGCGCCACCGCCTCGGGCAGGCTCGGCACGCTCGGCGCCGGCGCCGGCGCCGGCGCGGCCGGGTCGCGCTTCCGCACCATCACCCAGCGGACATAGTCGACGATGCTCTCGCCGCGCTGATTGATTCCTCGCGAGCGGACATAGACCGTGCCGGTCTGGCGGTTGGAGTTCTCGCGCAAGCCCACCACCTCCGAGCGCGCGGTGACGGTGTCGCCGGGATAGAGCGGGACGCCGAACAATCCTGCGGCATAGCCGAGATTGGCCACCGCGTTTATCGAGACGTCCGGCACAGTCTTGCCGAAGACGATATGGAAGGCGAGGAAATCGTCGAGCGGCGCCGCCCTATAGCCCAGCGCCTGCGCGAAGGGATCGGCCGAAGTGACGGCAAAGCGCGTGCCGGTGAGCGCCAGGTAGAGCGCCGCGTCGGCCCTGCTCACGGTGCGCGGCGTCGCATGCGCCAGCGTCTCGCCGAGGCGGAAATCCTCGAAGAACCGCCCGGGATCGGTCTTGCCGGTCATCGCCCGCTCACGCTCCCGCCATCGCCGCGATCTGCTCGGCCAGCGTCACCGTCCGCCGCGCGTCCTCGACATGGAGATTCTCGATGAGCTTGCCGTCGACTAGCACGATGCCCTTGCCCGAGGCCTCCGCCTCGGCATGGGCGGCGATGATGCGGCGCGACCACGCCACCTCGTCCGCCGCGGGCGCGAAGGCGGCGTTGGCGACCTCCAGCGTCTTGGGGTGGATCAGCGTCTTGCCGTCGAATCCCAGCTCGCGGCCTTGCGCGCAGGACTGGGCGAAGCCCGGGTCGTCGGCGAGATCGAGATGGACGCCGTCGAGGATCGCCAGCCGATAGGCGCGCGCCGCGAGCAGGCAGAGCCCGAGCGAGGTCAGCATCGGCAGCCGATCGCGCGTGTGCCGGGCATGCAGATCCTTGGCGAGGTCGGAGGTGCCCATCACCAGGCAGGCGACGCGCGGGCTCGCCGCGGCGATCTCCTCGGCATGCAGCATGCCGAGCGGCGTCTCCATCATGCACCACACCGCCATCGCGGCCGGCGCGCCCGCGGCGGCGAGCACCGCCTCGGCCTGGCGCACCGCATCGGCGCTCTCGACCTTGGGCAGCAGCACCGCGTCGAGCGGCATCGCCGCCGCGGCGGCGAGATCGGCATGGCCCCAGGGCGTGGCGAGCCCGTTCACCCGCATCACCATCTCGCGCCTGCCATAGCCGCCTTGGCCGAGTGCCGCGGCGATATTGGCGCGCGCTTGCGCCTTGGCGTCGGGCGCCACCGCATCCTCGAGATCGAGGATCAGCACATCGGCCGGCAGGCCGCGCGATTTCTCCAGCGCGCGGGTGTTGGCGCCGGGCATATAGAGGGCGCTGCGGCGCGGGCGCGGCGTGGCGGCCATGGCGGGCTCTCCGTTCCGTCCAAGCGGAGCCGCCACTATAGCCAGAAGCGCCGCGCGAAGTCATGATGGGCGCGGGAGGAAACCGCCATGATCGAGGCTCTGCGCACGCCGGACGAGCATTTCGCGGCACTCCCGGGCTTCGCGTTCGCGCCGCATTATTGCGACGACCTCGCAGGCTATGCCGGCTTGCGCCTCCACTATCTCGACGAGGGCCCGCGCCAGGCCAGACGGACCTTCCTCTGCCTCCACGGCCAGCCGAGCTGGAGCTATCTTTACCGCAAGCTCATTCCCTTCGTGACATCCGCCGGCCATCGCGCCGTGGCGCCGGATTTCTTCGGCTTCGGCCGTTCCGACAAGCCGGTGGACGACGCGCTCTATACCTTCGACTTCCACCGCGACGCGCTCCTCGCCTTCATCAATCGGCTCGATCTCCGCGACATCACGCTGGTCTGCCAGGATTGGGGCGGCCTCATCGGCCTCACCCTGCCGATGGACATGGCCGAGCGCTTCACCGGCCTCCTGGTGATGAACACCGCGCTCGGCACCGGCGACCGGCCGCTCACCGAGGGCTTCATCGCCTGGCGCGCCTGGTGCGCCGCCAATCCCGACATGAATGTCGCGAAGCTGATGGCGCGCGCCTGCCCGCTGCTTCGCCCCGAAGAAGCCGCCGCCTATGGCGCCCCCTACCCCGACATCGGCTACAAGGCGGGGGTGCGCCGCTTCCCGCAGCTGGTGCCCGACCGTCCCGATGCCGGCGGCGCCGCGCTGTCGCGCCGCGCGCGCGACTGGTGGCGGGAGGAATGGTCGGGGCGCAGCGCCATGGTCATCGGCATGACCGATCCGGTGCTCGGGCCGCCGGTGATGCGGGCGCTGGCGCCGTTCATCCGCAACTGCCCGGCGCCGATCGAAATCGCCGAGGCCGGGCACTTCGTCCAGGAATGGGCGCCGCTCTTCATGCCGCAGGCGCTGGCGGCGCTCGCCTGAGCCGCGCGTGGCGATCCTCTCGATCCAATCCGCCGTCGCCTATGGCCATGTCGGCAATTCCGCCGCGGTCTTTCCGCTGCAGCGCCTGGGATTCGAGGTCTGGCCGGTCGACACCGTGCAATTCTCCAACCACACCGGCTATGGCGCGTGGCGCGGCAAGGCATGGGATGCCGAGACCATCGCCGCGGTGATCGCCGGCATCGGCGAGCGCGGCGGCTTCGCGCGCTGCGAGGCGGTGCTGTCGGGCTATCTCGGCGAGGCGGCGCTGGGCAACGCCGTGCTCGACGCCGTCGCCGCGGTGAAATCGGCGAGCCCGGCCGCGCTTTATTGCTGCGATCCCGTCATCGGCGACGACCATACCGGCATCTTCGTCCGGCCCGGCATCGCCGAATTCTTCCGCGACCGCGCGCTGCCCGCCGCCGATCTCCTGACCCCCAACCGCTTCGAGCTGGCGCTGCTCGCCGGCAGCAGCGTCGAGACCATCGCCGACGCGCTCGCCGCCGCAGCGCGCCTGCGCGCGCGGGGTCCGCGCCTGGTGCTGGCGACCAGCCTCCCCGCCGCCGGCGCGATCGCGCTGCTGGCACTCGGCGATGACGGCGCTTTCGTGGTGGCGACGCCGCGCCTGCCGATGGTCGCCGACGGCGCCGGCGATCTCGCCGCCGCCCTCTTCCTCGGCCATGTCCTGCGCAAGCGCGACACGGCGGCGGCGCTCGCCGCCACGGCGTCCGCGGTCTATGCGGTGATCGAGGCGACCGAGCGCTCCGGCGAGAAGGAGCTTCGGCTTGTCGCCGCGCAAGACGCGCTGGTTGCGCCGCCGCGTCACTTCACGCCGCAGCGGATCGCTTAGAGCGGAATGGGACGAGTTGGGATACGATCGCTCGATGGATCGCTTCATATCCAGTCGGGTGGAGGTCCTATGCCGAGCAACCTCTCCGACAACCCGATCGAGCCGCTTGGCGTTGGCGAGGTCGTGGTGCGCGTCGCAGATCTGCGGCGATCGATAGCGTTTTACCGCGATGTCTTGGGATTCCGGCTAATCCGCGTGCTGCACGACGCCATTGCCTTCATGCGTGTGGCCGACGGCGTCGAAGGGCATACGCAGATCATCGGTCTCTTCAGCCGCGACTGGCCGTCCAATCGCGAAGGGAAAACCTGGGACGGGAGCGATCCGCGGCTATCGACCCTGCACCATTTCGCAATCGAGATTTCGCTTGGCGCGCATGACCGCGTTCTCGATTACCTTACTCGACGGGAGCTGAATCCGAACACGCAGATCCATCCGTGGATCGGCTGGCGGTCGATCTACGTGTCCGACCCCGACGAGAACACGGTCGAATTCGTCTGCTACGATCCATCTACGCTCGCCGAGTGAGCTAATCAACCCCGATATCTAGGCCAGTGATCGAAGGGACCCATCGCTCCGGCGAGAAGGAGCTTGCGCTGGTCGCCGCGCAGCTCGGGACGCGCGGCTTGCGGGCCGGGGCGGCACCTTCTAGCCTGTCGGCCAGGCTCAGACATGGTCGACATCTCGTTTTTGAAGGGTGGCGGCGAGATGGGCGCGCTGATGCGCGCACATGACTGGTCGGCCTCGCCGCTCGGCCGGCCCGAAACCTGGCCGCAGGCGCTGCGCACCGCCGTGCGATTGCTGCTCAACACCCGGCACCCGGTCTATATCTTCTGGGGCGCGGACGGCGCCTGCCTCTATAACGACGCCTACCGCCAGTCGATCGGACCGGAACGTCACCCGTGCTCGCTCGGCCGTCCCGCGCGCGAGGTCTGGGACGAGACCTGGCCCATCATCGGACCGCAGATCGCCCAGGTGATGGCCGGCGATGGCGCGACCTGGCACGAGAACCAGCTCGTGCCGATCACGCGCAACGGGCGGCGCGAGGACGTCTACTGGACCTACAGCTACGGCCCCATCGATGACGAGACCGCGCCGAACGGCGTCGGCGGCGTCCTCGTCATCTGCACCGAGACCACCGATGCCGTGCGCGCGCAGCTCAGGCAGGCGTTCTGGATCAAGCTCGACCAGGCCATGCGCGACCAGGACGAGCCGCGCGAGATCATGACCGCCGCGGGCGCGGTGCTGGGCGGGCATCTCCTGGCCGGGCGCTGCGGCTATGGCGAGGTCGATGAGACCGGCGCGTTCTTCACGGTCGAGCGGGATTGGACCGATGGCGTCATGCCGAGCCTCGCCGGGCGCTTGCGGCTCGACGATTTCGGTCCCGCCCTCATCAACGACTTCAGAGCCGGGCGCGCCGTCCGCTTGGACGACCCCCTCGCGATCCCCGCACCGATGGCAGCGCGCAAGCCTATGCCTCGATCGGCGGCATGCGGGCGGGGATTGCCGTGCCGCTGGTCAAGGGGGGCCGCTTCGTCGCCGCGCTCTATGTCCACCAGACAACGCCGCGCCGCTGGACCGACGAGGAAGAGGCGCTGGTCCGCGAGGTCGCGGAGCGCACCTGGGCGGCGGTGCAACGGGCGCGCGCCGAGGACCGGCTGCGCCGGCTCAACGACACGCTGGAGCAGCGCGTCGCCGAGCGGACGGCGCAGGTGCTGCAGAGCAAGGCGCGCCTCAGGGCCATCTTCGAGACGAGCTATCAGTATCAGGGCCTGCTGACGCCGGAGGGCATCCTGCTCGAGGCCAATGCGATCTCGCTCAGAGGCATCGGCGCGCGGCTGGAGGATGTCGCCGGCCGGCCGTTTTGGGAGACGCCGTGGTTTGCGGCGACGCCGGGCATGCCCGAGATGGTGCGCCGCGCCATTCCGCTGGTCGCCGGCGGCGAGACCGTCAGCGCCGAGATCCACGTGGATTTGCCGGTCGGCGGCTGGCGCTGGTTCGATTTCACGATGCGCCCGATCCGCGACAGCGCCGGCGCGGTCATCGCCATCGTCCCCGAAGCGGTCGAGCTTACCCAGCGGCGCCAGGCCGAGGAGGCGCTGCGCCAGGCGCAGAAGATGGAGGCGGTCGGCCAGCTCACCGGCGGCATCGCGCACGACTTCAACAACCTCCTCACCGGCATCACCGGCGCGCTCGATCTGATCCGCCGCCGCCTCGATGCCGGGCGCACCGACGGGCTCGAGCGTTTCATGGATGCGGCCCAGAGCTCGGCGCAGCGCGCGGCCGCGCTCACCCAAAGGCTCCTCGCCTTCTCGCGACGCCAGTCGCTCGACACCAAACCGCAGCAGATCGCGACCATCGTCTCCGGCATCGAGGACATGCTGCGGCGGACGCTGGGCGAGACCATCGAGCTGAAGATGCTGCTGCCCCGGGAGCTGTGGCCGGCGCTGACCGACGCCAACCAGCTCGAGAGCGCGCTGCTCAATCTCGCCATCAACGCCCGCGACGCCATGCCGGAGGGCGGCCGGCTGACGATCGAGGCGGCGAACGTGCATCTGTCTGCCGCCGACCCGCGGCTCGAGGACGGCGTCGAGGCCGGCGACTATGTCATGATCGCCGTCTCCGACACGGGCTCGGGCATGAGCCCCGATGTGATCGCGCGCGCGTTCGATCCGTTCTTCACCACCAAGCCCATCGGCCAGGGCACCGGCCTCGGCCTCTCCATGATCTATGGCTTCATGAAGCAATCCGGTGGCCATGTGCGGATCGACAGCAGGCTCGGACGGGGCACGACGGTCATCCTCTACCTGCGCCGCGTCCTGCGCGAGGACGAGCAAGCCGCCCCGGCGCCGGACGTGCACACGCGCGGCCAGGGCGAAATGGTGCTGGTGGTCGAGGACGACACGAATGTGCGTCTGCTGATGCTCGAAGTGCTCGACTGGCTGGGCTATCGCCATATCGAAGCGGCCGATGCCCGCACCGCCGTCGCGATCCTCGCCTCGCCGCGCGCGATCGACCTGCTGGTCACCGATGTCGGCCTGCCGCACGTCAACGGCCGCGAGCTCGCCGAGATCGCCCGCCGGCACCGCCCGGATCTCAAAGTGCTGTTCGTCACCGGCTACGCCGAGGACGCGGCGCTGCGCGCCGATTTCCTCGCGCCCGGCATGGACTTCATGATGAAGCCCTTCACCCTCGAGGCCTTCAGCGCGAAGATCCGCGCGCTCATCGGCCGCTGAGCGGGAAGGATTTGACCACGGAGACACGGAGGACACGGAGAAGGGAAGAATGGCGCGCTTCGCGCGCCGAACACACTTCTTCTCCGTGCCCTCCGTGTCTCCGTGGTGCACCTTCTTGCGCTTGCGCGGATTCAGTTGCTCCGCGGCTCAGGCGGTCCCGCCGGCAGGCGCGGCGGCGTCGAAGCTGTCGCGCAGCAGGCTGGCGATGACGAAATCCGCGAGCCGGTCGGCGGCCGGGCTGGGCCGGCCGGGGCAGCGATGCATCACCACATCGACTTCCGGCAGGTCGGGGAAGGATTCGGGCCGGCCGAGCACGCGCATGCCGGCGACCAGCGCGCTCTTCGCCACGACGCTGACGGCGAAGCCCGAGAACACCGCCGCCTGCAGGCCGCTGATGCTCTCGCTGACGCAGGCGAGCCGCCACGGCCGGCCGATGCGGTCGAGCGCCGCGAGCGCGGCGTCGCGATAGAGGTTGCCGCGCGGCAGCAGCGCCAGCGGCACCGGATTCTCGCTGTAGGCGGCATGGCCCTGGCCGCCGACCCAGACCAGCGGCTCCTTGCGGATGAACTCGCCGGCGCGGATGCCCGGCATGGCGGTCACCAGCGCGATGTCGATGGCGTTGGCGTCGATCTCCTCCATCAGCGTGCGGCTCAGCGCGCAGCGCACATCGACCTCGACGCCGGGATATGCGGCGCGGAAGCTGGTCAGGATCTGCGGCAGCAGATAGGCCGCGTAGAGATCGGGGGTGCCGAGCACGACCCGCCCCTCGACATGCTTGGCGTTCATCCGCTGCCACAGCTCGTCATGCATGCGCAGGATGGCGCGCGCATAGCCCAACAGCACCTCGCCGTCGCGCGTCGGCTTCGGCCGGCGCGCCATCGGCTCGAAGAACTGCTTGCCCGTCTGCTCCTCGAGGCGGCGGATCTGGAGCGTGATCGCCGGCTGGGTCCGTCCCATCCGGCGGGCCGCCTCGGTGACGCTGCCGGTCTCCACCACGGCCACGAAGGAGCGCAGCGACCGGATGTCGAGATGCCCCGCGGTCATGGCGACATAACTCCCGCTTATGCTTGCGATTAACATTTGCAATTTCTGTACCGGAGCAAGTGGACTTATGGTCTCTCCAAAGTTCGATGGCGCCGGACCAAGTGATGCACAGATTTTCACCAGAGTGCTCACAATGTGGACGATTTGCGCCGGCACAGACTAATCGGAGGGCCAGATGAGCGAACGCCGGAGCAAGCACGGTATTTCTAAGGGAAACGGCAAGACTACTCTCGTGTCGCGCCGCAACGTCTTGAAGGGCACGGCCGCAGCCATCGGCACCGCGGCCGGCAGCGGGGTCATCGGCGCGCCGATGATCTGGGCGCAGGAGATCAAGGACATCACGCTGACCCATATCGGCGTGTCCTATTCGGTGGTGCAGGCGATCGGCGATCAGGCGCAGAAGGATCTGGGCTTCAAGGTCGTGATGCAGAACCTCGACACCTCGGCCGCGCTCACGCGCTTCATCACCCAGCCGAAATCGGTCGACATCCCCGATCTCGAGGGCTGGCAGGCCAAGGTGGCGGTGGCGCACGGGCTGGTGCAGGGCATCGAGGTCAAGCGCGTCAAAGAATTCGACAACATGCTGCCGATCTTCACCAAGGGCGAATACGAGGGGAAGAAGGTGTCACGCCAGGGCATCTCGCCCTATGAGGCGATGTATGTCGAGACCAAGGACGCCACCAAGATCGTCGAGGGCGTGCACGACTACATGACCATGCTGCCGCAGGTCTACAATTGCGACAGCCTGGGGTACCGGCCCGACCTGCTCGATCATCCCGTGACCCAGTGGAAGGATCTGTACGATCCCAAATACAAGGGCAAGGCGGCGATCCTCGACGTGCCGAACATCGGCATCATGGACGCGGCGCTCGCCTGCGAATTGCGCGGCGACATCGTCTACAAGAACAAGGGCAACATGACGCGGGCAGAGATCGACACCACGATCAACGCGCTCATCGCGCTCAAGAAGGCCGGCCAGTTCCGCGCCACTTGGACGACCTTCGAGCAGTCGGTCGAGCTGATGGCCTCGGGCGAGGTGATCCTGCAATCGATGTGGTCGCCGGCGGTCACCGCCGTGCTGGCCAAAGGCATCCCCTGCATCTACGCGCCGGTCAACCAGCGGCCCGACGGCAAGGAAGGCTATCGCGGCTGGTGCAACGGCATGGGGCTGATGAAGCACCTCAGCGGCAAGAAGCTCGACGCGGCCTACGAATATCTCAACTGGTACTATTCGGGCTGGCAGGGCGCCTTCGTCGCGCGGCACGGCTATTACAGCCCGGTGCCGAAGACCGCCGAGAAGTTCATGGACGCCAACGAGTACGGCTACTGGTATCTCGGCAAGCCGGCCGTGGACGTGATCAAGGACCCCTATGGGGCGCCGATCGCCAAGCCCGGCGCGGTGCGCGACGGCGGCTCCTTCATCGAGCGCTTCACCAACATCTCGTGCTGGAACACGGTGATGGACGAGAACCAGTACATGATCCAGCGCTGGAACGAGTTCAAGGCCGCCTGAGGATTGGACGGTAACCGGAGGGCGGCGGCGCGGCCGTCCGCCCTCCCCCTGCGGAGCGACGAGGATGCGGGTTAAGCGATGGTGTCGGCTCGGACGAGGTTAGCGCTTCAGGTTCTGCCCCTGGTGGCCGTGCTGCTGGTATTTTTCGTGTTCCCCTTGTTCATCGTGCTGGCCGTCAGCTTCTTCCATTATGACGATATGGGAATGAAGCCCGGCTTCACGCTGGAGAACTACGCCGCGGTTCTCGATACCGGCCTCACCTACAGCCTCTACTGGTCGATGATCAAATTCGCGGTCATCACCTGGGCATGCACCTTGGTCATCGGCTTTCTCGTGGCGTATTTCCTGGTCTTCCACGTGCGCAGCAAGCTGATCGCCATCGGCCTCTTCCTGGTGTGCACGGTGCCGTTCTGGACGTCGAACATCATCCGGATGATTTCCTGGCTGCCGCTGCTCGGCAAGCAGGGGTTGATCAACAGCGCGCTGATCGGCACCGGCGTCATCCACCAGCCGCTGCAATTCCTGCTGTTCTCCGATTTCTCGGTGGTGGTCTCCTACGTGCACATCTTCACGATCTTCATGATCGTGCCGATCTTCAACACGATGAGCCGCATCGACCGGGCGCTGTTCGAAGCCGCGCGCGATGCCGGCCTCAGCCGGCTCCAGACCATGCTCCAGGTGGTGATCCCGCTGACCAAGAACGGCATCGCGCTGGGATCGATCTTCGTCGTCACGCTGGTGATGGGCGATTTCTACATCGTCAAGGTGCTGAGCGGCGGCAGCCGGGCCTCGATCCTGTCGGCGGTCTCCGACGACATCTCCACCCTGCTGTTCCCGCAGGCGGCGGCGCAGTCGGTGTTCCTGATCATCATCGTCATGCTGATGGTGGGCCTGATCCTGCGCACGGTCGACGTGCGCAAGGAACTCGTGGACCGGAAATAGGGGAGCCACGATGCAGAGCTCGAGCGACCGGCGACCCTGGACCTTCTATCTCCTGGCCGCAATCTTCGCCGCCTATGTGCTGTTCCTCTACGGGCCGATGTTCTGCATCTTCGTCCTGTCGTTCCAGGGCCCGCAGGGCGGGCTGGTGTTCCCGATGCGCGGCCACGGCATCTTCTGGTTCGTGCAGCTGGTGACGCAGGCCGACACCGGCGACATGGTCGGCGCGATCGGGCGCTCGCTGCCGCTGGCGCTGATCGTGATGGTGCTGACCGTGGCCGTCTCGATATCGGCGGGGCTCGCGTTTCGCGAGAAGTTTCGCGGCGCCGGCGCGTTGTTCTATCTCGCGGTCGCGAGCTTGGTGGCGCCGGGCTACGTGCTCGGCATCGGCATCGGCCTGATGTTCGAGATCTTCGGCATCAGCGCCGATTGGTGGAGCTCGGCGCTGGGCGCGCAGCTCACCTGGACGCTGCCCTTCGGCCTCCTGATCATGTTCGCGGTGTTCGGGCGCTTGAGCCGCTCCTACGAGGAGGCGGCGCGCGACATGGGGTCGAGCCGGACCGCGACATTGTGGCTGGTGATCCTGCCGATCGTGCTGCCCGGCATCATCGCGGTGGCGCTCTTCGGCTTCACGCTCTCTTATGACGAATTCCCGCGGACGCTGCAGACCACGGGCGGCACGAACACGCTGCCGATCGAGATCTGGAGCATGACGCAGAACGTCACGTCGCCCTCGATCTACGCGCTGGGCACGCTGACGACGATCTTTTCCTTCGTGGTCATCGGGATCTCGCTGTCCGCGGTGGCGCTGATCCAGCGCCGCCGGGCGGGGCGCCTGGCCTAGTGACCGCGCACCTGACCCAGGAGCAAGCGAGCTAGATGGACGGACGGGGTACGATCGAGCTGGTGGGCTTGTTCAAGCGGTTCGCCGACGGCACCGTGGCGGTGGACGGCGTCAACCTGAGGATCGAGGACGGCGCCTATTGCTGTCTGCTGGGACCGTCGGGCTGCGGCAAGACCACCATTCTGCGCATGGTCGCCGGCCACGAGACGCCGACGGAGGGCGAGATCCTGATCGGCGGCGAGAACGTCGTCGGCCTCGAGCCGCGCCAGCGCGGCACCGCCATGATGTTCCAGAACTACGCGCTCTTCCCGCATCTCTCGGTGCGCGACAACATCGCCTTCGCGCTGCGCGCCCAGGGCATCGAGAAGAAGGAGCGCTACCGGGCGGTCGACGCGGTGATCGAGCAGGTCCAGCTCACGGCGCTCGCCAACCGCATGCCGAACCAGCTTTCCGGCGGCCAGCAGCAGCGCGTGGCGCTGGCGCGCGCCATCGTCACCAAGCCGCGCGTCCTGCTGCTCGACGAGCCGCTCTCGGCGCTCGATGAGTTCCTTCGCCTCCAGATGCGCTCCGAGCTGCGCGAGATGCAGAAGCGGCTCGGCATCACCTTCATCCATGTCACCCACACCCAGCTCGAAGCCGTGGCCGTGGCCGAGCAGGTCGTGGTCATGGACAAGGGCAAGATCGAGCAGACCTCCTCGGCGCGCGGCATCTATGCCGATCCCGCCAGTCCCTATGTCGCGCGCTTCATGGGCGGCCAGAATGTGCTCACGGGAACGGTCCAGAGCTTCGCCGGCGGACGCGCCACGCTGAAGGGCGCGGGCGGCCAGCACTTCGAGCTCGCGGGTGACGCGCATCACCTTGCCGTGGGCTCGGTGGTCACTTTCGCGGTGCGCCGCGACGAGGTGCTGCTGGCCAAGGCGGTCGCGGCGCCGGCCTTGGGCGTGAACGCGCTCAGCGCCCGCGTCACCATGACCGAGTACCAGGGCATCTACGTCAAGGTCACGCTCGCCGTCGATCTCGGTCCCGGCCAGGTGAACGGCGCCGACGAATTCGTCGCTTACGTTCCCGAAGCCGATTTCTTCGCGAGCGCCATTCAGATCGGCGATGCCGTGGTCGCGTCCTGGCAGACCGGAAGCGTCCGCATTCTTGCCGGCGATGCCAACGCCTTTCCACGACATTGATCGCGCCGGCGCGACAAGGAGCAGGGTTGCCATGGATATCACGCTGACGGTCAATGGGCGGCAGGTGACGGCGTCGGTCGAGGCCAGCGCGCTGCTGTCGGCGCTGCTGCGCGAGACGCTCGGGCTGACCGGGACGCATATCGGCTGCGATACCAGCCAATGCGGCGCCTGCACCGTGCTGGTCGATGGCAGATCGATCAAGAGCTGCACCATCCTCGCCGCCGAAGCCGCGGGCGCGACGGTCGTCACCATCGAGGGCCTGGCGGTGGATGGCGCGCTCCATCCGATGCAGCAGGCGTTTCATGACAATCACGGGCTGCAATGCGGCTTTTGCACGCCGGGCATGGTGATGAGCGCGGTCGATCTCGTCGCGGTCACGCCCGACCCGTCGGAGGTGGAGATCCGCTCCTGGCTCAAGGGCAATATCTGCCGCTGCACCGGCTATCAGAACATCGTCAAGGCCATCCGCGCCGGGGCGACCGCCCTGCGCAGCGCCTGAGGAGGAGGCTCACCCATGACCCATGACGGCATCGGCGCATCCGTGCGGCGCAAGGAGGACCGGCGCTTCCTCACCGGGCGCGGCCGCTACGTCCCCGACATCGTCCGCCCGCAGCAGCTCTATGCCGTGTTCCTGCGCTCGCCGCATGCCCATGCCGAGATCCTCGCGATCGACGTCAAGGCGGCGCTCGCCAGCCCCGGCGTCGCCGCGGTCTATACTGCGGCCGACATCGCCGGCAAGATCAACGGCGTGCCCTGCGCCTGGGGCATCGCCGGCAAGGACGGCAAGCCGATGAAGGAGCCGGTGCATCCGCCGCTCGCCACCGGCAAGGTGCGCCATGTCGGCGATCCCGTGGCGATGATCATCGCCAACTCGGTGGCGGCGGCCAAGAACGCCGCCGAGCTGGTGGCGGTCGATTACCAGGTGCTGCCGGCGGTCACCGGCGTCGCCGATGCGGTGAAGCCCGGCGCGCCGCAGCTCTACGCCGACGTTCCCGGCAATCTCTGCTGCGACTGGTCGGTCGGCGACAAAGCGGCGACCGAGGCAGCCTTCGCCGCGGCATACCGCATCGCCAAGCTCGACCTCGTCAACAACCGCCTCGTGCCCAACGCGATGGAATCACGTGCGGCGCTGGCGGAATACGAGCCGTCGACGGGCGAGTACACGCTCTATACGTCGACGCAGCTGCCGCATGTCGCGCGCGTGCTGCTCGGCGTGCTCATGCTCGGCATTCCCGAGCGCAAGTTCCGCGTCGTGGCGCCCGATGTCGGCGGCGGCTTCGGCAGCAAGCAGGTGGTCTATGCCGAGGAGGCGCTGGTCACCTGGGCAGCGGGCCGGCTCGAGCGCCCGGTCAAATGGGTCGCCGAGCGCAGCGAGGCCTTCCTCTCCGACGCGCAGGGCCGCGACCATGTCACCCATGCCGAGCTGGCCGTGGACAAGACCGGCAAGTTCCTGGGCTTGCGCGTCTCGACCTTGGCCAATATCGGCGGCTACATCTCGACCTTCGGCCCCAACATCCCGACCAACCTCTATGGCCCGCTGCTCGCAGGCGCCTATGCCACGCCGGCGATCTATTGCGAGGTCAAGGTGGTGTTCTCCAACACCGTGCCGACCGACGCCTATCGCGGCGCCGGCCGGCCCGAGGCCACCTTCGTGCTGGAGCGCATCGTCGACGTCGCGGCGCAGCTGCTCGGCCTCGACCGCGTCGAGATCCGCCGGCGCAACTTCATCCCCAAGGCGGCTTTCCCCTATCAGACGCCGGTGATGCTGAAATACGACACCGGCGACCACGCCGCGACGCTGGCCAAGGGGCTGGAGCTGTCGCGCTGGTCGAGCTTCGCCGAGCGGCGCAAGGAGTCCGCCGCCCGCGGCAAGCTGCGCGGCATCGGCATCGTGACCTACGTCGAGGCCTGTGGCCTCGCGCCGTCCCGCGTCGCGCAGCAGCTCGGCGCGCGCGGCGGCCTCTTCGAGAGCGCCAACATCCGCGTCAACCCCTCGGGCGACATCTCCGTCTTCACCGGCGCGCACAGCCACGGCCAGGGCCACGAGACCGTCTTCGCCCAGCTCGTCGGCGACCTCTTGGGCGTGTCGAGCGACATGGTCGAGGTCGTCCATGGCGACACCGCCCGCAGCCCCTTCGGCCTCGGCACCTACGGCTCGCGCTCGGCCGCGGTCGGCGGCGCCGCCCTCTTCAAGGCGGCCGGCAAGATCATCGACAAGGGCAAGAAGATCGCCTCGGCGCTGCTCGAGGCGAGCGAGCAGGACATCGAGTTCAGGAACGGCGCCTTCACCGTCGCCGGCACCGACCGCAGCAAGACCTTCGGCGAGATCGCCGGCGCCGCCTACACGCCGCCGCCGAGCTATCCGCTGGAGACGCTGGAGCCCGGGCTCGAGGAGACGGCGTTCTACGATCCCGTCAACTTCACCTATCCCGGCGGCTGCCATGTCGCCGAGGTCGAGATCGATCCCGAGACCGGCGTGACGACGCTCGTCGCCTATACTGCGGTCGACGATGTCGGCACCGTGCTCAACCCGATGATCGTCGAGGGCCAGGTCCATGGCGGCGTGGTGCAGGGGGTCGGCCAGGCGCTGTGCGAGGATTGCGTCTACGATCCCGAGTCCGGCCAGCTCCTCACCGGCTCCTTCATGGATTACTGCATGCCGCGGGCCGACGACCTCCCGACCATCGCGAGCGCGACCGAGAACACCGTCAGCGCGCACAACCCGATCGGCGTCAAGGGCTGCGGCGAGACCGGCACCATCGCCTCGCCGGCCACGGTGATGAACGCCGTGGTCGACGCGCTCGCGGGCTTCGGCGTCACCCATATCGACATGCCGGCCTCGCCGCAGCGCGTCTGGCAGGCCATCCAAGCGGCGTCGCTCCGGCCGGCGGCCGAGTAGGAGGAGAGACCGATGTACAGTTTCGCCTATCATCGCCCGACCTCGCTCGCCGAGGTCAAGTCGCTGCTCGGGACGATCGAGGAGCCGCGGCTGCTGGCCGGCGGCCAGACGCTGATCCCGACCTTGAAGCAGCGTCTCGCCAGCCCCGACGCCGTCATCGACCTCAAGGGCATCGCCGCGCTCGGCGGCATCGAGCGCCAGGGCGCGGCGCTGGTGATCGGCGCGCTGGCGCGGCATGCCGCGGTGGCGGCCTCGCCGCTCGTGCACCAGGCGATCCCGGCGCTCGCCGCTTTGGCCGCCGGCATCGGCGACCCGCAAGTGCGCAACCGCGGCACGCTCGGCGGCTCCATCGTCAACAACGATCCCGCTGCCGATTACCCCGCCGCGCTGCTGGGTCTCGGCGCCACCGTGACCACCTCCGAGCGCACCATCGCCGCCGATGACTTCTTCACCGGCCTGTTCGAGACCGATCTCGAGCCCGGCGAGATCGTGACCTCGGTCGCCTTTCCCATCCCGCGCCGCGCCGCTTACGTGAAGTTCCCCAACCCCGCCTCGCGCTATGCCATCGTCGGCGTCTTCCTGGCCGAGACCGAAACCGGCGTGCGCGTCGCGGTCACCGGCGCCGGCCCGTGCGTCTTCCGGCTGAGCGCGGCCGAGGCGGCGCTCGCCCGCGCCTTCGCGCCCCAATCCCTCGACGGGCTCAGAATCGCCGCCGCCGGGCTCAACAGCGACCTCCATGCCGGCGCCGAATACCGCGCGCATCTCGTCGCCATCATGGCGCGGCGCGCCGTGCAGCAGGCGCTCGCCTGAGCCTCGGGCGCCCGCGCCCATGCGCGGGCGCCACAGTGCAGGACGCATCATGGCTCTTTATCGCGGCATGGACCGCAAGGCGCTCGACGCCGGCTACAACAACTCGGCCGCCGTCGCCGGCAGCGCCGGCATCGTCGCCGGTTGGCAGCGGCGCAGCGCGGCGCTGCGCGCGCGTGTCGCGGGCCCGCGCGACGTGGCTTACGCCGCCGCTCCCGCCGCCAGGCTCGATTTCTTCCCCTCCGGCCGCGCCGCGGCGCCGACCCTGCTGTTCTTTCACGGCGGCTATTGGCAGCGCAACGCCAAGGACGATTTCTCGTTCGTCGCCGAGGGCGCGCTCGCCCGCGGCATCAACGTCGCCATCGCCGGCTACACCTTGGCGCCGGCGGCGCGGATGGACGCGATCGCCGGCGAGGCGCGGGCGGCTGCGTCCTGGCTCGGCGCCCATCTCGGCGGCTGGGGCGCCGATCCCGA
The DNA here is from genome assembly GCA_963789275.1 of uncultured Alphaproteobacteria bacterium. Taxonomy (GTDB): domain Bacteria; phylum Pseudomonadota; class Alphaproteobacteria; order ATCC43930; family CGMCC-115725; genus DAHUYF01. Next base: position 35,625 of record CAWBKF010000007.1, read on the forward strand.
GCGGCTGTTCGCCGCCGGCTGGTCGGCGGGCGGCCATCTCACCGCGCTGGTCATGGACGAGCCCGCGGTCCAGGGTGGCATCGCCATCAGCGGCATCTACGACCTCGAGCCGATCCGCCTCAGCTATCTCAACGACAAGCTCGACCTCGACCCCGACGAGGCGCGGCGCAACAGCCCCCTGCTGCATCTGCCGGGGCGCGCCGGGCGGCTGATCATCGCCGTCGGCGGCGCCGAGCTGCCGGAGCTGCGGCGGCAATCGCGCGACTATGCCGAGGCCTGGCACGGCCGAGGCCTGCCCGGCGCCTTCCAGGAGCTGCCGGGCTGCCACCATTACGCCGCGCTCGAGCAGCTCGCCCGGCCCGAGGCGCCGCTGGCCCGGGTGCTGGCCGGGCTCGTCGGCTGACGCCGTCCGCGCCGCCTATTCGTCGACCCGGGTAACCGCCTTCCAGCGATCGATGATCGGGTTGAGCTCGGCGCAGCTCAGCCGGGCCGCGGCGCAGATCTCGCGCACTTCCAGATTGACCTGCTGCGCCTGGAAAAGGCAGCTGTCATATTGATCGAGCGTCGTCTCGCGCAGCAGGTCACCATCGGCATGCGCCGCCGCGCCGGCGGCCGGCTTGTGGCTCCAGTCGCGATAGGCGAGCGCCACCGTGTAGAAGGCCTTGCAATAAACACCGAGCTGAAAGGGCGCTTTGGCGGCATCATCGGTCGCACCGCCGGCGACGGTGTCGATGCAGCTCGAATAATCCTCGGTGCGCCACACCTGCTTTGGCGCAGCGCTCCGCCGCGGCGGCGCCGCGCGCGATGTCGGCGCGCCTGGCCGCCTCGGAAGGCTTCGCATCGGCCCCGGCCGCCAGCACCGCCTGCGGCGACAGCGCCAGCAGGACGACGAAGGCCGCCGCGATGCCTGGGGGCCTGCCGCTCGGAAATCCGCTCATGGCAATATCCTTCGTCGCGACCAGCGACCTTTTGCCTGCGTTGCTGCTGCGCCGCCGATTTTGTTAATAGAGCTTTGTGCCCAGCTTGCGGCGAGCTGGTTATAAGAGCGTTAATGAACGCTGCCCTTTCGCCCCCTTTTCGGCGGTGAGCCCCACGGGAAGGCGCCGATGCGAACCCTGGATGTCCTGGCGATTCAACGGCTTAGCACCGCCGAGCGCGCCGAAATCGCGGCCGTCGACCCGGCAATCCGGCTGACCGATGCCGGCGGCTGGTATGATGGCGAGATCCGCGAGACCTGGCCCGCGGTCGCGGTGGCGCGCTATCTCGCGCCCGACGCCGCCGGCTCGGGGACCCGCGCCGAGCGCGACCGCCTGCTCGCCGAAGCCGAGGTGATCCTCGGCGGCTGGCCCTTCCCGCTCGATCTGCGCGCCCGGGCAAAGCGCCTCAAATGGTTTCACCAGCGCCCGGCCGGCGCCAGCAATCTGCTGCTCGGCGATCTCTGGGGCAGCGACGTCGTGGTGACGACCTCGCGCGGCGCCGGCAACACGCTCGCCATGGCGGAATATGCGCTGGCCGCGATCCTCTATTTCGCCAAGGGGCTGCATCGCGCCGCGATCGATCGCGCGGCCGGCGCCTTCGACCACCGCGCCTACCGGCCGCTGCTGCTGGACGGCAAGACCGTCTGCGTGGTCGGCGCCGGCGGCATCGGGCTCGAGGTCGGCCGGCTCTGCGCCGCGCTCGGCCTCGGCGTCGTCGGAACCCGGCGCCGGCCCGCGGCGGGCGCGCCCCTGCCGCCGGGCTTCCGCTTTCTCGGCGGCGCCGGCGATCTCGACGACCTGCTGCCGCAGAGCGATTTCGTGGTGATCTGCTGCCAATGGACGCCGCAGACGACGCGTCTCTTCGATGAGCGCCGCTTCGGCTTGATGAAAGCGGGCAGCGTGCTGGTCAATGTCGCGCGCGGCGAAATCGTCGACGAGGCGGCGCTCGCCGATGCGCTCCAGCGCGGTCATCTCCGCGGCGTGGCACTCGACGTCTATCTCGGCGAGTTCGAGCGCCTGCCGGTGGCGGCGCTGTGGCGCGATCCGCGTGTCCTGATCACGCCGCACATCTCCGCCGCCAGCGACCAGGACCGCCACCGCTCCATCGCACTGTTCTGCGACAATCTGCGCGCCTATATCGCCGGTGCGCCGCTCGCCAACGTCATCGATTGGCAGCGAGGCTATTGAGCGGCCGAAATCCTGCACTATCCAATGCGCACGAGGCGCCCATGACCGAGAACGCGACTGTCTGGCCGAGCCTGCCGCTCGCCGAATGGCAAGATACCTATGCGACGCTGCACCTCTGGACGCAGGTGGTGGGCAAGATCCGCCTGGCGCAGGCGCCGCTGGTCAATCACTGGTGGCAGGTGCCGCTCTATGTCACCGCGCGCGGCCTCACCACCTCGCCGATGCCGTATGGCGCGCGCAGCTTCCAGATCGATTTCGATTTCATCGACCACCAGCTGGTGATCGCCGACAATGACGGCCGGACCGAGAGGGTGGCGCTCATGCCGCGCTCGGTCGCCGATTTCCATCGCGAGGTGATGGCGCGGCTGGCGGCGCTCGGCCTCGCGGTCAAGATATGGACAATGCCGGTCGAGATCGCCGACGCGATCCCGTTCGATAGGGATCACGCGCATGCTTCCTACGACAAAGAGTATGCGAACCGCTTCTGGCGCATCCTCGTCCAGTCCGAGCGCCTCTTCACCCGGTTCCGCGCGCGCTTTCTCGGCAAAGTGAGCCCGGTGCATTTCTTCTGGGGGAGCTTCGACCTCGCCGTCACCCGCTTCTCCGGCCGCACCGCGCCGGACTTTCAAGGCGGCGCGCCCAATCTCGGCAAATGGGTGATGCGCGAGGCTTATTCGCATGAGGTGAGCAGCTGTGGCTTCTGGCCGGGCGGCGGCGCGATGCCGGCACCCACCTTCTATTCCTACGCCTATCCGCCGCCGCCGGGCTTCGCTGCCGCGCCGGTCCGCCCAGAGGGCGCCCTGTGGCAGGCCGAGCTCGGCGAGTTCATTCTGCCCTACGATCTCGTACGGCAGGACGCGCACCCCGACGCGTGCCTCCTCGCGTTTCTCGACAGCACCTACGCCGCCGCAGCGGAGCTTGGCCGATGGGATCGCGCCGCGCTGGAGCGGCCGGCAGTCCCGAAAGCGGCGCGCTAGTCTAGGCTGGAGGCCGGCGGTCATGGTTCGATGGCATATCCCAACTGCTCGATGGCCGGCGCAAGGATCGGAATGACCGGCTTCAGGTGCTTCAGATAGTGCCGGTAGCGGTAGCGCGAGCTGTCGTAGAGCCGTTCTGTCACCTGGGCGTAGCTCGCCGTCCTGGCATAGCGCCGGTTCTCGTGGAATTTCAGGCAGCGCTCGTCGAAGGGCAGGCCGATGAAGCCCAGGATCCCGCGGATATTGGCTTCCTGATCGGCGACGATGTCCTCGTAGCGCACGGCCAGGTATCTGAGCGCCATTTCGCGCCGGTAATGCTCGACCAGACCCAGGATCAGGACGTAGTGACGCGCGGCGGTCTCGAGCTCCTGCGCGCAATAGAAGCCGTGCGTCATGTGGTTGGAGAAGACCGACAACACGACGTCGAGCGGATGGCGCAGGACATGGATGATCGGCGCCGCGGGGAAGATGAGGCCGATCAGCCCGAGATGGGTCTCGTTCAACGGCATCTTGTCGGTGAACCAGGCGGTGCCCGGCGCGACGACGCCGAGCTGGCGCGCACGCTGCAGATAATAGTCCCTGAGATTGTCGAGCCCTTCGCGCTGATCGCCCATCCAGAGATCCGCGAGCGCCTCGGGATAGGCCAAGGGACTGTTCAGCATGCGCGGCATCATGCCGGTGATGTCGTCGATGAGCGGAAGCTCGTCACCGGCAGAGATTTTCGGGTGGGCCGAGAGCGTCTGCTCGACCATGGTCGTGCCGGAGCGCGGGAATCCCACGATGAACAGCGGCTTCGCGCCGGTTTCGACCGGTCGCGCGCGCGGCACGATCTCCAGGCGGCCGGCGGTGAAATAGCTTTTGAGCCGCGCCGCCAGGTCTTCCGCCCGTGCCGTCATGTACGCCGTGCCGCTCTGCTCGCGGCCGAGGCGCTTGCCCGCCTCGAAGGCGGCGAAGGCCTCGTCGAAGCGGCCGATCTTGTCGAGCAGCCGGCCTTTTTCGAGAAGCTCGTTGGTGCCGAGTTCCACCGCCTTCGCCGAGTCGATCGAGGATCGCGAGCGCCTCGCCATAGGCCTTGGTGCGCCCGCGCAGAATGGCGCGATGCAGCAGAATGTTCGGATGGCCGGGAGCGAGCCGCTCGGCCTGATCCAGGATCTCGTCCGCGCGCGCGAAGTTGCGATCGGTCTCCTCCATCCGGGCATAGCCCAGAAAGGTCTGCAGGATGGCCGGGTCGAGCGCGACCAATTCCTCGTAGAGCCGGCGCGCTTCGACCATCTTTCCCTGGTTCTTCAAATTCCAGGCGAGATTGGCGAGGAGGATGGGATCGCGCCGTCCCGTCAATTCCGGCACCCGGCGATAGTGATATTCGCCGGTCTGCGGCCGGTTCAACTCCGTCAGGATCATGCCCATGAGATTATGCGACTGGGCGTCGGTCGGCGCGATCCGGATCGCGTTGCGGGCATGGATCTCCGCATCGGCCAAATCGCCTTTGCCGAACAGCAGCAGGGCCAGCTCCTGCGTCGCCCAGACGTTGTTGGGCATCACCATGACGAGGCGCCGGATCAGCGCCTCGGCGGCCGGGAGCGGCCCCAGGGCGCGGCGAAGCTGATAGAGCACGGCGAGCGCGCCGCCCTGACCGGGCGCACGTTCGAGCACCTCGAGACAGAGCCGTTCCGCCTCGGCGAGCGCGCCCCTGGCCTGCGCGGCAATGGCACGGTCGACCAGCGGCAGCAGGTGCCGGTTTGCCTCCGCCGGGCCCAGCGTCGCGAGATCGAGCGCGCAGCAGCGGGCGGGCTGCAGACCGCTGCCGCACGGGCAGAAGGCGGGCCCGGCGGTCATTGTCCGAGGTTATGCCGCTTCGGATTGCAGACGTAGAACGCGCTCGCAACGGCGCCGGACAGGCTCCTAGCCGCCGATGCCCTGCTTGCGGCGCGGGCTGCCGTCGCCGGCATCCTTGCCCGCGGATTGCAGATAGTCGCGCGCCAGGATCTCGGCGATCTGCACCGCGTTCAGCGCTGCGCCCTTGCGCAGATTGTCGGAGACGACCCACAGATTGAGGCCGTAAGGCACGGTCGGGTCCTTGCGGATGCGGCTGACGAAGACCGAAATCCTCGCCCGCCAATTCCTGCGGCGTGACATAGCCCTCATCGGCGCGGTGGTCGACGACGCTGATCCCGGGCGCGGATTTGAGCGCGGCGCGCGCCTCCGCCTCGCTGATCGGCTGCTCGAACTCGACATTGATCGCCTCGGCATGGCCGATGAATACCGGCACGCGCACGCAGGTGGCGGTGACGGCGATGTCGCGGTCGAGAATCTTGCGCGTCTCCACCGCCATCTTCCATTCCTCCTTGGTCGAGCCGTCGTCCATAAAGACGTCGATATGGGGAATGACGTTGAAGGCGATCTGCTTGGTGAAATGCTCTTTCTTCGGGGGATCGTTGACGTAGATCCCGCGCGTCTGCGAGAACAGCTCGTCCATCGCTTCGCGCCCGGCGCCCGAGACCGACTGGTAGGTCGACACCACGACGCGCTTGATGCGCGCGATGTCGTGCAGCGGCTTCAGCGCCACCAGCATCTGCATGGTCGAGCAATTGGGATTGGCGATGATGCCGCGCTTCTTGTACTGCGCGATCGCTTCCGGATTGACTTCGCTCACCACCAGCGGCACGTCCGGATCCATGCGGAACTGCGAGGTGTTGTCGATCACCACGGCGCCCGCCTTGGCGGCGCGCGGCGCATGCACGGCCGAGACCTTGGCGCCCGGCGAGAACAGCGCGATATCGACGCCCTTGAAGTCGAAGCGGTCGAGATCCTCGACCTTCAGCACCTTTTTCTCGCCGAAGGAGACTTCGCCGCCGGCGGAGCGCTCGGAAGCGATCGCATGGATCTCGGAAACCGGAAAATCGCGCTCGGCCAGAATGTTCAGCATCTCATGGCCGACCACGCCGGTGGCGCCCACCACCGCTACCTTGAACCCCATGACATAGACTCCCGGGAAAGGGGAACTGCCCCTATAGCGCGTGACTTACGCTGTCGGCGGGCGATTGACAAGGGGACGGCGCCGCCCAAAGTGATAAAAGCCGTGCTTTCCGCAAGGGAGGAGCCGATGGCCGAGGCCTATCGCAGCTTTGCCGAGTTCTGGCCCTACTATCTGCACGAGCACAGCCGGCCGTTGACCCGTTCGCTCCATTATCTCGGCACCACGCTGGGCGTGCTGCTGCTGGTGGGCTTCCTCGCCACCGGCGACTGGCGTCTGCTGCTCGCCGCCCCGGTCGCCGGCTATGCCTTCGCCTGGTTCGCCCATGCCTATGTCGAGCGCAACCGCCCCGCCACCTTCACCCACCCGCTCTGGTCGTTCCGCGGCGATTTTCACATGCTCTTTTACTGGGCAACCGGCCGCCTCGGCGCCGAGATCGACCGCGCCCGCCCGGCTTAAGATCCGGCGTCGAGCGAGGCCCGGCGCAAACGCAGTGCGTTGCTGATCACCGCGATGGAGCTCGCGCTCATCGCCGCGCTGGCGATCATCGGGTTGAGCAGCAACCCCGTCCAGGGATAGAGGATGCCGGCCGCGATCGGCACCGCCAGCGCGTTGAAGACGAAGGCGAAGAACAGATTCTGCCGGATGTTGGACATGGTCGCGCGGCTGAGGCGCCGGGCGCGCACGATACCCTGGAGATCGCCTTTGACCAGGGTGATGGAAGCGCTTTCCATGGCGACATCGGCGCCGGTGCCCATGGCGATGCCGACCTGCGCCTGGGCGAGCGCCGGCGCGTCGTTGATGCCGTCGCCCGCCATCGCCACGAAGCGTCCTTTCTGCTGCAGCTCGCGCACCACCTCGCCTTTCTGCTGCGGCAGCACCTCGGCGACAATGTCGTCGATGCCGAGCCTGCGGCCGACCGCCTCGGCCGTGGCGCGGCTGTCGCCGGTGAGCATGATCACGCGGATGCCGTCGGCCCTGAGCGCCGCGATCGCCTCGGCCGCGCTTGCCTTCACCGGATCGGCCACCGCCACCAGCCCGGCGGGCTTGCCGTCGATAGCGGCCAGCATGACGGTCTCTCCCTCCTTGCGCCGCGCCTCTGCAAGTTCAGGCAGCGCGCCGGAATCGATCGCCAGCGCGCCGAAGAGCGCGAGATTGCCGATTGCGACCCGCCGATTGTCGACCGTGCCGATCACGCCCTTGCCGGTCTCGGAGCGGAAATCGGACACCGCCGCCAGCGTCAGCCCGCGGGATTCCGCGCCCTTGGTGATCGCCGCGGCCAGCGGATGCTCGCTGCCGCGCTCGAGGCTCGCCACCAGCCGGAGGAGCTCGTCCTCCGCCACGCCGCCGATTGCCGTGACGCCGATCAGCCGCGGCTTGCCCTCGGTCAGCGTGCCCGTCTTGTCGACGACGAGCGTGTCGACCTTGCTCCATCAGCTCGAGCGCCTCGGCGTTCCGGACCAGGACGCCGGCACGCGCGCCGCGGCCGGTCCCGACCATGATCGACATCGGCGTGGCAAGACCGAGCGCGCAGGGACAGGCGATGATCAGGACGGCGACGGCATTGACCAGGGCGAAGGCCATGGCCGGCGCGGGCCCGTAGGCCGACCAGACACCGAAGGTGGCGAGCGCGACCAGGATCACGCCCGGGACGAACCAGCCCGAGACCTTGTCGGCGAGACTCTGGATCGGCGCGCGCGAGCGTTGCGCCGCCGCGACCATGCCGACGATGCGCGCCAGCAGCGTGTCGGCGCCGACGCGATCGGCGCGCATCACCAGGCTGCCGGTGGTATTGAGCGTGGCGCCGGTGAGCGTGTCGCCGGGCGTCTTCTCCACCGGAATCGGCTCGCCGGAGATCATCGACTCATCGACGGCGCTGTGCCCCTCGAGCACGGTCCCGTCCACCGGGACCTTCTCGCCGGGACGGACGCGCAGGCGATCGCCGAGCCGGGCTTGCGCCAGCGGGATATCCTCCTCGCTGCCGTCGTCGCGCAAGATCAGCGTCATCTTCGGCGCGAGATCGAGGAGCGCGCGGATGGCGCTGCTGGTCTGCAGAGCGCGCGCGCAGCTCCAGCACCTGACCCAGGAGAACCAGGGTGGTGATGACCGCGGCCGCCTCGAAATAGACCTCCACCTCGCCGTCCGCGCCGCGGAAGGAGGCGGGGAATATCCCGGGGACCAGCGTTGCCGCGATGCTGTAGCCGTAGGCGACGCCGGTGCCGATGGCGATCAGCGTGAACATGTTGAGATTGCGGTTGACGAGGGACTGCCAGCCGCGCGCGAAGAACGGCCAACCGCCCCACAGCACCACGGGCGTCGCGAGGACGAGTTGGACCCACACCGAAGCGCGCGGCGACAGCAGACCGCCCAGCGGGTGATCTGAGACATGCGCCGCCGTGACGAGCAGCAGCAGCGGCGCCGACAACGCCAACCCCACCCAGAACCGGCGCGTCATCTCGCTGAGCTCGGGGTTGACCGCTTCGGCGCCGGTCGGCGTCATCGGCTCCAAACCCATGCCGCAGATCGGGCAGGCGCCGGGCTCGGTGCGGACGATTTGCGGATGCATGGGGCACGTCCACAGCACGCCGCCCGTTGCCGCCGGCGCGGGCGAGGCGTCGTGTCCGTGATGCCGGTGCGGCACGGCCGCCGCCGCTCCCTCTGGGCGCCTATATTTCCCCGGATCCGCCGCGAATTTGTCGCGGCATCGCCGGCTGCAGAAGAGATAGGTCTGCTCTCCCTGCTGGAGCCGCTGCGTCGCGGTCGCAGCATCGACGGTCATGCCGCAGACGGGATCGGTCGGGCGCTGCGGCCCGTGATCGTGGTGTGGGTGCTCAGGAAGGGACATGTCTTGGGCTCTTCATCAGCGAGGCTGCGGGCAATCGTTTGAGCAACCGCAGGAGATGTGGGGGTTCCAGCGGAGGGAAGGTCAAGGGCCCCCTCTGCGGCATCAAGGCGCTTGCCGGTCCGGGCTTGACGCCGGACGGCGCAGCGCCTTATGGCTCACGCCGGTTCAGCATAGAGGCGCGCCCATGCTCGATCACTTGAAGGCGAACAACCGGGCTTGGGCGGCGCGGATGGTCGCCGCCGATGCCGATTTCTTCCGCCGGCTCGAGCGCCAGCAGGCGCCGGAATACCTCTGGATCGGCTGCTCCGACAGCCGGGTTCCGGCCAACGAGATCGTCGACCTCGACCCCGGCGAGCTCTTCGTCCACCGCAACGTCGCCAACCTCGCGCCGCCGCAGGACGCCAATTATCTCTCGGTGCTGCAATTCGCCGTCGATGTGATCGAGGTGAAGCACATCATGGTGGTCGGGCATTACGGCTGCGGCGGCGTCAGCGCGGCGGTGGATGGCGAGCGCCGCGGCCTCGTCGACCACTGGCTGCATCCCATCCGCGAGATCCACCGGGAGCATATCCACGAGCTCGACGCGATCGCCGATCAGCGCCGGCGTCTCGACCGGCTCTGCGAGCTCAACGTCATGCGCCAGGTGCGCAACGTCGCATCCGACGTCTTCGTGCAGGATGCCTGGGCGCGCGGGCAGAGCCTGTGCGTCCATGGCTGGGTCTATTCGCTCGCCAGACGGCCTGGTGACGGATTTGAACGTGACGGTGAGCCGGCCGGAGGAGATCGAGCGGCCGCGCTGAGCCAGGCGCCCGGCGGCTCGCCACAGGCGTCGAGATGCAGCGTTTCGAGCGTCATGCTTCAGCTCCTCCGGCCGCCAGTCTTGCCGTCGTCAGCCGGTCCGGCGCGCCGCCGAAATACCTGACCAGCGCCTGCTTGAAGACCGGTGCCGCCGGGTCGGCGAGAGAGAACAGCGTCATGCAGGAATGAAATTTGAGGTCGTCCGGGCTGCCGAGGATGTCCTCGATCGGCCGGCCTTCCACTCGGTTGACGAGGTCGCTGCAGTCGAGCAGGCGCGGCCCGAGGATCGGGTGCTTCAGATATGCGCGGGCCTCCTCCAGCGAGGCGATGGCGTAGCGCCGGGCCATGGCGCTTTGCCCCAGGCCGCTCAGCTGCGGAAACACGAACCACATCCAGTGGCTGCGCTTGCGGCCCGCGCTCAATTCACGGCGCACATCCTCCATGACCGGATCTTGCGCCTCTACGAAGCGATCGAGATCGAATGGTCCGGGCATCGTCACCACCTCGCTGCGGCTCCCGCCTAGGTCAACACTCTGCGCGCCGGGTCGGTCTCGGCAACAGGCACCACCTGCGGGGCGGCGACGACGCGTAGCTATGGCGAGTGGGTTCACCACGGAGACACGGAGGGCACGGAGAAAAGGAAACGGCGCGCTTGGCGCATGTTCTACGCGGCCATCCCCGCCAATCACCGCCGTCCCCGCGCAAGCGGGGACCCAGGGCAACCGACGTGCGGCTGCTTCTGGGCCCCCGCTTGCGCGGGGACGGCGGAGATGTTTCCACGGTTTCTTCTCCGTGCTCTCCGTGTCTCCGTGGTGAAACCCTATGCCCACATGCGATTTCCCTGCCTTCAAAGCGGAGGGCTACCCGCTGTTGCGCAGGCCCGCGGCGATGCCGTTGATGGTGAGATGGATGCCCTGCATGATGCGCTCGTCGGTGGCGCCGGCGCGGTGGCGCTGCAGCAGATCGATCTGGATGTGATTGAGCGGGTCGATATAGGGAAAGCGGTTGCGGATCGAGCGCGCCAGCAGCGGATTGCGCTCGAGCAGCGTCTTCTGCTCGGTGATCGCCAGCAGCGCCTGCACGGACAAGCCCCACTCGGCGCGCAGGCGGCCGAAGATCGCGACGCGCAGCGCCGCGTCCGGCACCAGCTCGGCATAGCGCGACGCGATGGCGATGTCGCTCTTGGCCAGCACCATGTCCATGTTCGACAGCATGGTGGTGAAGAACGGCCAGTCGCGGTACATGGCCTGGAGCGTCGCCATGCCGTCCCCCGGCTGCGCCGCGAGCCAGAGCTTCACCGCGGTCCCGAAGCCATACCATCCCGGCAGCATCAGGCGGCATTGCGACCAGCTGAAGACCCAGGGGATCGCCCGCAAATCCTCGATGCGCGCCGAGCCCGTGCGCGACGCCGGCCGGCTGCCGATGTTGAGATTGGCGATCTCGCCGATCACGGTGGACTCGCGGAAATAACGGTCGAAGCCGGCGGTTTCGTAGACCAGGCCGCGATACTCGCGGCAGGCATGGCCCGAGAGCGCGTCCATCGCCGCGAGATAGTCGGCGCGGGGGCCGGGCCGGCGCCCGTCCAGCAGCGTCGCCTCGAGCGTCGCCGCGGCCAGGATCTCCAGATTGCGCCGGCCGACCTCGGCGTTGGAGTATTTGGCGGCGATCACCTCGCCCTGCTCGGTGATGCGGATCGCGCCCTGCACCGCGCCCGCCGGCTGGGCGAGGATCGCCTGATAGCTCGGGCCGCCGCCGCGCCCGACCGAGCCGCCGCGGCCATGGAACAGGCGCAGCGCCACGCCGTGGCGGCGGAAGATCTCCACCAGCGCAAGCTCGGCCTTGTAGAGCTCCCAGGTCGAGGTGAGATAGCCGCCATCCTTGTTGCTGTCGGAATAGCCCAGCATGACCTCCTGGACATTGCCGCGCGAGGCCAGCAGGCGGCGATACTCCGGCCGGGCGAAGAGCTTATCCATGATGTCGCCGCAGCGCTGGAGGTCGCCGATGGTCTCGAACAGCGGCACGATATCGACGTCGAGGTGGCCATCCTGCGGCCGCAGCAGCCCCACCTCCTTCAGCAGCACCGCGACTTCGAGAATGTCCGAGACGCCATCCGCCTTGGAAATGACGTAGTGGGGAACGCAGGCGCTGCCGTAGTCCCGATGCCCGTCGGCGGCCGCCCGCAGGATCGCGAGCTCGGCCATCGTCTCTTCCGGATAGGAGAGATGGAGCGAGGCGAGCGGACGGGGCGAGCTGATCTCCGCCAGCAGCAGCGCGATGCGGGCCTCTTCGCCGAGCGCCCGGTAATCGGCGCAGGCTTGCGCCGTCGCGAAGAGCGCGGCGATCACGCGCTCATGCACGTCGGCGTTCTGACGCAGATCGACCGGCGTCAGATGGAAGCCGAAAGCGTCGACGGCGCGGCGCAACAGGCGCAGCCGACCCTGGGCCAGGCTCGCCGAGCCGTTGGCGGTGAGGGAGCCCGAGAGCAGCCCGAGATCGGCCAGCAGCTCGCCGACCCCGGCATAAGCCGGCGCCGCGCCGACCGCCGGCCGCGCCGGCTCGATCCCGTGCAGCGCGCGGGCGGTCGCGGCGAGGCGCGCATAGATTCCGGCGATGGCGCGCCGGTAGGGCTCGTCCTGGCGCTGCGGCGATCGATCGGGCGATTGCTCGGCCAGGCGAAGCACCGCGTCGGAGACCCGCACCATGCGGCCGTCGAGCGACAGCTCGCCGCCCAAGCGGTGGACTTCCTCGAGATAGAAGCGGAACGCCCGCTCGCTCTGCAGCCGCAGCGCCTGGCTCAGGACGTCGGCGGTCACGAAGGGGTTGCCGTCGCGATCGCCGCCGATCCAGCTGCCGATGCGCAGGAACGAGGGCACCGTCATGCCCTGCCAATCGGCACCGACCGCCCCCAGCTGGTCTTCGAGATCGGCATAGAAGCGCGGCAGCTCGCGCAGGAAGGTGTGGTCGTAATAGGCGAGGCCGTTGGCCACCTCGTCGAGGATCCGCAGCCGCGTGCCGCGCAGAATGCTGGTCTGCCACAGGGTGAGGACGGCGCGGCGCAACGCGCTGCGGTTCGCCGCCAGCTCCTCGGGCGTCAGCTGCATCCGATCGCGCTCGTCGAGTAGCCGCGCGATTTCCATTTCGCGCTCGATCGAGCTTTGCCGGCGAATCTCCGTCGGGTGGGCGGTCAGGACCGGGCTGCACAAGGCGGTGTCGAGGAATTCCTGCAGCGAAGCGCGTGACCGGCCCGCTTCCTTGGCCCGCGCCAGCGCATACGCCATCGTCCCCTCGCGCGGCGCCGACTTGGCGATGGCATGGGCGCGGCTGCGGCGGATGTGGTGCTGGTCCTCGGCGATATTGGCGAGATGCGAGAAATAGCCGAAGGCGCGGACGATCCGGATCGGCTGGTCGTCGGGCAGGCCGCGGATGATCGCCTGCAGCTTCTGGCGCGCCGCCTCGTCGGCGTCGCGATGGAAGCGCAGCGCCGTCTGGCGGATGTGCTCGATGATCTCGAAGACCTCATCGCCTTCCTGCGCGCGCACGGTCTCGCCCAGGATGCGGCCGAGCAGCCGGATATCGTAGCGCAGCGGCGCATCCTTATCCGCATTCGGGGTCGGCATCTCCATGGCATCGAGATGCTAGAGCATGTCCCGCGAAGACGGAACCATCACCGCTGCCCCCGCGAAAGCGGGGGCCCAGAAGCAACCGCACGTCGGCTGCCCTGGGTCCCCGCTTTCGCGGGGAAAGCAAGGATGGCGAATCGATCTGCTCGAAACCCGCACTAACGTGGGGGTGCGCTTCCGCCGACCCGACGCCAGTGGAATGCCGTCAGGCCCGCACCACCCGCGCCGCGCCGGCTTCCGCCTGCTGCTCCAGCTCCTCGAGGCCGCGCCGCGCCGGCTCGATGCCCCAGAGGGCGACGACGGCGATCTGGATCACCAGCAGCGCGATCATGAATCCCAGCACGCCGGGAACGCCGTAGGTCCGGAACAAGGCGACGACGATCAGCGGCGTCACGATGGTGGCGCCGCGGCCGAACATGTTGCAGATGCCGTTGGCGCGCAGCCGGACCGCGGTCGGGAACAGCTCCGCGGTATAGACGCCGTAGAGGATCGAGGTCAGCACATAGATCCCGATGAACAGCAGGAAGCCCACCGCCAGCACCGCCTGCGGCACCGCGACGAAGGGATAGATCGCGCCGAAGAGGATGGTCCAGAGCGAGGCGCCGATGATCGCCTTGCGCCGGCCGATGCGGTCGGCGCTGAGCGCGCCCAGCGCGCAGCCGGCGAGCGAGCCGAGATCGATCACCAGCGTATAGCCCAGCGATTTCGTGATGGTCATGCCCTGCTGGCCGAAGAAGATCGGCAGCCAGGTGACGAAGCCGAAGATCAGCGCGTTGGTGGTGATCAGCACGACGCTGCCCACCACCATGCGCGGCAGCAGGCTCGGGCTCAGCAGCGAGCCAAGGCCCAGCCTCGGCACCGGCACCGCCGGCACCGGCGGCGGCAGCGTGAGCCCGCCCGCCGCCACCTCGCGCTCGATCCGCTGCATCAGCTCCTCGGCCTTGCCGATCTGGCCTCGCGATTCGAGCCAGCGCGGCAATTCCGGCAAATTCTTGCGCAGGTACCAGACCACCAGCGCGCCGATGCCGGCGATGACGAACATCGGCCGCCAGCCATAAGCGGGCACGATCAGCCAGGCGAGCAAGGCGGTCACCGGCAGCCCCGAGACCACGACGAAGGCCATCATCGCCATCCACTTGCCGCGCACCTGCGGCGGCACGAACTCGGTCATGGTGCCGTAGCCGACGACGATCTCGGCGCCGAGCCCCACCCCCATGACGAAGCGGAGCGCGTTCAGCACCGCGATATCGGGGGCGAACGCCGCGGCGAGCGAAGCGAGGCCGAAGATCATCAGATTGAACTGATAGGTGAAGCGCCTTCCGTAGCGGTCGCCGAGAAAGCCGGCGAGCAGCGAGCCCACCGTCATGCCGAAGAAGGTCAGCGACAGGAACCAGCCATTCTGCGCCACGGTGGAGAAGCCGCTCTGCACCGCCGATCCCAGCACCGGCGCCGCGACATAGAGATCATAGCCGTCGAAGAACATGCCGGCGGCGATCAGGAAGAAGATGCGGTAATGGAACGAGGCTAGCGGCAGCCGGTCGAGCCGGGCGCCGATGGTGATGCTGCCGGCCATGATCTCCTCCCGAAGGTTATTGTCGCGCGCGCTTTCCGCGACCGCTTCTCTGGCGGCCGCGGCCAGTATGCCGGGGCGACGGCACCCCGCGTAGCGGAAAATTGGCGCGCGCCGGCGGTTTCGTGTATCTCCCAGACAGGCTCCTAACCCCGTGGCCCGCGACAGGCAAAATGCAAGCCGACCCTCTCGACCCCCTCTCCCTGGCACCGCTCTTCCGCCCCGCCTCGATCGCCGTGATCGGCGCCTCGACCGATCCGACCAAGCTCGGCACCATCCCGCTCATCCATATGAAGACCAGCGGCTTCACCGGGCCGCTCTACCCGATCAATCCCCGCGCGCCGGAGGTGCAGGGCATCCCGGCTTTTCCCGCCATCATGGCCGTGCCCGGGCCGGTCGACCTCGCCATCATCTCCGTGCCCGAGGCGCTGGTGCCGCAGGCCATGCGCGACTGCGCGCAAAAGGGCGTGCGCGCCATCGTGCTTTTCACCTCGGGCTTCGCCGAGATCGGCGAGGCCGGGGCGCGCGCCCAGGAGGAGATCAAGGCGATCGCGCGCGCCGGCAAGATGCGGCTCCTCGGTCCCAATTGCATGGGCCTCATCAATTTCGCCAATGGCGTGGTGGCGACCTTCCACCCCGCCTTCGGGCCGGGCCTCGCGGCCAAGGGCCGCATCGGCCTCATCAGCCAGAGCGGCGCCTTCGGCGGGCTCGCCTATCAGGTGGCGCAGGACCGCGCGCTCGCCTACAGCCTCATCCTCACCACCGGCAATGAGGGCGATGTCGACATCGCCGACGGCATCGCCTACCTCGCCGACGATCCCGAGACCGCGGTCATCATGCTCTATATCGAGGGCTGCCGCGACGGGCGGAAGCTGGCGCAGGCGCTAGCGCGCGCGCGGGCGCGGCGCAAGCCCGTGGTCTGCCTCAAGGTCGGGCGCACCGAGGCGGGCATCGCCGCGGTCGCCTCGCACACCGCGGCGCTCGCCGGCGCCGACGATATCTTCGACGCCATGTTCCGCCAGCAGGGCGTCTACCGCTGCGAGACCATGGAGGAGTTCTTCGACATCGGCTATGCCGCAGCACAGGCGAGCGAGCCGCCTTCGGGCCGGCATGTCGGCATCATCACCGTCTCGGGCGGCGTCGGCGTGCTGATGGCGGACGCCGCCGCGTCGCGCGGCCTCGAGGTGACGCCGGCGCCGCAGGATCTCCAGGACGGCATCCGCGCCATGGTACCGTTCGCCGCGACGCGCAACCCGATCGACGTCACCGGCCAGGTGGTGCAGGACATGGGCATTCTCGAGCGCACCATCGAGATGACGCTGGCCAGCGGCTTCTATGAGAGCGTCGCCTGCTTCATCGGCTCAGTCGGCCGCTCGCCGGTAAACGCGCCGCGCTTCATGGAGTGCTTGCCGCGGCTGCGCCGGCGCTATCCCGACAGCCTGCTGGCGGTCTCCTGCTTCTACACGCCGCAATTCCGCGCCGCTCTCGACGCCGCCGGCTGCCTGGTGTTCGACGAGCCGACCCATGCGCTGCGCGCGCTCGCCGCGCTGGGAAAATTCCGCCGCGCCTTCGATGCGGCTCCCGCCGCGGCAGCGCCGCTGCCGGCGCCGCAGACGCTGCCGCCCGGCCCCTGTGACGAGGCGACGTCGCTTGCCATCCTTGCCCGGGCCAGGATCCCGGTGATGCCGCACCGCCTGGTGCGCTCGGCCGATGAGGCGGCCGCGGCGGCCGAAGCGCTGGGAATGCCGGTGGCGCTCAAGATCGTCTCGCCGGACATCACGCATAAGACCGATCTCGGCGGCGTGGTGCTCAACCTCGCGACGGCAGACGCGGTGCGCCGGGCGTTTGACGAGGTCACCGCGCGCGTGCGAAAGGCCGCGCCGCAAGCGAGCCTCGGCGGCTGTCTCGTGGCGCCGATGGTGACGGGCGGGGTCGAGACCATCCTCGGCGCGCACTGGGATCCCGTCTTCGGCCCGGTGGTGATGCTGGGGCTCGGCGGCGTCTTCGTCGAGGCGCTGAAGGACGTAACCTTCCGCCTCGCGCCCTTCGACGAGGCCGAGGCACGGCGCATGATCACGGAGCTGCGCGCGCTGCCGGTGCTGCACGGCATGCGCGGCCGCCCACCCGCCGATCTCGCGGCGCTGGCGCGCGCGCTGGCGGATCTCTCGCGCTTCGCCGCGGCGCAAGGCCCGGCGCTTGCCAGCCTCGACATCAACCCGTTCCTGGTGTTGCCGGAGGGACAGGGCGCGCTCGCGCTCGACGCCGTCCTGCTGCCCGCGTGAGCCCCCGAGCTTCGCGCTGGCAACCCTGCTCATCACGGGCCTGCTGTTCTTCTTCATGTTCATCAACTTCGCCGACAAGGCGGTGATCGGTCTCGCGGCGCTGCCGATGATGCAGGATCTGCAGCTCTCGCCGGTGCAATGGGGCCGGGTCGGCAGCAGCTTCTTCTGGCTGTTCTCGCTGTCGGCGATCGTGGTGGGCTTCGCGGTCAATCGCCTGCCGGCAAAACGGGTGATCGCGGTGATGGCGCTGATCTGGGCGCTGACGCAATTCCCGATGCTGGGCCTGGTCTCCTTCCCGACGCTCATCTTCTGCCGCGTGGTGCTCGGCGCCGGCGAAGGGCCGGCCTATCCGGTGGCGCTGCATGCCCTCTACAAATGGTTTCCCAACGACCGGCGCACGCTGCCCACCGCCATCATCGCCATCGGCGCCGGTGTCGGCGTGGTCGTCGCCGCGCCGGTGCTGGTCGACGTCATCACCGCCTATGGCTGGCACGCCGCCTTCGGCCTGCTCGGGGTCGTCGGATTGATCTGGGCCACCGCCTGGGCGATCTTCGGCCGCGAGGGCGAGATCGACGAGCCGGTGATCGCCGCTTCGGGCGGCGGCGCGGACCGCGTGCCCTATCGGCGCCTTCTCGCCTGCCCGACCATGCTCGGCATCTTCGTCGCCGGCTTCGTCTCCTATTGGGGGCTGGCGATGCTGGTCGCCTGGACGCCGCCCTTTCTGCAGGCCGGCCTCGGCTACGATGTCGACACCACCAAATGGCTGGTGGCGGCGACCTGGGCGGCGAGCGCGTTGCTGACGCCGCTGGTCGGCTGGCGGTCGCAGCGGGCGAAGCTGCGCGGCGCCTCGAGCCGCGCCGCGCGCGCCCTCCCGGCGGCGCTGCTGGTGATCGCGGCAGGCGTGCTCGGTGTCGCGGCGCTGTCGCTCTCGACCGGCGCGCTGCAGATCGCCTTGCTGATCGCCGCCCACTCGATTGGCGCGCCGATCTACACGCTGCTGCCGGCGATGGTCGGCGAGATCACGCCGGTCGGCCAGCGCGGCGCCGCGCTGTGCATCAGCAACGCCGTCGCCACCTTGGCCGGCCTCGTCGCGCCAGAGGTCGCGGGCCACATCATCGCCGCCGCGGCAATTCCCGCCCAAGGCTACGTCGATGCTTTCCTGCTGACCGGCGGGATCGTCGCGTCGGGCGGCGTCCTCGCTTTGCTGCTACTGCGCCCCGAAGCCGATATCGCCCGCTTCGCCGCGCTGGGCAGAGCCGAGTCCGGCAACGCCCTTCAGACCGTCCGGCCGCAGAGATGAGCAAGCAGGCGCGGCGGGCCTATCTCGGCAGCCGACCCGAGCGCATACGCCCTGCGCCAGCCGCCATACGATCTCGTCCTCGGTGCGATCCGCCACGCTCCAGCGCAGCGTCCGGTCATGGGCGGCGAGGCAACCCTCCCAGAGTCGATTCCACGACGCGAAGCCATCCGCGTCGGCCGCGCGCGGCAGCAGCCGCCAGCCACGCTGTCGGATCACCACCGCCGCGCCGTCGCGCGTCACGACCGCCTCCTCGCCCTGCGCCGCGGCGAGACGGCGGAAGAGCTCGGCGAAGCCCGCAGCACCGGCTTCGGTCACGCCGAGCAGCGCCTTGATCTCCTCGCCGAACTGCATGCCCACGAGATAGGCCGCGCGGCCGGCGAGCGCGCCCGCGCGCTCCGCGCCGAAGAGGCCGTAGAGTTCCGGCAGCGCGCTGCGCAGATACTCGACCGCGTAGTTGCGCGATGCCTTGGCAAGGCGCTCGGGCGACCAGTCGCCGTCGGGCAGGCGCGGCGCGGTGGTGGGATCGAAGAGCGGCGCCGTCTCATCCGGCGAGAAGCGCAGCCGCTCCGCGGGAGCGAGCGCGCGGCCGTAATCGAAGAAATAACCTTCGAGCGCGTCCTGCTCGTCGACCGTCTGCTTGGTGCAGACAAATCCCAGGCCGGGATTGCCGAGCGCCACCCCGTTCTCGGCATGCCAGCCGCGCAGCATCGCCAGCGACACCTCGCTCGGCACGGCGCAGATCGCCGTCCCCTGCCACATCCAGCGCGGCGGCGGGTAGCGGATCCAGGCCTTGCGCGGGCTCTCCTCGATATACTCGACGCGCACGCCGCCGATGCGGTTGGAGAGATAATGGTAGCGCGCCGAGGCGACGGCATCGGGCAGGCCGGCAAGGCCGAGCTTGGCGAGGCCGGCCACGAACTTCCCGCGCTGCTGGCGGCGGAACAGGCGGAACACCAGCTCGGCGGCGGGCGCCGCGCCGGCCTGCGTCACCACCGTCAGGATGAGCCCGGTGACCCAGGCGTGATAGAGCCGCGCGACCGCGGCATAGCCGGCTTCCATGGCCGCCATCGGAGCATTCCCCGCCCCGTCGCGCAAGCTTCGGCGCCCCACAACTTGTGGTTAATAATTCCTTAGGACCATTCCTCTAAGCTTTACCGGCTGGCGCAGCATGCCAGAGCATGGAATCTGCCATGGAAGAGACAGCCAACACCCCTTTCCGCGCCATCGACGATATCGGCGTGCGCCTGCCCTACGGCCTGCCGCAGCCGGTCGACGCCGACATCAAGACGATGGTGCGGCAGATGGCCGGCGTCACCCGCGGCGCCGGCCTCGTCATGGCGGCGAATGAGATCGCCGCCGACCCCTCGAGCGCGCTGCGCACCATCCTGGCGCTGCTGAAGCTGCTGGTATTCGGCCGGGCGCAGCAGACGATCAACGAGGTCATCGCCACCGCGCCCAAGCTCGGCTGCAAGAGCGGCTGCGCCTGGTGCTGCTATCAGAGCGTCGAGGTGACCATCCCCGAAGCGATCCTGGTCGCAGCCCAGCTTGCCGATCCCAATGATCCCCGCCGCCGCCGCATCCTGGAGAACGCCGCGTCGTTCCGGGCCCTCAGCGAGCGCGACCGCCGCCGCACCGGCAAGCCCTGCGCGCTGCTCGGCGCCGACAATCGCTGCTCGGTCTATGATGACCGGCCGCTGCTGTGCCGGGCGATGATGGCGAGCGACGCCGAGGGCTGCCACAAGGCGCATGCCGCCGCCCTCGAGGGCAAGGACGCGCCGATCGACGTCTTCCTCTACGCGCAGTACTTCATCCTCGGCGACCAGGCGGGGATGCGCGGCATCCTGCGCGACATGGGGCTGCAGGACGATCTGGTCGAGCTCACCCAGGCGGTGGCAGCGCTCATCGAGGATCCCGGGCTGATCGATCGCTGGCTCGACCGCGAGCAGATCTTCGGGCCCGAGATGGCGGTGCCGCCGCAGCAGGAGCCCGAAGCGCTCACCGCGCAATAGGCAAGGCGCGGCTCAGACCAGCTTGTCGAGCTCGCGCAGCAGCGTGTCGCCCATCACCGTCGTCGAGACCCGCGCAGTGCCGGGCTGCATGATGTCGCTGGTGCGCACGCCGCCCTTCAGCGCTCCTTGCACCGCGCGCTCGACCAGCGCCGCCTCCTCCGCGAGATCGAAGGAATAGCGCAGCATCATCGCGAAGGAGAGGACGCAGGCGAGCGGGTTCGCCATGTCCTTGCCGGCGATGTCGGGTGCGCTGCCATGGACCGGCTCGTAGAGCGCCTTGCGCCGCCCGCTCTTGTCGG
This sequence comes from uncultured Alphaproteobacteria bacterium, assembly GCA_963789275.1. Taxonomy (GTDB): domain Bacteria; phylum Pseudomonadota; class Alphaproteobacteria; order ATCC43930; family CGMCC-115725; genus DAHUYF01. The sequence continues at coordinate 56,464 of CAWBKF010000007.1, forward strand.
CGGCGCCCAGCGAGGCCGAGGGCAGCATGCCGAGCGAGCCCGTCAGCATCGCCGCGCAATCCGACAGCAGGTCGCCGAAGAGATTATCGGTCACGATGACGTCGAACTGCCGGGGGTTGCGCACCAGCTGCATGGCGCAATTGTCGGCGTACATATGCGCGAGCTCGACATCCTTGTAGTCGCTGTCGCGCAGCTTCTGCATCTCCTCGCGCCACAGCACGCCGGATTCCATCACATTGGCCTTCTCGACGGAGGTGACGCGGCGCTGGCGCTTGCGCGCGAGCTCGAAGGCGACGCGGCCGACGCGGATGATCTCGGGCGTGGTGTAGACCTGGGTGTTGACGCCGCGCCGCGTGCCGTCGGGCAGCGTCTCGATGCCGCGCGGCTCGCCAAAATAGACGCCGCCGGTGAGCTCGCGCACGATCATGAGATCGAGGTCGCGGATCACCTCCGGCCGCAAGGTCGAGGCGCCGATCAGCGGCTCGAACACCATCGCCGGCCGCAGATTGGCGAACAGCTCCATCTCCTTGCGCAAGCGCAGCAAGCCGCGCTCCGGCTTCAGCGCGAAGGGCAGCCCGTCCCATTTCGGCCCGCCGACCGCGCCGAACAGCACCGCATCGGCGGCGAGCGCCGCCTGCATCGTGCTCTCGGCGAGCGGCGTGCCATGCGCGTCGAGCGCGGCGCCGCCGACGAGGTCTTCGCTCAACTCGAAGCTGGCGATGCGCTTGCGGTCGAACCAGTCGACGACGCGGTAGACCTGGCGCATCACCTCGGGGCCGATGCCGTCGCCGGGCAGCACGAGAAGTTTCTTGTTCGACGCCATGCTCGCCTCTCTCCCCCGCGCGCGGCTCAGGACCAGAGCCAGGGCTGGCTCAGCTTGTTCTTTTCCTCGAAAGCGGCGATCGACGGCGCCTTCTGCAAGGTGAGGCCGACATCGTCGAGCCCGTTCAGCAGGCAGTGCTTGCGATAGGGATCGACGTCGAAGCTGACCACGCCGCCATCGGGCCGCGTGATGGTCTGCTTCTCGAGATCGACGGTGAGCCGCGCATTGGCGCCCTTCTTCGCGTCGTCCATCAGCTGGTCGACGATCGCCTGCGGCAGCTTGATCGGCAGGATGCCGTTCTTGAAGCAATTGTTGTAGAAGATGTCGGCGAAGCTCGCGGCGATGACGCAGCGGATGCCGAAATCCATCAGCGCCCAGGGCGCGTGCTCGCGCGAGCTGCCGCAGCCGAAATTCTCGCCGGCGACCAGCAGCTTGGCGTTGCGGTAGGCGGGCTTGTTGAGGATGAAGTCGGGATTCTCCGAGCCGTCGTCGCGATAGCGCATCTCGTCGAACAGCACCTTGCCGAGGCCGCTGCGCTTGATCGTCTTCAGATGCTGCTTGGGGATGATCTTGTCGGTGTCGACGTTGATCATCGGCAGGGGTGCTGCGATGCCGTCGAGCGTGGTGAACTTGTCCATCGTTGCCTCCCTCAGCCGAGATCGCGGACGTCGGTGAGCCGGCCGGTGACGGCGGCCGCCGCGGCCATGGCGGGACTGACCAGATGCGTGCGCCCGCCGCGGCCCTGCCGGCCCTCGAAATTGCGGTTCGAGGTCGAGGCGCAGCGCTCGCCCGGCTCGAGCTTGTCCGGGTTCATGGCGAGGCACATCGAGCAGCCGGGCTCGCGCCATTCGAAGCCCGCCGCCAGGAACACGCGGTCGAGCCCTTCCTCTTCCGCCTGGTGCTTCACCAGGCCGGAGCCCGGCACCACCATGGCGTTGACGCCGTTCGCGACCTTACGGCCCTTGGCCACGGCGGCGGCGGCGCGCAGATCCTCGATGCGGCCGTTGGTGCAGGAGCCGATGAAGACGCGCTGCACCGGGACATCGACCAGCCGCGTGCCCGGCGTCAGCCCCATATAGTCCAGCGAGCGCGCCATCGCGGCGCGCCGGCTCTCATCGGCCTCTCCGGCCGGATCCGGGATGCGGCCGGTGATCGGCAGCACATCCTGCGGGCTGGTGCCCCAGGTGACCTGCGGCGCGATCTCGGCGGCGGCGAGCGTCACTTCGGTGTCGTAGCGCGCGCCCGGATCGGAGGGCAGCGTCCGCCAGAACGCCAGCGCCTGCTCCCACGCCGCGCCCTTGGGCGCATGCGGCCGCCCCTTCAGATACTCGAACGTGGTCTCGTCCGGCGCGATCAGCCCGGCGCGCGCGCCGGCCTCGATCGTCATGTTGCAGACCGTCATCCGCCCTTCCATCGAGAGCTTGCGGATGGCGCTGCCGGCATATTCGACGACATGGCCGGTGCCGCCGGCGGTGCCGATCTTGCCGATGATCGCCAGCACCAGATCCTTGGCGGTGACGCCGAAGGGCAGATCGCCTTCGACGGTGATGCGCATGTTCTTGGCGGGCTGCTGGATCAGCGTCTGCGTCGCCAGCACGTGCTCCACTTCCGAGGTGCCGATGCCGAAGGCAAGCGCGCCGAAGGCGCCATGCGTCGCGGTATGGCTGTCGCCGCAGACGATGGTCATGCCGGGCTGGGACATGCCCTGCTCCGGCCCGATGATGTGGACGATGCCCTGGCGAATGTCGTCGACCGCGAAATAGGGAACGCCGAACTCCTTGACGTTGCGCTCGAGCGTCTCGACCTGGAGCCGGCTCTCGGGCTCGGTGATGCCGGCGCTGCGGTCGGTGGTGGGCAGGTTGTGATCGGCCACCGCGATGGTGAGCTCCGGGCGGCGCACCTTGCGGCCATTGGCGCGCAGGCCCTCGAAGGCCTGCGGGCTCGTCACCTCATGCACGAGATGCCGGTCGATATAGATGAGGCAGGTGCCGTCCGCCTGCCGGTCGACCACGTGACTGTCCCAGATCTTGTCGAACAGGGTGCGCGCTTTTGCCATCATTTGTGCTCTTTGTCGGCGCCGGTCTCGGCGGTCTCGCTGGTGTCGCGCTCGCGCTCGGCGATGCGCGCCGCCTTGCCCTTGAGGCCGCGCAGATAATAGAGCTTGGCGCGGCGCACCGAGCCCTGGCGCACCACCTCGATGGTGGTGATGCGCGGCGAGTAGAGCGGAAACACGCGCTCGACGCCTTCGCCATAGGAGATCTTGCGCAAGGTGAAGCTGGAGTTGATGCCGGAATTCTTGCGCGCGATGCAGACGCCCTCGAAGGCCTGCGTGCGGCGATGCGGCTTCTCCGCCTTGGCGCCCTTCTCCGGCTTCTCCGTCGTCTTGTCCTCTTCGACCACGACGGTGACGCGCACCGTGTCGCCGGGCGCGAATTCCGGCACCGCGCGCCGCGCCAGCGCCTTCTTGATCTCTTCCTGCTCGAGCTTCTGCATAACGTTCATGGCACCACCTCCGACCTTAAGATCCCACCCGGCCGTGCCGGGCGAGATAGCGTTCCCATACCTCGGGGCGACGCTGGCGCGTCGCCGCCTCCGCCTGCGCCGCGCGCCAGCGGCGGATCTCCTCGTGATGTCCCGAGAGCAAGATCTCCGGGACGGCGCGCCCCTGCCAGCTTTGCGGCCGGGTGTACTGGGGATATTCGAGCAATCCCCGCGCGAAACTCTCCTCCTCCAGCGTGCCGGCGTCGCCGACCACGCCCGGCAGCAGCCGCACGCAGGCGTCGATCAGCACGATCGCCGCCGGCTCGCCGCCCGACAGCACGAAATCGCCGAGGCAGACCTCTTCCATCGCCCGCGCCTCGATGACCCGCTCGTCGACGCCTTCGAAGCGGCCGCAGAGCAGTCGCACGCCGGGTCCGGCCGCAAGCGCGCGCACCCGCGCCTCGTCCAACGGCCGCCCGCGCGGCGAGAGATAGATCAGCGGGCCCTGGCCCGGCGCGCCCGCGACCGCCGCGTCGACGATATCGGGACGCATCACCATGCCGGGACCGCCGCCGAACGGCGCATCGTCGACGGAGCGATGTTTATCGCGCGCGAAATCGCGGATGTCCACCGTTTCGAGCCGCCACAACCCCTCGCGCAGCGCCTTGCCGGCAAGCGAATGGCCGAGCGGCCCGGGGAACATCTCCGGGAAGATCGTCAGCACGGTTGCCGTCCACGCCGCCATGACCCGTCCTTACGCCTCCGCCTCGCCGCCGTCGTGGCCGAGCTCCGCCTCGATCGGCCGGTTGTCGAGCAGCCCGTCCGGCGGATCCACCACCACCCGGCCGCCGGCGATGTCGACCACCGGCACCGCCGCCTCGGTGAACGGCACCAGCACCACCTTGCCATCGGGCTTCTCGACCTCGAGGCTGTCGCCGGCGCCGAAATCATGCACCGCGCGCACCCGGCCAAGCGCCGCCCCGTCCTTCAGCTCCACCGCCAAGCCGATGAGATCGGCGTGGTAGTACTCCTCCGCGCCGGGCGGCGGCAGGGCCGTGCGCGGCAGATAGAGCCGCGTGCCCTTGAGCCGCTGGGCGACGTCGCGATCGGCGACGCCGTCGATGCGCGCGATCAGCATGCCGCGCACCGTGCCGGTGAGCGCCAGGCTGAGACGGCGCGCGCCGCCTTCGTCCTCGAGCGGCCCATAGGCGGCGATGGCGGCGGGCTCGGCGGTGAAGCTCTTCACCCGCACTTCGCCCCGCACGCCATGCGCGCCGGCGATCACGCCCATCAACACGCGCCGCTCCTCGCCCGGTGTCACGTCACCGCCTCACGCTCAGGCCTGCGCCGGCGCGCCTTGGCCGCCGGCCGCCGCCTCGCCCGCGGCCGCCGCGGTCTTGGCGCGCTCCTGCGCCTTGGCGCGCGGCGCCGACTTCTTCGGCGTCTCGCGGATGGCCGGTTTCGGCCCCAGCCCGGCATCGCCGAGGAAGCGCTGCACGCGCTCGCTCGGCTGCGCGCCGACCTTGAGCCAATGCTGGATGCGCTCCGCCTTGAGCACGATGCGCTCGGCATGGCCCTTGTCGAGCATCGGGTTGTAGGTTCCGAGCTTCTCGATGAAGCGGCCGTCGCGGGGGCTGCGCGATTCCGCGACGACGATGCTGTAGAACGGCCGCTTCTTGGTGCCGCCGCGGGTCAGTCGGATCTTGAGCGACATAGGTCTCCTTTCGTGAGGTGCGTGGTCATTCCGGCAGGTGGCACACGGCTTCGATCTTGTGTCCGTCGGGATCGAAGACGAAAGCGCCGTAATAATTGTCGTGGTATTGCGGGCGCAGGCCCGGCTTGCCGTTGTCGATGCCGCCGGCGGCGAGCGCCGCGGCGTGGAAGGCGTCGACCGCGGCGCGGCTCGGCGCCGCGAAGCAGATATGGAGGCCGAGATTGGTGGTCAGCGTGCGGTGCTGCGTGATCCAGAATCCCAGCGCCTTCGCCGGCGCGCGGTCATAGCCCGAGGAGCGCGCCTCGTCGAAGAGGCGCCGATAGCCCAGCGGCTCCAGCACCACGTCGTAAAAGGCGCGGCTGCGCTCGAGGTCGGCGACGCCGAGCGAGAGATGATCGATCATGCTGCTCATCCGCGGAAGCCCCCGCCGCCGCCCGGCAGGAGAGCCGAGATGCCGTGACGCATCAGGCCTTTCTTGCCGAGCTTGTTCATCTTCTTCATCATGCTCGCCATATCCTGATACTGCTTCAGCAGGCGGTTGATCTCCGGCACCGAGGTGCCGGAGCCGACGGCGATGCGGCGCCGGCGCGAGGCGTTGAGCAGCTTGGGATTGCGCCGCTCGGTGCGCGTCATCGAGGAGATGATCGCCTCCTGGCGCTTGATCATGCCGTCGTCGATCTTGGCCCCGTCGAGCTGCTTCTTGATCTTGTTGACGCCGGGCAGCATGCCCATGACGCCGCCCATGCCGCCCATCTTGCGCAGCTGCTTCAGCTGCTGGGCGAGATCATCGAGGTCGAAGCCGCCTTTCTGCAGCTTCAGCGCGAGCTTCTCCGCCTCTTCCTGGTCGACGGTCTCGGCCGCCTTCTCGACCAGGCTCACGACGTCGCCCATGCCGAGGATGCGGCCGGCGACGCGCTCGGCATGGAAGGGCTCGAGCGCGTCGAGCTTCTCGCCGGTGCCCATGAACTTGATCGGCCGGCCGGTGATCTGGCGCATCGAGAGCGCGGCGCCGCCGCGGGCGTCGCCGTCGACGCGGGTCAGCACGATGCCGGTGATGCCGACGCGCTCGGCGAACGCCTTGGCGACGTTGACCGCGTCCTGGCCGGTCATGGCGTCGGCCACCAGCAGGCTCTCGGTCGGCTGCGCCGCGTCGCGCACCGCCGCCACTTCCTGCATCAAGGGCTCGTCGATATGGAGGCGGCCGGCGGTGTCGAGGATGACGACGTCATAGGCCTCGCGCCGGCCGGTATCGAGCGCGCGCCGCGCGATCGCCACCGGCTTCTCGCCGGCGACGATGGGCAGCGAGGTCACCTCGACCTGGCGCGCCAGCACCGCGAGCTGCTCCTGCGCCGCCGGACGCTGCACGTCGAGCGAGGCGAGCAGCACCTTCTTGCGCTCGCGCAGGCGGAGCTGGCGGGCGAGCTTGGCGGCGGTGGTGGTCTTGCCCGAGCCTTGCAGCCCCACCATCATGATCACCACCGGCGGCACGGCGTTGAGGTCGAGCGGCGCCGCGGCGATGCCGCCCAGGGTCTCGACGAGATGGTCGTGGACGATCTTCACCACCATCTGCGCCGGCGTCACCGAGCGCACCACCTCCTGGCCCACCGCCTGCTCGCGCACGGCGTTGACGAAATCCTTGACCACCGGCAGCGCCACATCCGCCTCGAGCAAGGCGACGCGGATCTCGCGCAGCGCGGCGTTGACGTCGTCCTCCGACAGCGCGCCGTGGCGGCGCAGCCGGTCGAAGACGTCGTTCAGGCGGTTGCTCAGGCTCTCGAACATGACCATCCCGCAAAACCGATCGGGCCAGTGCGCGACACTCGCGGACTGGCCGGCCCCCCGAGGGAGCTCGGAAAACGCTTCAACGGAAGCGGGGAGAAATTAGGCGCTGGGGCGGGGTGGTGTCAACTTGTAGCCGGCAGAACGCGCGAAAAGCTTGAGATCGGCGACCAGCCCGGCGTCGCGCTCGATGGCATATTCCTGCCGGCCGGCCGCGCCGGTCTCGATCACCATCAAGACCGCCGCCGCCGCCGTCTCGAAGACCCGCAGGCTGCGCCCGCCGACGGTGATCTCCGCCAGCTTCTGCTCGCGCGGCGCCGGCGCGGCGCGGACGCTGACATCGATCAGCCCGACCAGCCCCTCCGCGGTGACGCCGGCCGCCTGCAGCTCGCGCTGCAGCGCCTCGCCGGCGGCGGCCTTGGCCTGCTGCGCCGCCTGGAGCTCGGCGGCCCGCTGCTCGGCCTGCCGGCGGTGCTCGGCGTAAAGCGCCTCGACCCGGCGCAGGAAGAGAGCGGGCGCGAGCTCGCGCGTGTCGATCCAGGCGCTCGACGACGTCCAGGCGGCGCTCAGCCAGTCGCGGATCTCCTTGCCCGGGATCTGCGCCAGCCGCTCGGCCCGGATCGTCTGGGCCCAGCGCTGCTGCGCCGGAGCGCCGCTCACCTCCGGCCCCGCGGCCTCGCCCGCGGGTTTGGCGGCCGCGGCGACCGGGCGGGCGCTCGACTGGCGCTTTTTGGCGAGATCGAGCTGGCGGCGGTACTCTGCCTCCCATTCCTCGCTCTCCTCGCTGGGCAGGAAGTCGCGGTGCTCCAGGAAAAAGCGCGTGGCCGCCTCCATGGCCTCCTGCCTGAGCGCCTTCATATCCATGGCAGCGACCGCGCCTCAGCCGGCGACGTCGATGCGCTCGAAGCGGTGCCGGTCGGCGAGGATGTCGGAAGAGAGCGTCTTTTCCTGGCTGTGGTCGCGGGCGCCGACGAGGCGGGCATGCTCGATGCCATCCCGGCCGGTGTAGATGGCCCGGACGATCCAGTCCGAGGCGGGACGGGCAAAGGCCCTGAGGCCGGCCTCACGATAGCACTCACCGATGACGACGCCGCGCTTCGACCGAGCCATGAACGCTCACCTCCGATTAGCCGCCGGCGCCTGCTCACGAGTTCTTGCCGGCAGTCTCCTAGAGGTACTTGATCGGACGCGCGATCACCAGCGACATTACTCGTCGTCCGCGCCGACGGTACTCTTGCGTGCGCTCCGGCGCTGCCGGCCGCTGGTCAGCGCCGCCTGGAATGCGCGCAGATGCGGCGCGAGCGTGGCATGCGCCTCGCTCTCCATCTCGCGGTAGTGGCGCACCACGGTCTTGCCGAAGGGCGTCAGCGCCGCGCCGCCGCCGGCCGCGCCGCCGAGTTGCGTCGCCACCAGCGGATTCTTGAAGAGCCGGTTGAGCTCGTCGACCAGCAGCCAGGCGCGGCGATAGGACATGGTCATCGCCCGACCCGCAGCCGAGATCGAGCCGGTCTCGCCGACCAGCTCGAGGAGGCGGATCTTGCCCGGACCGATCGCGCCGAGCGGGGTGAGGTCGACACGGATCGTCAGCCGGGCCATGGCGCGATGGTAGCAGCTTCCCGCAATAAGAGAAGCCGGCGGGCGCCTGACGGCAATGTGAAGTGACCGGCGGGCGCGATGCCGCTAGAAACCCCGGCGCAGAGACATCCCCGATGCCCCCCTGGTCCGATTACAGCGGCCGGCTTTCCCCGCTCAAGCTCCTCGTCTTCGTCGCGCTCTTCCTGCCGGGGAGCTGGACCGCGCTGGCGCTCGCCACCGGCAACCTCGGGGCCGAGCCGCTCAAGGAGGCGATCCATCAGCTCGGCCTCTGGGCGTTCCGCTTCCTGCTGCTCGCGCTCGCCATCACGCCCGGCGCGCCAGAGCCTCGCCTGGCCGCGGCTGCTGCTGGTCCGCCGCATGCTGGGGGTCGCCGCCTTCGCCTACGTCTGCGCCCATCTGCTGCTCTATGCCGCCGATCAAGCCTTCGACCTGGGGAAGGTGGCGAGCGAGATCGTGCTGCGCTTCTATCTCACCATCGGCTTCGTCGCCTTGCTGGGGCTGGCGGCGCTGGCGGCGACCTCGACCGACGGCATGATCCGGCGCCTCGGCGCCCGGCGCTGGCAGCGCCTCCACCGGCTGGCATATCCCATCGCCGCGCTCGCCCTCGTCCATTACTTCATCCAGTCGAAGCTCGAGGTCTATGAGCCCACCGTGATGGGGGGCGTGGTGGCGTGGCTGCTGGGCTATCGCGTGCTCGCCGCGCGGCGCCGCGATCGGCGGGTGCCGCTCTCGGGCATCGCCGCGCTGGGCCTCGGCGCGGCGCTCCTCACCATCGGCGGCGAGACGACCTATTTCTGGTTCAAGACCGGCGTCGACCCCCTGCTGGTGCTGCCGGTCAACCTGTCGCTCGCCACCGGCATCCGGCCCGGCATGGTGGTGCTGGCGGCCGGCGGCGCCGCCACCCTCCTCGCCGCCTTGCGCCGAGGCGCCCGGGCCGGCCGGCGCGGCTAGCCTCGGCGCCGGGCTCTGTGGCAAGATCGCTGCCCTAACGGGGGGATGCCGGGCAGGATGAACACCGACAAGGCCATCAACATCGAGGATCTCCGGCGGATGGCGAAGCGCCACCTGCCGCGCATGTGCTTCGATTTCATCGAGGGCGGGCTCGAGGATGAGCGCGGCCTCCAGCGCAACGAGAGCGCCTTCGAGCGCCACGCGCTGGTGCCGAGATATCTGGTCGAGGTCTCCAAGCGCGACCTCTCGGCGAGCCTCTTCGGGCGGAAATACGCTCTCCCCTTCGGCATCGCGCCCACCGGCATCGCCGGGCTTTTCCGCCGCGGCGCCGATCTCATGCTGGCGGAGGCGGCGAAGGCGGCCAACATGCCCTTCATCATGTCCGGCGCCAGCACCGCCTCGATCGAGGCGCTGGGGCGGCTGGCACCGGAGCATGCCTGGTACCAGCTCTATGGCGCGCGCGACCGCAAGGTGTCGGAGGACATGATCCGGCGCGCGCGGGACGCCGGGCTCGCGACCTTGGTGCTGACGGTCGACGTGCCGATCGGCTCCAAGCGCGAGCGCAATCTGCGCAACGGCTTCATCCGCCCTTATAAGCTCAAGCCCTCGGTCGTGCTCGAGGCGCTGCAGCCATCCCGCCTGGATCGCCGATTACCTGCGCCATGGCGGCATGCCCTATTTCGACAATTGGGTGCCTTACGCCAAGAAGGGTGCCACCGCCGGCGAGGTCGCGGATTACCTCGCGACCCAGACGCCCTCGGTCCAGACCTGGCAGGATCTCGAGAGCTACCGCCGCCTCTGGCCGGGGAAGCTGGTGGTGAAAGGCATCCTGCACATCGACGACGCCAGGCGCGCGGCGGAGATGGGGGTGGACGGCATCATGGTGTCGAACCATGGCGGCAGGCAGCTCGACCGCGCCCCCTCGCCGCTCGAGGTGCTGCTGCCGATCACCCAGGCGGTGGGCAGCAAGGTCCAGGTGATGTTCGACAGCGGCGTGCGGCGCGGCTCCGACATCGTCATCGCCCGCTGCCTCGGCGCGCGCTTCGTCTTCGTCGGCCGCGCCACGCTTTATGGCTGCGCGGCGGGCGGGGTCAAAGGCGCCACGCGCGCGATCGACATCCTGCGCGACGAGATCGACCGGGTTATGGCGCAGATCGGCTGCCCCAGCGTCGACCAGCTCGGGCCGGATTGGCTGATGACGGGGGGGTAGGGCGTCCAACCGTACCCCATTGGTGTACTCCAATGAGAAAAAAATCTGCATACGTCGGGGACGTAGCGTAGTCATTTAATGCCTCGTTTCGTCATGCCCGGGCTTGACGGGAATGGTACGCCTGCACCCCTCAGCGACCAAGGCTCGGGGATGCCATTCGGAGAATTGCCCGCACGGTGCGGGCTCTCGCGGTTGCAAGGGCAACCGCTGGCGCCCGCCGGCGACGACGCCTGCGGCGTCGCGCCTGCACCCCTCAGCGGCCAAGGCTCGGGAACGGCATTCGGAGAATTGCCCGCGCGGTGCGGGCTTTCGCGGTTGCAAGGGCAACCGCTGGCGCCCGCCGGCGACGACGCCTGCGGCGTCGCGCCTGCACGGTGCGGGCTCTCGCGCCCCGGATCAAGTCCGGGGCGCTGCCGCCCGCCGCGGACGACGCTTTGCGTCGCCGCGTGACAGCATTAGCGCGGCGCCTTATATAGCGCGGCATGCGCGGCACCAGTTTTCTCAAGATGAACGGGCTCGGCAATGATTTCGTCGTGCTCGATGCGCGCGCTGAGGCGCTGGCGCTCGACGGCAAGGCGGTACGCGCCATTGCCGACCGGCACACCGGGGTCGGCTGCGACCAGCTGCTCATCCTGGAGAAGCCGAAATCGCCGGGCGCCGACATCTTCATGCGCATCCGCAACGCCGATGGCGGCGAGGTCGCCGCCTGCGGCAATGGCACGCGCTGCGTCGCAGCGCTCGTCATGCGCGAGACCGGCAAGGAGCGCGTCGTGGTCGAGACCGCGGCGGGCCTCCTCGAGGCGCGCGCGGCGGCGGGCGGCCGCATAAGCGTCGATATGGGCGCGGCGCGCCTCTTGTGGCGCGAGATCCCGCTGGCGCGCGACTGCGACACGCTGCATGTGCCGCTGTCGCTGGGGCCGCTGGTCGATCCCGTCTGCACCAGCATGGGCAACCCGCACGCGACGTTCTTCGTCTCCGATGCCGAATTGGTCGATCTCGCGGTGCTCGGGCCCGCGCCTCGAGCGCGACCCGATCTTTCCCGAGCGCGCCAATATCGGCGTGGCGCAGATGCTGTCGCGGACGCGGCTGCGCTTTCGCGTCTGGGAGCGCGGCGCCGGCATCACCATCGCCTGCGGCACCGGCGCCTGCGCGGCGCTGGTGGCGGCGGCGCGGCGCGGCGTCGCCGAGCGCAAGGCCGAAGTGCTGCTCGATGGCGGCGCGCTCGAGATCGAATGGCGGGACGACGGCCATGTGCTGATGACCGGGCCGGTGGCGGTGAGCTTCTCCGGCACGCTCGACCCGTCGCTGGCGGGGTGAGCCTTGCTCGACATCCTCACCTTCGGCTGCCGGCTCAACGCCTTCGAATCCGAAGTGATCCGCCGCCACGCCAGCGCCGCCGGGCTCGATGATGCCGTCATCGTCAACACCTGCGCCGTCACGGCCGAGGCCGAGCGCCAGGCGCGCCAGGCGATCCGCCGCGCGCGGCGCGAGCGGCCGGGCGCGCGGCTCATCGTCACCGGCTGCGCGGCGCAGATCACACCCGAGCGCTATGCCGCGATGCCCGAGGTCGACCAGGTGCTGGGCAATGAGGAGAAGCTCCGGCCGGAGAGCTACACGACGGCGGGCGCGCGCATCCGCGTCGACGACATCCTGGGGGTCACCGAGACGGCGGCGCATCTGGTCGACGGCATCGAGGGCCGCGCGCGCGGATTTCTCCAGGTGCAGCAGGGCTGCGACCATCGCTGCACCTTCTGCGTCATCCCGCTGGGGCGCGGCAACAACCGCTCGGTGGCGCTGGGCGAGATCGTGGCGCAGGCGCGCCACCTGGTGGAGCGCGGCATCAGCGAGATCGTGCTGACCGGGGTCGACATCACCGGCTTCGGCGCGGATCTGCCGGGGAAGCCCCGCCTCGGCCAGCTCGTGCGCCGCCTGCTGGCGCTGGTGCCGGGGCTGCAGCGACTGCGGCTCTCCTCGCTCGATCCCGCCGAGATCGACGCCGATCTCTGGCGGCTCATCGCCGAGGAGCCGCGGCTCATGCCGCATCTGCATCTCTCGCTGCAGGCAGGCGACGATCTCGTGCTGAAGCGCATGAAGCGGCGGCACAGCCGCGCCGACGCGCTGGCGGTCTGCCGGCGCGCGCGCGATCTCCGCCCCAGCATCGCGCTGGGCTGCGACCTCATCGCGGGATTCCCGACCGAGAACGAGGCGATGGCCGAGCGCACGCGCGAGCTCATCGCCGAGGCCGGGATCGATTACAGCCACGTCTTCCCTTACAGCGCCCGCCCCGGCACGCCGGCGGCGCGCATGCCGCAGCTGCCGGGCGGGGTGGTGCGCGAGCGCGCGGCGCAGCTCCGCGCTGTGGCGGCGGCGGCACTGGCGCGGGCGCTGGCGGCGCGGGTCGGGCAGCGACGCCGCGGTGCTGGTGGAGCGGCCGGGCTTCGGCCATAGCGAGCATTACGCGCCGGTGCGCTTTGCCGGCGACGCGGCGGCGGGGAGCCTGGTGCGGCTGCGCCTCACGGCGGCGAACGACGAGCGAGCTTCAGGGCGAAGCGGCATGAGCGAGGAGCGGCGCGGCTGGTTCACGCGGCTCAAATCCGGGCTCGGCCGCTCCTCCTCGCGGCTGACCGAGGGCATCACCGGCATCTTCGCCAAGCGCCGGCTCGACGATGCCGCGCTGGCGGAGCTCGAGGAGCTGCTGATCGGCGCCGATCTCGGCGTCGAGCTGGCCGAGGAGGTGACGGCGCGGCTCCGCAGCACGCGCTTCAACCAGTCGGTGGCGCCGGAAGAGATCCGCGCGGCGCTCGCCGAAGAGGTGGCGAAGTCGCTGGCGCTGGTCGACCGGCCGCTGAAGCTCGATCCCGCGCTGAAGCCGCTGGTGGTGCTGGTGGTCGGCGTCAACGGCAGCGGCAAGACCACCACCATCGGCAAGCTCGCCAAGCAGTATCACGATGCCGGCAAGAAGGTGCTCATCGCCGCGGGCGACACCTTCCGCGCCGCCGCGGTCGAGCAGCTCAAAATCTGGGGCGAGCGCGCCGCGCGTGCCGGTGGTGGCGCGCGATGCCGGCGCCGATGCGGCGGGGCTTGCCTTCGACGCCTATGAGCAGGCGCGGCGCGAGGGCGCCGACGTGCTGCTGATCGACACCGCCGGGCGGCTCCACAACAAGGCCAATCTGATGGCGGAGCTGCAGAAGATCGTGCGCGTGCTGAAGAAGATCGACCCCAAGGCGCCGCATGTGGTGCTGCTGGTGCTCGACGCCACGGTGGGCCAGAACGCGCATCAGCAGGCCGAGACCTTCCGCGACATGATCGGCGTCACCGGCATCGTCATGACCAAGCTCGACGGCACCGCGCGCGGCGGCGTGCTGGTCTCGCTCGCCGAGAAATACGGGATCCCGGTGCATTACATCGGCGTCGGCGAGAGCGCCGAGGATCTGCGGCCGTTCGAGGCGGAGGCGTTCGCGCGGAGCCTGGTGGGGTTGGAGGCGTAGCGG
>CAWBKF010000008.1:0-72668 GCA_963789275.1 uncultured Alphaproteobacteria bacterium
CGTCGAGCGGAGCAAGATGCGCCCGCCGGCCGGGAGCCCCGCGGCCACGCCTAGGGTGGCGCCAGCCCCTTCGTGACCGGCGCTGCTGCGCGATGACGGCGCGGCGCCCTCATCGCGGCAAGCGCTCTACTTCCAGACCGGCTTGCCGAGATCGACTTGCGACGGCGTCGTCGCCGCGCCGACGGCACCGCCAGCGGCGGCGCCGACGGCCGCACCGATCAACGGCGCGCCGATCAACGCGCCACCGACCACGCCGGCAGCAGCGCCAATGCCCGCGCCGCTCACCGCGCGGTCGCTGGTCGTGCTGCCGCAAGCCGACAGCATCAGGGTGATCGCGATCACGCTGAAGCCGAGACGTGCCTGCATCATGTCCCTCCGGTTTAGAAAGCGTTGCGTATTTTAGTCGCGCGACGCCGCCGCGCAACATATAGAAGGGCAGCTATGACGCTCATCTATTCCCGGTATGTGTTTTTTTTGGGGCGGCTCAGGTGAAAAGCCGCTCGCCCTCGATTCCCTGATAGATCGCCGCGACATACTCGGCATAGCCGTTGAAGAGCAGCGTCGGCCGCCGCCCGTCGACGCCGAGGACGCGCTCGGTCGCCTGGCTCCAGCGCGGATGCGGCACCTCGGGGTTCACATTGGCCCAGAAGCCATACTCGCTGCTCTGCAGCTTCTCCCAGAAGCTGACGGGCCGCTTGTCGGTGAAGGTGAATTTGACGATCGACTTGATCGATTTGAAGCCGTATTTCCATGGCAGCGCCAGGCGCAACGGCGCGCCGTCTTGACGCGGCACCGGCTTGCCGTACATGCCGGTGACGAGGAAGGCGAGCTCGTTGGTCGCCTCCGCCATGGTCAGGCCCTCGATATAGGGCCAGGGATACCAGAATTGCTTCTGGCCGGGCGCCACCTTGGGATTCTGGAAGGTCTGCATCTGCAGGTATTTCGCCGAGCCGAGCGGCTGCGCCATGTCGACCAGCGCCTTCAGCGGAAAGCCGGTCCACGGCACCGCCATCGACCACGCCTCGACGCAGCGGTGGCGATAGAGCCGCTCCTCGAGCGTGACGCGCTTCAGGAGATCGTCGATTTCGAGCGTCATCGGCTTCTCGACCATGCCGTCGATGGTCACGCTCCAGGGGCGGATCGGCAGCTCCTGCGCGTCCTCGGCAATCGTCTTTTGCGAGCCGTATTCGTAGAAATTGTTGTAGGTGGTCGCGAGCTTCTCGTCGGTGAGCGGGCGGTCGAGCGTGTAGCGCTCGTTGCGCTTGGCGGGATAGAGGCCGGCGGAGGGATCGGCGGCGGGCGCCGCCGCCAGCGCCGCCCCGGCAGGCGCCGCAGCGGCGATCAGCGCGCCCATGCCCATGGCCTGGACGATGCGGCGGCGGTCCCGGAACATCGCCTCGGGGGTCGCCTCGCTCTCGCGCAGCTCCCAGCCGCGCCTGCGCTTGATCAACATGATGATCTCCTCGTCGCGTGCCGCCCCTGGCCCCGCGTCAGATAGCGCTCGCCCGGGATCAGGGCAAATCACGCCCGCGCGATGGCGCGGGCCACGGGAGGAGGTTCGCCGGTGCGGCCGGAAGGTTACTGTGCCGCCTGCTCGCCGCGCCCGGCCAGCGCCCGCTCGGCGAGCTTGCCGGTGAGCTCCTGGAGATGGTCGGGGCGGTCGGTATAGGTGGCGACCCCCAATGTCACCGAGCGCAGCTCGACGATGAGGTCGTGCAGCTCGGCCTGCGGCAGCAGCGCCGCCACCACGTCCCAGCCGTCCCAACCGGGCTTGGCGTCATAGCCGAGGATCTGGCCGCGCCGGCCGGAGATCACCCGCTGCACGCGCGAGGTGAAGGCGTTCGGCACCGGTATGTCGACGTGGTGTATGGGCTCGAGCAGCACCGGATCGCATTTCGGCAACGCCTCGCTCATCGCCATGCGGGCGCAGGTCTTGAAGGCCTGGTCCGAGCTGTCGACGGCGTGGAACTGGCCGGTGATCAGGGTTACCGAGACATCCACCACCGGGAAGCCCAGGGGCCCGTGGCGCAGGAATTCCATGACGCCTTCCTCGACCGCGGGAATGTAGTTGCGCGGGATGGCGCCGCCCACCACCGCGTCGATGAAGCTGTGACCGGTGCCGCGCGGCAGCGGCTTGACCTCGATCTGGATGTCGGCGAACTGGCCGTGGCCGCCCGATTGGCGCTTGAAGCGCGCATGCTGCGCCGTGCCCTTGCGGATCGTCTCCTTGTAGGGTACCTGCGGCTTGCGCGCCGTCACCGGCAGGTTGTACTTGTTGCGCAGCCGGTCCATGGCGATCTGCAGGTGGATGTCGCCCTGGCCCCACAGCACCATCTCCTGCAGCTCGGCATTCTGCTCGAGATGCAGCGTCGGATCCTCCTCGACCAGCTTGGCGATGGTCGGCGTCAGCTTGACGTCGTCGGCGCGCTTCTCGGCGACCAGCGCCAGGCCATAGACCGGCTTCGGCAGCGGCGGCCGCGGCAGCTCCGGCGCCGCGCCCGTGGCCAGCACCGCGCCGGTGAGGACACCTTCCATCCGCGCCAGCGCCACGACATCGCCTGCCTGGGCGATTGCGAGCTTCTCCTGATGCGCGCCGGTGAGGCGCAGGATGCCGGCGACGCGGACGCCGCCGAGGCTCATGCCGTCGCTCACCTGGCCGCTCCAGACGCGCACCAGCGACAGCTTGCCCGAATGCGGCGCATGATAGGTCTTGATCACCTGCGCCACCGTCTCCTTGCCCGCCCCGGCAAGCCCGAGCCGCGCCGCGGCCTGCGCCACGCCGGGGGTCTCGTGACGCAACGCCTTCCACAAGCGGCGCACGCCGTGATCGAGCAGCGCCGAGCCGAGGAAGACCGGCACGATCCGGTCGCTGCTCAGATTCTGCGTCAGGTGGCGATAGATCTCCTGCTTCGGGGGCTCGACATCCTCGAGCAGCTGCTCCAGCAGCTTGTCGTCGAAATCGGCGAGCTTCTCGATCAGCCCGGCGCGCGTCACCCGCTCCTCCTGGAGCACGTCCTCGGGCAGCTTGATGAGATCGGAGGCCTGGCCGGGCTTGTACTTGTAGGCGCGCTCGCTGACGAGATCGACATAGCCGATCGTCTTGCCTTCGGGATCGGGCAGCGGCACCTGGCGCAGCACCAGCGGCTTCTGCGACACCGATTGCAGCGCCGCCAGCACCTCGCTGACGCGCGCGCTGGCGGTTTCCATCTTGTTGATGAACACCATGTGCGGGATCTGATGGTCATCCAGAAACTTGAAGAGCGGGCTCAAGGTGAGGACCCGCTCTGTTTCCGGCTCGCAGACCACGACCGCGACATCGGCGGCCAGGAGCGCGGTTTGAGCCTCCCAGGCAAGCTCGACCGAGCCTGGGCAGTCAAGGATGACCCAGGGATCGCCGAGGAAGCTGGCGGCGGCAACGTTGAGCTCCGTCGTCATCTGGCGCGCCCGCGCCTCGGCGCTGTGGTCGCCGACGGTGTTGCCCTCCCTGGCGGAGCCGCGGCGGTGGGTCGTGCCGCTGGCGAAGAGCAGCGCCTCGAGCAGGCTGGTCTTGCCCGAGAGGTAGGGCCCGACCAGGGCGACGCAGCGCGGTCCAGCAGGTCTGTCGGTCATGCACGCCTCCATCCCGTCCAAGGCGGGCGTCATTGGCGGCGTGCGAGAGAGACTGTCCCGCACGGGCGACGCCTCTTCAGGAAGCATGGTCGCGCGCCCCTCCGCGCGACGCAACGGGAAATTCCCGAACTATGCCGATTGCATAGCGCGATTCACGGGAGACGCTTCTCGAAATAGACGCGATCGAAGCCGTCCTCGCTGCGCGCCTCGGTCTGACGGTAGCCGACCCGGGGGTAGAAGCGCAGGTTCTCGGTCATCGCGACATTGGTGAAGAGCCGGAGCGCCGGCAGGCCGAGGCGGCGCGCTTCAGCCTCGGCAAATTCCAACAGCCGCCGGCCGATGCCGCGGTGCCGCGCCTCGGGCAGCACCGCCAGGATGTCGATGTAGAGATGGTCGGCGGCGGCGCGCTGCACGATGAGGCCGAGCCGCCCGCCCGCCTCTTCCAGCACATGCACCTCGCCGGCGGCGACGAGCGCGCCGTGATCGGCCGTCATCGTCATCGGCACGCGGCCCATGCGCGGGATGTAGTGCGAAAAGGCGGCGGCGATCGTCGCGGCGACCCAGCCGACCTCGTCGGCGCGGGCGCGCCGGATCACGTCACTGCAGCGCGGCGCAGGCGCGCTGGATGCGTCGGCACGCCTCGGTGAGCGCCTCGGTGGAGGTCGCGTAGGAGATGCGGAAATGCGGCGAGAGGCCGAACGCCACCCCCTGCACCACCGCGACGCCTTCGGTCTCGAGCAGATACTCGACGAAGCCGGTATCGTCCTCGATCACCTTGCCCTTGGGCGTGCGCTTCCCGAGAGTGCCGGCGCAGGACGGGTAGACATAGAAGGCGCCTTCCGGCCGCGGGCAATGCAGCCCCGGCGCACGGTTCAGCATCTCCACCACCAGGTCGCGCCGCGCTTTGAAGCTGGCGTTGTGCTCCGGGATGAAGTCCTTCGGCCCGTTCAGCGCCTCGACCGATGCCGCCTGGCTGATCGAGCTCGGATTGGACGTCGATTGCGACTGCAGCGTCGTCATCGCCTTGATCAGCTCCGGCGGCCCGCCGGCGAAGCCGATGCGCCAGCCGGTCATGCAATAGGCCTTGGACACGCCGTTGAGCGTCAGCGTGCGCGGATAGAGCTTCGGCTCGATCTGCGCGATGGTGGTGAATTTGAAACCGTCATAGACGAGATGCTCGTACATGTCGTCGGCCAGCACCCAGACATCGGGGTGGCGCAGCAGCACATCGGCAAGCTCGCGCAGCTCCGCCGCGCTGTAGGCGGCGCCGGTCGGGTTGGACGGCGAGTTGAGGATCAGCCATTTGGTCTTGCGCGTGATCGCCTGCTCGAGATCCTCGGCGCGCATCTTGAAACCGTTGTTCTGCGGGCATTGCACCGCCACCGGCGTGCCCTCGGCAAGCAGCACGATGTCGGGATAGGACACCCAGTAGGGCGCGGGGATGACGACCTCGTCACCGGGGTTCAGCGTCGCCAGCAGCGCGTTGAACAGCACCTGCTTGCCGCCGGTGCCGACGATGATCTGCTGCGGCCGCGTAATCGAGGCCGTTCTCGCGCTTGAACTTGCCGGCGACCGCCTTTTTGAGCTCCGGCGTGCCGTCGACCGCGGTGTAGCGCGTCTGGCCCGATTGAATGGCGCGGATCGCCGCCGCGCGGATGTTCTCCGGCGTGTCGAAATCAGGCTCGCCGGCCGAGAGGCTGATGACGTCGCGGCCAGCCGCCTTCATCTCCAGCGCCAGCTTGGTGATGGCGAGAGTGGCGGACGGCTTGATGCGCGACAATCGGTCGGCGAGAAAAGGCATGGCGACGCTACCGAGCTTGGGGGATGACGGCGGTAAGCTAATCCCAAGCGCGGTGGCACGCAACCGCGCAGAGCGGCGCGCAGGCCGTAAATCCTGTGATTTCCGGCGATTGTCCACAATGCGATGCCGAGCCGGGGCGAGAAGAAATAAAGCAACCGACGAAAGCCGAGCGGCCATATTTTCTGTCTCGCCGCTTTTGTCGCCAGCGCTCTCGCACGCGTTTCGAGCAGATCGAATCGTTATCCTCGTCGTCCCCGCGCGACAAGCGGGGACCCAGGGCGACCGACGTGCGGTTGGTCCTGGGCCCCCGCTTCCGCGGGGGCGGAGGTGATGGTTTCTTCTTCGCGGACCTTGCTCTGGCGTCTCCCGGGCGCAGCGCTTATCTTACCCCCCATGCCTTTGCTCACGACCGCGCGCGCTCCGGCCCAAGGCGGCCAGCGCTTCGTCATCCATTCGGAATTCCAGCCGGCGGGCGACCAGCCGGAGGCGATCGTCGAACTCACCGCCGGCATCAACCGCGGCGAGCGCGATCAGGTGCTGCTGGGGGTCACCGGTTCGGGCAAGACCTTCACCATGGCGCATGTCATCGAGCACACCCAGCGCCCGGCGCTCATCCTCGCGCCGAACAAGACGCTGGCGGCGCAGCTCTACGGCGAGATGAAGAGCTTCTTCCCCGAGAACTCGGTCGAGTATTTCGTCTCCTACTACGACTATTACCAGCCCGAGGCCTATGTGCCGCGGACCGACACCTATATCGAGAAGGAATCCTCGATCAACGAGCAGATCGACCGCATGCGCCACTCGGCGACGCGGGCGATCCTCGAGCGGCGCGACACGGTGATCGTCGCCTCGGTCTCCTGCATCTACGGCATCGGCTCGGTCGAGACCTATTCGGAAATGACCTTCTCGCTCGCGACCGGGCAGCGCGTCAACCGCACCCAGCTCCTCGCCAAGCTGGTGGAGCTGCAGTACCGCCGCAACGACACCAATTTCATCCGTGGCACCTTCCGCGCGCGCGGCGACACGATCGAGATCTTCCCGACGCATTACGAGGACCGCGCCTGGCGGCTGTCGCTGTTCGGCGACGAGCTCGAGGCGCTGCACGAGTTCGATCCGCTGACCGGCGAGAAGAGCGCGGCGCTCGACGAGATCACCGTCTATCCCAACAGCCACTACGTCACGCCGAAGCCGACGCTGATGCAGGCGGTCGAGCAGATCAAGATCGACCTGAAGCAGCGTCTCGAGGAGTTCCACGCGCAGGGCAAGCTGCTCGAGGCGCAGCGGCTCGAGCAGCGCACCACCTTCGACATCGAGATGATGGCGGCGACCGGCAGCTGCGCCGGCATCGAGAACTATTCGCGCTATCTCACCGGGCGCAAGCCGGGCGAGCCGCCGCCGACCTTGTTCGAATACCTGCCCAAGGACGCGCTCGTCTTCTGCGACGAGAGCCACGTCACCATCCCGCAGCTCGGCGGCATGTTCCGCGGCGACTATGCCCGCAAGACGGTGCTGGCCGAATTCGGCTTCCGGCTGCCCTCCTGCATCGACAACCGGCCGCTCAAATTCGAGGAGTGGGACGCGATGCGCGGCCAGGCGGTCTGCGTCTCGGCGACGCCGGGGCCCTGGGAGCTGGAGCGCACCGGCGGCGTCTTCGTCGAGCAAGTGGTGCGGCCCACCGGCCTGGTCGATCCCGTCTGTTACATCCGGCCGGTGGAGAACCAGGTCGACGACCTCATGGCGGAGTGCCGCGACTGCGCCTTGAAGGGCCATCGCGTGCTGGTGACGACGCTGACCAAGAAGATGGCCGAGGCGCTGACCGAGTATTTCCACGAGAACGGCATCCGGGTGCGCTACATGCATTCCGACGTCGACACGCTGGAGCGCATCGAGATCATCCGCGACCTGCGGCTTGGCGTGTTCGACGTGCTGGTCGGCATCAACCTGCTGCGCGAGGGGCTCGACATCCCGGAATGCGCGCTGGTGGCCGTGCTCGACGCCGACAAGGAAGGCTATCTGCGCTCGCGCACCGCGCTGATCCAGACCGTCGGCCGCGCCGCGCGCCATCTCGAGGGCCGCGCCATCCTCTATGCCGACCGCATCACCGCCAGCATGAAGGCGGCGATCGACGAGACCAACCGCCGCCGCGAGAAGCAGCAGGCCTACAACGCCGCGCACGGCATCACGCCGGAAAGCGTGCGCCGCGGCATCGCCGACATCCTGGAGAGCGTCTACGAGCAGGACCACGTCACGGTCGGCCTCGGCGAGAGCGCGCAGGCGCATTACCAGGGCTCCAACCTCAAGGCGGTGATCGCCGATCTCGAGAAGCAGATGCGTACCGCCGCCGCCGATCTCGAATTCGAGGAGGCGGCGCGGCTGCGCGATGAGATCCGCCGGCTGGAGCAGCTCGATCTCGGCCTGCCCGCCGAGGGCGACGCGGGCGCGGCGCGGCCGGCCGGCCGCTCGATGGCGGGTCGTGCCGGCACCTCGGCGCGCGCACTGGCCAAGTCCAAGGCCCGCGCACGCCAGCGGCGGGACCGCTGAATGGCGCCGAGCCCGGCCTATCCGAAGGCGGCGCTGGTGACCGGCGGCGGCCGGCGCATCGGCCGCGCCATCGCGCTGATGCTGGGCGCCGAAGGCTGGGCGGTGGCGGTCCACTACCACCGCTCGCGTGCCGAGGCGGAGGCGGTGGCGCAGGAGATCGCCGCCGCGGGCGGCCGAGGCGTCGCCATCGCCGCCGATCTCAGGCAGGAGGCGGAGGTCGAGACGCTGCTGCCGCGCGCCGCCGAGGCGCTGGGGCCGCTCGGCCTTCTCGTCAACAACGCCGCCGTCTTCGAGAACGACACGCCGCTCGGCGTGACGCGCGAGAGCTGGGACCGGCATCTCGAGACCAATCTGCGCGCGCCCTTCGTGCTGATGCAGCATTTCGCGCGCGCGCTCCCGGCATCGGCCGAGGGGGCCATCGTCAACATCCTCGACGAGCGCGTCTGGAGCCTGACGCCCTATTTCGTCTCCTATACCGTGAGCAAGGCGGCGCTGTGGAGCCTGACGCAGAGCCTGGCGCTGGCGCTCGCGCCGCGCATCCGCGTCAATGGCATCGGTCCCGGCCCGACCTTGCCGAGCACGCGGCAGAGCGAGGCGCAATTCCGCCGCCAGCAGGCAACGATGCCGCTGCAGCGCGGCACCACCCCAGAAGAGATCGCCGCCGCAGTGCGTTTTATCTTGTCGGCGCCGGCGATGACCGGTCAGATGATCGCACTCGATGGCGGCCAGCATCTCGGCTGGGCGCAGGCCTCCGGGCGCCCGACGGTGGAGGAATAGGAAATGGCCATGAGCGACGCTGATCTCTTTGCCGCCGCCCGCGCGCTGGGCGCCGACAAAACCGCCGGGTTTCGCCGGATCCTGGTGCGCGATCTCGTGCTCCAGTGCGAGATCGGCGTGTTCCGTCACGAGCGCGGTGCACGCCAGCGCGTGCGCATCAATCTCGATCTTGCCGTGCGCGAGGACGGTGTTCCCATCGCCGACGATCTGCGCAACGTCGTCTGCTACGACGAGATCGTGAGCGCCATCCGCCGGCTCTCCGAAGCCGGCCATTTCAATCTGGTCGAGACCTTGGCCGAGCGCATCGCCGAGATGTGCCTTGCCGATGCCCGCATCCGCCTCACCCGGGTGCGGGTCGAGAAGCTCGATGTCTATCCCGACATCGGCAGCGTCGGGATCGAGATAGAACGCATTAACCGTCTTCCGTAAGTGCTTTAACCGGCGGAGATTTGCCCGATGAGACCCGCCCGCGCCGAGTTGTTCACAGGGCCTCCGGGGGCAGCGTCGCCAGCGCTATATGAACGCGTGATTACAGATTGTTACACGTGATTTACACTTGACAGCAAAAAAAGTTAATCAATCCAAGAAGATAATGAAAATGCCTGTTTTATAGGCAAAAGGCTGAAACCTCAGGTTTGGCGCGCATAGCAGTCATGCGGCAGCAGGTTTTCGACAGTTTTGTCCACACCCGCCGTGGATATCCGTCGGGTGGTCGTGGCCTTGTCCGCTTGCCGCGATCTGGCGCGCGGAAATCCGGCTTCCGGTTGACGCCGCGTCGCGTGCGAGCCAAGTGAGAAGCCTATGACGGAGATTGACGAAAGCGCATCCGAGCACGCCGCCGTGCTGCCGGCCGGCGGCGGGCTCGCGCGCGGGATCGAGGCGATCCGCGCGGCGCTCCGCACCATGCCGGCGGGCCCCGGCGTCTATCGCATGCTCGGTGCCAAGGGCGACGCGCTCTATGTCGGCAAGGCGCGCAGCCTCAGGGCACGCGTCGCCAACTACGCGCATGTTGCCAATCTCTCCAACCGACTGCGCCGCATGGTGGCAGAGACGCGGGCGATGGAGGTGGTAGTCACGCACACCGAGGTCGAAGCGCTGCTGCTCGAGAACAACCTGATCAAGCGGCTGATGCCGCGCTACAACGTGCTGCTGCGCGACGACAAGTCGTTTCCCTACATCCACCTCACCGGCGACGGCGACTTCCCGCAGATCATCAAGCATCGCGGGGCACGCACGGCGCCCGGCGACTATTTCGGCCCCTTCGCCTCGGCCGGGGCGGTGGCGCGCACCATCATCGCCTTGCAGCGCGCCTTCCTGCTGCGCTCGTGCAGCGACAACATCTTTGCCAGCCGCACCCGCCCCTGCCTGCTCTATCAGATCAAGCGCTGCAGCGCGCCCTGCGTCGGGCGCATCGACAAGCCGGGATATGACCGGCTGGTCAACGAGGCTCGCGGCTTCCTCTCCGGCCGCAGCCAGGAGGTGCAGGAGCGGCTGGCGCTGCGCATGCAGGTGCTGGCCGACGCGCTCGATTTCGAAGGCGCGGCGATGATCCGCGACCGCATCCGCGCGCTCACCCAGATCCAGGGCCGCCAGGACATCTCGATCGACGGCATCGCCGATGCCGATGTCGTCGCCGCCCACCAGGCCGGCGGCCACACCTGCGTCCAGGTCTTTTTTTTCCGCGGCGGCCAGAACTGGGGCAACCGCGCCTATTTCCCGAGCCACGACCGGCAAATGCCGCTCGAGGAGGTGCTCGCCTCGTTCCTGGGCCAGTTCTACGACAACAAGCCGCCGCCCGGCCTCATCCTGCTGAGCCACGCGCCGGCGGAGCACGCGCTGCTCGAAGAGGCGCTGTCGACCCAGGCCGGCGCCCGGGTCGAGCTCGCCGTGCCGCAGCGCGGCGACAAGCGCAAGCTGGTCGATCACGCGCTGCTCAACGCCCGCGAGGCGCTGGGACGGCGGCTCTCCGAAAGCGCCACGCAGCTGAAGCTGCTGGAAGGCGTGGCGCAGGCGTTCGGTCTCGACGCACCGCCCCAGCGCATCGAGGTCTATGACAACAGCCACATTCAGGGCAGCCATGCGGTGGGGGCGATGATCGTCGCCGGCCCCGACGGCTTCGTCAAAGGCGCCTATCGCAAATTCACCATCCGCGGCGAAAGCCCGGCCAAGCCCGCCGCGGCGGACGGGCTTGACGCCGCGATCGAGGCCTCGGCCGAGCCGGAAACCGGCCGGCCGGCCGCGGGCGACGATTACGCCATGATGCGCGAGGTGCTGAGCCGCCGCTTCGCCCGCGCCCTCAAGGAGGATCCGACGCGCGAGCGCGGCACGTGGCCGGACCTGTTGCTCGTCGATGGCGGCGCCGGCCAGCTCTCCACGGCGCAGCAAGTGTTGGCCGATCTCGGCATCGATGATATGCCGCTGGTGGCGATCGCCAAGGGGCCCGATCGCAACGCCGGCCGTGAGCGTTTCTTCCGCCCCGGACACGAGCCCTTCAGCCTCGACCCCAAGGATCCCGTGCTCTACTACCTGCAGCGCCTGCGCGACGAGGCGCATCGCTTCGCCATCGGGACCCACCGCGCGCGCCGCGCCAAGGCGATCGGCACCTCGCCGCTGGATGAGATCGCCGGCATCGGCGCGCGGCGCAAGAAGGCGCTGCTGCACCATTTCGGCTCTGCCCGCGGCGTCGCGCGCGCCGGCCTCGCCGATCTGGAACGGGTGGATGGCATCAGCAAGGCGGTCGCGCAAAGGATCTATGACCATTTCCACGCCGAGCCCTAAAGGCGCTAGACTGCATCCGGATGTCCCGCACCCCCTGGCGGGATAGGATGTGCCATGCTGACGACCCTGCCCAATCTGCTGACATTGTCGCGGATCGCCGCGATCCCTTTGGTGATCGTGACATTCTATCTGCCTGCGCCCTATGGTCCCTGGATCGGCTGCGGGCTCTTTGCGCTTGCCGGTTTCACCGACTGGCTCGACGGGCGCCTGGCGCGGTTGTGGAAGCAGCAATCGGAGCTCGGCCGCTTTCTCGATCCGATCGCCGACAAGTTGCTGGTATCGGCGATCCTGTTCATGCTCGCGGCCTTGCAGCGCGTCTCGGCGCCGACCATCTTTCCCGCCCTGGTGATTCTCAGCCGCGAGATCCTGGTCTCGGGACTGCGCGAGCATCTCGCCGGGGTCAAGGTCCGCGTCCCCGTCTCGCGCCTCGCCAAATGGAAGACCGGACTGCAGATGGGCGCGATCGGCGTGCTGCTGGTGGGGGATGCCGGACCGACCTACCTGCCGGTCACCTGGATCGGCGAGCTGATGCTGTGGGCGGCGGCGGCGCTGACCATGATCACCGGCTATGACTACCTGCGCGCCGGCCTCGTCCACATGACCGACGCGCCGCCGCCGGTCGAGACGGCGAAGCCAAGCAGCGCCCGGTGAGTCCTGCCCAGCCGATGCGCGTGTTGGGCCTCGCCGGCTGGAGCGGCAGCGGCAAGACCACGCTGGTCGCCCGCCTCCTGCCCGAGCTCACCCGGCACGGGCTTGCCGTCTCGACGGTGAAGCACGCGCATCACAGTTTCGATCTCGATCAGCCGGGCAAGGACAGCTGGCGCCACCGCGAGGCCGGCGCGAGCGAGGTGATGATCGCCTCCGAGCGCCGCTGGGCGCTGATCCACGAGCATCGCGGCGCGCCGGAGCCGCCGCTCGATGCGCTCATCGGCAAGATGACGCCGGTCGATCTGCTGCTGGTCGAAGGCTTCAAGCGCGGCGATTACGACAAGCTCGAAGTGCATCGCCCGGCCCTCGGCAAACCGCTGCTGTGCCGCGACGACCCGCGCATCGTCGCGGTGGCCAGCGACGGTCCGGTGCCCGGTCTCGCCGTGCCGGTGCTGGCGCTCGATGATGTCGCGGCGATCGCACGCTTCATCATCGATCATTGCCGGTTGAAGGCGGCGTGAGATGGCGCAGCTGAGCGACGATTGCTTCGCCTTCGGCGGCGATCTGCTGTCGCTGTCGGCGGCGCTGGAGCTGCTCGAGGCCAAGACCGCGCCGGTGGTCGAGGCGGAGAGCGTGCCGCTCGCCGCCGCGCGCGGCCGCATTCTCGCCGAGCCGGTGCTGGCGCCGCGTGACGTGCCGCCGCACGACAACGCCGCCGTCGACGGCTACGCCGTATTCTTCGACGATCTCAGCCCCGGCGATCCCACCGTGCTGCCGGTCGAGGGCCGCGCCGCCGCCGGCCATCCTCTGCAAGGGGCGGCGAAGCGCGGCACGGCGGTGCGCATCTTCACCGGCGCGGCGATGCCGGCGGGCCTCGATACCGTGCTGATGCAGGAGGATTGCACCGCGGCCGGCGGCACGGTGCAGATACCGCCCGGCATCAAGCGCGGCGCCAACCGCCGCCGCGCCGGCGAGGATATCAAATCCGGCACCACCGCGCTGGCCGCCGGGCACCGGCTGCGCGCGCAGGAGGTGGGGCTTGCCGCGTCGCTGGGATTCACGGCGCTCAGCGTCTATCGCCGGCTGCGCGTCGCGCTGTTCTCCACCGGCGACGAGCTGCGCGATCCCGGCAACGCGCTGCCACCGGGCGCGATCTACGACGCCAACCGCTATGTGTTGCGGGCGCTGCTCGAAGGCATCGGCGCCGGCGTCACCGATCTCGGCATTCTCGCCGATGAGCGCACCGGCATCCGGCAGGCGCTCGCCGCCGCATCGCGGGACCATGACCTGATTCTGACCTCGGGCGGCGTGTCGGGCGGCGAGGAGGACCACGTCAAGGCGGCGGTGGAAGCGCAAGGCAGGTTGCATTTCTGGCGGCTCGCCATCAAGCCCGGCCGGCCCGTGGCGCTTGGCCAGATCGGCCGCGTGCCCTTCCTAGGATTGCCCGGCAATCCCGTGGCGGTGATGGTGACCTTTCTCATCCTGGCGCGGCCGCTGGTACTGCGGCTGGCCGGCGCGCGCCACAGCGCGCCGCGCCGCTTCCGCGTCAGCGCCGGCTTCGACTACAAGAAGCGCAGCAACCGCTGCGAATATGTGCGCGCGCGGCTCGAGCGCGACGAAGCCGGCGGCTGGGTGGCGCGCAAATTCCCGCGCGACGGCGCCGGCATCCTGTCCTCGATGGTCGAGTCCGACGGCCTCGCCGAGATCGGCGAGGGCATCAGCCGCATCGCGCCCGGCATGAGCATCGACTTCATCCCATTCAGCGAGGTGCTGGAATGAACGCACTCGATCCCAACGATCCCCTCGCCGCGTTTCGCCTCGATGGCGAGGTGGCGGTGGTCACCGGCGCCGCCAGCGGCATCGGCGCCGCGATCGCGCTCGGCCTCGCGCGCGTCGGCGCGCGCGTCGCCTTGGTCGACCGCGACCTCGACGGGGCGACGGCGGTCGCCCGCGAGATCGGCGGTGAGGCGCAGGCCTGGCAGCTCGAGGTCACCGACGCCGCCGCCGTCCAGCGCGTCTTCGCCGAGATCGCGCGCCGCTGGGGACGCCTCGACGTGCTGGTCAACAGCGCCGGCATCGCCATCCGCAAGCCCGCGCTCGAGCTGGCGCCGGCGGAATGGGATCGGGTGATGGGCGTCAACGTCACCGGCTCCTTCCTCTGCGCGCGCGAAGCGGCGCGGCACATGCTGGCGCGCGGGTCCGGCAGCATCGTCAACATCGCCTCCATCATGGGCTTCTCGGGCGGGATCTATCCCAACGTCGCCTACCAGACCTCGAAAGGCGCGGTGGTCAATCTGACCCGCGCGCTCGCCATCGAATGGGCGCGCCAGGGCATCCGCGTCAACGCCGTGGCGCCGAGCTATATCCGGACGCCGCTGATCGCCGCATTGCTGCAGCAGCCCGAGGCGGTGGCGGAGATCGAGCGGCGGACGCCGATGGGCCGCATCGGCGAGCCCGCCGACATCGTCGGCGCCGTGCTCTATCTCGCAAGCCGCGCCTCGTCGCTGGTGACCGGCCACACGCTGCCGGTCGATGGCGGCTTCCTGGCGCAGTAGGGGTTGCAATACCCCGCGCCAGGCCATAGCTCTGACGGGGGGAAGGAACGCGATGAAGCTGCTCTATTTCGCCTGGCTGCGCGCGAAGATCGGCATCGCCGAGGAGCGGATCGATCCGCCGGCGGGCGTCGCCACCGTGGCGGCGCTGCTCGACTGGCTGAAGACGCGCGGGCCCGGCTTTGCCGACGCGCTCAAGGACACCAGGATCGTGCGCGTGGCGGTGAACCAGGCCTATGTCGGCCGGGACCATCCGCTGCGGCCCGGCGACGAGGTGGCGCTGTTCCCGCCGGTGACCGGAGGCTGAGCCATGATCCGCGTGCAGCGCGAGGATTTCGATGTCGGCGCCGAGCTTGAGGCGCTGACGCCGCGGCAAGACCGGCATCGGCGGGGTCACCAGCTTCCTGGGTTTGGTGCGCGACCTCGCCGGCGACCGGCGCATCGGCGCCATGACGCTCGAGCATTATCCCGGCATGACCGAGCGCGCGCTGGCCGAGATCGAGGCCGAGGCGCTGCGGCGCTGGCCGCTGGCGGCGGCGCTGATCATCCACCGCTTTGGCAGGCTGGAGCCCGGCGAGCGCATCGTGCTCGTCGCCACCGCCTCGGCGCATCGCCAGGCGGCCTTCGACAGCTGTCAGTTCCTGATCGACTGGCTCAAGACCAAGGCGCCGTTCTGGAAGCTCGAGGAGACGCCGGAAGGCCCACGCTGGGTCGATGCCCAGGCCAGCGACGACACCGCCGCCGAGCGCTGGGGCGGCGCGTAGCCGCTCCCGCCGCGCCCGCTTAGGGCTCGGCGGTGCCGTGGCGTCCGGCGCCCCGCGCGAAGCGCGCGGCGCCGTCCCGCGCCTCGCCGCTGCCCAGCACGGCGGCACCGCGGTGGAACTCGTTGGCCATCGCCGCCGCCACATCGAGATCCCATTGCTCCAAGGCCGAGAGCCGGTCGCTTCTGAGGCAGATCTGCGGCAGCGCCGCGAGCTCGCGGGCGAGCGCCTCGGCGGCGGCGCGCGCGGCGCCGTCGGGCACGACACGGTTGGCGAGCCCGATCGCCAGCGCCTCCGCCGCCCCCACCGGCCGGCCGGTGAGGATCATGTCGAGGGCGCGGCCCTCGCCGATGAGGCGCGGCAGCCGCACCGTGCCGCCATCGATCAGCGGCACGCCCCAGCGCCGGCAGAACACGCCGAACACCGCAGCTCTCCTCGGCAACGCGCAGATCGCACCACAAGGCCAGCTCGAGCCCGCCGGCGACGGCGTGGCCCGCGACCGCGGCGATCACCGGCTTCTGCAGCCTGAGCCGCGTCGGGCCCATCGGCCCGATCCCGTCGGGCTTCGCCCAGCCGATGCCGGCGGCGATCGACGCCACCTTGAGATCGAAGCCGGCGCAGAAGGTGCCGTGCGCACCGCAGAGCACGCCGATCTTCGCCAACTCGTCGGCGTCGAAGGCGAGGAAAGCGTCGGCCAAGGCCTGCGCCATCGCCGGGTTGACCGCGTTGCGCGCCTCGCGCCGGTCGATGATCACCGTGGTGACCGGTCCGTCCTTCTCGACGCGGATGCTCATAGCTGCACCTTCGGGCGGCCGGGCGCCGCCTCAGCCCACCGGCATCATCCAGCCATGCCGGTCGGCGATCTCGCCGAATTGGATGCCCTGGATCTCGTCATAGAGACGCTGCAGCGTCTTGCCCGGCTTGTCCTCGGGACCGAAATGCAGCGTCTCGTCACCGCGCGTGATCGACGCGATCGGCGTGATCACCGCCGCGGTGCCGCAGGCGCCGATCTCGACGAAATCCTCGATCTCGTCCCAGCGCACCGGCCGGTGCTCGACGGTAAGGCCGAGATCGCGGGCGATGATCCTGAGGCTGTCATTGGTGACGCTTTCCAGGATCGAGGGCGATTTCGGCGTGACGTAGCGGCCGTCGCGGGTGATGCCGATGAAGTTCGACGTGCCGAACTCGTCGATCAGGCTGTGCGTGGCGGAATCGAGATAGAGCGAGACAGGAAAGCCCTTCTCCTTGACCTCGATATCGCCGACCAGCCCGGCCGCATAGTTGCCGGCGGCCTTGACGTAGCCGACTCCATGCGGCGCGGCGCGGTCATAGGCCTCCTGGACATAGGCGCGCACCGGCACCATGCCGTCCTTGTAATAGGGCCCGACCGGCATGCCGAAGACGATGAAGGCATAGTCGTCGCTGGGATGAACGCCGATGACCGCGCTGGTGCCGATGAGCAGCGGCCGGACATAGAGCGTCGCACCGGTGCCGAAGGGTGGGACGTAGGCATCGTTCTTGGCGACGATCATGCGCACGGCGTCGAGAAACAGGCCTTCCGGCGGCGGCACCATCGCCAGCCGCTCGGCCGAGATGATCATCCGCCGGGCATGCGTGTCGGGGCGGAAGCAGGCGACGCGCCCGCTGACCTGGCGAAACGCCTTCAGCCCTTCGAAGCAGGCCTGGCCGTAATGCAGGCAGGTGGCGGCGATGGGCAGCGTCAGGCTCGCCCCGGCATTGAGCTCCACCGCCGACCAGGCGCCACGGCGGAAATCGGCGCGCGCATAGACGCCGGTATCGAGGTAGCGGAATCCCAGTTCTTTCCAGGAGATTGTCGTGTCCATCTCGGTCTCTTACGCTCGCTCCGCTCGGGGTTCTGGTCCATTATGGCCCCGAAGGCCTGACGGTGTAACAGTTTCGACGAAAACAAGTCAACATGGCTGACGTAAAATCCGCCGCCAACCTGTTGTTCCTCCGCGAGGACGAGCTCCGCCAGGGGATCGAGCTGTTGTACTACGCCTATCGCGACTTCACCGCCGAGCCCGACGTCATGCTGGCGCGTTACGGCTTCGGCCGCGCCCATCACCGGGTGATCTATTTCGTCGGCCGCCATCCGCAAATGAGCGTCAGCGACCTGCTGGGCATTCTGCGCATCACCAAGCAGAGCCTGAGCCGCGTGCTGGGTCAGCTGGTGCGCCAGGGTTTCATCCAGCAGCGGCCTGGCAGCCGCGACCGCCGCCAGCGCCTGCTCGAGCTCACCGAGAAGGGGATCGAGCTCGAGCGGCAGCTCTCGGAGAACCAGCGCCAGCGCATCGCCAAGGCCTATCGCGAGGCCGGCGCGCAGGCGGTCGAGGGCTTCCGCAAGGTCATGCTCGGCATCATCGGCAGCGAGGCCGACCGCCGGCGCTTCGAGCGCGGCCCGCCGACGCGCTGAGCCCGGTGTATACTGCAGCGCATGGACACCGCCGAACCTCACCTCCTGGTGGTCGATGACGATGCGCGGCTGCGTGAGCTGCTGCGGCGCTATCTCACCGAGCAGGGCTTCCGCGTCACCGTCGCCGGCGACGCCGCCGAGGCGCGCGCCCGGATCGCCAGCATCGCCTTCGACCTGCTGGTGCTCGACGTGATGATGCCCGGCGAGAATGGACTGGACTTCACCAAGAGCCTGCGCCAGAGCAGCCGCATTCCGATCCTGCTGCTGACCGCGATGGCCGAGCCGGAGGACCGCATCAACGGGCTCGAGCGCGGCGCCGACGACTACCTCGCCAAGCCCTTCGAGCCGCGCGAGCTGGTGCTGCGCGTGCGCAACATCCTGCAGCGCGTGCCCGCGCCGCTGGTCGCCGCCGCCGAGTTCCGCTTCGGCGCCTGCCGCCTCGACCTCGCGCGGGGCGAGCTTTATCGCGGCGGCGACGCAGTGCATCTCACCGCGGCCGAGACGGCGCTGCTGATGGCGCTCGCGCGGCGCGCCGGCGAGCCGGTGTCGCGCGAGGCGCTCTCCGAGGAGGCGCAGTTCAGCGGCAATGTGCGGACCGTCGACGTGCAGATGACCCGGCTCAGGCGCAAGATCGAGCGCGATCCGAAGTTTCCGCGCTATCTCCAGACGGTGCGGGGCACCGGCTATGTCCTCAAGCCAGATTGACCGCGCCGCCCTGCTGGCCGGCGCCGCGGCGCCGTCAGCGGACAGCCACCGCCGCTGGTGGAAGCGGGTGCTGCCGCGCTCGCTCTTCGGCCGCTCGCTGATCATCATCATCCTGCCGCTGGTGCTGGCGCAGATGATCGCCACCTGGATCTTCTACGACCGCCATTGGGACACGGTGGAGCGCCGCCTCGCCACCGGCGTCGCCGGCGACATCGCGCTGACGCTCGGCGCGCTGCGCTACGCCGACACCCCCGACGAAATCGAGGCCCTGCTGTCGCGCGCCGCCGACACTACCGAGCTCTATTTCATCTTCCGCCCCGGCGAGACGCTGCCGCGCGGCGTGCGCGAGGCCGGCGACAGCCGCATCGAGGAGCAGCTCGCCGCGGCGATCGAGGAGCGGGTGAGCCGACCCTTCCAGATCGACGCCGATTTCGACCCGCGCGACATCCTGATCTCGATCGAGCTGCGCGACGGCGTGATGCAGGTGGCAGCGCCGCGCAAGCGGCTGTTCACGCCGACAACCTACATTTTCGTGCTGTGGATGGCGGGATCCTCGCTCGTGCTGCTGGCGGTGGCGTCGCTGTTCATGCGCAACCAGGTCAAGGCGCTGCGGCGGCTCGCGGCCGCGGCGGAAAGCTTCGGCAAGGGGCGCGACGTGCCCAACTTCAAGCTCGAGGGCGCGACCGAGGTGCGCCAAGCGGCGTCCGCCTTCCTCAAGATGCGCGACCGCATTCGCCGCCAGATCACGCAGCGCACCGAGATGCTGGCGGGCGTGTCGCATGATCTGCGCACCCCCCTCACCCGGATGCGGCTGGCGCTCGAGTTCCTCGCCGAGGAGGGGCCGGAGGTCGCGGAGCTGAAGGATGACGTCATCGTCATGGAGCGCATGGTGCAAGGGTACCTCGAGTTCGCCCGCGGCGAGGGGCCCGAGCAGCCGCGCGACACCGATCTGGGGCTGCTGATCGAAGAGGTCGCCGCCGCGGCGCGGCGCGACGGCACCGACATCTCGCTGGCGCTGCCCGAGGATTATGTGCTGCCGCTGCGCCCCGACGCGCTGCGCCGCTGCCTCGCCAACCTGCTGAGCAACGCACGGCGCTATGGCAGCCATGTCTGGCTGACGGCGCTGCCGCTCGCCGACGGCGTCGACATCATCATCGACGATGACGGGCCGGGCATTCCTGCGGCGCAGCGCGAGAATGTGTTTCGCCCGTTCTTCCGGCTCGACGCCGCGCGCAATCCCGCCACTGGCGGCGTCGGGCTCGGCCTTACCATCGCCCGCGACGTCGCGCGCGGCCATGGCGGCGAGCTCACGCTCGAGGAATCACCGCAGCACGGGCTGCGCGTGCGGCTGCATCTGCCGCGATAAGTCGGTCGAGCTCGCACTTGTTGACGGGGCGGCTATCGCGCTTGCTGCGCAAGCGCTGGCGCCGCCACCCGACGAGCGCTGCGCGCTCGCGGGGGAAAAAAAGAGGCCGCCCGAAGGGCGGCCTCATCGCGTCGCACAGGGGGGAAATCGGCGACGCGCAGACCCGTTAGCGCGCGACCTTCTGCTTGGCGTATTCGCGCATCTCCTCGAAGCCCTCGGCGACCCGCTTCTGGATCACGCTGAAAGCCTCGGCATTGGCCTTGGTGACGAGCTCGGCGAGCTCGCGGGCGTTGGCGACACCCTTCTCGAACGCGACCTTGGCGTATTCGGCGTTCTTGGCGATCCGCTCTTCGGGGGCGCCGGGCGTCGTCCATTCGCGCATCATGCTCGAGGCCTCGTCGACCGCCTGGCGCGCGAGCTCGACCTGACGCCGTGCGACGGCCTGAACGCCTTCGACGGCCAATTGATTGGCCTGCGTCAGCGCCTCGAGATTCTTGCGCTGCGCCGCCATGAGCGACTCGACGTCGAGACCGGGGAAAGTGAAGCCGGCAAACGCCTTGCCGACATCCATGTCAAGGAAAGTGTGCTTGCCGTTGGTGGTCATGTCTTAATTCCTTCGCGGGGTTGGCGGCGCCATGTTGCGCTGCACAATGGCCAACATATGGCGCAGACTCCGGACAAAGTCAAGAGAAAGAGGTAAAGAATATTGCAATGCGAAAGCGCCTCACCCCGGGGGTGGCGACGCCCTCACGCCCAGCCAGGATTCCACCTGTCTTAGCCGCCGGTCAAGCGCCGCCATGGTCTTGGCGAGGTCGGCGCCGTCATCCCCCAGGAACACCCGGAACAGCGAGAGGTAGAGCCCGGCCAGTACATGCACCCGTATGCGTCCCTGCCAGCCGGTAGCGGAAATCCCCGCCGAACTCGAGCATCCAGGCCATGGAATTGAGCAGTGCCGGCGCCGCCAGCAGCGCCGCGGGGTCGCCCAGACTGTCCCGCAGGATCGCGCGCAACGCCTGACGATGGGGCGCCAAGGCGTCGAAGCGGCGCATCAGCGTGTCGAACAGCCGGTCGCGCGGCGGCTCGCCGCCATCGCCGGCGCCGGCCAGCGCCGCGCGGTCGATACGGCGGTGGAACGCCGCCAGCAGGGCGGGCTTCGACGGGCAGGCGGCGTAGGCTTCCGCCAGCGGCAGGCCGGCCTCGGCGGCGATCTCGGCCAGCCCGGTGCGGCGCCAGCCCTGCCGCTCGGCCAGGCTCAGCGCGGCGTCGACGAGCCGGTCTTCGGCGCCTGCCGCAGGCTTCGCCGCCGGCTTGCCCCGGCCTTTCCTGGCGCCGGCTTGTCTTGCCATCCCAGCCCTCCCGGTAATCGCGCCTTGCGCGTCAGCATAGGCGATGGCGACGGCGGCCCGCCAGGGTCGCGGGCAAGGCTGAGGCGCCGCAGCAAAGTGAGCAGGCGCGGCATCAGTCGGCAAGCTCGCGCGAGCGCTTGGCCGCCGCCAGCACGGCGCGGCGCAGCAGCGGCTCGAGGCCGTCCTTTGCCATCAGCACGTCGAGCGCGGCACGCGTCGTGCCGCCGGGGCTGGTGACCGCCTCGCGCAGCGCCGCCGCGCTCTCGGGCGACAGCCGCGCCAGCTCGCCCGACCCCGCCACGGTGGCGCGCGCGAGCCGGGTGGCGAGCCCGGCAGGCAGGCCGGCCGCCTCGCCGGCCTTGGCCAGGCATTCGATGAGCAGGAAGACATAGGCCGGGCCGCTGCCGGAGACCGCGGTCACGGCATCGATCAGCGCCTCGTCCTGGACCCAGCCGACCTCGCCCACCGCGGCGAGGAGGCGCTCGGCCAGCGCGCGCTGCGCCGGGCTCACCCGCGCATTGGCGCAGGCGACCGCGATGCCGCGGCCGATCGCCGCCGGCGTGTTGGGCATAGCGCGCACCACGGCGGCATCGCCGCCGAGCGCGCGGGCGAAAGAGGCCAAGGTCTTGCCGGCGGCGATCGACACGAACAGGGCGCCGCCGGCGGCAAAGCGGCGATAGGCCGGCAGCACCTCTTCCATCGCCTGCGGCTTCACCGCCAGCACGATGACGCGGGCACGAGATCGGCGGCGACCGCTTCGGCCGTGGCCAGCACCTCGACCCCAGGCTTGCCGGCGAAGCCGGCGGCGCCCGGCCCCGGCTCCACCACCACCAGGCGCTGGGCCAGGCTGCGCTCAAGCCAGCCCTTGAGCAGCGCGCCCCCCATCTTGCCGCAACCGACCAGCAGCAGCGCCGGCGCTGCCGGCGCCGCCTCTGCGCTCACGCCTCGCCCACGGGGTCGATCATCGCCGCGGCGATCGCCTCCTCGGCCGGCTTGCCGCCCCAGACGACGAGCTGAAAGGCCGGGTAGAAGCGCTCGCACTCGCTCACCGCGATGTCGACGAGATCCTCGATCTGCTCGACGCAGGGGCCGCTCGCGCCGCGCAGCAGCACGCCCTGGCGGAAGGAGGGCGACTGGGTGTCGGCAGTGACGTCGAAATGACCGAGCCACATCCGCTCATTGACCACCGCCAGCAGCTCGAAGATGGCGGCGCGGCGCGCCTTCGGCACCTTCATCTCGAAGGCGCAGGTGAAATGCAGCGCGTTGATCTCGCGCTGCCAGACGAAGAACAGGCGGTAATCGCACCAGCGCCCGGCGATCTCGACCACCATCTCCTCGTCGCTGGCGCGGTCATGCACCCATTCATTCGCCTGGACGATCTCTTCGACGAGGTCGATCGGGTTGGCGATGGAAACAACGGTTTCAAGGGACAAAGAGGTCATTCACCCTCCTGCGGCCACGGCGGACCGGCCAGCCAACCCAAAGGGCGATCCTCGGTATTTTGTGTGAACCACCCCCGGTCACCACAAGATATAGCCTGCCAAAGCTGAGAGGGCGGTGCAAGCTCTGAGTTATCCACAACGTGCCGGAAACACCTGTCACAAGGGCTCGGCGCGCTTCTCCGGGCCGCCGACGCCGAGCCGCGCCTCGAGCTCGGCGACGCGCGCCGCCAGCGCCTCCTGCTCGGCACGCGCCTTGGCGGCCATCGCCTGCACGGCGTCGAACTCCTCGCGCCGGACCAGGTTCATGCGCGCCAGGATGCGCTCGAACTGCTCGCGCATCCGGGTTTCCACCTCGTCGCGCACGCCGGTGAGCGCGCCGAGCGCGCCGGTGGCGACGCGGGCGAGATCGTCGAACAGGCGGTTCTCGTTCGGCATGACGGTTATTGCTCTCCTCTCGACCAGACGAGCCCGCTGGCCGGGGCTCGGCAGCCGATCATAGATATGGGTTGCGCGGACCAGGAATTCGACCACCCGTGGCTCCGCGCCTCTTTGACGCGACGCCGGCAAAGCTTATAACACCGGCGCGACAAGAGAAGGCTGCCCTTGCGATGATCGTCATCACCGGCGGCGCCGGCTTCATCGGCTCGAACCTGGTAGCGGCGCTGGAGGAGCGCGACGAGCGCGACCTCGTCGTCTGCGACCACCTCGGGCAGGGCGAGAAATGGCGCAATCTCGGCAAGCGCGAGCTCGCGGCGCTGCTGCCGCCGGCGGCGCTGTTCGACTTTCTCGACCAGCATGCGCGCGAGATCGGCACCGTCTTTCACCTGGGCGCAGTGTCTTCCACGACCGAGACCGACGCCGATCTCATCATCGCCTCCAATTTCACCTTGTCGCGGCGCCTGTGGAACTGGTGCGCCGAGACCGAGACGCGCTTCCTCTACGCCTCCTCGGCCGCGACATACGGCGATGGCGGCGCCGGCTTCGACGATGACGGCAGCGCCACGGCGCTGGCGCGGCTCAGGCCGCTCAACGCCTATGGCTGGTCGAAGCATCTCTTCGACCGCCGCGTCGCGCGGCTGGTCGAGGGGCACGCCAAGCGGCCCGGGCAATGGGCGGGGCTCAAATTCTTCAACGTCTACGGCCCGAACGAGTACCACAAGGGCACCATGCGCAGCGTCGTGGCGCAGCTCCAGCCGCGCGCCGCCAAGGGCGAGGCGGCGCGGCTTTTCCGCTCGCATCGCGCTGGCGTGCCCGATGGCGGGCAGAAGCGCGACTTCGTCTATGTCCGCGACTGCGTCGAGATGATGCTGTGGCTCTACGACCATCCCGCGGTGAGCGGGCTCTTCAACATCGGCAGCGGCGCCGCGCGCAGCTTCGCCGAGCTCGCCACCGCGGTGTACCGGGCGCTGGGCCTCGAGCCGCAGCTCGAGTTCATCGACACGCCGGCGGAGATCCGCGACAAGTACCAGTACTTCACCGAGGCGCGGATGGAGCGGCTGCGCGCGGCCGGCTATGACAAGCCGGCGACGCCGCTCGAGGAGGGCGTGCGCGACTACGTGCAACGCTATCTCGCCGCGTCCGACCCCTATCGTTGAAAGCTTTCGCGCTCATGCTGGTCATTCCGTTTCCCGCCATCGATCCCGAGATCTTCTCCTTCGGCCCCTACCATATCGGCGCCTTGTCGCTCGGTCCCTTCGCCGTCCGCTGGTACGCGCTCGCCTATATCGCCGGGCTGATCATCGGCTGGCGTTATTG
The DNA here is from genome assembly GCA_963789275.1 of uncultured Alphaproteobacteria bacterium. Lineage (GTDB taxonomy): Bacteria > Pseudomonadota > Alphaproteobacteria > ATCC43930 > CGMCC-115725 > DAHUYF01. Next base: position 24,516 of record CAWBKF010000008.1, read on the forward strand.
CCTGGCGCTGGCCCAGCGGCCGCCGGAGGTGGCGCGGCCGCAGGATATCGACGACTTCCTGGTCTGGGCGACGCTCGGCGTCGTGCTCGGCGGCCGCACCGGCTATGTGCTGTTCTACAACTTGCCCTATTACCTGCAGCACCCGATCGAGATCCTCTTCCTCTGGCGCGGCGGCATGTCGTTCCATGGCGGCGCGCTCGGCGTCTGCGTCGCCATCCTGCTGTTCTGCCGGCAGCGCAACATCAGGCTGCTGGCGTTTGCCGACATCATCGCCGCCGCCGTGCCGATCGGGCTGTTCTTCGGCCGCATCGCCAATTTCATCAATGCGGAGCTGTGGGGCCGGCCGACCGATGTCCCCTGGGCGATGATCTTTCCCAGCGATCCCGAGCGGCTGCCGCGTCATCCCAGCCAGCTCTACGAGGCCTCGCTCGAAGGCATCGTGCTGTTCCTCGTGCTCTGGGTGCTGCAGCGGCAAGGCGTCCGGCAGAAGCCGGGCCGGCTCACCGGCGCCTTCCTCATCAGCTACGGCCTCGCGCGCATCATCGTCGAATTCTTCCGCCAGCCCGATGCCCAGGTGGGATATCTGCTGGGCAATGCCAGTTCGGGCCTCACCATGGGCCAGCTGCTGTCGCTGCCGCTGCTGCTCATCGGCCTCTGGCTGGTGCTGCGCGCCAAGCCCCTCGCCGCGGCGGCGTGAGCGAGCTCGGTCGCGTGCTGGCGCAGCGCATCCGCGCCGCAGGTCCCCTCACCATCGCCGATTTCATGACCGAGGCGCTGCTCCATCCGCGGCTCGGATACTACACCACGCGCGATCCGCTCGGCGCGCGCGGCGATTTCATCACCGCGCCGGAGGTCAGCCAGATCTTCGGCGAGCTCATCGGGCTCTGGTGCGCCGATGCCTGGGAGAAGATGGGCCGGCCCGCGCCGGTGATCCTGGCCGAGCTCGGCCCCGGCCGCGGCACGCTGATGGCGGATGCGCTGCGCGCGCTGAAGCGCGCGCCGGAGTTCCGCCGCGCGCTCGGCCTGCATCTGGTCGAGGCGAGCCCGGTGCTGCGCGCGGCGCAAGCCGCGGCGCTCGCCGCGGCAAGCCCTACCTGGCACGACAGCATCGCGACGCTCCCCGACGGCCCGCTCATCCTGATCGCCAACGAGTTCCTCGACGCGCTGCCGATCCGGCAGCTGCTGCGCGGCGAGCGCTCCTGGCATGAGCGGCTGGTGGCGCTTGACGCCGATGGCGAGACCCTGACCTTCGCCGTCGATGCGGCGCCGAGCGCGGCGGCGGCGCTGGTGCCGGCGGGGCTGCGCACGGCGGCGCCGGGGAGCCTGTGCGAGATCCGCCCGGCGGCGCTGTCGCTCGCATCCACGCTCGGCGCCAGGCTGGCGCGGCAAGGCGGCGTCGCGCTCTTCATCGATTACGGCTATTGGCCGAGCACCTGCGGCGATACGCTGCAGGCGCTCGCGCGCCATCGCCGCCACGCCGTGCTGGAAGAGCCCGGCGCCGCCGATCTCACCGCCCATGTCGACTTCGCCGCGCTGGCCGGCGCGGCGCGCGCCGCCGGCGCGCGGGCCTGGGGCCCGGTGCCGCAGGGCGGATTTCTTGCGGCGCTGGGCCTCGCCGAGCGCGCCGCCGCGCTCCTCGCGCGCGCCACCCCCGAGCAGGCGAGCGCCATCGAGAGCGGCTGTCGCCGCTTGATCGATCCCGCGCGAAATGGGCACCTTGTTCAAGGCGCTGGCGCTCGCCGATCCCACGCTTCCGGCGCCCGCCGGCATCGCGGAGGAAGGCATCCCTTGATCACGCTGAGCGCGCTCGACGGCGACGGCATCCGCCACGGCTTCTTCACCCGCGACGGCGGCGTCAGCGACGGCATCTTCGCCTCGCTCAATTGCGGGCTGGGGTCGGGCGACGATGCCGCCAATGTCACGGAGAATCGCGGCCGCGCCATGGCGGCGCTGGGCCTCGAGGCCGAGCGGCTCGCCACCTGCCACCAGGTGCACAGCCCCACCGTGGCGGTGGTCGACGCCGCCTGGCCGCCGGCGGCGCGGCCGCGCGCCGATGCCATGGTGACGCGGCGCCGGGGCGTCGCCCTCGGCATCCTCACCGCCGATTGCGCGCCGGTGCTGTTCGCCGATGCCGAAGCGGGCGTGATCGGCGCGGCCCATGCCGGCTGGCGCGGCGCGCTCACCGGCGTGCTCGAGGCGACGGTGACGGCGATGATCGGCCTCGGCGCCGCGCCGGAGCGCATCAGCGCCGGCATCGGTCCCTGCATCGCCCAGCCCTCCTACGAGGTGGGGCCGGAATTCCCCGCGCCCTTCCTCGCCGCCGACCCCGCCAGCGCCGATCTCTTCCGTCCGGCGCCGCGCGCCGGGCATTTCCTCTTCGATCTGGCCGGCTTTGCCGCCCGCCGCCTCGGGCGGCTCGGTCTCAACCGCGTCGCGCTCAGCGGCGGCGACACCGCGGCCGAGGCCGACCGCTTCTTCTCCTATCGCCGCGCCTGCCTGCGCCGCGAGCCGGATTACGGCCGCGAGCTCTCCGCCATCTGCCTGGCGGCGTAGGGCGCACGGCGCGCCTGCGTCGAACGCAGTTGTCAACGGCGCCAATTCGCCTTAGACCGATCTCTGTCGTCCGGGTTTCCCGGGCGGCGACGTTCTCAGGGCGGGGTGCAACTCCCCACCGGCGGTAAAGGCGAGAGATCGCACGAGCCCGCGAGCGCCTGCCGATGAGCATCGGCGGGGTCAGCAGAGCCGGTTGGATTCCGGCGCCGACGGTCACAGTCCGGATGGAAGAGAGCGGGATGTCTTCGGCCCGGCGTTGCGCCGCTTGGCAGCGCTTGTCCGAGCCCGTGCGCCCTGATTCTGGTCTCGAGCTTAGGGAGAACCCATGAATCAGCGCCGTCACCATGACACCACATCCGCGGAACGCGGCGAACGCATCGCCTTCGTGCAGTCCTGCTGGCACAAGGACATCGTCGACCGCTGCCGCGAGTCCTTCACCGCCGAGATCGGCAAGCTCGGCTTCGCCCGGAGCCGCATCGATTTCTTCGAGGTCCCCGGCGGCTTCGAGATCCCGCTGCAGGCGCAGCTGCTGGCCAAGACCGGGCGCTATGCCGCGATCGTCGCCGGCGGCCTCATCGTCGATGGCGGCATCTACCGCCACGAGTTCGTCGCCGAGGCGGTGATCTCGGCGCTGATGCGGGTCCAGCTCGACACCGAGGTGCCGGTCATCTCGGCGGTGCTGACGCCGCAGCGCTTCCACGCGCATGAGGAGCATCAGCGCTTCTTCCGCGAGCATTTCGTGGTGAAGGGCGCCGAGGCGGCCGAAGCCTGCGCCCGCACCATCGACAACCTCGCGCGGCTGAAGCAGGCGACGGCCGCCTAGTCTAGTCTTCGGTCGCTGGCGGTGAACATACGGCCAAGCCGGTGACGATAGGAAGATCGCAGTTGACGCCCAGATGAAGGCACATTAGGCATTATGAGAAGGATAACTCACGGTCGCAGAAATTCAGCGCCATGACACAAGACGAGATCTTCAAGCAAATCGATGCCCATATTGACTTGTGGCGAGCCGCTCGCGCACGGTCGCAATATGACGATTTGTCCGACCTGTCTGACGCGGATACCAGCCAGATCCTTACCCGGATGGCGTCAGCTATAGATCGTCTCGCTCCAGAGGGCTCGCGGCATAAGAAGAACGCCCATGCATCGATCAAAAGACACGGTGAGACGAACTGCTTCAACATCCAGATTTTCGCGGGCATCCTTCAGGCGCTGCGCTCAGATTATGAAGCAGGCTACCTTAAATCTGTTGAAGAGCTAATACACGCTGATGTGTTTTCTGATTTCCTGGACATGGCGGGATATCTGTTATCTGAGGGGTACAAGGATCCTGCGGCGGTTTTGGTCGGCGGCGTGATCGAGGAACACCTACGCAAGTTATGCTTGAAGAACGGTGTCCCAGTCGAACATGGTGACAAGCCGCGGAAAGCCGACGCCCTCAATTCTGATCTCGCCAGTGGCGGGATAATCTCAAAGCTAGACCAAAAAAACGTGACCGCATGGCTCGACCTGCGTAACAAGGCGGCTCATGGGAAATACGGCGAGTACTCCAAGCAGCAGGTCGAGCTTCTTCTGCAAAGCGTCCGAGACTTTCTCACCCGCGTGCCAGCCTAGGCGGCGCGCAGCACCGGCTGCATCCCCGGGACGCCGCCGAGCCTGGCGAAGAGCTCGTCGCGCTGCGCCGGCGAGAGCGGGCGGTTGGGCGGAATGACGTTGAGCCATTGCCGGTCGCCGGTGAGGCGCGCGACCACCTCCTTGAGCCCGCCTTGGAAGGGAAAAGCCTGCAGCACGAGGCGCGCCGCGGTCAGGCTCTCTTGCAGCGCGTCGGCGTCTTTCTGCTGCCAGGCGCGATAGACCGCCTGCGCCATCGGCGCCGTAACGTTGGTGCTGGCGGAGATGCAGCCGGCGCCGCCGGCGCGGAGGTTGGCGAGCAGGAACTGCTCGGTCCCGGAATAGACGCCGAAGCCGGGGGTCTCCTTGAGCAGATTGGCGGTGTAGCTCCAATCGCCGGAGCTGTCCTTGACCCCGGCGATGGTGTCGCCATAGGCGGCTTTGAGGCGCTGGATCAGCGCGGGCGTGACCGGCACCGCCGACATCTGCGGGAAATGATAGAGGTAGAGGCGCAGCTTGCTGTCGCCGACGCGCTGAATGACCTCGGAGAAAAAGGCGAAGAGCCCGTCCTCGCTGGGATTCTTGTAGTAGAAGGGCGGCAGCAGCAGCGCGCCGGTGCTGCCGGCGCTGAGCGCCGCCTTGGTGACGGTGACGGCATCGGCAAGCGCCGCCGAGCCGGTGCCGATGATGCAGCGCTCCATCGGCAGGCCCGCGCCGGCGCCGGCCTCGATCAGGCCGAGGCGCTGCGCCACCGAGAGGGAGTTCGCCTCGCCCGTCGTGCCCAGCGGCGCCAGCCCGTCGCAGCCATTGGCGAGCAGCCAGCGGCAATGCGCGACATAGGCCTTGGCGTTCGGCTCGAGATCATCGCCGAACGGCGTCAGCACGGCGGCATAGACGCCGCGCGGCGGGGTCGATTGCTGTTGGGTCACCACGATCCTCCCTGAAACGAAATCGGGCGCAGTCCAGCATGCCGGGGCGCCCAGCGCAACAGCCGCCGCCGCGGCGCAATTCGGGTTTCGATCGCTAAAAACGATCGTAAATACCAAAACAATCGGTTGGATCGATGAAGCTCGCGAGCGTAACTTTTGGAGGTGATGACGAGGAGCGGCGATGCGGACGATGCGCAGAATTCTGACGGTCGGCGCGGCGATGCTCGGTGCGGCGCCGCGGTGGCGTATAGTGGCGGGCGCCGCGATCTATCTCGGCGCCGCGCTTCAGCTCTGCCACCGCCTGCTCTGACCCGCCCGGCCCTGCGGAGGACATCATGAGCATGACGCCGACCACGAGCTTCCGCATCCCGGTTGCCGCCAATCAGAACGACCCGACCGGGCCGGCGCTGCCGCAGGATTTTTTGTCTACGCGCTGTGCCAACACCTCAACCCCACGCGCCGCCAACGCTGATCTTTCCGCGCGTCACCCTGGAGGGAGTTCGACATGACCGACAAACCCGTTCTCACGACCACTGCGGGCAATCCTCTGGCGGATAACCAGAACTCGATGACCGCCGGGCCGCGCGGCCCGGTTCTGCTGCAGGATTACCAGCTGCTGGAAAAGCTCGCGCATCAGAACCGCGAGCGCATCCCCGAGCGCACGGTGCATGCCAAGGGCTGGGGCGCCTTCGGCACGCTCACCATCACCCACGACATCAGCAAGTACAGCAAGGCGAAGATCTTCGCCCGGCTCGGCAAGAAGACCGAGATGCTGGCGCGGTTTTCGACCGTTGCCGGCGAGCAGGGCGCGGCCGATGCCGAGCGCGACGTGCGCGGCTTCGCGCTCAAATTCTATACCGAGGAAGGCAATTGGGACCTGGTCGGCAACAATACGCCGGTGTTCTTCGTGCGCGATCCCTACAAATTCCCGGATTTCATCCACACCCAGAAGCGGCACCCGCGCACCAACCTGCGCTCGCCGACCGCGATGTGGGATTTCTGGTCGCTGTCGCCGGAATCGCTGCATCAGGTGACGATCCTGATGTCGGACCGCGGCTTGCCGACCGATGTGCGCCACATCAACGGCTATGGCAGCCACACCTACAGCTTCATCAACGCGAGCGGCGAGCGCTACTGGGTCAAGTTCCACTTCAAGACCATGCAGGGCCACAAGCATTGGACCAATGCCGAGGCCGAGAAGATCGTCGGCAAGACGCGTGAATTGACCCAGGCCGATCTCTACGCCGCGATCGAGAACCGCGACTATCCGCGCTGGCGCTTCTGCGTGCAGATCATGCCGGAGAGCGACGCCGAGAAGACGCCCTACAACCCCTTCGATCTCACCAAGGTGTGGCCGCATGGCGACTATCCGCTGATCGAGGTCGGCGTGATGGAGCTCAATCGCAATCCCGAGAATTACTTCTCCGAGATCGAACAGGCCGCGTTCAGCCCGTCCAACATCGTCCCCGGCATCGGCTTCTCGCCGGACAAGATGCTGCAGGCGCGCGTCTTCGCCTATGCCGACGCGCACCGCCATCGCCTCGGCACGCATTACGAGGCGCTGCCGGTCAATGCGCCGAAATCCCCGGTGCACAACTATCACAAGGACGGGGCGATGCGGTTCTTCGCCAACAACCCGAACCCCGATGCCTATTACGAGCCCAACTCGTTCAACGGGCCGGTCGAGCGGCCGGACGTGGCGGAGCCGCCGTTGAAGGTCTCGGGCGATGCGGCGCGCTACAACCATCGCGTCGGCAACGATGATTTCAGCCAGCCGCGGGCGCTCTTCAACCTCTTCGATGCCGACGAGAAGCAGCGCCTGTTCTCGAACATCGCGGCGGCGATGGCCGGTGTCCCCGACGCGATCGTCCAGCGCCAGCTCCAGCTGTTCGAGCAGGTGCATCGCGATTACGCCGCCGGCGTGCGCGCGGCATTGCAGCGGCCATCGTCGCCGCAGCAGGCGGCGGAATAGTCACGGCGCCAGGCTGGGCACGCTGCGCAGCAGCGCGCCCAGCCGCGCGATGCCCTCGCCGATCCCGGCGGGATCGGTGAGCGAGAAATTGAGCCGCAGCGTGTTGGCGCTACCGCCATCGGCATGGAAGGCGCGGCCGGGAACGAAAGCGATGCGCGCCTCGGCGATGGCGCGTGGCAAGAGCGCTGCCGCGTCGATGCCGTCCGGCAGCGTCACCCACACGAACATGCCGCCTTCGGGCCGCGTCCACTGCACGCGCGGCGGCATTTCGCGGCCGAGGGCCGCAAGCATCGCATCGCGCCGCGCACGATAGGCCGCGCGGATCGGAACGAGCGCCTGCGGCAGCACCTGCTGCACCACCTCGTGCATCACCATCTGGCTGAGGCCGGGGCTGTGCAGGTCGCTCGCCTGCTTGATGAGGACGAGGCGGCGGATCACCGGCAGCGGCGCCGCCACCCAGCCCAGGCGCAGGCCCGGCGCGACCGTCTTGGAAAAGGTGCCGCAATAGAGCACGCGCGCGGCGTCGATGCCGCCCATCCGCGCTGTCTCCAGCGCCAGCAGCGGCGGCAGCGCCGCGCCGTCATAGCGCAGCGCCTCGTAAGCGGCATCTTCGATCAGCGGCACGTCGAGCGCCGTCGCCGCCTCGAGCAGCGCATGGCGCTCGGCAAGCCCAAGGCTCTCGCCGGTCGGATTCTGGAAGTCCGCCATGACATAGCCAAGCGCCGGCCGCATCGCGCCACCCGCCGCTCTGGCCCGGTTGTCGCCGGGCGTCGGCAGCGCGCCGTAGCGCGGCTCGTAGGCGCTCAGCGCCTGCAGCGCGCCGAGATATGTGGGCCGCGCCACCAGCACCTCGTCGCCCGGCGAGATGAAGAGCTTGCCGATGAAGTCGAGCGCCTGCTGCGATCCGCTGGTGATGAGGATGTGATCGGGAGTGCAAGGGACGCCCCGCCCCGCCATGTCCTGCGCGATCCAGGCGCGCAGCGGCGGATAGCCCTCGCTGGTGGAATATTGCAGCGCCGCCGCCGCGCGCCGGGGATCGCCGAGAATGCGACCATAGGCGGCGGCGATGGCGTCGCGGGGAAAGAGCGCGGGGTCGGGAATGCCGCCGGCGAACGAGATCAGCCCGGGCTGATCCACCAGCTTCAGCAGCTCGCGGATCTCCGAGGCGACCATGCCGGCCGCGCGCCGCGCGTAATGCGTCTCCCAGTCGATCATGACCCGCGCCCCGCCGCAGGAATTAAGTCAATAATATTGACCTAATTGGCAAAAAGCAAGCGCCTTCGGCCGCGGCGCGATTGCGGCGGCCACGCGCCGCACCTATCATCCGCCGCATCGGCCGATGCCCTATCTCATCATTTTCCTGACGCTCTTCCTGCTCGGCCTGCTGGTTGCCTGCGTCATCACCTGAGCCCATGCGCCGTCTCCTGCCGCTGCTGCTGCTGATCACCGCCTGCCAGCCCCTGCCGCACCCCTTTGCCGAGGATGTGCCGGCGCCGCGCTCGCCGGCGTTGAGCCCGCGCGACAGCGCCGGCATCGTGGTGGAGCCGATCGCAGGCGCGCCGGGCCCGGTCGCCGAGGCGCTGGCGGCGGCGCTGCGCGATGCCGAGATTCCCGCCAGCACCGCCGGGACCGGCAACAAAGGGAGCTTCCGGCTGCTGGCACGCGCCCATGTCAAGCCGGGCGCGGGCGGCCGCGACAGCATCGCTCTCGACTGGCAGCTGCGCGGCGCCGACGGCGCGATTCTCGGCCATGGCAGCGCCGCGACCGAGGCGCCGGACGAGGCCTGGCGCCGGGGCGACGCGGCCGTCGCCCACGAGATTGCCGGCGAGACCGCCCCTGCCATCGCCCGGCTGGTGCAGGACGAGCCGCCGCGCCCGGCGGCGCTCGCCGAGCCGCTGCTGGCGGTCGGCGCGGTGACCGGCGCCCCGGGCGATGGCGGCCGCGCGCTGACCCGCGCCATGGATTATGCGCTGCGCCAAGCCCATGTCGCGCTCGCCGAGAAGGCCGAGGACAAGGAGAGCTTCGTGCTCACCGGCAAGGTCGAGCTGTCACCCGCCGCGGCCGGCCAGCAGCAGGTCAAGGTGAGCTGGGCTCTGCTGCGCCCCGATGGCGGCGAGATCGGCCATATCGACCAGCAGAACGCGGTGCCTGCCGGCAGCCTCGACGGTCCCTGGGGCGATATCGCCTTCGCCGTCGCCAGCGCCGCGGCGCCGGGCGTGGCAGCGCTGATCGAGAAGGCCAAGGCCGCTGCCAGCGGCGCGTCCTAGCGCCACACGACAAGGACATTTACAGCCCGGGGGCCGCTTTGTTACAGTCCCGGCCGCTCGGCACAGGCGTCCTTCGACAGGCTCAGGCTTGCGACAGGCTCAGGACGGGCGCCCTTTCGCAGACCGGCATAGACTGGCATGAAAATCCTTACCGGCAACAGCAATCGGCCGCTCGCCGAGGCAATTTCGGCCTATCTCGCGGCGCCGCTCACCAACGCGAGCGTGCGCCGGTTCTCCGACATGGAAGTGTTCGTCGAGATCCACGAGAACGTCCGCGGCGAGGATGTCTTCATCATCCAGTCGACCTCCTTTCCCGCCAACGACAATCTGATGGAGCTGCTGGTCACGCTCGACGCCTTGAAGCGCGCCTCGGCGCGGCGCGCGACCGCGGTCATCCCCTATTACGGCTATGCCCGCCAGGATCGGAAATCGGGCGGCCGCACGCCGATCTCGGCCAAGCTCGTCGCCAACATGATCACCGCGGCCGGCGCCGACCGCGTGCTCACCCTCGATCTCCATGCCGGTCAGATCCAGGGTTTCTTCGACATCCCGACCGACAATCTCTACGCCTCGCCGGTCTTCGTGAAGGACATCAAGGAGCGCTACGACGGCGAGGACCTGGTCATGGTCTCGCCCGATGTCGGCGGCGTGCTGCGCGCCCGCGCGGTCGCGCGGCGCCTCGATGCCGACCTCGCCATCGTCGACAAGCGGCGCGAGCGCGCCGGCGTCTCCGAGGTGATGAACATCATCGGCGACGTCGAGGGCCGCCGCTGCATCCTGATCGACGATATCGTCGACAGCGCCGGCACGCTGTGCAACGCCGCTGAGGCGCTGATGGATCGTGGCGCCAAATCGGTCGCCGCCTATGTCTCACACGGCGTCTTCTCCGGCGGCGCGGTCGCGCGCGTGACGGCGTCGCCGATGGAGGTTATGGTCACCACCGACAGCATTCTCGCGACCGAGGCGGTGCGCGTGGCGAAGAACATCCGCCAGCTCAGCATCGCGCCACTGATTGCCGAGGCGATCCGCCGCATCAGCGAGGAGCGCTCGGTCTCGAGCCTGTTCATCTAGTTTCCGCCGCCGGCCCCGAGGGGGCGCGGCGGCGGCGCGGCGCGCGGCACCCCTGGAGGCCGGCGCAGCAAGCGGTGAAACCCGCGCACAGGGCGCGGGTCCGCGAGGTCAAGACAGAGGAGTTTTCGATGGCCGACATCGTCACCATCCGCGCCGAGGCGCGCGACCGGGCCGGAAAGGGGGCCGCCCGGGCCGCTCGCCGCTCGGGTCGGGTTCCCGGCGTCATCTACGGCGAAAAGCAGCCGCCCATGCTGATCAGCGTCGATCCGCGCGAGCTGCAGACGCAGCTGCACCGCAAGGGTTTCTTCGCCCGCCTGCTCAATGTCGAGCTCGCCGGCACGGCCTATCGCGCCCTGCCGCGCGACGTGCAGCTCAACCCCGTCACCGACAAGCCCGAGCATGTCGATTTCATGCGGGTCGGCGCCAACACCCGCATCACCGTCGCCGTGCCCGTGGTGTTCGAGAATTCGGAGAAGTCGCCGGGCATCCGCCGCGGCGGCATCCTCAACATCGTCCGTCACGAGATCGATCTGGTCTGCTCGGTCGACAGCATCCCCGAGCGCATCACCGTCAACATCGAGGGATTGGACATCGGCGACAGCGTGCATATCAGCAACGTGACGCTGCCGACCGGCACCAAGCCGACCATCGCCCGCGACTTCACCATCGCCTCGGTTGCCGCGCCGACCGCGGTGCGCGAGGAGCAGGCTGCGGCCGCGGCAGCAGCGGCCGCCGCCGAGACGGCGGCGGCGGAAGCGGAAGCGGCCGGCGTGGTCGCGGGCGCGGCACCGGGTGCAGCGCCCGGAGCGGCGCCGGGTGCGGCGCCAGGCGCGGCACCGGGCGGCGCGCCGGGTGCGGCGCCAGGCGGAGCCGCCAAGGAGCCGGCAGGCGGAGGCAAAGGCAAAGGCTAAATGCGCCTCATCGTCGGGCTCGGCAATCCCGGGACCCGCCACGAGCGCAACCGGCACAATATCGGCTTCATGGCGGTGGACGAGATCGTCCACCGCCATGGCTTTGCGCCGTTCCGCCGCAAGTTCCAGGGCGAGATCGCCGAGGGGACGATCGGCGGCACGCGGGTTTACGCGCTGAAGCCGCAGACCTATATGAACGCCTCGGGCGAGTCGGTGGGCGAGGCGGCGCGCTTCTACAAGGTCGCGCCGGAGGAGATCGCCGTGCTTTACGACGAGATCGACCTCGCTCCGGGCAAGCTGCGCGTGAAGCGCGGCGGCGGCGCGGCAGGGCATAACGGCATCCGCTCGATCGACGATGCCATCGGCGAAGATTACTGGCGGGTGCGGCTGGGCATCGGCCATCCCGGCGTCAAGGAGCTGGTGCAGCCGCACGTGCTGCAGAACTTCGCCGCCGAGGAGCTGACCTGGCTCACCCCGCTGCTGGCGGCGGTGGCCGAGGCGCTGCCGCTGCTGGTTGCCGATGACGCGCCGGGCTTCATGACCAAGGTGGCGCTGATCCTGAAGCCGCCGCCGCCGAAACCCGCGCGCGCCGCCGAGGAAAAGAAGGACTGAGATCGAGATGGGGTTCAATTGCGGCATCGTCGGGCTGCCCAATGTCGGCAAGTCGACGCTCTTCAACGCGCTCACCGCCACCGCGGCGGCGGAGGCGGCGAACTATCCCTTCTGCACCATCGAGCCCAATGTCGGCCGGGTCGCCGTGCCCGACGAGCGGCTCGCGGTCTGCGCCCGCCTCGGCAAATCCGCCAAGATCATCCCGACCCAGCTCGAATTCGTCGACATCGCCGGCCTGGTGCGCGGCGCTTCGCGCGGCGAGGGGCTCGGCAACCAGTTCCTCGGCCATATCCGCGAGGTCGACGCCATCGCCCATGTGCTGCGCTGCTTCGAGGACGGCAACATCACGCATGTCGAGGGCTCGATCGATCCCCTCCGCGATGCCGAGACGGTCGAGACCGAGCTGATGCTCGCCGACCTCGACAGCATCGAGCGGCGCGTCGTCGCGACGCAGAAGAAAGTGCGCGGCGCCGACAAGGAGGCGGCGGCACAGCTCGCGGTGATGGAGGCGGTGCTCGCCGCGCTGCGCGAAGGCAAGCCGGCGCGCAGCGTCGCCGTGACGGCGGAGCAGCGCGCGTTCTTCAAGTCGCTGCAGCTGATCACCGCCAAGCCGGTGCTCTATATCTGCAACGTCGAGGAAGCCGCCGCTTCCGGCGGCAACGCGCAAGCGGCGCGCGTCGCGGCATTTGCCGAGACGCAAGGCGCGGCCATGGTCGTGATCTCCGCCGCCATCGAGGCCGAGGTGGCGCAGCTCGCCGACGAGGCGGAGAAGCGCGAGTTCCTGTCGAGCCTCGGCCTCGCCGAGCCCGGCCTCGCGCGCATCATCCGCGCGGGCTATGGGCTGCTCGACCTCATCACCTTCCTCACCGTCGGCCCCAAGGAGGCGCATGCCTGGACGGTGGCGCAAGGCACCAAGGCGCCGCAGGCGGCGGGCGTCATCCACACCGATTTCGAGAAGGGGTTCATCCGCGCCGAGACCATCTCCTACGCGGATTTCGTCGCCTGCGGCGGCGAGCAGGGCGCCAAGGAGGCCGGCAAGATGCGGCTCGAAGGCGCCGATTACGTGATCCAGGACGGCGATATCCTGCACTTCCGCTTCAACGTGTAGCACGCGGCGGCAGGCGCTTGCACGAGATCAGCGGGCCTCTTCCCCGCAAGGGTGCGGGCAGCTAATTGCCGCAATTTTAGCCGATGAGCGATGTCGAGAAGGTCAAGCAGGCGCGGCCGGACGTGCCGGTCTATGTCTACAATGCCGGCCACGGCTTCAGCTGCGACGAGCGCGGCGGCTAGGACGCCGAGGCCGCCAAGCTGGCGCGCGAGCGCACGCTCAAATTCTTCGCGGACAAGATCGGCTAGGCCCAGGCAAACGCGCACAGCGCGTTTGTCCGCGGCGGCGCCAGCGGTTGCGAAGCAACCGCGAGAGCCGCACGGTTAAGGCGGGCGCGCCCGGCGGCACCGGGAGTGTGCCGCCGGAGCGTCCCCCGCGAAGGCGCCGCCGTCAGTGGCTGATCATCCACGGACGACGGCCGGAGAAGCCTTTCGTCTTTGGCGGCTCAGCCGCCTTCTTGCTCTTGGCGCCGCCGCCCGAGCAGCAGCCGCACCCCGCCCCATGGCCGGATGCCGAGCGGCGTGGCGCGTGGGCGCTGCGCTCGTTGGTCGCGTGAGCGGCAAGCCGCGCCTGATCCATGCCACCCAGTCTCGGCGCGGTGAGCATGGCGCGGGGCGCGCTGGCGCCGCAATCGGGGCAGGCCAGCGGCTCCTCGTATTCCGCCATGGCGCGGAAGGCGGTGAACGGTCCGCAACGCGCGCAGTCGTAGTCGTAGAACGGCATGGCGATCGCCTCACTTGTCGGGAGAGAGCGGCACGGTGATCTTGCCGTCGATGTGCTTCACCGGCCCGGCGGCGCCGGGCTGGATGTCGAAATCGAAGATCTCCGTCGGCAGCCACAGCGTCGCGCACGCGTTGGGGATGTCGACGACGCCGCTGATATGCCCCTGCACCGGCGCGGTGCCGAGGATGGCGTAGGCCTGCGCGCCCGAATAGCCGAACTTCTTGAGATATTCGATGGCGTTGAGGCAGGCCTGGCGATAGGCGATGTGGACGTCGAGATAGTATTGCTTGCCGTGCTCGTCGACCGAGATGCCCTCGAAGATCAGATAATCCTTGTAGCTCGGCGTGATCGGGCTCGGCTTGAAGATCGGATTCTTGATGCCGTACTTGGCCATGCCGTCCTTGATCAGCTCGACTTTGAGGTGCGTCCATCCGGCCATCTCGATGGCGCCGCAGAAGGTGATCTCGCCGTCACCCTGGCTGAAATGCAGGTCGCCCAGCGAGAGGCCGGCGCCTTTGACATAGACCGGGAAGAACACCCGCGCGCCGCGCGACAGGTCCTTGATGTCGCAATTGCCGCCATGCTCGCGCGGCGGCACGGTGCGCGCGCCGGTGGCGGCGGCGTCCTTCTTCGCATCGCCCTTCATCCGCCCCATATGCGCGGTGCCGGAAAAGGGCGGGTTGGCCAGCGGCGGCACGCGCGTCGGGTTGGTGCCGATGAACGAGGTCTCGCGCGCGTTCCAGGTCTCGAGCAGCGATTTCGACGGCAGGCAGCCGATGAGCCCCGGGTGGATGAGCCCGGCGAAGTTCACGCCGGGCACGTGGCGCGACTTCGTGAACATGCCGTGGATGTCCCAGATCGACTTCTGCGCCAGCGGGAAATGGTCGGTGAGGAAGCCGCCGCCGTTCTTCTTCGAGAAGAACCCGTTGAAGCCCCAGAGGCTCTCGGGCAGCGCGCCGATGTCGAGGATGTCGACCACCAGGAGATCGCCCGGCTCGGCACCGGCGACGCCGATGGGTCCGCTGAGGAAATGGACGGTGGTGAGATCGATGTCGCGCACGTCGTCGGCGCTGTCGTTGTTCTTGATGAAACCGCCGGTCCAATCATGGGACTCGATGATGAACTCGTCGCCCGGCTTGACCGTGGCGACCATCGGGATGTCCGGGTGCCAGCGGTTGTGGACCATGTCGTTCTCGTAGGGAGACCGCGACAGGTCGACTTTGATCAGGGTATCAGCCATCTCCAGCTCCTCTCCTCCTCAAGGAATGAACGTGCGTCGATGCAGTGTCACGATGCCTATACCGACAAGAACCGGGCAATTGTCGCCTCGTCGACATTGGCGCGCTCGTCCTCATGCACGATCTCGCCGTTCTCCAGCACCAGAATGCGGTCGGCGATATCGAGCGCGAAGCTGAGAACCTGCTCGGAGACGAGGATGCTGAGGCCGCGTTGGTCGCGGATGCGCTTCAGCGTGCGCGCCATCTCGCGGATGATCGAGGGCTGGATGCCTTCCGTCGGCTCGTCGAGCAGCAGCACCTTGGGCCGCGTCGCCAAGGCGCGCGCGATCGCGAGCTGCTGCTGCTGTCCGCCCGACAGATTGCCGCCGCGCCGGAACTTCATTTCCAGCAGCACCGGAAAGAGCTCGTAGAGGTCGGCGGGAACCTCGCTCTCGCCCGACGCGAAGAGACCGGTCTCGATATTCTCGAGCACGCTCATCGTCGAGAAGATCATGCGCCCCTGCGGCACATAGCCGACGCCTTTGGTGACGCGCTCGTAGCTCCTGAGCGCGGTGATGTCGGCCTCCCCGACACGCACGGCGCCGCTCTTGGTCGGCACGATGCCCATCAGCGATTTCATCAGCGTGGTCTTGCCCATGCCGTTGCGGCCCATGATGGCAACGATCTCGTTGGGCGCGACGGTGAAGTTCAAGCCGTGCAGAACCTCGCTCTGGCCATAGGCGACCCGGATATCGGCTACGCTTAGCATTCGCGCCCCCTCAATGGCCGAGATAGACCTCGATCACTTTCGGATCGGCCTTGACCTTGGCCATCGGGCCCTCCGAGATGATCTTCCCCTGGTGCAGCACCGTCACCTTGTGGGCGATGTCCTCGACGAATTTCATGTCGTGCTCGATGACGATCACCGAGCGGTCGCGGATGATCTGGTGCAACAGCTCCGCGGTCTTCTTGCGCTCGGCGACGCTCATGCCGGCCACCGGCTCGTCGAGCATGAGCAGCTCCGGATCCTGGATCAGCAGCATGCCGATCTCGAGCCATTGCTTCTGTCCGTGGCTCAGATACTCGGCGCGGGTCTCGAGCTGGGCGGCGAGAAAGATCGTCTCGGCGATCTCCTCGATGCGCTCGCGCACCACGGCGTCACGCTTGAAGGCGAGCGAGCCGAACACCGAGCGGCCGCGCGGATAGGAGATCTCGAGATTCTCGAAGACGGTGAGATCCTCGTAGATTGAAGGATTCTGGAATTTGCGCCCGATGCCGGCGCGGACGATCTCGTGCTCCTTGAGATCGGTGAGCTCCTTGTTGTGGAAGCGGATCGACCCGGTCGTCGCCTTGGTGCGCCCGCAAATGAGGTCGAGAACCGTAGTCTTGCCGGCACCGTTCGGCCCGATGATCACCCGGATCTCGTTCTCGTCGATGTAGAAGGAGAGATCGTCGACCGCCTTGAAGCCGTCGAAGGAGACGGTGAGGTTCTCGACCGCGAGCAGGAAATCGGTGTTGGACGCCATGGTCGGTCCCCCTATTCCGGCCGCGACGCGGCGCGCGCCGCGATCATCTCGGGCGATTGCGGCCCGGACCTGCCCGCGAACAGGCCAAGGAGGCGCTCGACATAGGGCTCCAGATAGGATTGGTAGAGGCCGGCGAGCCCGTTCGGGAAGGCGAGCACCACGCCGATGAACAGCGCGCCCATGGCGAAGAGCCAGAGCTGCGGGAAGTCCTCGGAAAACATGGTCTTGGCGGCGTTGACGAGGAGCGTGCCGTAGACCGCGCCGAGCAGCGACAGCCGGCCGCCGACGGCGCAGTAGATGACCATCTCGATCGACGGCACGATGCCGACGAAGGAGGGCGACATGAAGCCCACCTGGAGCGTGAACATCGCGCCGCCGATCGCCGCGAGCGCGCCGGCGAGGCAGAAGACGAAGATCTTGAAATTGGCGACGTCGTAGCCGGAGAACCGGACGCGATCCTCCTTCTCGCGCATCGCCACGAGGATGCGGCCGAGCTTGGTGCGCCGCACATACTGGCAGAGCAGGATGCTGCCGATGAGCAGGCCGGCATTGACGAAGTAGAGGATGTATTTTGCGTGGTCGGTGCGGATATCCCAGCCCTTCAGCGTGCGCAGGTCGGTGATGCCGTTGATGCCGCCGGTGAAGCCCTGCTGCCCGACGATCAGGATGGTCAGGATCGCGGCCATGGCCTGGGTGATGATGGCGAAATAGACGCCGCCGACCCGCCGCTTGAACATGGCGAGGCCGATGATGAAGGTGACCAGCGCCGGCGCGGCGATGACGGCGACAAGCGTAAAGGTGAGGCTGTGAAACGGCTGCCAGAACCAGGGCAGCGCGGTGATCTGGTTCCAATCCATGAAGTCGGGGATGCCCGGGGTCGACTGGATCTTCGTCGCCTCGGGGCTCGACGCCTCGAGCTTCAGGAACATCGCCATGCAATAGCCGCCGAGGCCGAAGAACACGCCCTGGCCGAGGCTCAGGATCCCGGCATCGCCCCAGCACAGCACCAGGCCGAGGGCGACGAAGGCGTAGGTCAGATACTTGCCGATCAGGTTGAGGCGGAAGATGTCGAAGGCGAGCGGCAGCACCACCACGATCAGCAGGCCAAGCAGCAGGATTCCGATAAGGTCTTTGCGGCTGAGAAACGCAGTGCCTGTCATGGATATCTCCGTTAGCGGCGGACCTTGAGGACGAAGAGGCCCTGGGGCCGCAGCATCAGGATGCCGACCACCGCCAGCAGCGCGAGCACCTTCGCCATCGAGCCGCTCAGGAAGAACTCCATGGTCGATTGCGCCTGGGAGATGGTGAAGGCGGAGGCGATCGTGCCGAGCAGGCTTTGCGCGCCGCCGAACACGACGACGAGGAAGGTGTCGACGATGTAGAGCTGGCCCGCGGTCGGGCCGGTCGAGCCGATCATGGTGAAGGCGCTGCCGGCGACGCCGGCGATGCCGCAGCCGATGCCGAAGGTGTAGCGGTCCACTTTCTCGGTGTTGATGCCGACCGCGCCCGCCATCACCCGGTTCTGCATCACGGCGCGCACCTGGCAGCCCCAGCGCGAGCGGAAGATCAGCAGGTAGACCGCGGCGGTGATCAGGATCGTGAGCACCATGACGAAGATGCCGTTGATCGGGATCTGGATGGTGTCGCTGAGATTGGTCGAGCCCATCATCCAGTTCGGCAGTTCGACGCCGACCTCGCGTGCGCCGAAGATCGAGCGGTAGGATTGCTGCAGGATGAGGCTCAGCCCCCAGGTCGCCAGCAGCGTGTCGAGCGGGCGGCGGTAGAGATGCCGGATGAGCCCCCATTCGACCAGCAGGCCGAGCGCGCCCGAGGCGAGAAACGCCACGATCATCGCGACGAAGAAGTAGATGGGATAGAGCAGCGGCAGATATGCCGCGAAGAGCTGCGAGCACAGATAGGTCATGTAGGCGCCGAGGATCATGAACTCGCCATGCGCCATGTTGATGACGCCCATCTGGCCGAAAATGATCGCCAGCCCGAGCGCCATCAGCAGAAAGACCGAGAACAGGATGAGGCCGGCGAAGGCCTGCATCGCGAAGATCGAGCCGAGCTCGCCTAGGGAATATCCCAGCATCACGCCACCCCGCGCAGAAGAAGGCCGGCGGACCGCGCCAAGACGCGCGGCCCGACGGCGCCGGATTTATTGATAGCCCTTGGGGAAGGGATTGGGCTCGACGAGATCGGCGGTCTCGTAGATCACGTCATACTGGCCGTCGAGCCGGGCGCGGCCGATGCGGGTCTTGCTCCAGAGATGATGGTTCTCGTGGATGCGCACATAGCCCTCGGGTGCGTTCTTCATCTCGATGCCCGGCGATGCCGCGATCACCTTGTCGGTGTCGAAGCTGCCCGCCTTCTCGACCGCGAGCTTCCACAGCCACGGCCCCTCATAGGCGGCCTGCGTCACGTCGCCGATGACGCTCTTCTCGCCCCACATGCCCTTGAACGCCTTGACGAACTCCTTGTTGTTGGGGTTGTCGAGGCTCTGGAAGTACTTCATCGCGGCATAGGCGCCGACGATGTTCTCGCCGCCGATGCCGAGGATCTCGTCCTCGGTGACCGAGATCGTCAGCAGCTTCTGCTTGTCGACGAGATTGACGCCGGCGGCCTTGAGCTGCTTGTAGAAGGCGACGTTGCTGCCGCCGACGATGATCGCGTAGATCACGTCGGGCTTCTTCAGCTTCATCTTGTTGATGACCGAGTTGAACTCGGTGCTGCCGAGCGGGAAATATTCCTCGCCGACGACTTCGAGCTTGAGGAAGTTCTCGATGTGCTTGCGCGCGATCTTGTTCGAGGTGCGCGGCCAGATGTAGTCGGAGCCGAGCAGATAGAAGGACTTGGCGCCCTTCTCCTTCACGATCCAGTTGAGCCCGGCGATGATCTGCTGCGTCGCCTCCTGGCCCTCGTAGAACACGTTCTTCGACTGCTCGAGGCCCTCGTAGAAGGTCGGGTAGTAGAGAATGCCGTTATATTGCTCGAACACCGGCAGCACCGCCTTGCGCGAGGCCGAGGTCCAGCAGCCGAACACCGAGGCCACCTTGTCGTTGACCAGCAGCTTGCGCGACTTCTCGGCAAAGGTCGGCCAGTCGCTGGCGCCATCTTCCTGGATGAACTTGATCTGGCGGCCGAGCACGCCGCCGGATTTATTGATCTGGTCGATCGCCAGCTTCTCCGCCTCGACCGAGCCGGTCTCGCTGATCGCCATCGTGCCGGTGACGGAATGCAGGATGCCGACGGTCACCGTGTCGTCGGTGACGGCGAGCCCGGTGGTGTTGACGGCGGCGGTGGCCGGCGCCGCGGCGAAGGCTGCTGCGCGGCAGCAGCGCCGCCGCCGGCAAGGCCGCCATGCCCATGAGGAGCTTGCGGCGGGTGGCCGATTGAAGCGTCGAACGGTGGTCGCGTACGGTCATTGAGTCCCCCTGGTTTCGGGCCCGGTGCGGCATGACGAGGATGCGCCGCGGTCGATGGAGGGATCGTCACGGCTCTTGTGCGGCGCAGCAATACGTCGATCGACGCATACGGCAATCGACGTATGCGTCGAATGACGTATATCGAGCCCCCGTCCCAGCCCCTAGGCTCGACGGCAGTGGGCCGGGGACCTGTCTGGCGCTGCCGGGTGGTTTTGTCTCTGCCCCCAGGCGGTGCGCCAATGCATATTTTCGTTATT
Organism: uncultured Alphaproteobacteria bacterium; assembly: GCA_963789275.1. Lineage (GTDB taxonomy): Bacteria > Pseudomonadota > Alphaproteobacteria > ATCC43930 > CGMCC-115725 > DAHUYF01. The sequence continues at coordinate 44,701 of CAWBKF010000008.1, forward strand.
TATATCAATTATTTATGCACCTGATTCGGCAGTCTCGGCGTTCCCTCGCGGTCGCTGCGAGCAGGGCGGCGCCGGCCGGTGCGATGCTGCGGCGGCGTGCCGCAAGCGGCAGCCTGCGGCAAGCGGGCGGGCCGGATGCGGCGCTGCTCCGATCCGCTTGCATCATTGTTGCAATGCACCATAGAGTGACCGGTTGGGGCTTGTCGGGAGCCCCGGGGGCCTGAGCGACCATGGCGGCGCGGCAGAGAATCCTTCGCGTGCGGCGCGAGTACAACCAGTGGGTCGCCAACCAGACCCTGGAGGACTACGCGCTCCGCTTCACCGCCAAGACGGCGCGGCGCTGGTCATCGCTGCGCGTCGCCAACACCGCCCTCGGCGCGATCTCGTTTCTCGCGCTCGAGGCCATCGGCGGCACCATCACGCTGAGCTGCGGCTTCACCAACGCCGTGGCGGCGATTCTGGCGGTGGGGCTGCTGATCTTCGCCACCGGCTTGCCGATCAGCTATTACGCGGCGAAATACGGCGTCGACATCGACCTGCTGACCCGCGGCGCCGGGTTCGGCTATATCGGCTCGACCATCACCTCGCTGATCTACGCCTCCTTCACCTTCATCTTCTTCGCCATCGAAGCGGTCATCATGTCGATGGCGCTGGAGAAATGCTTCGGCGTGCCGCTCGCCATCGGCTACGTCATCAGCGCCCTGGTGGTCATCCCGCTGGTGACGCACGGCATCACCTTCATCAGCCGCTTTCAGCTCTGGACGCAGCCGGTCTGGGTGGTGCTGCACGTCCTGCCCTTCGTCTTCATCGCGGCCTATAGCGCGGATTCGTTCGAGGGATGGACCGGCTTCGTCGGCCGATCGGAGCGCGGCGCCGCCGGCTTCGACCTGGTGCTGTTCGGCGCCGCCGCCTCGGTCGTGCTGTCGCTGATCGCGCAGATCGGCGAGCAGGTGGACTTCCTGCGCTTCCTGCCGCCGGAGCGCCCGGGCAACCGGCTCGGGCGCTGGACCGCGCTGCTCACGGCCGGGCCGGGCTGGATCGTGCTCGGCACGCTCAAGCTGCTGGCGGGCTCGTTCCTGGCCTATCTCGCGCATGAGCACGGCGTCTCCCTCGACAATGCCGCGCAGCCGACCGAGATGTACGCGGTGGCCTTCCAGTACATGATCCCGTCGCCGCGCGTCGCGGCGGCGCTCGCCGGGGTCTTCGTCGTCGTCTCGCAGCTCAAGATCAACGTGACGAATTCCTATGCCGGCTCGATCGCCTGGTCGAACTTCTTCTCGCGCCTGACGCACCGGCATCCCGGCCGCGTCGTCTGGCTGGTGTTCAACGTCACCATCGCCCTGCTGCTGATCGAGCTCGGGGTATATTCGGCGCTCGAGCAGATCCTCGGGCTCTATTCGGCGATCGCCGCCGCCTGGGTCGGCGCCATCGTCGCCGATCTCGCGATCAACAAGCCGCTCGGCCTCAGTCCGCCGCATATCGAGTTCAAGCGGGCGCATCTCTACGACGTCAACCCGGTGGGCGTCGGCGCCATGCTGCTGGCGAGCCTCGCGGCCGCGCTCGCCTTCACCGGCCTCTTCGGCTCTACGGTGAAGGCGTTCACGCCCTTCGTCGCGCTTGCCGTGGCGTTCATCGCCGCGCCGGTCATCGCCTATGCGACCGACGGCAAGTACTACATCGCCCGCAAGCCGCGCCGCGCCTGGGCGAACGAGACGGCAATCCGCTGCTGCATCTGCGAAAATCAGTTCGAGCCGGAGGACACCGCCTTCTGCCCGGCCTATGCCGGACCGATCTGCTCGCTATGCTGCTCGCTGGACGCGCGCTGCCACGATTTGTGCAAGCGCGGCGGCCGGCTCTCCGCCCAGCTCGAAGCGCTGCTCGGCGCGGTGCTGCCGGCCGCGGTCGCCGCGCGGCTCGACTCGCGGCTGGCGCGCTATCTGGGCTTGCTGGCGCTGCTGGGATCGACGATCGGCCTGACGCTCGCCGTCATCTATTTGCAGATCGCGCCGAGCTCGGATGTGTCGAGCGACATCATCCGCGCCGCGTTCTGGAAGATCTTCTTCCTGCTGCTGATCATCGCCGGCATCGCCACCTGGATCTTCGTGCTGACGCAGGAGAGCCGCAAGGTCGCCGAGGAGGAATCGCGCCGCCAGAACACGCTGCTGATGCGCGAGATCCAGGCACACAAGCGCACCGACGCGCAGCTGCAGAAGGCCAAGGAGGCCGCCGAGGCGGCGAACCTGGCCAAGAGCCGCTATGTCGTCGGCCTCAGCCACGAGCTGCGCACGCCGCTCAACGCCGTGCTGGGCTACGCCCAGCTGCTCGAGCGCGACGCCGCCATCCCCAGCCACCGCCGCGATGCCATCACCGTGATCCGCCGCAGCGGCGAGCATCTGGCCGGGCTGATCGAGGGGCTGCTCGACATCTCGAAGATCGAGGCCGGAAGGCTGCGCCTGCACTACGAGGAAGTCCGCATCGCCGACTTCCTCGACCAGATCGTCGACATGTTCCGCCTGCAGGCCGGCGCCAGGGGCATCGACTTCCTGTTCGAGCGGCCGCCGCATCTGCCGGCGGCCGTTCACACCGATCCCAAGCGCCTGCGCCAGATCCTCATCAACCTGCTGTCGAACGCGATGAAGTTCACCGAGGCGGGCCACGTCACGCTGCGCCTGCGCTATCGCAGCCAGATCGCCGAGATCGAGATCGAGGATACCGGGATCGGCATCAGCGCGGCGGATATCAAGCGCATCTTCGAGCCTTTCGAGCGGGTGGAGCTGCCGGGCGGCCAGGTGAGGCCCGGGATGGGGCTCGGCCTCACCATCACCAAGCTGCTGACCGAGATCATGGGCGGCGACATCGCGGTGACGAGCACGCCCGGCGCGGGCAGCATCTTCCGGGTGAAGCTGATGCTGGCCGAGATCGCCCGCCCGCTTCTCGCGGCGCCGGCGCGGAATTCGATCAACGGCTATGGCGGGCGCCGGCTCACGGTGCTCGTCGGCGACGACGATCCCGTGCATCGCCGCCTCATGCAGGAGATCCTGACGCCGCTGGGCTTCACGCTGATCGAGGCGCCGGACGGGGCCGCCTGCCTGCGCCTCGCCGAGGAGCATCGCCCCGATGTCGTGCTGCTCGACATCTCCATGCCCGGTCTCGACGGCTGGACGGTGGCGCGGACGCTGCGCCAGCTCGGCCATGCCGAGACGACGATCATCATGATCTCGGCCAACGCCATCGAGCCGGATCGCCGGGCGCAGGTGCTGTACGACGACTTCATGGTGAAGCCGATCGACGTGCAGCGCCTGCTCGAGAGCCTGGCGCGGCTGCGCCGGATCGATTGGAGCTATGACCCGCCGGCGCCGGGATCGCCGGAGCCGGCCGCGGCGCCGTTCGCGCGCGCCGAGATCCGGCCGCAGGACATCGCCGAGCTGCGCCGACTCGGCCGCATCGGCTACGTCCGCGGCATCCAGGCGAAGCTCGACGAGATCGAGGGCGAGGATCCGGCCTGCCAGGCCTTCGTCGCGCATATGCGCGGGCTGGTGAAGGATTTCGAGTTCGCCCGCTACATGGCGGCGCTGGAATCGCTGGACAGCGCCGATGCATGACGGCAAGCGGCGGGATATCGCCATCGTCGTCGACGATTCGCCCGAGACGCTCCGCTTCCTCACCGACGCGCTGGAGGAAGCCGGCTTCACCGTGCTGGTGGCGCTGGCCGGCGCCAACGCGCTGGCGCTGGCGCAGGAGGTGACCCCCGACATCGTGCTGATGGACGCGCTGATGCCGGGCATGGACGGCTTCGAGACCTGCCGGCGCCTCAAGGCGAACAAGCATCTCGCCTTCGTGCCGGTGATCTTCATGACCGGGCTCAGCGAGACCGAGCACATCGTCAAGGGGCTCGAGGCGGGCGGCGTCGATTACGTGGCGAAGCCGATCGTGCCCGACGAGCTCATCGCCCGCATGCATGTCCACCTCACCAACGCCCGGCTCGGCCAGAGCGCGCGCAACGCGCTCGACGCCGCCGGACGCTTCCTGCTCGCAGTCAACCGCGCCGGCCGCGTGCTGTGGTGCACGCCGCAGGCGAGCAAGCTGCTGGGCACGGCGTTCTCCGCCTTCGCCGTCGACACTTTCGAGCTGCCGCCCGAGATCATGCAGTGGCTCGCCAGCATCCGCGAGCGCGGCACCGTCGCCGCCGGCGAGCCGCCGGTGGCCGGCAACGACCGGCAGTTTCAGCTGTCCTATATCGGCCAGATCGGCGCCGACGAGTTCCTGCTGCGGCTGATCGAGAGCGATCCCGCCAGCGAGGAGATCCTGCTGCGCCAGCGCTTCCTGCTGACGGCGCGCGAGGCGGATGTGCTGGTCTGGGTGGCGCGCGGCAAGTCGAACCGCGATATCGGCGAGATCCTGGGCTTGAGCCCGCGGACGGTGAACAAGCATCTCGAGCAGATCTACGCCAAGCTCGGCGTCGAGAACCGCACCTCGGCCGCGGCGCTGGCGCTGCGCGCGCTCGACGGCCGCTGACGCGCCGGTTCAGCCGCGCGCAATGATCAGCAGCGCGCCGCTCGCTTCTTCGGGCGGCACCAGCAGCGTGCCGTCACCCGCCTCCTCATGCGCCACCTGCCATTGCGTCAGGTGGTCGGCGGTCTCACCGATATCCCGGCTGACCAGGTTCAGCGCCGCCATCGCCGGCAAGGCGCGGTCGAGCGCGATCTCCGCCTCGGGATAGAGCGCGGACACATCGTCGGGCGTCGCGAAGACCAGGCGATGGCCGCCGACATGGACGGTCAGCACCTCGTCGGTGATGACGAGATCGGCGCCGAAGAGCCGCTCATAGGCCGCGCGCAAGGGCTCGGTCGCGTCCACCATCACGGTGACGCCGGCGATGCCGGTGACGCCGTTGGCATGCGCGAGCCAGGACGGCCGCCGCACCAGTTCGGGGGTGAGGTGCTGGCAGATGAAGGCGGAAAGCGCCGGCGTCTCTTCGGGCGGCAGCGAGACCAGCTTGAAGCGCGGCAGCACCGTGCCTTCCGGCAGCTCCAGCTGGCGCGACAGATCGCGCGGCGGCGTCGGGTGCAGGCCGCGGCGCCGGAGCTCGGCCGCGGTGGCGTCACCCGAGCGCGTGGCGAAGGCAAGGCCGCGCAGCCCCTCGCCGTCGCGCAGAAACGCGTCGAGCCCGCCCGTTCCTTGCGCGCCATCGACCACGCCCAGCAGCTCGATATAATCGTGCTCGAACATGACGCAGTAATTGCCGGTGCCCTGCTGCAGATGCCGGCCGCGCGGCGTCAGCGTGAAGCCCAGCCGCGTCCAGTTCATGCGCGCGCGGTCGAGATCGTCGACGGCAATCAGCACATGGTCGATGCCGGAGAGCGGCTGCGCCGTCACCGCAGGCTGGCCTCGATGTTGCCGCCATCGACGGTGAGGATGGCCGCGGTCGTGGCGCGCGCCGCGGCCAGGAAGACGAAGGCGGCGGCCACATCCTCGGCGGCGACCTCGCGCCGCAGCAGATTGCCGCTCATATAGGTCTCGGCCGAGACGCCGCGGGCGCGCGAGCGCGCATCGATCATCGCTTCGGTGAGGAGGCCGCTGCGGATGCGGTCGGCATTGACCGCATTGGCGCGGATGCCGTCGCCGCCGTGATCGAGGGCGTATTGCTTCATCAGCGACAGGGTCGCCGCCTTGGGCAGTCCGTAAGGGCCGAAATCGCGGCCGGGATTGACCGCCTGCTTGGAGACGTTGAACAGCAGCGCGCCGCCCGTCCCTTGCGCCCGCATGAGCCGCACCGCGTTTTGCGCCACCGCCTGATGGGCGAAGAAATTGAGCTCGAAGGAGCGGCGCAGGGTGGCATCGTCGACCTCGCCGATCGCGCCCTGCCAGGCGGCGCCGGCATTCGAGACCGCGATGTCGACGCCGCCGAACACCTCGGCGACACGGTCGAAGGCGGCGCGCACCGCCGCCGCGTCGGTCACGTCGCAGGCGAGCGCCAGCGCCGTGCCGCCGATCGCCTTCGCCACGGCGCGAGCGGCGTCGAGATCGCGGTCGAGCACCGCCACCTCCGCCCCGGCGCGCGCCATCGCCTTGGCGGTGGCGGCGCCGATGCCGCTGCCGCCGCCGGTGACGAGAGCGACCTGGCGCGCGAGCGGCTTCTCGGCGGATTTGCCGAGCTTCGCCTGCTCGAGCGACCAGTATTCGACGTCGAACATGTCGGCCTCGCCGACGCACTCATAGCGGCCGATCGCCTCGGCGTCGGTGATGACGGCGATGGTGTTCTCGGCGATATCGGCGGCGACCGCCGCCTCCTTCGCCGAGGCGCCCAGCGCGAAGAGCCCGAGCCCCGGCACGAGCACGACGCGCGGCAGCGGATCGAGCTCGGTCCTGGGCTTGGCCTGGCCGGCATTGTGGCGGCGGAAATAGGCGTGGTAGCGCGCGGCATAGGCTTCGACCGCGGCGGCGACCGCGGCGCGCCAGGCGTCGAGCCCGCCGGCCGGCGGCGGCGGCACGAGCAGCGGCCAGTTCTTGGTGCGGATGGTGTGATCGGGGGTCACCACCCCCACCTGCGCATAGCGCTCGAGCTCGGCGCCGTTCACATAATTCAAAATCTCCGGCGAGCGGCGGAAGCAGAGGATCTGCCGCTTGGCGAGGCCGGTGGCGCGGTCATTGGCGATGGCCGAGAGGCCGCGCAGCACCGGCGCGACCTCGGCCGGCGCCGCCAGCGCCGGCGGCATGGACGTCGCCGCGAAGACGTTGCGCCGTCCCCGCTTCAGCCGGTCCTCGGCGAGGCTCACCATGGCGATCATGCGCTCATAGGCCTCGCGCGCGTCGGCGCCGAAGGTGAAGATGCCGTGCTTCAGCAGGATGAGGCCTTCGACGCCGGGATCGGCGTCGTAGATCTCGGCTGCGCGCCTGGCCAGCGCGAAGCCCGGCATGATGTAGGGCACGAGCGCCATGCGCCCGTCATAGACCTCGCGGCAGAGCGCCTCGCCGTCGGGCTGGTCGACCAGCGCCAGCACCGCGGTCGAATGCGTGTGGTCGACGAATTTCTGCGGCAGGAAGGCGTGCAGCAGCGTCTCGACCGAGGGGTTGGGCGCGGTGCTGTCGAGGAGATTGCCGCGCTGGGCGTTGACCATGTCCTCGTCGCTGAGCTGCTCCAGCCGGCGCAGCTGGCGCAGCGGCGCAAGACGCACCGCCGGCAGCCCCGCGGGCTCGATATTGCCCATGTCCCAGCCCGAGCCCTTGACGCAGAGCACCTCGACCTCGTCGCCAAGGAGGTCGCGCATCGTCGTCTTGACCGAACTGTTGCCGCCGCCATGCAGCACCAGCCGGGGATCGCCGCCGAGCAGCCGCGTGGTATAGACGCGCAGCGCCAGGTCGCGCGCGACGCCTTTTTCGGCATAGCGGCTGATGGCGGCGTCGGCGTCCCGGTCGGACCAGAGGCTTTTCATGAAGCGATGCTTTCCTGAGCGCCCGGCTATTCGCCCGCGAGCCGCGCGCGCCGCTCCGGGAAGAGCGACAGCAGGCCGTCCCGCGACGCGGCGCAGACGCCGCGCTCGGTGATGAGGCCGGTGATGAGCCGCGCCGGGGTCACGTCGAAGGCGTAGTTGGCGGCGGGGCTGCCGTCAGGGCACGAGACGCACGCGCGCGGTGCTGCCATCGGGCAGCCTGCCGGCGATCTCGACCACTTCCGCGGGATCGCGTTCCTCGATCACGATGTCGCGCACGCCATCCTCGATCGACCAGTCGATGGTGGGCGACGGCAATGCCACATAGAACGGCACGCCGTTGTCATGCGCCGCCAGCGCCTTCAGATATGTGCCGATCTTGTTGGCGACGTCGCCCGCCGCGGTGGTGCGGTCGGTGCCGACGATGCAGAGATCGACGCGGCCATGCTGCATGAGATGGCCGCCGGCATTGTCGACGATCACGGTATGCGCGACGCCGTGCTGGCCGAGCTCCCAGGCGGTGAGGCTGGCGCCCTGATTGCGCGGCCGCGTCTCGTCGACCCAGATGTGCAGCGGAATGCCCTGCTCATGCGCGGCATAGACCGGCGCCAGCGCCGTGCCCCAATCGACCGCCGCGAGCCAGCCGGCATTGCAATGGGTGAGCAGCTCGACCGGCCGGCGCTTCCCCGCCTTCTCCCAGGCGGCGGCGATGAGGCCGAGGCCGTGGCGGCCGAGATCGCGGTTGGTGGCGACATCCTCCTCGGCGATCTCGCCGGCGCGCCGCAACGCAGCGGCAGCGCGCGCCGCCGGCGCCAGCGGTTGCAGCAGCGCCCGCATCTCGTCGAGCGCCCAGCGCAGGTTGACCGCGGTCGGCCGGGTCGCCAGCAGCACGGCACCGGCCGCGTCGAGCGCCCGGTCGGAGGCATCCTGGCGCATCGCCAGCGCCATGCCGTAGGCGGCGGCGGCGCCGATCAGCGGCGCGCCGCGCACCAGCATGGCGCGGATGGCATGCGCCGCCTCGGCGAGCGTGCCCAGCCGCACGATCACGAGCTCATGCGGCAGCCGGGTCTGGTCGATGATGCCGACGGCGCCATCCGGCTCAAGCCAGATCGTGCGCATCGGTTTGCCGCGGACGTTCATGCCTGCTCCCAGCCGGGCAAGGGGGCTCCCGGCATCATATCGCCCTGCCCGGCCCGGTGCCAGAACCGGCCGGCGGGCTCAGCGCTTGGCCAGGACCCGGCCCGCGACCGCGTCGAGCTTGGCCATGAGCGCGGGGTCGCGCGCCTCGGCCGCGGTGATGAGCGCATTGTCGAGCGCGTGCTGGCAGCCTTGCGGACAGCGGCCGCTTTGCTGGCCCAGCAGCGGCACGACCGCCTTCACCAGCGCGCGCGCCCGCTCGGCATTGGCGAGCAGCACGCCGATGATCATCTCGACGGTGACGTGGTCGTGGTCGGGATGCCAGCAATCGAAATCCGTGACCATGGCGACGGTGGCGTAGCAGAGCTCGGCCTCGCGGGCGAGCTTCGCCTCCGGCATGTTGGTCATGCCGACCACCGAGCAGCCCCAGCTGCGATGCAGGTTGCTCTCGGCCAGCGTGGAGAATTGCGGGCCCTCCATGCAGACATAGCTGCCGCCGCGATGGAGCACGATGCCGGCCTCCTCGCCGGCCGCGGCCAGCGCATCGCCGACGCGCGCGCAGACGGGATGGCCGAAGGCGACATGGGCGACGAGGCCGGTGCCGAAGAAGCTCTTGGCGCGGGCGAAGGTGCGGTCGATGAACTGGTCGGCGAGGACGAACGTGCCGGGCGGCAGCTCCGCCTTGAGGCTGCCGACCGCGGAGAGCGAGATGAGCTCGGTGACGCCGGCGCGCTTCAGCGCGTCGATATTGGCGCGAAAATTGATCTCCGAGGGCGGGATGCGGTGGCCGCGGCCATGGCGCGGCAGGAAGACGACGCGCATGCCGTCGAGCGTGCCAAAGCACAGCTCGTCCGAGGGCTCGCCGAAGGGCGACGGCACCCGCCGCCACTCGATATCGACGAGCCCGTCGATCTGGTAGAGGCCGCTGCCGCCGATGATGCCGATGACCGGTATGGATGCCATGGCCGAACCGTTCCCCTCGCCGCCCGGCGCCCAGTGTTCCAGCCGCGCCGGCTCAGGGCAACAGCGACGTCGCGGCCCTCAATGCAGCTCGGCCCAGATCTGGCGCTTGGCGGCGTAGAGCACGCCGGTCATCACCAGCAGGAAGATGAGCACCTTGGCGCCGGTGAATTTCCGCTCTTCCATCGTCGGCTCCGACGCCCAGGTGAGGAAGGTCGCGACGTCATGCGCCTCCTGCGTCAGCGTCGGCTTGGTGCCATCGGCATATGGCACGTCGTTGCCGGCGAGCGGCGGCGGCATGGCGATCTGATGGCCGGGGAAGTACGCGTCGTACTGCATGTTCTCGCCCATCTTCACGCCGGGCGGCGGGTTCTTGTAGCCCTGCAGCAGCGCGTCGATGTAGTCGGCGCCGCCTTCGCGCGCCTTGATGATGAGCGAGAGATCCGGCGGCAGCGCGCCGTTGAGCGCGGCGCGCGCCGCCTGCTCGTTGGGAAACGGCGGGGCGAATGTGTCCGCCGGCCGGCCGGGGCGCTGAAACATCTCGCCCTGGTCGTTGGGGCCGTCGGTCACCTGCTTGCTGGCGGCGATCGCCTTGATCTCGTCCTCGCTATAGCCGATGCCCGAGAGATCGCGGTAATGCAGCAGGTTCATCGAATGGCAGTGCGAGCAGACCTCGTTATAGATCTCGAAGCCGCGCTGCACTCGCGGCGCGGTCATAGGTGCCGAAGGGCCCGTCGAAGGACCAGGATTGCTTCGGCATCGCCGGCTCTTCCTGGGCGCCGGCCGGGGCCGCCAGCGCCAGCAGGGCGAGGCCGGCGAGAAATGCAGCGCGCATCAATGCTTCTCCATCGGGGCGGCGGCGAGCGGCGCGCCGCTCTTCTTCGTCACCGCGGCGGCGATGCTGGTCGGCAGCGGCAGCGGCCGCTCGAGCCAACCGATCACCGGGAACAGGATGATGAAGTGGACGAAGTAGTAGAGCGTGGCCAGCCGCCCGGCGACGATGAACCAGCCCTCGGGCCGGTTGGCGCCGCAATAGCCCAGCACCAGCACGTCGATCACCAGCAGCCAGAAGACCCATTTGTAGACCGGGCGGAAGTGCGCGCTCCTGATCCGCGAGGTGTCGAGCCAGGGCAGGAAGAACAGCACGCCGATGGCGCCGAAGAGGCACAGCACGCCGGCGAGCTTGGCCGGGATGAAGAGGATGTCCGGCACCGAGCGCAGGATCGCGTAGAACGGCAGGAAGTACCATTCCGGCACGATTTCCGGGGGCGTCTGCAGCGGATTGGCCGGGATGTAGTTCTGCGAATCGCCCAACGCGTTGGGCATGTAGAAGACGAAGGCCGCGTAGATGATCAGGAACACGCCCAGCCCGAACATGTCCTTGATGGTGTAGTAGGGGTGGAAGGGGATGCTGTCCTGCGGCCCCTTGCGATCGATGCCGAGCGGATTGTTGGAGCCGTGCTGATGCAGCGCGATCAGATGCAGCACGACCACGCCGACGATGACGAAGGGCAGCAGGTAGTGGAGCGAGTAGAACCGGTTCAAGGTCGGATTGCCGATGGCGAAGCCGCCCCAGAGCCACGCGACGATCTTGGCGCCCACCACGGGGATCGCCGAGAACAGATTGGTGATGACGGTGGCGCCCCAGAAGCTCATCTGTCCCCACGGGAGCACATAGCCCATGAAGGCGGTGGCCATCATCAGCAGCAGGATGATCACGCCGAGCATCCACAAGAGCTCGCGCGGCTCCTTGTAGGAGCCGTAATAGAGGCCGCGGAAGAGGTGGATATAGACGACGATGAAGAAGAACGACGCGCCGTTCATGTGGAGGTAGCGCATCAGCCAGCCGAAATTCACGTCGCGCATGATGCGCTCGACGGAATTGAAGGCGTAGTCGACGTGCGGCGTGTATTCCATCGCCAGGAAAATGCCGGTGACGATCATGATCACCAGCATGATCCCGGAGAGCGAGCCGAAGTTCCACCAATAGCTCAGATTCCTGGGCGTGGGGTACTCGTTCAGCTCATGCTGCATGAAGGTGAAGATCGGCAGGCGGTGGTCGATCCAGCGTACGAGCTTGCTTTGGCTTTGAGTGCCGGGCGCGGCCATGGTCTTGCCCTTCTAAAGCTGCTCGATGGAGTTGAGGTCGAACGTCGACCCCGACGGATTCTCGCCGATGCGGACGACGGTGTCGCTGACGAAATTGTAGGGCGGCACCGGCAGGTTGTAGGGTGCCGGCACGCCGCTGAAGACGCGCCCCGACAGATCGTACCGCGAGCCATGGCACGGGCAGAAATATCCGCCGGGCCAGCCGGCATCGATATCGCCGGGCGTCGGCTTGAATTCCGGAATGCAGCCGAGATGCGTGCAGATGCCGACAAGCACCGCGAATTCGGGCTTGATCGAGCGGTGCCAGTTCTTGGCATAGTCCGGCTGCTGATCCGCCTGCGATTCCGGGTCACGCAGCAGGCTGAGCACCTTCGGCTCCTGCAGCGACTTCAGCTCCGGAGCGGTTCGATTGACGATGAAGATCGGCCGGCTGCGCCACAGCACCACGATCTGCTGGCCGGGCTGAAGATGCGAGAGATCGACATCGAGCGGCGCGCCGGCCGCGAGCGTGTCCTTGGCGGCGTTCATGCTGTCGACGAGCGGCCAGACCGCAACCGCCGCGCCGATCCCGGCCAGCGCCGTCGCGGCGAGCTGCAGGAAATCGCGCCGCGTTCCCAACTCTTGGGTGTGCGCGTCCCCCGGCTTCGCTTGCGCCGCATCCGCCATCGGGCCACCTCTCCTTAAAGACCTGACCGCCCAGAGTCCCCCGCCGGGCAGGATATAGACGGCGCGCAAGCTATACTGTTGAACGCTCTCGGCTATGCGACATCCTGCCGCACAACTGCCGGGAAGCCTGCGCTCCGCCGCGGGGCGATGAGCTATAGTCGATCCCGCCGAGGCATGCAAAACCGGACCCCATGCGGCTTGCCCTCTATCAGCCCGATATCCCGCAGAATGCCGGCGCATTGCTCCGGCTCGGCGCCTGCCTGGGCGTGCCGGTGGATGTGATCGAGCCCTGCGGCTTCGTGCTCGCCGACCGCCGCCTGAAGCGCGCCGGAATGGATTACCTCGAGGCCGCCGCCCTCGTGCGCCACACCTCATGGGAGAGCTTCCGCGCCGGCCACCGGGGCCGGCTGGTGCTGCTCACGACCAAGGCGGCGCTCTCCTACCATCGCTTCCGCTTCCGGCCGGAAGACACGCTGCTGCTCGGCAGCGAGAGCGCCGGCGTGCCCGACACCGTGCATCGCGCCGCCGAGGCGCGGCTGCGCATCCCGCTGATCGCGGGATTGCGCTCGCTCAACGTCGCGCTGGCCGCCGCCATGGTGCTGGGCGAGGCGCTGCGGCAGACCGAGCAGTTCCCCGAGGAGCCGAGATGAGCGAAGCCCAGAAAGCGCGCGCGGTCACCTGGTTCACCGGCTTGCGCGACCGCATCTGCGCCGCCTTCGAGGCGATCGAGGATGACTACGCCGCCCAGCGCCCCGAAGACGGCGGCGCCGGCCGCTTCGAACGGCGCGCCTGGCCGCGCGATGGCGGCGGCGGCGGCGTCATGTCGGTGATGCATGGCCGCGTCTTCGAGAAGGTCGGGGTCAACGTCTCCACCGTCTGGGGCGAGTTCTCGCCGGAATTCCGCAGCCCAGATCCCCGGCGCCGCCGAGGACCCGCGCTTCTGGACGAGCGGCATCTCGCTGGTGGCGCATCTGCGCTCGCCGCGCGTGCCGGCCGTCCACATGAACACGCGGCATGTCCGCACCAGCAAGGCCTGGTTCGGCGGCGGCGCCGATCTCACGCCGATGGTCCCCGACCCCGCCGACACGGAAGCCTTCCACGCCGCGCTCAAGGCGGCGTGCGATGCGCACGACCCCAGCTATTACCCGCGCTACAAGCAATGGTGCGACGAGTATTTCTTCCTGAAGCACCGCAACGAGCCGCGCGGCGTCGGCGGCATCTTCTACGATTATCTCGACAGCGGCGACTGGGAGCGCGATTTCGCCTTCACCCAGGCGGTGGGCGAGGCGTTCCTCGCCGTATATCCCGGCATCGTCCGCCGCCACATGCTGGAGCCCTGGACGGCCGAGGAGCGCCGCCACCAGCTCATCCGCCGCGGCCGCTATGTCGAGTTCAACCTGCTCTACGACCGCGGCACCGCCTTCGGCCTTAGGACCGGCGGCAACATCGAAGCGATCTTCATGTCGCTGCCGCCCGAGGTGGCATGGCCTTAGCGCAACGCGCGCAGCGCGTCGTCGCTGGCGGGCGCCAGCGGTTGTCCTCACAACCGCGGGAGCCCGCCCGGTGCGGGCTGGCTTCCTCCTCGAACCGTACGCCATTGGTGTACTCCAATGAGTAAAAAATTTCCGTACGCCGATGACTGCATAACTCGCCCCACCGCCCCGCCTCATCCCAACTCTCTCCGCTCCCCGGGGCGAAGAGGGAGGAACAAATCCTAATCCTGCACCCCTCTGCCACCAAGGCTCGGGCCAATTCGCCGTCCTTTCCGGATGTCGTGGCGATCGGAACACTGCAGCTCATTCGAGAGCGCGGCAATCAATGTCTCGCGGCGCAGTTGCACAAGAGGGCAGACGTGTCGCGCGGCGATTAGCGCATGAAGAGACAAGAATCAGCAAGATTGTCATTGAAAGACCCCATCCATGTGTCAGCATTGAAGGGCTAGACGCGCCATCGAATGGTCATGATGAAGAAGGGGCCCGAGACACTCATCCAGCGGCGCAACTTGCTCCGCACGGTGGCGACCGGCGTAGTCGCGGTGGCGACCGCGACCACGGTTGCGTTCGAGCCAGCCTCGGCCGAGCCCCGGAACAGCAGTGACAAACGCAAAGCTCGCTATCAGGCAAGCTCTGCCGAGGTGCAAGAGTTCTATCATGTCAACCGCTACCCGGTGCGGTGAGGGAGGCGTCCCTGTTTATCAAGAAGAAGACACAGCGGCGCGTCGACCACACGACATTTGCCGCGGCGCCTGAGGACCAACCGGCAAGCGGCTTGGATCGGCGGACATTTCTGCGCCGTTCCGGCCTCACCGCGGGAACTCTGGCGGCACTTGGCAGCCTGCCGCTGGCCGGCATACGCAAAGCCGAAGCCGGGCCGCCACCGCCCGCGGGCGCGGCGGTGACCCGCCGCAAGAATATCTGCACCCATTGCTCGGTCGGCTGCTCCGTTGTGGCCGAGGTTGCTGACGACGTCTGGATCGGCCAGGAGCCCGACTACGACAGCCCGATCAACCGGGGCTCCCATTGCTGCAAAGGCGCGGCAGTCCGCGACGACGTACTGAGCGAGCGCCGCCTGCGCTATCCGGTGAAGCTGGTGAAGGGACAATGGACCCGGCTCAGCTGGGATCAGGCGATCGACGAGATCGGCAACAAGCTGCTGGAGATCCGGCAAAAATCGGGACCGGACTCGGTCTATTGGCTGGGCTCCGCCAAGTTCACCAACGAGGCCGCCTATCTCAATCGCAAGCTCGCCGCCTTCTGGGGCACCAACAATTCCGATCACCAGGCGCGCATCTGTCACTCCACCACGGTCACCGGCGTCGCCAATACCTGGGGCTACGGCGCGATGACCAACAGCTACAACGACATCCGCAATGCCAAGACCATCCTCATCATGGGCGGCAACCCGGCGGAAGCTCACCCGGTCTCGCTGCAGCACATTCTCGAGGGCAAGGAACTCAACCGCGCGAACATGATCGTCGTCGATCCCCGGATGACGCGGACCGCGGCCCATGCGACGGAATATGTCCGCGTCCGTCCCGGCACCCATATCGCGACGATCTACGGGATGCTCTGGCACATCTTCGAGAATGGCTGGGAAGACAAGGAATTCCTCAGCCAGCGCGTCTACGGCGTGGACGAGATCCGCGCCGAGGTGGCGAAGTGGGCGCCCGCCGAGGTCGAGCGCGTCACCGGCCTCCCGGAGGCGCAGGTCAGGCACGTCGCCGAGATCTTCGCCAAAGAGAAACCGGCGACGCTGATCTGGGCGATGGGACAGACCCAGTTCACGACCGGCACGGCCAATGTCCGGGCCAGCTGCATCCTGCTGCTCGCCACCGGCAATGTCGGCCACGCCGGCGGCGGCGCCAATATTTTCCGCGGCCACACCAACGTCCAGGGCGCGACCGACCTCGGGCTCGACGTGACGTCGCTGCCGCTCTACTACGGCCTTTCCGAGGAGGCCTGGCGGCACTGGTGCCGGGTCTGGGAGGTGGAGTACGACTGGATCCGCGCCCGCTTCCCCGACAAGACGCTGATGGAGACCCCTGGCATCCCCAGCACGCGCTGGTTCGATGCCACGCTGCTGCCGAAAGATCAGGTCAGCCAACCCGACACGGTCCACGCGATGTTCATCATGGGACATGGCGTCAACACCATCACCCGGATGCCGGAAGCGGTGCGCGGCATCGAGAAGCTGGACCTGCTGGTCGTGTGCGATCCCTATCCGACGGCCTGGTCGGTGCGTCTCCCAGCGCCAGGACGGCATATACCTGCTGCCGGCCTGCACGAGCTTCGAGATGGATGGCTCCCGCACGGCGTCGAACCGCTCGCTGCAATGGGGCGAGCAGATCGTGAAGCCGGTCTTCGAATCGAAGAACGACTACGACGTGATGTATATGCTCGCCCGCAAGTTCGGCTTCGCCGAGGAGATGTTCAAGAACATCAAAGTCGAGAATGGCGCGGTCTCCGCCGAAGACATCCTGCGCGAGATCAATCGCGGCGGATGGTCGACGGGATATTGCGGCCAGTCGCCGGAGCGGCTGAAGGCGCATATGAGGAACCAGAGCAAATTCGATCTGGTGACGCTCCGGGCGCCGAAGGACGATCCCGAGGTCGGCGGCGACTACTACGGCCTGCCCTGGCCCTGCTGGGGAACGCCGGAATACAGGCATCCCGGCACGCCGATTCTCTACAATACCAGCCTGCCGGTGAAGGAGGGCGGCGGCACCTTTCGCGCCCGGTTCGGCGTTGAACGTGTGGTCAAGCGCAAGGTGATCGAGAACGGCCAGGAGGTCGAGAAGGAGGTGCACGACAACCTTCTCGCCGAAGGCTCCTATTCCGCCGGATCCGAGATCAAGGACGGCTATCCCGAGTTCACCCTCGGCGTTCTGAAGAAGCTGGGCTGGGACAAGGATCTCACCGCGCAGGAGATGGCGATCATCCAGCGCGTCAATTCTGTCAATCCGGACGCGGTGTCCTGGTCCCTCGACCTCTCGGGCGGCATCCAGCGCGTGGCGATCGAGCATGGCTGCGCGCCTTACGGCAACGGCAAGGCGCGGATGATCGCCTGGAACCTGCCTGATCCCGTCCCGGTCCACCGCGAGCCGATCTATACGCCCCGGCCGGACCTCGTCGCCAAATATCCGACCTTGCCGGACGCTCGTCAGTTCCGCGTGCCCAACACCGGCTTTTCCGTCCAGAAATCCGCCGTCGATCGAGGCGTCGTCAAAGAGTTCCCGCTGATCCTGACCTCCGGGCGGCTGGTGGACTACGAAGGCGGCGGCGAGGAGACGCGCTCCAACAAGTGGCTTGCCGAGTTGAAGCAGGACATGTTCGTCGAGATCAATCCGGCGGACGCCGGCGAGCGCGGCGTCAGGGACGGTGACTGGGTCTGGGTCACCGGGGCCGAGAGCCGCTCGAAGGCGCGCATGAAGGCGCTGGTGACCGAGCGGGTCGGCAAGGGTGTCGCCTGGATGCCCTATCACTTCGCCGGCTGGTTCCAGGGTGCCGATCTCCGCAGCAGGTATCCGAAGGGCGCCGATCCCTTCGTGCTTGGCGAGAGCGCCAACACGCTCACGACCTACGGCTTCGATCCCGCCACCGGCATGCAGGAACCCAAGGCTACGCTCTGCCAGATCAGAGCAGCGTGAGGAGCGGCGCCATGGCTCGAATGAAATTCCTCTGCGACGCCGACCGGTGCATCGACTGCAACGCCTGCGTCACCGCCTGCAAGAACGAGAACGAAGTGCCCTGGGGCATCAACCGCCGCCGCGTCGTCACCATCAACGACGGCAAGCCCGGCGAGCGCTCGGTCTCCATGGCTTGCATGCATTGCACCGACGCGCCCTGCGCGTCGGTCTGCCCGGTCAACTGCATTTTCCCGACCGATGACGGCATCGTCCTTCATTCGAAGGATCTGTGCATCGGTTGCGGATATTGCTTCTACGCCTGTCCGTTCGGAGCGCCGCAATATCCCCAAATCGGCAATTTCGGCTCCCGCGGCAAGATGGACAAATGCACCTACTGCGCCGGCGGCGGCGGTCCGGAAGCGCCCGGCAGTGCCGCGGAATTCAGCAAATACGGCTCGAATCGCTTTGGTGACGGCAAGCTGCCGCTGTGCGCGGAGATGTGCTCCACCAAGTCGCTGCTTGCCGGCGATGGTGAGGTCATCGCCGAGATATACAAGGAGCGGGTTCTGAAACGCGGTTACGGCTCCGGCGCTTGGGGTTGGATGACCGCCTATCACGAGGACATCGCGACTTGAGCGGCTCGAGATGGAGGCCACAATGACGCGGCTTGCGCGCATGCTCTCTGTCGTCGGCGTGATGGCGCTCCTGGCGGTTGCGGGAGCCGGATCCGCACCGGCCCAGCAGCTCGGTCCGGACGGCGCCCCGAACCCTGACGCGAGTTCCGTGCATGAGCAGACGCTGCTGCGGCAGATGCCGCGCATCGAAGGGCGCATCGACATTCCCGACGTGAAAGCGAGGGTCCTGCTTCAGCCCGCGGGCCGGGAGTGGGAGTACTTCCACGAAGTGATGCTGCACTGGGTTGGAGCGATCGTGATCCTCGGCATGATTGCCGTCTTGGCGCTCGGTTATCTGATCCTCGGCCGGATCCGGATCTCGGCGGGCCGGTCCGGACGGAAGCTGCGCCGCTTCAGCGCCTTCGAGCGCTTCTCGCACTGGCTGACGGCGGTGTCCTTCGTCGTCCTCGGCCTCACCGGGCTCAACATCACCTTCGGCAAGATCCTGCTGCTGCCGGCGATCGGGCCGGAGGCGTTCAGCGACATCTCCCAGGCGGCCAAGTACGCCCACAACTTCACCAGCTTCGCTTTCGTGATCGGCCTGGTCCTGATCGTGGCAGCCTGGATCAAGGACAATATCCCGCGCAAGGTGGACATCGACTGGATCAAGCAGGGCGGCGGCTTCATCAAGTACCGGCACGCGCCCGCGGGACGCTTCAATGCCGGCGAGAAACTGGTCTTCTGGCTGGCCCTCCTCGGCGGCGCGGCGGCGGCGGTGTCCGGATATCTGCTGCTTTTCCCGTTCTACGGCACCGGTATCGCCGAGATGCAGCTGGCGCAGGTCGTGCACGCTGTCGTCGCCGTTCTCTTCATCGCCCTGATCCTCGCTCACATCTATATCGGCACCCTGGGCATGGAGGGGGCGTTCGAGGCCATGGGAACCGGCAAGGTCGACCTCAACTGGGCGAAGGAGCATCACGACCTCTGGCTGCGCGAGCAGCTCGCCGGCGAGCGGAGCGGCGGGTCGGAGCCTACCGCGACACCGGCTGAATGAGCGACGGGGTGCGCGAGATGCCGAGTGCCACGGACACTATCGCCAGCACCGGCCCGCAAATGGCGGCGATGCTCGCGGCGTCGGGGGAGCCGATGCCCGACGTGCCGATGGTCGAGATCGAGAGCGCTGGCGTCATTCTCGTCTATGGCTGCGGCGAAACGGCGGTCGAGGCCGGTAATCTGCTCCGGGATCACCTCGACGTCACCGTGCTGATCGAGCCGCGGGCGGCCGTCGCACCCCGGGACACAACGGTTTTTCCGGTGGCAAGCGGCAGGATCCGGACGGTCGGCGGCCACATCGGCGCCTTCGAGATCGTAGTCGATGACTTCGCCGAGCCGGCGCCGTCAGTCCGGCCGCCCCGCGATGGCGCGCGGTCCCGCTGCGACATCATCCTCGATCTTTCCGGCAGGGCGGCGCTGGTTCCCGCCTGGGACCTGCGCGACGGCTATCTGCGCGCCGATCCCGGCGATCCCGCTGCGGTGCAGCGGGCGGTGCTCGCGGCGCGGGATCTCGTCGGCGCCTTCGAGAAGCCCCGCTACATCGCGTTCGACGCTGCTCTCTGCGCCCATTCCCGCTCGGGGATCGTCGGCTGCACGCGGTGCCTTGATCTCTGCCCGGCCGGCGCCATCGCGCCCGTCGGCGACCCTGTGGCGATCGACCCCTATCTCTGCGCCGGCTGCGGCCAGTGCGCCGCGGCGTGTCCAACGGGAGCTGCTTCCTACGCACTGCCGCCGGCAGACGCGCTCCTGCGCCGGCTGCGGGCGATGCTCGTTGCCTATCGGCAGGCCGGCGGCGAGCGAGCGGTGCTGCTGGTGCACGATGATGCGCACGGTGCGCCGCTGATCGATGCCCTGGCTCGGCACGGCAACGGGCTGCCGGCACGGCTGCTGCCGCTGGCGGTCAACGAGGTGACCCAAATCGGCCTGGAGGCCATCGCCGCCGCTTTCGCCTATGGCGCGTCGGCGGTGCGGTTCCTGCTCCGCGCCCGACCGCGCCACGACGTTACGGGATTGATGCGGACGATCGCGATCGCCGAGCCCATCCTGGCCGGCCTCGGCTTCGGCACCGGACGGATCGCCACCATCGAGACCGACGATCCAGACATCCTCGGCGAAGTCTTGGATACGCTTCCCTCGATGCCGGCGGCGCCGGATCCGGCAAACTTCCTTCCCGTGGGAGGAAAGCGAAGCGTCCTGCGCGCCGCGCTCGGCGCGTTGCAGCGCGCCGCGCCCGATCCCGTCGACGTCATCGCGCTTCCCGCCCACGCGCCCTTCGGCGCGGTCGAGATCGATGTCGGCGGCTGCACGCTCTGCCTCTCCTGTGTCTCGGCCTGTCCGACCGGCGCGCTCCGGGACGATCCCGAGCGGCCGATGCTGCGCTTTGCCGAGGACGCCTGCGTGCAGTGCGGATTGTGCAAGGCGACTTGCCCCGAGAAGGTCATCACCCTTAGGCCCCAGCTCGATTTCCGCATCGGCACCGCCTCGGCGCGCATCCTCAAGGAGGAGGAGCCGTTCTGCTGTATCCGCTGCGGCAAGCCGTTCGGCGTCAAGAGCACGATCGAGCGCGTGACGGCGAAGCTCAGGGGCACGCACTGGATGTACCGGGAGGCGCCCGAACGCCTCGATCTCATCAAGATGTGCGACGATTGCCGAGTCGCTGCCGTCTCGCAAGCAGGCTTCGACCCCTACGGCGCGCCAGGCCGGCGGGTGCGCACCACCGACGATTATTTGCGCGAGCGCGACACGGGAACCGCCGACGCGCCCGCGATCCCCGGAGGTGCACGCAAGTGAGGCTGCTGCGGACCATCCGGCTCGACGATTCCGATACGTTCCTGTTCGAGACAGCGGCGGCGCCTGGCGAATGGGCGGTGTCCGGCGCCTTTGCCTTCGCCCACGTGGATCCGGCAGGCCTCGAGGGTAAGGCGCGGGCGGCGTTTCGCGGAGGTTTCCTGGGGATCGGCTCGCTCGGCTGGTCGACGCTGGTGCACATCGTCGAGGTGAGCCCTGGAGACCGCGCGGCGGCGGTTCTGGCGCTGGCGAACCAACTCGTCGCCCGCTTCGGCGCCCCCGACCTGGCGACCGCGCTGCCGGCCGCGGAGGAGGAGATCGACTTTGCGGCCTCCCTCGCCGATCACCCCGCAGGCATGCTCGCTGCCGTGTCGCGCACATATGAAGCCGGCGCCATCCGCGAGACATTCCGAGCGCTGCGCTCGACGGTGGAGGCGCCGTTCCCCGTCTTCGACGTCCGAAACGCCACGGGCGAGGGCCAAGAGCTCCCGGATCACATCGACCTCGTGGCGATGTCGATGGGAGGGCGCCGGTGAGCGACGGAAATGAGACGAGCTCGACGGCGCTCGCGCGCATCCCTGTCGGCGTGGTGGTGGAGCGGCGCCCGGCGACGAGCCCCTGGATCGACTTCCTGTGGCGGCCGATAGCGGTGCTGACAGGAAGATCGTCGGCAGCACCGTGGACGCCGATCACCGTGGCGGGAGAGATCGCCTTGTTCTATGCCGGCGAGACTGTCATCGAGCTGCACCGGACCGAGACCGCAAATTATCGCGACAATCTCGCCTCGGGCGCACCGACGCTATGGGCGGTCTTGCGACCCGCGTCGGCGCACCCCTACGACCTTGTCACAGTGACCGCCGATCCGGCGGAGGGCGAGGCATTCACGGATGCCGGCAACGATCTGGTCGAGACCGTGCCGATGCCGGCCACCATCGCCGAGGCAATCGGAAATTTCGTCACCGAGCATCACGTGGAGCGGCCGTTCGTCAAGCGCCGCCGCCGGCCGGCCGAGCCGCAGGCGCCAGCCCGGTGCGGAGACGAGCGGGAGCCTCGGAAATGACGGCGCCGGAAAATTTCGTCGCGCGCTGGTCGCGGTTGAAGCGCGGATCGGCGACGGGCGGCGAGACCGCTCCCGCCGAGAGCGCGCCGCCCGACAGCATCGAGGCCGAGGCCTTCGATCCCGCCACCCTGCCGCCGATCGAGTCGATCACGTCAGAGACGGATATCCGCGCCTTTCTGCAACAGGGTGTGCCGGAGAGCCTGACCCGGGCGGCGCTGCGCCGCGCCTGGACGAGCGATCCGGCGATCCGCGACTTCATCGGCATCGCCGAGAACCAATGGGACTTCACCGACCCGAACGGGATACCGGGCTTCGGGCCGATGCGGGCGACCGACGATGTGGCGAGCCTTGTCGCCCAGGCCCTCGGCACGGTGACCAGGCTCTCCGAGGCGGTGTCCGCCGATGAAGCTCCCGCGACATCCGATCACCAGCGGGGTGCGGTCGATGCGCGAAGCCGCCAGCGGCCGGATATGCTGTGGCCGGGTCGACAGCGAAAAGCGATGAAACGGATGCCGCCGAGCAAGACGGCATCGAGCGCCCGCGGTCTCATGGCAGCGCGTTGCCGGGGTAGAGGACCATGCAGATTTCGCCACTCCAGGAAAATCGCGAATGTGCCGTCGACCAAATCGACCGCGCACGGGCGGAGGAATACGCGCTTCTCGCGACATTGCTGGCGCGCAGCCCCGACAGGCCGCTGCTCGGTCGCCTGGCCCTGCTGCGCGGCGATGCAACGCCGCTGGGGCTTGCTCACGCGGCCCTCGGCGAGGCGGCGATACGCGCGGCCGCCGAAGATGTGCGGCGAGAATATTTCGAGCTCTTCGACGGCGTCGGGCGCAGCCAGCTCATGCCTTATGCGTCCTATTATATGACCGGCTCGACCTATGGGCGCCCGCTGTCGCAGCTGCGCCAGACCCTCCAGCGCCTGGGCATCGCGCGCCTGGAGGGGCGCACGGAGCCGGAGGATCATGCCGCGGTGCTGTGCGAGATCATGGCGGGCCTCGCCGGCGGCCATCTTGCGACCCCGGCAGGAGCGGAGCGCGAATTTTTCGAGCACCATTTGAGGCCGTGGATCGGACGCTTCTTTGCCGATCTGGAACGTGCGGAGTCCGCCGACTTCTATGCCCGCGTGGGCGGGGTCGGCCGGACTTTCATCGACATCGAAACCAGGGCTTTCGCGCTCTCGGCGTGAGCGGCCGAGGCCGACACGCTCCGGCAGGAGAGAGAAATGCGCGCATTCATCATCGCGTGTTGTGCGGTCATCGCGATTGCGGCCGGCGCTGCCGTCGTTCTTGATCGGTTCGTGCAGGAATCGTCGACCACCGCATTCACCGAGCCCAGCGCCCGCATTTGATCTGCGCGCACGCGTCGGTCGTGCTGACCGGGCCAATTCGCCGTCCTTTCCGGATATCACCCTCCCCTGACTCGCGCGATCCTCCGCTGACCGACACGGGAGTAGAGCCATGGCACGCGCCTATTACAGCACCGTCTTCGAGGAGAGCGCCGAACGCGTCTGGTCGCTCATCCGCGACTTCGGCAACTACCGGATCTGGGTCGAGGGCGTCGAGGAGAGCGGGATCGAGGATGGCAGGCCGGGCGACGCGGTGGGGTCCGTCCGCTTTGTGCGCATGGGTGAGACCCGCATCCGCCAGCGCCTGCTCGCTCATTCCGACCTCGAGCGCTGCTACAGCTATGAGTTCTGCGGCGTGCCGCGCTTTCCCGTGCGCAATTTCCTCGCGACCATCCGCGTCACGCCGATCGTCGATGGCGACAAGGCCTTCGTCGAATGGCAGGCGAGCTTCGACTGCGGCGCCGACGAGCATGAGCATTGGACGGGATTCTTCGCGCAATCCTTTGCCGGCTGGCTGGGTTCGCTGCGGCGCAAGCTCGCAGCGTGAGCGCGCGGTGCGGCGCGGCGGCTGGTCCGCAGGGTGCGGGCAAATCCGCTACGCGGATTTGCCTAGGGCTTCGGCCAGCGCCGACGCACTTGCGGCAGCACCTCGTCCAGCAGCCGGCGGGTCTGCGCCAGCATGTCCTCTGCGCCGTCCGCTATCGGCCGCAGAATGAACTTGGTTGCGCCCGCCTCGATATAGGCGCCGATGCGCCCGAGTATCGCCGCGGCATCGCCGACCGCGAAATAGTCGAAGGGATCGTGGCCGGTGCGCTTGCGGTAGGCGTCGAGCGCCCGCGTCAGCTGGGGATCGTCGCGGCGCCCGAAACGATAGGGAAAGCCGGCGCCGTAATGGTCTTCGTCGATGGTGCGTCCGGCGGCGCGGGCGGCGGTGCGAATGGCGGCGATGACCGGCGCCACCTCGGCCGGGGTCTCCGGTCCCGCCTGCCAGCCCGTGCCGAAGCGCGCTGTCCGCCGGATCGCCGCGGCGGAGGAGCCGCCGATCCACATCGGCAAGTTGGCCTGCGCC
Source organism: uncultured Alphaproteobacteria bacterium (assembly GCA_963789275.1). Lineage (GTDB taxonomy): Bacteria > Pseudomonadota > Alphaproteobacteria > ATCC43930 > CGMCC-115725 > DAHUYF01. The sequence goes on from CAWBKF010000008.1 coordinate 69,060, forward strand.
GGCTTCGGCGAGATCGAGGCGCCGGCGAGACGATAATGGACGCCCGTGAAATGCACTTCGTCCTCGCGCCAGAGGCGCCGCACGATCTCCAGGCTCTCGTCGGTCTTGCGGCCACGGTCGGCGGTCTCCAGCGACAGCGCCTGCCATTCCGGCGCGAGCGGGCTGCCGATGCCGAAGGCCGGCAGCAGCCGGCCTTGCGAGAGGACGTCGATGGTGGCGCATTGCTTGGCCACCAGGACCGGGATCGCGCATGGCCAGCGAAAGGACGTTCATGCCGAACTTCAGGCGCTGCGTGCGGCCCGCCAGCGCCGCGATGGCGGTCATGCACTCCAGCATCGGCTCGCGGCTCACGAGGCGATCGGTCTGCCACAGCGAGTTGATTTCGTTCGCCTCGCAGAGATCGACCCAGCGCCAGTAGCCGCGGGCGTCCTCGAACGGAAACGCCATCAATCCCAATCCGACAGCGACGGACCCGACCATTGCGTCCCCCTGCCCTATCCGACAATGAGGGTAGCGGCGATGGCCGCTCCAGGCCACCGTCGGCCAACGCTCCAGAGCCTCGCCGGTGATGGCTTGCGCGACCTGGCGCCCACGTAACGCGGCGCGTTCTCTGAGCTCCTGTCGGTTCCAAAGTGGACTCCGGTAAGGCGCTTAGACGGGCGTTTATGAGTTCACGCCCTAGGATTCGGAGCTAGTCCGGCGCCGGCAGCTCCGACACTTCCATTGGTTGTTGCATAATGACATCGAGCGCGATCACGAAGGCGAAAACGACCGTAAAGAAGTCGATTGTCAACGCCGTGATGTAGGCTGCGGCGCTGTATTGGAGGCCTACTAAAATGTAGCCAAGCATCGCCAGTGTCACAGCGGAACCGAACACAACGAAGACCGCGAATATTGCGGGCGGCGGTCCTTTGCCGACCACCTTGCGGCGTCGGAGCGGATAGGTGACCTGAAGAGACAGCATCGGCAGTGCGAAAAGCACAGCAGAGCCTCGCCAAATCCACTTTTCCTGAATGTCGTAGAGCGCAAATAGCGCTGGCAGCAGCGCTGCCGCCATCAATACGAAAATGTGCGTCATGACCGTTCTTGCAAGGTATCTGTCAAGCAGTGACAACCTCGCTCCAGTGGCCGGTCGGAGGACCAACAAGAGCGCCGAGAACCCCGAGAACGTGATCATCAGGCCAGCCAATGTGTACAAAAGGGTTGCACCTTTGACTTCCATGTTTTGCTCCACCAACATCCCGGTACGCCGAGGCTTCGGAGGACGAGCCCTATTCGACGGTGAGTTTCACGTCGATGTTGTTGCGGGTCGCGTTGGAATAGGGGCACACCTGATGGGCCTTAGCGACCAGCGCCTCGGCCTCACCCCGCGGAACGCCCGGCACGGCGATCGACAGTGCGATGGTCAGGCCGAAGCCCCCTTCCTCCCTCGGTCCGATGCCGACCGTGGCGGTCACCGTCGCGTCGCCTGGCACCCTCGGGCCGCCTTGCGAGGCGACGAACTTCATGGCGCCGAGGAAGCACGCCGCATAGCCGGCGGCGAACAGCTTTTCGGGATTGGCGCCGTCGCCGCCGGGACCGCCCAATTCCTTCGGTGTCGTCAGGCTCACTTCAAAAGTGCCGTCCAGGGTGGCGGAGCGGCCGTCGCGACCGCCGGTGGCACGGGCGGCAGTCCGGTAGAGAACGTTCACGGACATGGGGACTCCTTATCAATAGCAGTCGTGGTGGATGGATGGATCACCGGGCCGACGCCTTTGCCGCCCGTTCGATCAGACGCGCCACTTCATTTGGCTTGGAAAGGTAGACCGCGTGGCTGGCGGGAACCTCGATCGTTTCGCTGCCGGCCCGCTTGGCCATGCTGCGCTCGAGATCGGGATTGATGTTGTGGTCGCGAGTCGCGACCAGCGCCCAGCTCTTCTTCTGGTGCCAGGCGGCCGCCGTCACTGGCGCGCCGCCGGCGGTCTTGGCCAGCATCGCCTGGGAATGTGCCATGAACTTCGCCTGGGCGGGCGGGACGTCGGCTGCGAAATCGGCGGGGAAGGCGGCCGGCTCAAGGTACAGGAAATCGTCCTTGGTGGCGCGCATGTCCTTGTTGGCGGCGGGGGCCTGCGAGAGCAGGCCGACTGCACTCTCGCCTTGGTCGGGGATAAAAGCGGCGATATAGACGAGGCCGACGACATTCGGCGCATTGCCCGCTTCGGTGATGACCACCCCGCCATAGCTGTGGCCGACCAGAAGAGTCGGGCCCTGTTGCAGATCCAGCACCCGTTTGGTCGCCGCGACGTCGTCGGCGAGTGACGTCAGCGGCTCCTGCACCACGCTGACCGTATAGCCGTCTTTGACAAGAATGTCGGCGACGCGCTGCCATCCGGAACCATCGGCGAAGGCCCCGTGGACGAGGACGACGTTCTTGACCGGCTCGGCCCGCGCCGGGGCGACGGCAGCCGACAGAAGTGCGGCCGCTGCGGCCGCAGCGGCAATGGGTTTATTCGGCATCGAGCTCTCCTTCATCATCAAACCGGTTCAACCGACAGGTTGAATAAAGCGTCGCCTCGACAAATTGTCAACCTTTGGGTAGAATATTTTTGGAATGAGCGGGCAGGCAGATCGCCATGGTTGAGATCGAAGCCCGGAAGGAAGCCGCTTCGCGCACCGCGCGCCTCGACGCGGTATTCGCCGCGTTAGCCGATCCGACGCGGCGGGCGATTATCGAACGGCTCTCGCGCAGCGAAGCGCGCGTGACCGACGTCGCCGAACCCTTCCCTATGTCTTTGAACGCGGTGTCGAAACACATCCGCGTGCTGGAAGCGAGCGGCGTGGTCGAGCGGCACAGGAAAGGGCGCGACCACATTCTCTCCATCAATACCCGTTCGCTGGACGAGGTCGATGGCTGGATCGAGCGGACGCGCCGCTATTGGGAGGAGCGGCTAGACGCCATGGAGCACCTGCTGCGCGAGCTCAAGAAGGACCACAAGTCGGGGCCAAAGGGTCGCAAGCATGGTTCGCGGTGACACGCCGGGCCCGATCGTGCAGGTGCGCCGGCGCGTAAGGGCCGGGGCAGAGCAGATCTTCGACCTGTGGACCAAGCCCGATTTGATGGTTCGGTGGATGAGCCCCTATCCGGGCGCGGTCGATTGCAAGGCGAGCTGTGACCTCCGCCCTGGCGGAGCCTTCAGCCTTGTCATGAAATCGGAGGAACTCAAGCCGCGAAGTATCCGGCACCTATGTGCAAATCGACCGGCCGCGCAAGCTTGTGTTCACGTGGACTGGCCCGCTGACGAACAATGTGAATACGTTGGTAACCGTCGAACTCAATCCGCGCGGCGATGAAACCGACCTCGTGCTAACCCACGAGCGTCTACCGACGCCGGCAATTTGTGAAGGTCATACGAGGGGCTGGGGAAATATCTTGGACCATCTGGCGGACGCGGTTTCAAAAGACTTTTAGTTGAGGTCAAGGCCCTGCGCGACGCCCTCAATGCCGAATTGGCTGCGAAGGAAAGATAGCGGCCTTATCAGAGGCGGCTCACCCCCCAATCATGCCTGCCAGGGCGCGTTGGGGAACGTCTGCTTCGGGGCCAGAAGGCGACAGTATCGAAGTTCGCGCGT
>CAWBKF010000009.1:0-240890 GCA_963789275.1 uncultured Alphaproteobacteria bacterium
TGCGCTATGGGGATTTGAGAGTGGCGCGTACTGGATTACAGCGTTGTCGGACGCGGTCGGTGGCGCGATATGGCGGTAGCGCATGGTGCCGGCGCGATCTTTGACGTGCGCGCGGCACCATGGAGCGCTCGATCTGATGCGCCACGATGATCGTTGGCCGCGTTCGGTCGTGGCCGGCTGACAGGCAGCGGCGAGAACAAGCGACATTCGGAGTTCGAGAGCAGGCGATGGCCGTCATGAGCTATCGATCCTGATCGGGGCGGTCGGGCGATATCGGGGTGTACCACCGCGCTCAAAAGTCTCAATGATGATCATGCGGCCACCGCAGCAGGGGCAAGGATGCGATAGCGCGTGCGGCTCACCGTCGGCGGTGACATCGGCATCGCCGGTCTCGTACTGTGCCATCGGCACGTTGAGCAGGTGACGTGCTCGCGCGATGTTCTCGGCTCGCCCGCCATTGGCGAAGAGACCGTAGTGGCGGATACGATGGAAGCCGCTGGGCAACACGTGGAGCAGGAAACGGCGGATGAACTCGTCGACGGCGAGCGTCATCACCCTGAAGCGCTCGCGTCCTTTGGCGCGGTAGTCCTTCCATCTGAAGGTCACACCGCCGTCGTCGAAGGCGATGAGCCGGCTGTTGGCAATGGCGACGCGGTGCGTGTAGCGCGACAGATACGCCAACACTGCCTCAGGCCCGCCAAAAGGTCGCTTGCTGTAGACGACCCATTCGACTTTGCGCAACGGCGCCAGATAGGCGGCGAAGGCGCCGCGCTCGGCCAGCGGGACGTGGCCGGCAAAAAACCGCAGACGGCCGGCGCCATGGGCGGCGAGAAGGCTCTCCAGGAACAGGCGCCGGAAGAGCCGCGAGAGCACACGAACGGGGAGGAAGAAACCAGGTCGGCAGGATATCCATCGCGCCCCGTCCAGCGAGATGCCGCCGCCCGGCACGATCACATGGACGTGTGGGTGATGCGTGAGCGCCGAGCCCCAGCTGTGCAGGACGGCGGTGAGGCCGATGCGGGCGCCGAGGTGCTTCGGGTCGGCGGCGATGGTGATGAGCGTCTCGGCCGCGGCCTTGAACAAGCTATCGTAGATCACGGCCTTGTTCTGGTAGGCGATGTCGGCGATCGGCGCCGGCAGCGTGAAGACCACGTGGTAATAGGGCACGGGCAGCAGCTCGGCCTCGCGGTCGGCGAGCCACTCCTTCGCTGCCGCGCCTTGGCACTTGGGGCAATGCCGATTGCGGCAGGAGTTATAGGCGATGTGCGTGTGCGAGCACTTCTCGCAGCGCGCGACATGCCCGCCGAGAGCCGCCGTGCGGCAGCTCTCGATGGCCGACATGACCTTCAGCTGGCCGAGGCTCACATGGCCGGCGTTGGCGCGGCGCCAAGCGGCCCCGTGGTCGCGGAAGATATCCGCAACCTCCGCTGCGGGCCGGATCACGGAGGCGAGCTATGCGGGCGGCTCGTCTCTCCCGGCGCGCAGCGGCGTGAGGCGGTCGAGCGGGCTCATGACCGTCCGGATCGTATTGGTGGCAACCCGCGTATAGAGACTGGTAGTCTCGAGCTTGGCATGCCCGAGCAGAACCTGGATGACTCGGATATCGATGTTCTGCTCCAGGAGATGGGTCGCAAAGCTGTGACGCAGCGTGTGCGGCGTCACCCGCTTGGCGATCTCGGCCATGTGAGTGGTGGCGTGAACGGCGCGATTGAACTGACGCGTCGTGAGAGGGTTGATCCTGTCGCGTCCGGGAAACAGCCAGACCTGAGGCCGCGCGATCCGCCACCAATCACGCAGCAGCTCGAGCAGCTGCGGCGACAACATGGCAAAGCGATCCTTGCGCCCCTTGCCTTGCTCGATCCGGAGCAGCATGCGCTCGGAATCGACATCCGACACCTTCAGCGCCACGACCTCGGAGACGCGCAGACCCGCGCCATAGGCGGCGCTGAACGCAGCCTTGTACTTGGGTCCGGGCGCCGCATCGAGAAATCGCGTCACCTCCTCGGGGCTCAACACCACGGGAATCTTCCGCGGCTCGGCGACGAAGGTCAGCCGCTTGGTGACTTCGGGCCGGTCGAGCGTGACGGAGAAGAAGAAGCGCAGCGCCGAAACCACACTGTTGATGCTCGGCGGGCGGACTCCGCGCTCGGTCAGATGCAGCTGATAGCGCCGTAGATCCTCGGCCGTGGCGGTATCCGGTGATCGGCCGAGGAAGGTGGTGAAGCCCTTGACATGACGGACATAATCCTTCTGTGTCTTCTCGACGAACTTGCGCACCGTCATGTCTTCGATCATGCGGCGGCGTAACGGGCTGATGGTCTCGCCGTTCATGGGGGTGCTCCTGTCTTGAGTGAGGTTGGCAACCCCTCATCTTCAAGACAGGGCACTTCGCCCCGCTATCCCGTTCGCTTCGCCGCCTGTCGCCGCGTCCTACCGCGAGAGCGGTTTAGTCCTCTGGCACATGTCGGTCGAACGCACGTGCCGACCCAATGTCCGCTTCCGAGAAGGGACCAACATTGCCTGAGCGGCCGGGGTGGGCGCAGAGCGGACCTTGATGCGGCCAACTTCTGCGTCCGCCCTCCACCCAATGGCGGACCTTCATCCGACCGGGGTCCAATTATGAGTTCACGCCGTAGACTAGAGCGCCCGCGTCTTGCCGCTTTTGTCGGCTGCCGCGCCGGCGCCAAACACGCTATGCTCCAGGGAAAGCCGGCAAACGGCGCGCCGTTCCTGGGGAGGAGCCGATGGTCCGCACGCTCGAGCAGACGACCATGCGCAAGGTCTATATGCGTCTGCTGCCTTTCGCCATCCTGACCTATTTCCTGTGCTATCTCGACCGGATCAATGTCAGCTTCGCCGCGCTGACCATGAACCGCGATCTCGGTCTCGATGCCCAGATGTTCGGCCTTGCCGCCAGCGCTTTCTTCTGGGGCTACTTCCTGCTCGAGGTGCCGAGCAACATCATCCTGGAGAAGGTCGGCGCGCGGCTCTGGATCGCGCGCATCATGGTGAGCTGGGGGCTGTTGTCGGGCGCCACCGCCTTCTGCACCGGTCCCTGGAGCTTCATGACCGTGCGCTTCCTGCTCGGCCTCGCCGAGGCCGGCCTCTTCCCCGGCATCGTGCTGTTCCTCACCTACTGGTTCCCCGACCGGCATCGTGCGCGGGTCATGGCCGGCTTCGCCCTGGCGCTGCCGCTGGCCGTGGCCGTCGGCGCGCCGCTCTCGACCGGGATCATGGAGCTGAACGGCGTCTGGGGCCTCGCCGGCTGGAAGTGGATGTATATCGGCGAGGCCGCGCCCACCGTGCTGCTGGGCATTGGCGTGCTCTATTACGTCACCGATCGTCCCGCCCAGGCACGCTGGCTCGGCGACGAGGAGCGCGCCTGGCTGGTCTCCGAGATCGAGCATGAGCGCCGCCAGATCGAGGCGCGGGGCAGGATCGGCCTGCTGCGCACCTTCTGGGAGCCCAAGGTGCTGCTGCTGTCGCTCAACTATCTCGGCATCGTCACCGCCAGCCTGGGCATGCTGCTGTTCCTGCCGCAAATGGTGAAACAGCTCGGCCTCAGCAACATGCAGGTCGGTTGGGCGAGCATGGTGCCCTATCTCTGCGGCACCATCAGCATGGTGTGCTGGGGCTGGATCTCCGATCGCATGGGCGAGCGGCGCTGGAACCTGTTCGGCGCTTGCGTGGTAGCCGCCGCCGGGCTGGTCATCGCCGGGCTTTTCGTCGGCACCGTCTGGTCGCTGGTCGGCATGTCGATTGCCGCCATCGGCTTTTACGGCAGCAAGGGGCCGTTCTGGTCGATGCCCTCGACCTTCCTCACCGGCACGGCGGCGGCGGCGAGCATCGCCTGGATCAACTCGCTGGGCAATCTCGGCGGCGCCTTCGGCCCGCCGCTGGTCGGCTGGGTCAAGCAGAGCACGGGCAGCTTTGCCGGCGGGCTCTTCCTGCTGGCGGGCTTCGTGCTGATGTCGGCGCTGGTCGCGGCGATCGCGCTGCGCACGCCGCGCCCGCTGGCCCGGCGCGAGGTGCTGCGCGCCGCGGCGGAGTAGGGCGCCGACGCCGCTTTAACGCTCCGAGCCTTGGTGGCTGAGGGGTGCACGCGTAGCATGTCTTCGGCGCCGATCTTCGGCGTCTCCTGGTATCGGGAACCGGAAATGCGCCTCGCCCTACGTCACCGACTCATGCAGATTTTTTTCTCATTGGAGTACACCATTGGCGTAGGGCGGGCTGGGCTCCGCTCACTTCAGCGGCCATGCCGGCGCGGTCATCGTGCGCTCGAAGGCGCGCGCGGCGCGCAGCACCAGCGCGTCGTCATACATCCGCCCGACGATCTGCAGCCCGATCGGCAGGCCGGCGCTGGTGAGGCCGCAGGGCACGCTCGCCGCCGGTTGGCGCGTCAGGTTGAAGGGATAGCTGAACGGCGTCCACTCGATCCATTCCTGCTGCGTCGCGGGATCGGTCAGCAGCTCGCCCGCCTTGAGCGCCGGCACCGCGACGCTCGGCGTCAGCAGGAGATCGTAGCGGCGATGGAACTTCGCCATGGTGAGCGACAGCGCGTTGCGCGCGATATCGGCGGTGACGTAATCGAGCGCGCTGAGCCGCGCGCCCTGCTCGGCCGAGGCGACCAGGCCGGGATCGCAGCGCCGCCGCTCCTCGGCGCCGAAGGCGCTCATCGCTTTGGCCGCACCCGACCACCACAGCGTGAGCCAAGCCTGGGCGGGATCATCGAACAGGCGATCGACCGTCTCGACCTCGGCGCCGAGCTCGGCGAAACGCTGCGCCGCGGCGGCGACGGAGGCGGCGATCTCGCCATCGACCCGGGCGTAGCCCAGCGTCGGGCTGAAGGCGACGCGCAGCCCCTTGACGCCATCCTCGATCCCCTGCGTCCAGTCGCGCCGCTCGGGCGGCAGCGCGTAGACGTCGCGGTCGTCGGCGCCGGTGATGACGGTGAGCAGCAAAGCGAGATCGCCGACATCGCGCGCCATCGGCCCGCTATGGGCGACGAGGCCGAAGGCGCTCGGCGGGTAATGCGGCACGCGGCCGAAGCTTGGCTTCAGGCCGGGCACGCCGCAAAAGGCGCAAGGGATGCGGATCGAGCCGCCGCCATCGGTTCCGAGCGCCAGCGGTCCGATGCCCGCGGCGAGCGCCGCCGCCGCGCCGGCGCTGGAGCCGCCGGGGGTATGCGCGAGGCTCCAGGGATTGCGCGTGACGCCGGTGAGCGGGCTGTCGCCCAACGCCTTCCAGCCGAATTCCGGCAGCGTGGTCTTGCCCAGCAGCACCGCGCCATGCTCGCGCAGCCGCGCCACCGGCGGCGCGTCCTCGGCCCAGTCCTGGTCGCGCCGCACCAGCGTCGAGCCGCGCAGGGTCGGCCAGCCCTTGGTGAGAAAGAGGTCCTTGATCGTCACCGGCACGCCGTCGAGCAACCCCAGCGGCGCGGCTTTCGCCCAGCGCGCTTCGGCCGCGCGCGCCTCGGCGAGCGCGCTCTCCCGCGCCACCAGCACGAAGGCGTTGATCTCGGGCTCGAGCCGGTCGAGGCGCCGCAGCAGCGCCTCGGTCACCTCGACCGGCGACAGTGTCTTGCGGCGATACCGGGCGACGAGGTCGCTGGCGGTGAGAAAGGCGATGTCATGATCGGATGGGTCGGTCACGCTGCGCTCCGTCGGGCCGGGGATGGCCACTATCGGCGAAAGCACCGGCTTGCGACAAGCCGGGGCTTGCTTGTTGGTCCGCCGCGCCTGGCGTAGGGTGATCGGCATTGAACTTGCATACACAACCGCGGCAACAGGCGCGATGTAAGGAGAGGCCGGCGATGGGGCGGATTTTGGCAGGATGCTGGCGTTGGGCGGCGGCGGCGATACTGGCAGCGGGGCTGCTGGTGCCGGCCGCTCATGCCCAAACTTCGGGCAAGACCATCCGATTCATCCCCGAAGCCGATCTGCGCAGCCTCGACCCCATCTGGACCACGGCCTACATCACGCGCAATCACGGCTACATGGTCTACGACACGCTCTTTGCGCTGGACGAGCATTTCAAGCCGCAGCCGCAGATGGTCGATACCTGGACGGTCAGCGACGACAAGCTCACCTACACTTTCACGCTGCGCGACAAGCTCAAATTCCATGACGGCACGCCGGTGCGCTCGGCCGATTGCATCGCCTCGCTGGCGCGCTGGATGAAGCGCGACGGCCTCGGCCAGGTGATGGCGCAGTCGGTGGGCGAGATGAAGGCCAAGGACGACCGCACCTTCTCGATCATCTTGAAGCAGCCTTTCCCGCTGCTGCTGGAGGCGATCGGCAAGCTCTCGAGCAACGTCCCCTTCATCATGCCGGAGCGCGTCGCGAGCACCGACGCCAACACCCAGATCACCGATCCCACCGGCTCCGGCCCGTTCAAATTCGTCAAGGAGGAATGGGTTCCCGGCAACAAGGCGGTCTATGTCCGCAATCCCGATTACGTGCCGCGCAGCGAGAAGCCGAGCTGGGCCGCGGGCGGCAAGGTCGTCAAGGTCGACCGCGTCGAATGGGTCTACATCCCCGATCCCGCTACCGCCGCCAATGCGCTGGCCGCCGGCGAGGTCGATTGGTGGCAGCAGCTGCCGCCGGACCTGGTGCCGGAGCTGAAGAACAATCCGGACGTCACCATCGCCAATGTCGATCCGCTCGGCAGCATCGGCGTGCTGCGCTTCAACCAGCTGCAGCCGCCCTTCAACAATCAGAAGCTGCGCCAGGCGGTGCTTGCGGTCATCGATCAGAAGGAGATCATGACCGCGCTCGCCGGCGATGATCAGAGCAACTGGCAGACTTGCTATTCCTACTACACCTGCAAGACGCCGATGGCGAGCGAAGCCGGCGCCGCGCCGCTGTCGGGCCCGCGCGATGTCGCCAAGGCCAAGCAGCTGATCAAAGACAGCGGCTATAACGGCGAGCGCGTCGTCATCATGACCGCGACCGACCAGTACATCGTCGACCGCCAGGCGCAGATCGTCGCCGAGCGGCTGCGCGAGGCCGGGCTCAATGTCGATCTCCAGGCGATGGATTGGGGCACCTTGATCACCCGCCGCACCAGCAAGGAGCCGGTCGAGAAGAACGGCTGGAGCATCTTCTTCACCTGGCTGGTCGGCCCCGACATGATCAACCCGGCGCTCAATTTCCCGATCCGCGCCAATGGCGAGAAGGCCTGGTTCGGCTGGCCCACCGACGACAAGATCGAGACGCTGCGCGCGCAATGGATGGCGGCGCCCGATCTCGAGGCGCAGCAGCAGCTCGCCGCCGCCATACAGGAAGAGGCCTTCACCAGCGTCCCCTACATCCCGACCGGCCAGTTCATCATCCCCACGGCCTTCCGCAAAAACTTGAAAGGCGTGATCGTCGCTCCCGTCGTCTTCCTGTGGAACGTGGAGAAGATGTGAGCGCTCACACCGCCGCACTACCCTCGATCGTCATGCCCGGGCCGGCCGCAGCCCCCGGGTCAAGCGCTACGGCATCCACACATCCGGAAAACGCTGCACCTTCCGTTACTTATCCCGCCGTCCCCGCGAAAGCGGGGACCCAGGGGAAGCGCCCCGCCCACTGCCTTTGCGGGCCCTGGATGCCCGCTTTCGCGGGCAAGGCGACTGTTGAGGAGCGCGTTGCTGCAAGCTGTGCGAACGCCGTCGGATCAAGCCCGCGCATGACGATACAGCGGATCGGTTTCACGGAAACGCTGTACTAGCGCGGCGCCGGGCATGTTCGCTTATATCATCCGCCGCCTGATTGCGACCGTGCCGGTGATGGGGGTGGTGGCGCTGTTCGTCTTCTCGCTGCTCTACATCGCGCCCGGCGATCCCGCCGCGGTCATCGCCGGCGACCTCGCCACCAGCGAGGACATCGCCCGCATCCATGCCAAGCTCGGCCTCGACGAACCCTTCCTGGTGCGCTTCGGCCATTGGCTCTGGGGCGTGCTGCATGGCGATCTCGGCATCTCCATCTTCACCAATCTGCCGGTGGCGAAGCTCATCGGCCAGCGGCTCGAGCCGACCGTGGCGCTCACGCTGACGACGCTCATCGTCACCGTCGCCTTTGCCGTGCCGCTCGGCGTCATCGCCGCCTGGAAGGTCGGAAGCTGGATCGACCGGTCGGTGATGCTGCTCGCCGTGCTGGGATTCTCGGTGCCGTCCTTCGTGCTGGCTTATCTCCTGGTGCTGGCGTTTTCCATCGAGCTGCCGCTGCTGCCGGTGCAGGGCTATGTCAGCATCCGCGACGGCTTCGCGCCGTTCATCGCCCATCTCATCCTGCCCAGCACCGCGCTGGGGCTGATCTATGGCGCGCTCATCGCCCGCATCACCCGCGCCAGCATGCTCGAGGTGCTGAGCCAGGATTACATCCGCACCGCCGAGGCCAAGGGGCTGTCCCAGGGCAAGGTGCTGCTCCGGCACGCGCTGAAGAACGCCGCCGTGCCGATCGCCACGGTGATCGGCATCGGCGTGGCGCTGCTGATCTCCGGCGTCATCGTCACCGAGACCGTCTTTGCCATTCCCGGCATCGGCAGGCTCACCGTCGATGCCATCCTGCGCCGCGACTATCCCATCATCCAGGGCGTGATCCTGCTGTTCTCCGCCGCCTATGTGCTGGTCAACCTCGCGGTCGATATCAGCTACACGCTGCTCGATCCGCGCGTGAGGTACTGAGATGGCCGCGGTCGACATCGTGGTGCCGCTGGCGCGCCGCCATTGGCTCGGCGAGGCCGTCCGCCGCCATCCCACCGTCGTCGCGGGATTGCTGATCCTGTTCGCCATGGGCGCGATCGCTGTGCTCGCTCCCTGGCTCGGCACCAGCGACCCGCTCACGGTGTCGCCGATCCGCCGGCTGCGCTTTCCCGCCGCGGCATATTGGTTCGGCACCGACGCTTATGGCCGCGACGTCTACAGCCGCACGCTCTATGGCGCGCGGGTCTCGCTGCAGGTCGGCCTCGGCGTCGCATTGTTCAGCACCGCCCTCGGCCTCGCCATCGGCCTCGTCACCGGCTTCAGCCGGCTCGCCGACGGCATCCTGATGCGCGTCATGGACGGGCTCATGTCGGTGCCGCCGGTGCTGCTGGCGATCGCGCTGATGGCGCTCACCAAGGCGAGCCTCGGCAACGTCATCCTCGCCATCACCATCTCCGAGGTGCCGCGCGTCGCGCGCCTCGTGCGCGGCGTCGTGCTCGGCTTGCGCGAGCAGCCCTTCGTCGAGGCGGCTCTGGCGGCGGGCACCGGCTTCCTGCGCACGCTGCAGCGCCACATCCTGCCCAATACGCTCGCGCCGGTGCTGGTGCAAGCGAGCTATATCTGCGCCTCGGCGATGATCACCGAGGCGGTGCTGAGCTTCATCGGCGCCGGCACGCCGCCGCAGATCCCGAGCTGGGGCAACATCATGGCCGACGGCCGCAGCTACTTTCAGATCCGGCCCTATCTCATCATCTTTCCCGGCGTGTTCCTGTCGCTGACCGTGCTGGCGGTCAACCTGGTCGGCGATGGCTTGCGCGACGCGCTCGATCCGCGGCTTGCGCGGCGCCTGTGAGCGAACCGCTGCTCGCCGTCGAGGATCTGCGGACGCATTTCTTCACCCGCGACGGCGTCGTGCGCGCGGTCGACGGCGTCTCCTGCGCCATCGCCGCCGGCGAGACCTTGGCGGTGGTCGGCGAGAGCGGCTGTGGCAAGAGCGTCACCGCGCTCTCCATCCTGCGCCTCGTGCCGTCGCCGCCGGGCTGCATCGTCTCCGGCCGCATCCGCTTCGCCGGCCGCGATCTGCTGGCGCTGAGCGACGCGGAGATGCGCGCCATCCGCGGCAACGAGATCTCGATGATCTTCCAGGAGCCGATGACCTCGCTCAACCCGGTGCTGACCGTGGCGCGCCAGATCGGCGAGACGCTGATGCTGCATCAGCATCTCGACGCGCGCGCCGCCGAGGCTCGCGCCGTCGAGATGCTGCGCCTGGTGCGCCTTGCCGAGCCCGAGCGGCGCGCGCGGCAATATCCGCACGAGCTTTCCGGCGGCATGCGCCAGCGCGTGATGATCGCGATGGCGCTCGCCTGCCATCCCAAGCTGCTGATCGCCGATGAGCCCACCACCGCGCTCGATGTCACCATCCAGGCGCAGATCCTCGATCTCATGCGCGATCTCAAATCCGAGATCGGCGCCGCCATCCTGCTCATCACCCACGATCTCGGCGTGGTCGCCGAGATGGCGCAGCGCGTCATCGTCATGTATGCCGGCCGCAAGGTCGAGGAGGCTGCGGTGCGCGACCTCTTCCGCCATCCGCGCCATCCCTATACCGAAGGCCTGCTCGCCTCGGTGCCGCGGCTGGGGGAAACGCTGGGTCGCGCGGAGCCGCCGCGGCTTGCCGAGATTCCGGGCGTGGTGCCATCGCTGCGCGAGCCGATCGTCGGCTGCGCCTTCGCGCCGCGCTGCGCCTATGCGACGGAGCGCTGCCGCGCCGAGGCGCCGCCGCTCGAGGTGAAGCGCCCCGGCCATCTCGCCGCCTGCTTCGAGAGCGGGCGTCTGCCCGCATGAGCCCGCCGCGCCCGCCGCTGCTCGAGGTCGACGGCCTCACCAAGCATTTCCCGGTGCGCAAGGGCATCTTCTCGCGCATCGTCGGGCAGGTCCATGCGGTCGATGGCATCGCCTTCACCATTGCCGAGGGCGAGACGCTGGGTCTCGTCGGCGAGAGCGGCTGCGGCAAGTCGACCGCCGGCAAGGCGATCCTCAAGCTGATCGAGCCCACCGCCGGCACGGTGAAGCTGCGCGGCGAGCGCATCGACAATCTCTCGCCGCGCGAGATGCGACCCTATCGCCGCGAGCTGCAGGTGGTGTTTCAGGACCCCTATGCCTCGCTCAATCCGCGCCTTGCGGTCGGCGAGATCGTGGCGGAGCCGCTGGCCAATTTCGGCGTCATCCGCGGCGCGGCGCTGAAGGAGCGCGTCGGCGAGCTCTTCGCCAAGGTTGGCCTCAGCACCGAGGCGATGCGGCGCTATCCGCACGAATTCTCGGGCGGCCAGCGCCAGCGCATCGGCATCGCCCGCGCGCTGGCGCTCAGTCCCAGCCTGATCGTCTGCGACGAGCCGGTCTCGGCGCTCGATGTCTCGGTGCAGGCGCAAGTGATCAATCTGCTGCGGGATCTGCAGCAGGAGCTGCGGCTCTCCTACCTCTTCGTCGCCCACGATCTCGCGGTCGTCGAGCACATCAGCCACCGCGTCGCCGTGATGTATCTCGGCAAGATCGTCGAGCTCGCCGCCAAGGACGCGCTGTTCTCGGCGCCGCTCCACCCCTATACCGAGGCGCTGCTCTCGGCCGTGCCGCTGCCCGATCCCGACGCCGCGCGCAAGCGCATCATCCTCTCCGGCGAGGTGCCGAGCCCGATCAACCCGCCGGCCGGCTGCCGCTTCCACACCCGCTGCCCCTATGTCGAGCCGCGCTGCCGCGTCGAGGAGCCGGCGCTGCGCGAGGTGTCGCCCGGCCGGCAGGTCGCCTGCCATCTGCGCGCGGTGGATGCCGCCGCCTTCATGACCGTCTGATGGCCGCGGTTGATCTCCGCGGCCGCGGCGGTGATGATGCGGCCATGACCGGCCTCGGCCCCAACGCTGCGCTCATCGGCCAGCCCCACAGCCGCCAGGCGCTCGACACGCCGGCGCTGCTGCTCGATCTCGACGCGCTCGAGCGCAACATCGCCGCCATGGCGGCGTCATGCGCGCGCCATGGGCGTCGGCCTGCGCCCGCATGCCAAGACGCATAAATCGGCGCGCATCGCCCGGATGCAGCTCGATGCCGGCGCGCTCGGCATCTGCTGCGCCACGCTCGGCGAGGCCGAGGTGATGGCGGCGTCCGGCATTCCCGGCCTGCACATCACCTCGCCGCAGGTAACGCCGCCCAAGATCGCGCGGCTGATGGCGCTCAACGCTGCCGCCGAAGGGCTGAGCGTGGTCGTCGACCACCCGGACAATCTCGCAGCCCTCGACCGGGCCGCGGCGGCGGCAGGCAAGCCGCTCGGCGTGCTCGTCGATTTCTTCGCCGGCCATGGCCGCACCGGCTGCGCCACCGAGGCCGATCTCGCCGCCCTGGTGCGCGCGGCGGTCGCTGCCGAGGCGCTGATCTTCCGCGGCATCCAGTCCTATTCCGGCAATCTGCAGCACATCCCGATCCGCGCCGAGCGCCGCGCCCGCGCGCTCGCCGAGCTCGACCGGCTCGCCGGCATCGTCGGGCGGCTGCGGGATGCCGGCATCGCCGTGCCGATCGTCAGCGGCGCCGGCACCGGCACCTTCGATCTCGATCCCGAAGCGCAGGTCTTCACGGAGCTGCAGACCGGCTCCTATGTCTTCATGGATGTGGACTATTTGCGCGCGCTGCGCGACGGCCGCAATGCGCCGCCGTTCGAGACCGCGCTCTTCGTCGCGACCTCGGTGGTCAGCGTCAACGCGCCGGGCTATGTCACTTGCGATGGCGGCCTCAAATGCTTCGCCACCGACGGGCCCGAGCCGGAGGTGGCGGGGGGCGCGCCGCCCGGCAGCCGCTACGCCTTCTTCGGCGACGAGCATGGCAAGCTGATCCTGCCGCCGGGCGCGCCAAAGCCCGCGCTCGGCGCCCGCATCGACTGCGTGACGCCGCATTGCGATCCCACCGTCAATCTGCACGATGTCTATCATGTCCTGCGCGGCGACGTCCTGGTCGATATCTGGCCGGTCGACGCCCGGGGCAGGCGATGACCGAGTTCGACGAGGATTTCCGCTCGAGCCTGCGCGACCTCATCGTCTGGCGGCGCGATGTCCGCCGCTTCCGCCGCGACGCGTTGCCGCCGGGCGCGGTGGAAGCCCTGCTCGAGCTCGCGGCGCTCGCGCCCTCGGTCGGCCTCAGCCAGCCCTGGCGCTTCGTGCTGGTGGAGGATGCCGCGCGCCGCGCCGCGGTGCGCGCCGAGTTCGCGCGCTGCAACGCCGACGCGCTCGCGGCATATGCCGGCGAGCGCGCGCAGCGCTATGCCAGCCTCAAGCTCGCCGGGCTCGACGAGGCGCCGGTGCATCTCGCCGTCTTCGCCGATCGCGGCACCGCGCAAGGCCACGGCCTCGGCCGCCGCACCATGCCGGAGATGGCGGAGTATTCGGCGGTGATGGCGATCCACACGCTGTGGCTGGTGGCGCGCGCCGAAGGCCTCGGCCTCGGCTGGGTCTCGATTCTCGATCCCGCGGCGGTGACGCGCATCCTCGAGGTGCCGGCCGAGTGGATCTTCCTGGGATATTTCTGCCTGGGCTATCCCCAGAACGAGGCCGAGACCCCCGAGCTCCAGCGCGCCGGCTGGGAGCAGCGCCGGCCGTGGCAGGAGTTCTTGCTGCGGCGATAGGCGGCGCGCTCGCAACCAACGCCGGGGAGCTACTGGCGCGCTTCCCGCCACGCATCGAGCGCCGCCCGCGTGACCTGATAATCCACGCTGCGCTGATGCACCTTGAAGCCGACGCGCGCGTTGATCGACAGGATCGGCGCGTTGTCCTCGGCGTTGCTGGTGCTGATCACCTTGGCTTCCGGCTGATGCGCATGGACCTGCTGCAGCATCGCGGCCTTGAGAGCCCGCGCGAGCCCGCGCCCGCGCCACGGCCGCGCCACCGCGGTGAGCTGCTGGTAGACGATGTCGGGGATACGCCGGTCCCAGCCGGCTTCGCTGAGCCCGGCGACCGATCCGTCGGGCGCGCGCAGCATGACCAGGTGATGCGCGCCTCCGACCCGCTCCAGCGTCTCATACCATTGGTCATAGCCGTTGATCTCCCAGCGGATCGGCGGCATCTCAAGCCCGCCAATCGGCATGTCCGCGAACAGGTCGGTGAACACCGGGAGCAGCGTCAGCAGCACCTCGCGCGGCACGCGGCCGGCATGGCGTTCCCAGACCAGGCCGCGCTCCTCGGCCGCTGCCTCCCAGCGGCGCAGGCGAGTCCCAATCCAGTTGGGCCAGGACCGCGCGGTTCTCCACCACCGCGTGCTTCGCCACGGCGCCGACATAGGTCAGGAAAGCATGGCCGGGTGCGGTATGCGCGGAGAGCGTCAGCACCGTCTTGTCGAGCGCGTGCATCAGCGCGTGGGCCTCGCGCAGCAGCAGCGTGCCCGCACCGCGGCGACGCGCCTCCGCCCGTACCGCGCCGCGACCCCACAGGAAGGGATGGTGCTCGGCCGCATTCGGGGTTCCCGGCCGGCGGAAGCCGGCCCGGAAAAAGCCGATGATCTCCCCTCCTGCCAGCGCCAGCCAACGGCGAAACTCCCAAAGCGGTTCGCCACGCTGCATTTCGCATTGAAATTCGGCGTCGCTGAGCACGGGATCGCCCGGACGAAGCTCGGCTGCGACGGCGCGCCGGTAGGCGTGAAATGCCGCCCAGCGTTCCGGGCTGGCCGCGGACGGGTCGAACGGGACGATCTCGATGGGCGGCATCACTCTGATCCTCGGCTCGGCACCGGCGCCGCTTCAGACGCCGCCGGCCCCGGCCTCCTGCTGCATCCGCTGCCGCCTGAGCGCCCGGCCCGGCCGCGCGCGCGGTGGCGGCGCCGTCGCGCCATACCGCCGTGCCGTTCACCAGCACGAGATGGATGCCGGCGGCGGGCTCGGTCGGCGCGGCGAAGCTGGCGCGGTCGATGATCTCCGCAGGGATCGAACACGGTGATGTCGGCATAGGCGCCCGGCGTGATCCGGCCGCGGCCGGTAAGCCCGAAGCGCGCCGCCGGCAGTCCCGTCATGCGTCGCACCGCTTCTTCCAGCGGGAAGAGCTTCTCTTCGCGGCTATAATATCCCAGCACGCGCGCAAACGTGCCCCAGAGCCGGGGATGCGGATGAGTGTCGTGCGGCAGCCCGTCCGAGCCGATCATGGTGTGCTCGAAGGCGAGCACGCGGCGCACATCGGCCTCGTCCATGGTGAAATAGATCGCGCCGCCGGGCTGGAGCCGGTCGCAGGCCGCTTCCTGGCTCACGCCCCACTCGGCGGCGACCGCCGCGAGTTCGCGCCCCGCCGTCTCGGGATGGTTCTTCGACCAGGTGATGAGGATCTTGAGCGAAAACGCGATGTAGTCCGCGCGCAGCACGGTGGACGATGCAATATAGGGATAGGCGTCGAGGCTTACCCGCTGCGCGACCATCGCCGCCGCGATCTTCGGCAGCGTCTGGCGCGTCAGGCCGAAATTCTGCTTGCCTGCCACCTTATGATGCGAGATCACCACCGGCACTTCGGCCTCGCGCCCGACGGCAAACGTCTCGTCGAGGCTTGCCAGCACCTGGCTGCCCTCGTCGCGCATATGCGTGGTGTAGATCGCGCCGGCCGGGCGCAGCGCGCTCGCCAGCGCCACCAGCTCCTCGGGCGGCGCGGCGTTGGCCGGCGCGTACCAGAGGCCGCTGGAAAGCCCGATGGCGCCGGCGTCCAGCGCCTCGGCGAGACGCTCGCGCATCGCTTCGATCTCGCGCTCGCTCGCCGGCCGGTCGAAGCGGTCCATCGCCGTGGCGCGCAAGGTCGAATGTCCCACCAGCAGCGCCGCATTGACCGCGGCGGGCGCGGCATCGAGCTCGGCGATATAATCGGCGAAGCGGCGGAAGCGGAACTGCTCGGCATTGCCGATGAGGTCGAGCGGCGGCGGCAGCGCCCGTCCCGCCGGCATCGGCGCGAGGCTCACGCCGCAATTGCCGGCGATGACGGTGGTGACGCCCTGGCTCACCTTGGGCGTCATCTCCGGCTGCGACAGCAGCGCGCGATCATCATGGGTGTGGACGTCGATGAAGCCCGGCGCCACCGCGAGCCCGGCGACATCGATCTCGCTGCCGCCGCTGCCCGGCGGCAGTCGCCCGATCGCGGCGATGCGGTCGCCAGCGACCGCGACATCGGCGGTGATGGCGGCGGCGCCGCTGCCGTCGATCACCCGGCCGCCGCGCAGCACCAGGTCATAGCGCGCCATGAGTTCAGCCCTTGGCGGCGATCGCCTCGACTTCGACCAGCATGCCCGGCCGCGCCAGCGCGCTGATCACCAGCAGCGTCGAGGCCGGCCGCGCCTCGCCGAGATGGCGGGTGCGCACCTTGCCATAGGCCGCCACATGCTCCTGGCTGGTGAGGAAATGCGTG
The DNA here is from genome assembly GCA_963789275.1 of uncultured Alphaproteobacteria bacterium. Taxonomy (GTDB): domain Bacteria; phylum Pseudomonadota; class Alphaproteobacteria; order ATCC43930; family CGMCC-115725; genus DAHUYF01. The sequence goes on from CAWBKF010000009.1 coordinate 16,090, forward strand.
CACTTCACCAGATGCTCCACGCCCATCCCGGCGGCGGCGAGGATCGCCTTGATGTTCTTCCAGCATTGATCCGCCTGGGCCTCGAAATCCGCGGGCAGAGTGCCGTCGGGCGCGGTGCCGATCTGGCCCGCGAGATAGAGGATGCGCGCGTCGCCGGCGATCTCGACGGCGTGGCTGTAGGGCCCGGCGGGTGCCGCGACGGTGGCGGGATTATAGGTCTTCATGGCTTTTCTCCGCTTGCGTGTCGTCGATTTATGGCGCGCCGCGGATACGCCGACAACTGCGTCCCGTGCGCGCGCTCAACCCGCTGGCGGCGTGTGGCGCAGGAAGGCGAAATCGCAGCCGCGATCGGCTTGCAGGATCTGCTCGCGATAGAGCCTGGCATAGCCGCGCGGTCGGCGCGAACGGGGCAGGGACGGGGCGCCGCGCCAGCTCGGCATCCTCGACCAGCAGGTCGATCCGCCGCTCCTGACGGAGAGTCCGGATGAGGTCGCCGCTGCGCACCTTCGCCAGCGGCCCGCCGCTCGCCGCGTCGGGGGTCACATGCAGCACCACCGTGCCGTAGGCGGTGCCGCTCATGCGCGCATCGGAGATGCGCACCATGTCCTTGACGCCGGCGCGCGCCAGCTTGCCCGGGATCGGCAGGTAGCCGGCCTCGGGCATGGCCGAGGGGCTGGTCGGGCCGGCATTCTGCAGTACCAGGAAATCGTCCGGCGTCACGTCGAGCGCGGGATCGTCGATGCGCGCCGCGAGATCCTCGAGCGAGGTGAAGACCACGGCGCGGCCTTGCCGCTCGAACAGCTTGGCGTCGGCGGCCGAGCGCTTGAGGATGGCGCCGCCCGGCGCCAGCGAGCCGAAGAGGGCGACGAGCCCGCCTTGCGGCTGCAGCGGCTCCGCCAGCGCGCGCACCACCGCGCGGTTGACGAAGGCGCCGTCGCTTTGCGCCAATCGCTCGCCCAGGGTCTCGCCGGTGACGGTGAGGCAGTCGAGATGCAGCAGCGGCCTCAGCTCGCGCAGCACCGCGCCGATGCCGCCGGCAGCGAAGAGGTCCTCCATGTAATGCGGCCCGGTCGGCTTGAGGTCGACCAGCACCGGCGTCGCGTCGCTGAGCGCGTTGAGCTTCGCCAGCGGGATGTCGACGCCGACCCGCCCGGCGATCGCGGTGAGATGTAGAATGGCGTTGGTCGAGCCGCCGATCGCCAGCAGCACGCGCAGCGCGTTGTCGATCGATTTAGCGGTGATGATGCGGTCGGGGGTGAGCTTCTGCCGGGCCAGCGCCACCGCGGCCGCACCGGTCGCCTCGGCGGCACGCAGCCGGTCGGCATGGACGGCCGGGATCGCGGCGGTGCCGGGCAGCATCATGCCGAGCGCCTCGGCGATCGCGGCCATGGTGCTCGCCGTGCCCATCACCGCGCAGGTGCCGGCGGTGGTGGCGAGGCTGCCCTCGATCTCGTCGATATCCTCCCGGCTCACCTCGCCGGCGCGGAAGCGCGCCCAGAATCGCCGGCAATCGGTGCAGGCGCCGAGCCGCTCGCCGCGCCACGGACCCGTCATCATCGGCCCCGTGACCAGCTGGATCGCCGGCAGGTTCGCCGAGGCTGCGCCCATCAGTTGCGCCGGCACCGTCTTGTCGCAGCCGCCGACCAGCACGACCGCGTCCATCGGCTGGGCGCGGATCATCTCCTCGGTGTCCATCGCCATGAGGTTGCGGAACATCAGGCTGGTCGGGTTGAGGAACACCTCGCCCAGCGAGATCGTCGGAAACGCGAGCGGCAACGCGCCCGCCGCCAGCACGCCGCGCGCCACCGCGTCGACCAGCTCCGGCACCAGCCGGTGGCAATTGTTGAAGCCGCTCGCGGTGTTGGCGATGCCGATCACCGGCTTTGCCAGCATGTCCTGCGAATAGCCCATGGATTTGGCGAAGGAGCGGCGCAGATAAAGCGCGAAGTCGCGATCGCCGTAATTGGTGAGACCGCGGGCAAGCCCGATCGGATCGCTCATTCAAGGCTCCTGAGGCGGCGGGAGGCGCCGGCGCAGCTAAGCCGCCGGTCGCCGGGCGTGTCAATGCGCGGGTGCCGCCGCGGATGTGTCTTGTCGTCGTCTCGCACGCTCGCCAGGGGCAGGATTCCGGCCGGCCGGCCTACCGGCGGCCCTTGAGCCAGATCAAAGCGGCCAAACCCTCCTCACGCCATGCTGACAGCCAGATTTTGGAGACTGGCTTGATGGACGACCAGATAGGAACGAGGCGGCTGTCGGGGGCACCACCGGTGTCCCGCGCGGCGGCGGCGCGGCATTGGTATGGGGGGCAGGGCCGTCTTGGCTGGCTCGCCCTGTCGCTGCTCCTCGTCGTCGCCGTGGCTCTCGGCACGGCATGGTGGATCGCCGGCCGCGCGGGTGTCGTGCATTACGCGACAACGCCGGTGATGCGTGGCACGGTTGCCAGCACGGTCACCGCCACCGGGACGATCAACCCGGTGCTGACGATCATCATCGGCTCCGCCGTATCCGGCGTCATCCAGGAGCTGCAATGCGACTACAACACGAAAGTGACCCAGGGGCAGGTCTGCGCCAAGATCGACCCTCGCCCCTTCCAGGCGGTGGTCGACCAGGATAAAGCGAACCTGGCCGTCGCCAAGGCGCAGCTCGAAAAGGATAAGGCCAATCTCGAATACACCAGGGCTAATTCCCAGCGCACCGCCGTGCTGGCGAAGCAAAACTCGATCGCCCAGGATGCAGCCGACCTGTCCATGAGCGCCTACCATCAAGGGGAAGCGCAGGTCGCTCTCGACCAGGCGACCATCGAGCAGTGGGAAGCCCAGCTCGAGGGCGCGCAAGTGAATCTCGACTACACCGACATCATCTCGCCGGTGGACGGCATCGTCGTCTCGCGCAACGTGACGCAGGGGCAGACGGTCGCGGCGAGCCTCCAGACGCCGACCCTGTTCCTGATCGCGACCGATCTCACCAAGATGGAAGTCGATACCAATGTCAGCGAGAGCGACATCGGCGGCGTGAAGGAGGGCAACCCCGCAAGCTTCACGGTCGAGGCCTATCCCGACCGCCCGTTCGAGGGCACCGTCGTCCAGCGGCGGCAGGCGCCGCAAACGCTCCAGAACGTGGTCACCTTCGATGTCGTGGTCGGCGTTGCCAACCCTGACCTGCTGCTCATGCCGGGCATGACCGCCACGACCAAGATTGTCACCGCCCAGCGCGACAATGTCCTTCGCGTGCCCGATCAGGCGCTGCGTTACGCGCCAGCCGATGCGGCTGCCACCGCGCCGGCGCCGACGGCAGGCGGGCCGACGCGGCAGGGGCAGCTCTGGGTCCTGGTCAACGGCAAGCCCGTCCGCCGTGCCGTAACGCTCGGGCTCGACGACGACAGCTTTACCGAGATCGTCGACGGCGAGCTCAAGCCCGGCGATCCGGTCATCCTGTCGGAACAGCAGGGTGGCGCCGGCGGAAGCGGCCGGCCGGCCGTCGCGCCGCCGCGGCTTTAGCGCGAGGCCGGTGCGCCATGCCCGACACGGTCATCGCGGTTGAAGGCGTGACGCGCACATATCACGTCGGCGACATCGATGTTCGCGCCCTCGGCGGCGTCGATTTCACCGTCGAGCGCGGCGAGTTCGTGGCCATCATGGGGTCGTCGGGCTCCGGCAAGTCGACTCTGATGTCGATCCTCGGCTGCCTCGACCGTCCATCGACCGGCCGCTATCTGCTCGACGGCATCGATGTCGCGAGCCTGCCGGAGCCCGAGCTCGCTCGCATCCGCAGCGAGCGGCTCGGATTTGTCTTCCAGAGCTTCAACCTGCTGTCGCGCACGAGCGCGCTGGAAAACGTGGCCCTGCCGCTGCTCTATTCGGAAGAGGGAAAGTCCGGGCGCAAGGCGCGTTTCGCCCGCGCGCAGGAGGCGTTGGACCGCCTCGGCCTCGGCGATCGCGCGGAAAACACGCCCGGTCAGCTTTCCGGCGGCCAGCAGCAACGGGTCGCGATCGCGCGGGCGCTGATCAATTCGCCGAGCCTGCTCCTTGCCGACGAGCCCACCGGCAATCTCGATACGCGTACCTCGCACGAGATCATGGAGACGCTGACGCAGCTCAATCGCGAGGAGGGCGTCACCATCGTCCTGGTGACGCACGAGCCCGATATCGCCGCTTATGCCGCTCGCACGGTGACGATGCGCGATGGCCGCATCCTCTCCGACGAGCGCAAGACCTCCAGCCTTCCCGGGGCATCGCCCGCGGCGGCGGCGGATCTGTCGATCTTTCACCCGCATGCCGCCGCGCAAATGAGGAGCGGCGCGCCGCTGTCCTGGGCCTTCGGTGTGATGATCCTGGCCGCCGCCGTGCAAGCGCTGGCGCGCAACAAGATGCGGTCGGCGCTGACCATGCTCGGCGTCTTCATCGGCGTCGCCGCGCTGATTGCGATGGTGGCGATCGGGCAAGGCGCCAACGACGCCGTGCGCAAGCAGCTTGAAAGCCTCGGCACCGACCTGCTCGTCGTCGTTCCCGGCGCGGTGACGAGCCTGGGCGCTCGGGGCGGCGCCGGCAGCGCCTCGACCCTGACCGTCAGCGATGCCCGGGCGATTCAGCACGAGGACCAGGCCGTCGGACAGGTCGCCTATCTGATCCGCCAGAGCGGCCAGGTCGAATACGCCAGCCAGAACTGGACGACCATGGTGCAGGGGGTCACCGCCAACTATCCGCCGATCACCAATTGGCAGATTGCTTCCGGCCGCGCCATCGGCATCGAAGACCAACACAGCGCCGCGCTCGTGGCGGTTCTCGGCCAGACCGTGCTCCATCAGCTCTTTGCGCCCTCCGACAACCCGCTCGGCGCGGTCATTCTGGTCAAGGGCGTGCCCCTGCGCGTCATCGGCACGCTGGTGGCCAAAGGCCAATCGACCTACGGCCAGGATCAGGACGATCTCGTCATGGTGCCGTTCAGCACGGCCGAGACCAAAGTGCTCGGCGTGGCGGCGCCGACGCAGGCGGCAACGACAAGCGCGATCTTTCTGCCGCAGCCCAATCCTTACGGCATCCAGCCGCGTCTGACCGGCTTCGTCAACCAGATCTACGTTCAGGCCAGGGGCGCGACCCAGGTGACTGCGGCGATCGAACAGCTGACCGCCACGCTGGTGCGCCGCCACCATATCGGGCCCGCGCGACGTCAACGACTTCGCGGTGCGCAATCTCAGCCAGATCGCCAGCGCTGCGGAGGGCAGCAGTCAGGTCATGGCGTTGCTGCTCGCGGCGGTGGCGTCGATCTCGCTCCTCGTCGGCGGCATCGGCATCATGAACATTCTGCTGGTCTCGGTGACCGAGCGCACACGCGAAATCGGCCTGCGCATGGCGATTGGCGCGCGCCGCCTGCATGTGTTGCTGCAGTTCCTCGCCGAAGCCGTGTTCTTGAGCCTGGTCGGCGGCGTGGCGGGTATCGTCTTTGGCGTCGCCGTGTCCGAGACGATCTCCGCGGTTGCGGGATGGCCGACGCCGATTTCGCCGACCGCCATCCTGGGCGGGTTCGCCTTCTCGGCCGCGGTCGGCATCTTCTTCGGCTACTATCCCGCTCGCAAGGCGTCGCGCCTCGACCCGATCGAGGCGCTGCGCTACGAGTGAGATGCGCGGGAGGAAGCTTCGGCCGGCTCCGCCGGCGCCAGCAGCCCGGCTCCGAGCAGCGCGTCCGCCGCCGCGCGGATGACGGCGAACGGCATGCCGGCCCGCTCGGCAGTGTCGAGCAGCGAGTGCTTGCCGTCGGCGAGGTTCAGCACCCAGAGCAGCGCCATCTGATCGAAGCCGCCGGCCTCTTTCTGCCCGCCGATCGGCCGGTAGAGGCCGCGCTTGCCGAGCTGCGGCTCGCCTTTCGGGCTGAGGTTCAGATAGGTCGCGTCGCCTTCGATGACATCGACGATGCGCGTCAGCGCCTCGAGCGCGCCGGTGAGCGCCGCCGGAGTGATGAAGCCGAGATTGTCGGCCGAGGTGTGGTATTCCGGGAAGGTGCCGTTGGGCGAGCGCATCAGGCAGCCCACCGGCATGTCGAATCCGGGCGAGCAATATTGCCGCTCGTCATAGCCATAAGGGATGAAGGGCTGAACGCGATAGGGCTCGCCGCTCGCCTGCAGCACATGGGCGGCGATGCGGTCGATGGCGGCGTTGCCGCGTCGGCTCTGCTTGTAGGTGAAGGCGGCGCCGTCGCCGAGGCAGCTCAACACCAGTCCATGCGTCACTAGCGGGACCCGCCCCTCATTGGCGGCGAGCCAGGCCAGCGAGCCGATCGTGCCGGGGATGAAGAGGAAGCGGTAGGTGAACCGCCGGTGCTGCCGCGCCATCAGCCGGCGGGCCAGCATCACCGCCACCGCGATCCCCGAGAGGTTGTCGTTGGCGAGCGAGGGGTGGCAGGAATGGCAGGAGATCAACATCTCCTCTGCCTGCGCGCCGGGCAGCACCAACTCGCCATAGGTGAGGTGGCCCGGCGCCAGCGTCGTGTCGATGACGACGCGGTAGCGCTCATCGGTCAGCCGCTCCGCCTGGCGCTGGCTCAGGCAAAAGCCCCAATTCTCGCTGTAATAGCTGGTCCGGTAGGGAACCCAGTCCGGCGTCTCCGGCAGAGTGTGGAGATGGCGGCGCAGCTCGTCCCGCTCGACGATGCGGTCGACCGGCACGCTGTATTGCAGGATATGCAGGTTGGACGCCGCGAAATCGACCACGCGCCGGCCGTCGAGCGTGGCGATATAGGCCTGCCGCACGTTCCATTCGCGCGGTACCGTCCAGTCGAAGACCTGCGTGCCCGACGGCACCTCGGTGAGGCGGAGCGGAATCTCCTGGGCGATGAGACCCAGGCTCTGCCGCAGCCCGTCGCCGGTGATGCTGCGACAGATCGGGTAGAGCGCTTCGATGAGGCGGGTCATGGCGGCGGGCTCGTCGCCTGCTCCGGGCCGCGCCTTATCTCCGTCCAACTTCCTGCACCTCCGCCCGATCGCCAGACGAACGGCCTCGCCCGCCGGCGGTTCCCGCCGCGCTTTTGTGCCGCCCCGGCAAGGGATATACTAGGAAAAAACCGAAGTGGCCCCCGGAGGCTGCTGGGACAGGCGAGGTGGGCATGAGGACTGTGTTGACGGTGGTCGGCGACGGCACCGCTACGTCGCTGCTCGAGACAGCGTTGCTGGTCGCCCGGCGCTTCAACAGCCGAATCACCGGCTTGAACGCGCTGACCGCCGAATATGCCGTGGTGTTCGGCGGCGAAATGGGCTTCTCGATCTCCTCGGAGGTCGACCGGACCCTGGAGCGCGAGGGCCAGGACCGGCGCGAGCAGGCGCGGGCGCTGTTCACCTCCTTCATGCGCCAGCAGGGCGTGCCGCTGGGGCCGGCATCGGGCGAGGGGCCCAGCGCCGAATGGCGCGAGGAGGCCGGGCGGCAGAACGCCGTGGTCGGCGCGCTCGGCCGCGTTTTCGATCTCATCACCGTCGAGCGCCCCGCCAAGCTCGCTTCGCTGGCCGAGGCGACGCTCGAGGATGCGCTGTTCGAGAGCGGCCGGCCGGTGTTGATGGCGCCCCCGGTGCCGCTCGCCACGATCGGCGAGCGCGTGCTGGTGGCCTGGAACGGCAGCACCGAAACGGCGCGCACCGTAGCCTTCGCCATGCCCTTCCTGACGCGCGCCAAGAGCGTGCAGGTGGTGAGCGTCGAGGGCGGCATGACCCCGGGGCCCTCGAGCGAGGATCTCGCCCAGACACTGGCGCGCCACGGCATCGCCAGCCTTGCCCGCCATGTGGCGCCGCGCGACCGCACCACCGGCCAGGTCTTCCTCGACGAGGCCAAGGCGATCGGCGCCGACCTCCTGGTCAAGGGCGCTTATACCCAGAGCCGGTTGCGCCAGATGATCTTCGGCGGTGCCACCCGCCATATCATCATGGAAGCAACCATGCCGGTCATACTCGCGCATTAGGAGAAATCCGGCGCGGCCGGACGCGGAACCGGGGCGAAGACGTCCTGTTTGCAAGTGAGGCAGACAGGAGATCCAGATGGCTGAGAAGACCGGCAAAACCCAGCAGAACGAAGGCGAGGGCAATCGCACCGCTGCACGCGCGTTCAACGAGGCAGAGCAACGCTTCGTCCGCTCCGGCAAGGTCGAGGAAAAGGCCAAGGAGGCGGAGAAAGCCTATGAGGGCAAGGAAGGCGAGGCGCTGCGCGCGGCCGAGCTCATCGGCAAGCGGCACGCGAAAGGCGAGGATCCCGAGATCAAGCGCTAGAGAAACTCCCATAGGGAGTTTGTCCGCGGCGGCGGCGCGCGAGCGCTCTTGCGCTCGTCGGGGGTCTGGACAGCCCTAGCCGCCATTGCCGCGCCCGCCCGCCACCCGCTAGGCTCAACCCCCTAGCAATGACGGGTGGGGGCGATGGCGGAGAGCGTGGCGAGCTGGCCCTGGCTCAAGGCCTATCCGCCGGACATCGATTGGCACGCGCGCTTTGCCGACGAGCCGCTCTACCGCCTGCTTGAGGACAGCGTCCAGCGTTACGGCGACCGTCCCTGCCTCGACTTCCTGGGCAAGGGCTACAGCTATGCCGAAATCGGCGCGCTGACCCGCCGCGCCGCCAAGGGCTTTGCCGAGCTCGGGGTCAAGAAGGGGACGCGCGTCGGGCTGATGCTGCCCAACTGTCCTTATTACATCATCGCCTATTATGCCGTCCTGGCGATCGGCGGCACGGTGGTGAATCTGAACCCGCTCTACGCGCCGCCGGAGGTCCGCCACTTGGTCGAGGATGCCGGGGTCGAGGTGATGCTGATCCTCGATCTCAAGGCGCATTATGCGTTGCTGGCGCCGCTGCTCGGCGCCTCCGGCATCCGCAAGATCGTGCTCTGCCCGATGGCGGATATTCTGCCCTTCGCCAAGAGCGCGCTCTATCGCCTGCTGAAGCGCGCCGACATGGCCCGCGCGCCGCGCGACGGCGCCCATCTCACCTTTGCCCAGCTCATCGCCAATGACGGCGCCATCGCGCCGGCGCCGATCGACCCCGAGCGCGATCTCGCGGTGCTGCAATACACCGGCGGCACCACTGGCGTACCCAAGGGTGCGATGCTCACCCATCGCAATCTCGTCACCAATGCGCGCCAATGCCTTGCCTGGTTCCCCGATGTCGAGCCCGGGCGCGAGCGCATCCTGGCGGTGCTGCCGTTCTTCCACGTCTTCGCCATGACGGTGGCGATGAATTTCGGCATCGCCTCGGGCGCCGAGATCATTCTGCTGCCGCGCTTTGAGATCAAGACACTGCTCGCCGCCATCCGCCGCAAGCGCCCGACCACCATGCCCGGCGTGCCGACGCTGTTCACCGCGATCTACGCCGATCCCGCCGCCGCCAAGGTCGATCTCACCTCGATCAAATCCTGCATTTCCGGCGGCGCGCCGCTGCCGCTCGAGGTGAAGCACAAATTCGAGGCGGCGACGCGCTGCACGGTGGTTGAAGGCTATGGCCTGTCCGAGACCTCGCCGGTTGTCGCCTGCAATCCGCTGCGCGGCGTCAACAAGCCGGGCTCGGTCGGGCTGCCCGTGCCCGGCACCATCATCGAGATCGCCTCGCTCGACGATCCCGCCCAGCTGGCGCCGGCCGGCGAGCGCGGCGAGGTGGTGGTGCGCGGGCCGCAGGTGATGGCGGGGTATTGGCGCAAGCCCCAGGCGACCGCAGACGTGCTGAGCGAAGGCAGGCTGCGCACCGGCGATGTGGGGTATCTCGACCCCGAGGGCTATCTCTTTCTCGTCGACCGCCTCAAGGACATCATCATCGCCGGTGGCTACAAGATCTATCCGCGCAATGTCGAGGAGGCGATCTATCAGTATCCCAAGGTCGCCGAATGCATCGTCCTTTCGGTCGCCGACGCCTATCGCGGCCAGACGGTGAAGGCCTATGTCGCGCCGGTGGCCGGCGCCAGTATCGACGAGGCGGAGCTGCGCGCCTTCCTGAAGGACAAGCTGTCGCCGATCGAGATGCCGAAGCTGTTCGAGTTCCGCGCCAGCCTGCCCAAGACGCTGATCGGCAAGCCGTCGAAAAAGGCGCTGGCCGAGGAGGAGGCGCGCCGCGCTGCCGGCCTGCCGGCGGAGCCGCCGCCTTTACCGTAAGGCCGGGCGGGTTCTGCGGCGTATCGACATCTGAATCCTCGACGGATCGGACCACGGATAACGAGGTTGCCGGACTGTCTCTGGCAGTCGCCACATTGGCGAAATCTTCATGTTTCTTCGGAAAGATAAGCGGCAGGAACGAGTCCTTCGAGCTGATCCGCCGATAGGGAGACGGCGACCATGCCCAATCGTCACCGCTCACCCTGGTTACCGGCGTTGCTCCTGCTTCTAGGCAGCGCTCTCGGCACTGCCTGGCTCGGACTGCGTCCGGCCGACACCGTGGGGGCGCCGGTCGCTGCCATCTTCCCGCTCTGGTGGAATGCCGAGCGTAGCTTCGCCGCCGCAGCGTCCACCGGCGGCGCTATCGTCCGCACGGGTGCGTGGCCGAACATTCTCGTCGTCACCGCGGCCGATGGCGAGCTGCCGCGCCGCCTGCGCGAGGCCGGCGCCTGGCTCCTCGTCAATCCGACCGCGCTCGACGGCTGCTTCAAGGAACGATCATGACAGACATCAACGATGGCGGCCTCGACAACCTGCGCAATCTCGCGACCAGGGGGCTTGTGATCTTTCTGTGGCTCCATGTCCCGTTCAACCTTGCCGTCGCCCTCGCCGTCGGGAGTGGCTGGGTGATGCCGGCGGTAATCGCGGTGGTGCTCGCCGGCGCCGCGACGCTGTCGTGGCGGGTCGCGGGCAGCGTCCTGTCGACCCGGCTGATCGTCGCTGTCGCCCTCGTCGGCATGGTCTCGCTGCTGCTCTCCGAGATGGCGGGGCAACCGTGGCAGCTCGACATCCACATGTATTTCTTCGCCGCGCTCGCGGTTCTGGCGGTCTATTGCGACCCGCTCGTCCTCGTCATGGCGGCGACCGCGACCGCGGTGCATCACCTCCTCCTCAACTTCGTTCTGCCCGCCGCGATCTATCCCGGCGGCGCCGATTTCGGACGCGTTGTCCTCCACGCGGTGGTGGTCGTGATGGAGACAGCGGTGCTGGTGTGGCTCACCCATCAGCTCGTTCTGCTGTTCCGCCGCTCGAGCGAGAAAGAAGCCGAGGTCAAGCTTGCGCGGACCGCCGAGGCGCGCGCGCAGGCCGAGCGCGCCGAAGCCGAGAAGCACTTGGAAGAGGCAAGGGGGATCGCTCGGCACGAGCTGGCGGATGCCGTCGAGGCGAATGTCCAGGCTCTGGTCGGCGCCGTAACGACCGCTGCCGCCGAGATGCGGCGCACGGCCGAAGGGCTTTCCAGCCTCGCCGATGAAACCGTGCGTCAGACGAGTTCCGTCGCTACCGCGTCGCAGGAAACCGCCGCGAACGTCCAGTCGGTCGCCGGCGCCGCGGAAGAGCTTTCGGCCTCCGTCGCCGACATAACCCGGCAGGTCGCGCACGCGACCGGCGTCGCCGGCAAGGCGGTGAGCGAGACCGAGGCGACCAACGAAACCGTGAAGCAGCTTGCCGCGGCCGCTCTTCGCATCGGCGAGGTCGTTCAGCTCATCAACAGCATCGCCAGTCAAACCAATCTCCTCGCCCTCAATGCCACGATCGAGGCAGCACGGGCCGGCGAGGCCGGCAAGGGCTTTGCCGTCGTCGCCTCCGAGGTCAAGATCCTGGCGACGCAGACCGCGAAAGCAACCGACGAGATCCAATCGCAGGTCGCGGCGATCCAGGACCGGACCAACAAGGCGGTAAGCGCCATCGGCGTCGTCGCCGGCATCATCGGCGAGATCAGCACCATCACCGGCTCGGTCGCTTCTTCGGTCGAGCAGCAGGGCGATGCGACGCGCGAGATCGCCGGCAGCGCCGATCGCGCCGCCGAGGGAACCGTGCAGATCTCGACCAGCATCGACGGCCTATCGCGGATGGCGGGGACGACGGGCGGGGTGGCGGCGAAGGCTCTGGCGGCGGCGAACGAGCTGTCGACGCGCTGCCAGTCGCTGACGGCAGATATTCGTCAATTCGTCGAGAAGATCCGCGCGGCCTGACAGGATCGCAAGCCCGGCGGCGGCCGGGTCATTTCGACGCCCGGCGGCCGAGAGCACGGAGCACGCCCTTTCTCGCCCGCTGATCGATCGGCTGTCGGTCCTCAAGCCGCACCTCGACTGGAGACAGGCGCGTCCGGCGGCCGCGCTGGACGTGGTCGCCGCGGCAATGCGACAATACCCCAAAGGGGTCCAGCTTGCCGAACTCGCCGGAGACATCGCGTGACGACGCCAGCCGCCTGCTGCGGCGCTGCTCGCTCTTTGCCGGGATCGACGAAGGGGCGCTGCGGCTGGTGGCAGGGCATGCCCATCGCCGGCGCTTTACCGCCGGCGAGGTCATCTTCCGCGTCGGCTCGCCTGGGCAGAGCATGATGGCGGTGCTGGGCGGCACGGTGCGCATCACCGCCCCGTCGGCGGATGGCAAGGAGATCGTCCTCGCCGATCTCGGTAGCGGCGAGGTATTCGGCGAAATGGCGCTCCTCGACGGCCGCGAGCGCAGCGCCGACGCCGCCGCGCTGACCAATTGCGACCTGCTGGTAGTCGAGCGCCGCGACATGCTGACGGTGCTCGAGCGCCATCCCGTGGTCGCCATCAAGCTGCTTGAAGTGCTGTGCGAGCGGCTGCGCCGCACCGACCAGCAGATCGGCGAGATCGCCTTTCTCGGCCTGCCGACGCGCCTTGCCAAGGCGCTGCTGCGCCTCGGCGGCGGCGCACCGCAAGCCAAGATGGCGCTGTCGCAGCGCGAGCTCGGAACAATGATTGGTGGTACTCGCGAAAGCGTCAATCGCTGCCTGCGGGAATGGCAGCGACGCGGCTTCATCCAGCTCGAGGAAGGCTGGATCATCCTGCGCAACTCCGCCGCCCTTGAAGAGATCGGCCGCGGCAACAGCAAGGAAGCCTGAGGCTCGGAAATCCCTGTTCCTGATTTGGCACTGGGGGTCGGCCGGCACCAGACGCGGTATTTTTCCCTGGACAATCGCCGATCGATACCTTACGTTAACGTCATATAGCTCACGTTAAGGTCATATCGATGTCAGCGAGACGCGCCGTGATCGCCGAGCCAGCCGCCACGCCCGATGCGCCGGGGCTGTACTCGATCGGCGACCTCGCCAGCGAGCTCGGCATCTCGCCGCGCGCCATCCGCTTCTACGAGGATCATGGGCTGCTGGCGCCGCAGCGCATCGGCGGCAACCGCATCTATTCCGGCCGCGACCGCGCGCGGCTCCATCTCATCCTGCGCGGCAAGCGGCTGGGCTTCGCGCTCGCCGACATCAAGGAGCTGCTCGACCTCTATGACGTCGACCGCGACCATCTGGAGCAGCTGCGCGTCACGCTGCTCAAAGGCCGCGCCCGCATCGCCGAGCTCGAGCACCAGCAGCAGGAGATCGCGCAGACGCTGCAGGAGCTGCGCGAGATCGGCAGCCATATCGAGGACACCATCCGCAGGAAAGAAGCCGGGCAAGGCCCGGCCGGCCGGAAAGGAGCGCCATGAAGAATGTCGTGATCGCGGGCTTCGCCCGCTCGCCCTTCCATTTCGCCAAGAAAGGCGCGCTCGCCCGCGTGCGGCCCGACGAGCTGGCGGCGCAGGTGATCGCGGCGCTGGTCGAGCGCAGCAAGATCGATCCCAAGGAGATCGAGGACGTCATCGTCGGCTGCGCCATCCCCGAAGGCGAGCAGGGGCTCAATATCGGGCGCATCGTCGGCTTCCTCGCGCATCTGCCGCTCAATGTCGCCGGCGCCACGGTGAACCGCTTCTGCGGCTCCTCGATGCAGGCGATCCACATGGCGGCGGGCTCGATCCAGCTCGATGCCGGCGAGGCCTTCATCTGCGCCGGGGTCGAATCCATGACCCGCGTGCCGATGACCGGCTTCAATCCCTCGCCGCATCCCGGCCTCGCCAAGGAGTATCCGCAGGCCTACATCTCGATGGGGCAGACCGCCGAGAATGTCGCGCGCAAATACCAGGTGACGCGCGCCGACCAGCAGGAGCTCGCGGTGAAGAGCCACCAGAAGGCGGCCGCGGCGCAAGCCGCCGGCAAGTTCAGGGACGAGATCGTGGCGATCAAGGCCAGGGACGGCAGCGTCGAGCAGGATGGCTGCATCCGCCCCGACACCACGCAGGAGACGCTGTCGGGCCTGGCGCCGGCCTTCGATGCCGACGGCACCGTGACCGCCGGCACCTCCTCGCCGCTCACCGACGGCGCCGCGGCGGTGCTGGTCTGCACCGAGGATTATGCCAAGCGCAACAAGCTGCCGGTGCTGGCGCGCCTCAAGAGCATCGCGGTAGCTGGCTGCCCGCCGGAGATCATGGGCATCGGTCCGGTACCGGCGGCGCAGAAGGCGCTGAAGCGCGCCGGGCTCGCGATCAAGGACATCGACATCATCGAGATCAATGAGGCCTTCGCCTCGCAGGCGATCGCCTGCATGCGCGAGCTCGGCATCGACGAGAAGAAGGCCAATCTCGACGGCGGCGGCATCGCGCTGGGCCATCCGCTCGGCGCCACCGGGGCGCGCATCACCGGCAAGGCGGCGTCGCTGCTTGCCCGCGAGGGCAAGCGCTATGCGCTCGCCACGCAATGCATCGGCGGCGGCCAGGGCATCGCCACCATCCTCGAGCGCGGCTGAGCGGAGGCGAGCCATGGCGATCACCAAAGTCGCGGTCATCGGCTCCGGCGTGATGGGCGGCGGCATCGCCGCCCATGTCGCCAATGCCGGGCTCTCCGTGGTGCTGCTCGACATCGTCCCGCCCGGCGCCAAGAACCGCAACATCGTCGCCGAGCAAGCGATCGAGCGCCTGCTGAAGACCGATCCCGCGCCGCTGATGCACCGCGATTTCGCGCGCCGCATCACGCCGGGCAATCTCGAGGATCATCTGGGCCTGCTCGCCGATTGCGACTGGATCGTCGAGGCGGTGCTGGAGCGGCTCGATGTCAAGCACGCGACCTATGCCAAGATCGAGCAGGCGCGAAAGCCCGGCTCGATCGTCTCCTCCAACACCTCGACCATCCCGCTGCACGACCTCGTCGGCACCATGCCCGAGAGCTTTCAGCGCGACTTCCTGATCACGCATTTCTTCAATCCGCCGCGCTACATGCGCCTGCTCGAGATCGTCAAGGGACCGAAGACGCGCGCCGAGGCGGTGCAGGCGATCGACGAGTTCTGCGACCTGCGCCTCGGCAAGGGCGTGATCCACGCCAAGGACACGCCGGGCTTCATCGCCAACCGCATCGGCGGCATGTGGATCCAATCGGCGCTGCAAGGGGCGTTCGACCTCGGCCTCAGCGTCGAGGAGGCCGACGCGATCATGGGCCGGCCCTTCGGCATGCCGCGCACCGGCGTTTTCGGCCTGCTCGATCTCGTCGGCATCGATCTCACGCCGCAAGTCGTGGCGAGCATGCAGCGCACCCTGGCGAAGGACGATCCCTACCTCCGCATCTACAAGGACCGGCCGCTCCTCACCAAGATGATCGCCGACGGCTACACCGGCCGCAAAGGCAAGGGCGGCTTCTATCGCATGACGCGCAGCGCCACGGGGCGCGTGCGCGAGGCGATCGACCTCGCCACCGGCCAGTACCGGCCCGTCGCCGAGCCCCAGCTTGCCAGCATCGCCGAGCGCAAGCCCGAGGCGCTGCTGCGCCACAGTGACCGCGGCGGCCAATATGCGCGCCGCGTGCTCGGCCTGACGCTGGCTTATGCCGCCGCGCTGGTGCCGGAGATCGCCGACGACGTCGTCGCCGTCGATGAGGCGATGCGCTGGGGCTACACCTGGAAGTACGGGCCCTTCGAGCTTGTCGATCAGATCGGCGCCGACGCCGTCATCGCGCTGCTCGAGGCGGAGAAGATCGCAGTGCCGCCGCTGCTGCGGCTGGCGGCGGGGAAAGCGTTCTACCGCACCACGGCGGGGCAGCTCGAATACCTCACCGTCGAGGGCACGTATGCGGCGGTGAAGCGCCGGCCGGGCGTGCTGCTGCTCGCCGACATCAAGCGCAAGGCGAAGCCGTTGGCACGCAACGGCTCGGCGAGCCTGTGGGATGTCGGCGACGGCGTGCTGTGCCTCGAATTCCACAGCAAGATGAACGCGCTCGATCCCGACAGCATGGCCATGCTGGGCAAGGGACTCGACACCGTGAAGAAGAGCAACGGTGCCTTCAAGGCGATGGTGATCTACAACGAGGCGGAGAATTTCTCGGTCGGGGCCAATGTCGGGCTTGCGCTCTTCGCCGCCAATGTCGCGCTCTGGCCCTTCATCGAGGAGGGCGAGACGGCTGGGCAGAACGCCTACAAGAATATCAAATATGCGCCCTTCCCGGTGGTCGGCGCGCCCTCCGGCATGGCGCTCGGCGGCGGCTGCGAGATCCTGCTGCATTCCGCCGCGGTGCAGGCCCATGCCGAGAGCTATATCGGCCTGGTCGAGACCGGCGTCGGGCTGGTGCCGGGCTGGGGCGGATGCAAGGAGCTGGTGACGCGCCAGGTCACCAACAAGCGGCGGCCGGGCGGGCCGATGCCGCCGCTGATGCAGGCTTTCGAGGCGATCGCGCTCGCCAAGGTGTCGCGCTCGGCCGCCGAGGCCGGCGATACGCTGATGCTGCGCGAGACCGACGGCATCACCATGAATCGCGACCGGCTGCTGGCCGACGCCAAGGCCAAGGCGCTGGCGCTCGCCAAGGACTATCAACCGCCGAAGCCGGTGCCGATCAACCTGCCCGGCCCCACCGGCGCGGCGGCGCTGAAGCTCGGCGTCACCGATCTCGTGCATCAAGGCAAGGCCACCGCGCACGACGCGGTGGTGGCGGAGAGGCTCGCCGAGGTGTTGAGCGGCGGCGACACCGACATGACGCTGGAGACCAGCGAGGACCAGCTCCTGGCGCTCGAGCGCCGCGCCTTCCAGGCGCTGATCCGCGAGCCCAAGACCTTGGCGCGCATCGAGCACATGCTCGAGACCGGCAAGCCGCTGCGGAACTGAGAGGAAGCCCATGACCACCTACAAGGCGCCGCTGCGCGAGTATCGTTTCGTCCTGCAGGAGCTGTTCGATGTCGGCGAGCTCGCGAAGCTGCCGGGCTACGAGGACGCCACCCCGGACGTGTTCGAGCAGGTGCTCGAGGAAGGCGCCAAGCTCTGCGAGGAGGTGCTGTTCCCGCTGAACCGCAGCGGCGACGAGGAAGGCTGTACCTTCGAGAACGGCGTCGTCCGCACGCCCAAGGGCTTCAAGCAGGCCTACGACCTCTTCCGCGAGGGCGGCTGGACCGCGCTGGGCTGCGATCCCGACTATGGCGGGCAGGGGCTGCCGCACACGCTGCAGTTCTTCGTCGAGGAGATGGTGTCGTCCGCCAACATGTCCTTCGGCATGTATCCCGGCCTCTCCAACGGCGCCTATCGCGCCATCCACCATCACGGCTCGCCCGGGCAGAAGCGGACGTTCCTGCCGCGCCTCGTCGATGGCACCTGGAGCGGGACGATGTGCCTGACCGAGCCGCAATGCGGCACCGATCTCGGCCAGATCCGCACCCGGGCAGAGCCCACCGGCAAGGACGGCGTCTACAAGATCACCGGCAACAAGATCTTCATCTCGGCCGGCGAGCACGATCTCACCGACAACATCATCCATCTCGTGCTGGCGCGGATCACCGGCGGCCCCGCGGGCATCCGCGGCATCAGCCTCTTCATCGTGCCGAAATTCCTGGTCAAGGAGGATGGCGGCGTCGGCGCGAGCAACGGCGTGCGCTGCGGCTCGATCGAGCACAAGATGGGAATCAAGGCGTCGTCCACCTGCGTCATCAACTTCGATGAGGCCGAAGGCTATCTCGTCGGCGAGGCGCATAAGGGCATGCGCGCCATGTTCACGATGATGAACGCGGCGCGCCTCGGCGTCGGATTGCAGGGCCTGGCGCTGGGCGAGACCGCCTATCAGACGGCGCGGCAATACGCGCAGGACCGCCTCCAGGGCCGCGCGCTCACGGGCGACAAATTCCCCGACAAGCCCGCCGATCCCATCATCGTCCATCCCGATGTGCGGCGCATGCTGCTCACCATGAAGGCCTATACCGAGGGCGCGCGCGCGCTCGCCGGCTGGGTCTCGCTCGCTCTCGACCGCGCCGAGCGCCATCCCGATGCCGAAGCGCGCGAGGAGGCCGATGATTTCATCGGCCTGATGACGCCGATCATCAAGGCGATGCTCACCGACAACGCCTTCGCGGCGACCAATATGGGCGTCCAGATCTTCGGCGGCCACGGCTATATCCGCGAATGGGGCATGGAGCAGCTGGTGCGCGACGCCCGCATCACCATGCTCTACGAGGGCGCCAACGGCATCCAGGCGCTCGACCTCGTCGGCCGCAAGATGCCGCTGCACAACGGCCGGCTGCTGCGCCGCTTCTTCCATCCCGTCGATGCCTGGCTGCGCCAGCGCATGGAGAAGCCGGAGCTGCAGGAATTCGTCATGCCGGCGATGAAGGCCTTCGGCCGGTTGCAGCAGGTGACGGCGCTGGTGGCGCAGAAGGCGCTCGCCGATCCCGACGAGGCCGGCGCCGCGGCGAGCGAGTATCTGCGCGCCTTCGGCCTCGTCGCCATGGGCTATCTCTGGGCACGCATCGCCGAGATCGCGCTCGCCAAGCTCGGCGGCGAGGAGGCGGCGTTCTACAAGGCCAAGCTCGCGACCGCGCGCTTCTACATGGCGCGCGTGCTGCCCGAGACCAATGCGCTCTTCGCCAACATAGCCGCTGGCGCCAAGCCGCTGATGGAGCTCGAGGCGGAGGCGTTCTGAGGCGGATCCGACGGATCTCTTGACGCGAGGGGGAACGACATGGCCGATCTCAAAGGCAAGACGCTGTTCATCTCCGGCGGGTCGCGCGGCATCGGGCTGGCGATCGCGCTGCGCGCCGCGCGCGACGGCGCCAATGTGGTGATCGCCGCCAAGACGGTCGATCCGCATCCGAAGCTCCCCGGCACGATCTACACCGCCGCCGAAGAGATCGAAGCGGCCGGCGGCAACGCGTTGCCGGTGCAGACCGACATCCGCGAGGAGGAGCAGGTTCTCGCGGCGGTCGAGCAAGCGGTCGAGCGCTTCGGCGGCATCGACATCCTGATCAACAATGCCTCCGCCATCAGCCTCACCGGCACGCTCGAGACGCCGATGAAACGCTTCGACCTGATGCTGGGCATCAACACGCGCGGGACTTTTCTTTGCTCGCGCGCCTGCCTGCCGCATCTGAAGCGCGCCGCCAATCCGCATATCCTGACGTTGTCGCCGCCGCTCAACCTGAACC
Source organism: uncultured Alphaproteobacteria bacterium (assembly GCA_963789275.1). GTDB lineage: Bacteria > Pseudomonadota > Alphaproteobacteria > ATCC43930 > CGMCC-115725 > DAHUYF01. The sequence goes on from CAWBKF010000009.1 coordinate 35,425, forward strand.
CGCGCTGGTTCGCGCCCCATGTCGCCTACACGATCGCCAAATACGGCATGTCGATGTGCGTCCTCGGCATGGCCGAGGAGTTCAAATCCGCCGGCATCGCGGTCAACGCGCTCTGGCCGCGCACCACCATCGCCACCGCCGCGCTGCAGATCATCCCCGGCGCCGCGCCGGAGCTCGGCCGCACGCCCGAAATCATGGCCGATGCCGCCCATCGCGTGCTGACGCAGGCGTCGCGCAGCCTCACCGGCCGTTTCCTGATCGACGAGGAGGTGCTGCGCGAGGCCGGCATCACCGATTTCAGCCGCTACGCGGTGAAGCCGGGCGAGCGGCTGCGCCTCGATCTGTTCCTCGACGAGCGCGGCTGATCGCGGGGCCTCTTCGCCTAGGAACCGGCCATTCCAGCCAGTGTTTCCAATAGCGCGACAGCGTCGCTGCTGCCGCGCCGGTGGGAGGACGGGACATGGCGGAGCGGGACGAAAGCGCGGCGGAAATCGGCAAGCGCGCCGCCGAAGCGGCGTTCGGCACGGCTCAGGACGGCACCCGGCGCTTCGGCGCGAGCCTGCGCGGGGCGATGGCGGAAGTCCTGGCTGAGCAGCAGGCCCGGCTCGCGGATTCCGCACACGGCTTTGCCGAGGCGCTGCGCCGCACCGCGAAAGCGCAAGGCGAGGCGAGCCCGACCGTGTCCCGCTGCGCCGACCAGGCCGCGGTGCAGCTCGAGCGGCTTGCCGACGCGTTACGCCACCGCGACCTCGCCGACCTCGTCGAAGGCGCCGAGGGATTGGCGCGTCGCCAACCGGCGCTCTTCATTGCCGGTGCGATTGCCGCGGGCTTCGTCGCAACCCGCCTCCTCGCCGGCCCGTCACCGGCCGCGCATCGTCCGCGTGCGGGCTCGGCCGCCGAAAGCGAGCGGGCCTGGCGCGAGGAACCGCATCCGGTGGCAGCGCCGCATACCGGCGCAGCCTGGGGCCGGTGATGAATCCCGATCAATTCGCCGCCGCGCCGCCCTCCGGGCGCAGCGTCGCTGGCCTCTTCGCCGATCTCGCGCGCGAAGCCGCGCGCCTTTTCCGCCAGGAAGTGGCGCTGGCCAAGGCCGAGGTGGCGCTCAAGCTTAGCCAACTCGGCGCCGGCGCGATGGAGATCGCCGTTGGCGGCCTCATTCTTTACGCCGGCGTGCTGGCGCTGCTGGCGGCGGCGGTGCTCGGCCTCACCCGCGTGCTGCCGGACTGGGCGGCGGCGCTGGTCGTCGGCGCGGTCGCCGTCGTCATCGGCGGTGCGCTGCTGCTGAAGGGCAGACATGATCTCGGGCCTGCGACCCTGGTGCCGGATCGCAGCTTGCGCAGCCTGCGGGAGGATGCGCGATGGGCGCGCGGGCAGATGCGGTGAGCGACGCCGCGGCAGAGGCGATGAGCGAGGGCGCGACGGCGGCGCTGCTACCGCCGGCCGATGGCTATGACGCCACCGGCAAATCGCCGGATAGCATCGCGGCGGACATCGCGGCGACGCGGGTTGAGCTGGGCGTCATTCTCGATGCGCTCGAGCACCGGCTCGCGCTGCGGCAACTCTTGGAAAGGGGCATGGACATGGTGAAGGATACGATGAGCGGCGAGGGCGGCGGGCTCGGTGACGTGCTGCGCGACCATCCCGTGCCGCTGGCACTGATCGGCATGGGGGTCGGCTGGCTGGCGATTGCCGCTTCGGGGCGCGCCCGGCCGGAGGCGGCCGGCGGCTCCTATCCGACCGTGCCGGCCGCCTTCGCCCATGCGCGCGAGAAGACGGGTGAGGCGATGGACCAGGCGCAGCAGGCGGTGAGCGATACCGCCGAGCCTGCCCAGGCGGCAGGAAAGAGTGCCTGGCGGCAAGCCAGCCACTTCGCCGAGGAGGCCGCCGAGCGGTTCGTTGGCCCACGCCGGCGGGCAGGCACGCTGATGGTCGAGCACCCCCTCGCTTTCGGCGCGCTGGGGTTGCTGGCCGGGGTGGCGCTGGCGATGCTGCTGCCGAGAAGCGCTGTCGAGGAGCGCCTGACCGGCCCGGCCGGCGCAGAGCTGCGCCAACGGGCGGCGAGCCTGGGCCGCGGCGCGATGGCCCGCGCCCAGCATGTCGCCGAACGCACGCTCGATGTCGCGAAGGCCGCGGCGGCGGATGCGGTCAAGAACGGCGAGGCGGGTTGAGGTCCTCCCGCTGGCGGCAATAAGCGAAGGGCCGCCCGCTTGGCGCGGGGCGGCCCTTGCCGGCCTCCACTGTCATAGACCTAGGCGGCGACCAGCCGCGCCAGAGCCTTGCCGGTACGGCAGGCTGAATCCAGCGCCTGCATCTCGCTCGCCGCAGCGCCGGACAGCACGAGCTGCCCCGGGGCCGTGATCAGCCAATGCCAGTCGCCGGCCGCCTGCTCGCGGACGGTGAGTTCGAATGCTTTGCCGTCAATGGTAATCGATCGGATCATCGGCGCAGCGTCGCCGGAAAGGGTTAAGCTTTTCATAAACTACCCTGGTTAAGGTTTGCTGTGAGGCCACCGCGGATGCGGCTGGTCAACACCATGGCGGCGACGTCGGTTCCGTTCCGGCGGGAGAGGCATGACAGGGCGTCGGGACGAGGCAGGCGCGCCAGGCTTGGCGCTGGCACCAGGGGCGGTGGCCGGCTTTCCCGGCCCGGCGCTGCTGCTCGGCCGCGACGGCTCGGTCGCGCCCGCGAACCCGGCCGGGGATATGCTGCTGCGCGAGGCCGATTCGGGCCTGCGCCGCGCGCTGGCCGGGATGGCCGCAGAAATGACCGGTGCCGGCGCGCGGCTGGTGGTGCTGGCCGACGCGCCCGGCGCCGAGCTGTTGCTGCTGCCACTCGCGGAAGAGGGCAGCGTGCTGGCGCTGCTGAATGACGCGCCGCTGGCGCGCAATCTGCGCGAGGCGCTGATCGAGAGCCGGCAGCGCTACAAGGATCTGGTCGAGATCTCCAGCGATTTCGCCTGGGAGACCGACGCGGCCGGCCGCTTCACTTTCGTCTCGCCGCGTGGCGTGCTTGGTTGGACCGCCGAAGCGCTGCTCGGCCGTGCCGCCGCCGAGTTCCTGGCCGAACCCGGCGAGGACAATGCTTTCGCCACCTCGCTGCCGGTGGCTGCGGCGGAGCTGTGGTTCCGTCGCGCCGATGGCGGCAGCGCTCGGCTCGGCATCGTCGCGGCGCCGCTGCGCGATGGCTCGGGCCGGCCCCTCGGCGCCCGCGGCATCGGTCGCGACCTCACCGCCGAGCGCGAGCGCGACGACGCGCTCGCCCGCGCCCAGCTGCGCGACCGGCTCTTCAGCCACCTCGTGCGTGCCATCCGCGACGAGCTCGAGCCCGAGGCGGCGCTCGCCGCCGCCGTGACGGCGACCGGGCTCGCGCTGGGCGCCTCGGGCGGCGTCATCCTGCGCCGGATCGGCGACGCGCTGCCGCCGGCGGCGAGCTGGGGCACGCCGATCGGCACGGCGCTGCTCGATGCCGCGCGCGCGACGCTCGCTGCCGCCGATCAGGTAGCGCTGACGGCGCGCGGGCGGGAGATCATCGGCCATGCCACGCGCTACCGTCAGGCGGTCGTGGGCGCGATCCTGCTCTGGCGCGACAGCGAGGATGGCGGCTTCCCCGACAGCGATCGTGCGCTGTTGGCCGATGTCGCCGATCAGCTCGGCGTCGCCATCGCCCAGGTTGCACAGCACGAGCACATGCTGTCGCTGTCGCGCACCGACCCGCTGACCGGCTTGCTCAACCGTCGCGCCTTTTACGACGAGCTGGAGCGCCGGCTGCAGCGACTGGAACGCGGCGCGCGCTCAGCCGTGCTGATTTACATCGACATGGACAATTTCAAGCGGGTCAATGACCGCCGCGGGCATCGCGCGGGCGACGAGGCGATCCACGCGCTCTGCCGCATCTTGCGCGCCCAGAGCCGCGGCGGTGACCTGCTGGCGCGGCTCGGCGGCGACGAATTCGCGCTTTGGATCGAGGGGCTGGGCGCGCGCGGCGGCGGCGAGCGCGCCGAGGCGCTGCTGCTTGCCGCCGATGCGCTGAAGGCGCTGTCGGCCGATGCCGGGCATCCGCTCGGCATCTCGCTGGGCCTGGCGCTGGTCGAGCCGGGCAGCGGCGAGAGCCCGGAGCAGCTCGTGGCGCGCGCCGACGATGCGATGTACCGCGCCAAGGCGGCGGGCAAGGGAGGTGTTGCCGTTGCGCCGCCGGCGGGGACGGTGCCGGCATGATGGAGCTGTTGCAGCGCGTCTTCCGCGCGACCGGCAAGGCGATCGACTACGATACGCAGAAGGAGCTGGTGCAGAGCGTCAAGCCCGCCGATCGGCGCAAGGTCGCCGGCAGCACCAGCGCGCGGCCCGAGGTACTCTACTATCTCGCCGCCGATGTCGAGGCCAGCGTGCGCGCCGCCGTCGCCGGCAATGAGGCGACGCCGCTGCAGGCCGATCTGCTGCTGGCGCGCGACCGCGATACCGAGGTGCGGTTCGATCTCGCGGGCAAGATCGCACGACTAGCGCCTGGCCTGTCGCAAGAGGCGCATGAACGCCTGCGCAAGATGAACTCATGACGTGCTGGAGATCCTGGTCCGCGACCAGGTGACGCGCGTGCGCCAGGTGATTGCCGAGACGTTGAAGGACGTGGCCGACGTGCCACCCGAGATCATCCGCCTGCTGGCGCGCGACTGCGAGATCGTCGTCGCGGGTCCGGTGCTGGAATTCTCGCCGCTGCTCAATGAGGGCGACCTGCTCGCCATCATCGCCGAGGCACCGGTCGCCGGCGCGCTCGCCGCCATAGCGCGGCGCGCGGGTGTCGCGGCGCCGGTCGCCGAGGCCATCGGTGCCAGCCCCGACGTCGATGCCGTCGCCGCGCTGCTCGCCAATCCCAGCGCGCAGATCCGCGAGGAGACGCTCGACCGCCTGGTCGACCGCGCCCCCGGGATCACCGCCTGGCACGAGCCGCTGGTCAAGCGGCCGCGCCTGTCCACGGCGATCGCGCGCAAGCTCGCAGGCTTCGTCGCCGACCATCTGCTGCGCCTGTTGAGCGATCGGCGCGATCTCGATCCCGCCACCGCGCGCGAGGTGGCGGCGGTGGTGAAGCGCCGGCTCGCCGACGAGCCGCCCGCCGCCGCCGCGCCGCCGGCGAAAAGCGGCGAGGCGGGACTCGAGCGCGCGCGGCGCATGAAGCAGCAGGGCAAGCTCGGCGAGGCGGCAGTGCTGAGCGCCGCCGACCAGGACCGTGCCTTTGCCCGCGCCGCGCTCGCCGTGCTGGCGGAGCTGCCGCTGGAGGTGATCGACCGCGTACTCGGCGCGCACAGCCCCAAAGGCGTCACGGCGCTCGCCTGGAAGAGCGGCCTCGGCATGCGCGCGGCGCACAAGCTACAGCTCAGGCTCGGGCAGATCGCCCCCGGCGCGGCGCTGAAGCCGCGCGAGGATGGCGGCTATCCCCTCAGCGCCGAGGCGATGCAGTGGCAGCTCGACTTCTTCCTCGGCATGGGAGCGAAAGCCTAGAGCGGCTGCCGATGCAGCGGAAAAGACAACGGCACCGCCCGAAGGCGGTGCCGTCGCTTTGCCGCCAGCCCCGCGCGCTCAGCGCAGGTTGATCTCGACGACGCGGTTCCTGGGTTCGCGCACGCCGTCGGGCGTCGGCACCGGCGGCTCGCGCTCGCCGACCCAGCGCGTCTCGATGAGGTTGGCAGGCACGCCGTTTTGCAGCAGGGCATTGTGCACCTGCTCGGCGCGGCGCTTGGAGAGCCGCAGATTGTAGGCGTCACTGCCGGCGCGATCGGCCTTGCCCACCAGCACGATGCGCAGGCCGGATCCCTGCTTGGCGACGGCCGCTACCTGCTGCAGGATCTGCTGCGCCTCGGGCAGTAGCTCCGCTTTGTCGAATTCGAAATAGACCCGGAACTCGCGCGCCGGACCCGGAGCGGCGGCCGGCTTAGCCGCCGGCTGGGCGTGGCCTTCGAGCTGCGCCAGCGCGTCGAGGAACTGCTTGTGGCAGGGGCCGTCGATCGCTGCCTTCCAATCATCCTCCATGCGCTCGACCCAGCAATCGTAGCTGACCTGGGCGCGGGCGGCGACGAGCGGCAGGCGCTCGCGGCCGCCGCCATCGAGTGCGGCTACCAGCCGGTCGCGGCTCTGCGAGAGTTGCGTGCGGAATTGTTCGGGGACTTCGAGCGGCACCAGCCAGTTGCGGTTGTTCTCCGGCGGCACGACCTCGCCGCCGGCGGCGGCCAGGCCCTTGCGCGCGAAGTAGTCGGCATCGGCCCAGTCCCTAAGCTCGTCCTGGAGCGAGCCCGCGAGTCCGGCATAGTCGGAGGTCAGGCCCTGGGTGAAGGTGCTGGGTGACGCTGGCACCACCGCGCGCAGCTTGCCCAGATTGTACGGCGCGAAGGATACGTTCCCCCGCATCGGCGGCTGGAAGGACCAGCCCGAACAGCCGGCGAGGAGCAGGACCAGACCCCACATCATCAGACCTGCGGCAGTGCGTCTTTGATTTTTCATCACCCCGTCCTTCCCTGCATCGGCATCGGCTTCGCAGGGCACGCCCTGTCGCCGAGCTCGGCAACCCTCCGGGAAAACGCGCAGTTTCAACCGCCAATTCCCCGGGGGACATTCTGTCTCCCGCAAGTATTATTGCAACAGTTATCAGCAGTTCCGGGTCGGCTGCCAATCCGCTAGAGTGAGTCCTAGCCGAAACGACGAGGCCGCCGAGACGGCCCTCGACGCGCGGACGATGAACCAAGAAACGGAGAGCGGCATGGGAATGGGGGGATGGCGGGTCGGAGTCGTCGCGGCGTCGGCATTGATCGCCGCTATCGGCACGGCCGAGGCGCAGGTGGTGCGGGCGCCGGACGAGATTCGCGCCTGCCTGTGCAAGGAGCAATCGGTTTCGGCGCTCAATGACGAGGTGCAGGCGCAAAGCCGCGCCTATGAGGCGCAGCGCCAGAGCTTCGAGGCGTTGGACAAAGCGGTCCAGACCGGCCGGCCGCAGGTCAACGTCAACAACCCCGCCGATGTCGATGCTTTCAAGCACCTGCTCGAGCAGCGCGATGCCGCCGCCGACACCCTGGCCGGCCCCGCCAACAAGAGCTATGCCGATGCGGTGCAGCGCTACAATCAGGCCGTCGCCGATTACAACACGGCCTGTGCCGGGAAGGCCTTCGATCCCGACCAGCTCGCCGCGCTGAAGCAAACGCTCTCCTGCCCGAAGCCTTAGCGCAACGCGAAGCGTTGTCGCTGGCGGGCGGCAGCGGTTGCTCTCGCAACCGCGAAAGCCCGCACCGCGCTGGCTAGCCGCGCGTCGAGCCGGGCAATGACGGCTAGCCCGCACGGCGCGGCTCTCGCGGTTGCTTGCGCAACCGCTGACGCCGCCGCGGACAAACTCCCTCCGGGAGTTTGCCTAGCTATTCAACCGGTCGAGGGGAAAGACCGGCCGGCGCACGCGCTCGAAGCGAAGCCGGTCATTGTCGGAGGTGGTGACGCCCTCGCCATCACAGGTGATGGTGGCGCGCGCCAGCGGCGCAAAGCCGGCGCGATAATGGATGCGTGATTTCAGCAACAGAAAGCGCTTGGTCTTGGGGTCGATGCCGACCGAGGTGAAGACGCCCTGGTCCCAGGGCTCGTGATGACGCGAGACGACGACGATCTGCAGCCTGCCGGTGTCCAGCACCGCGGTCGGCCCCATGCTGACCTTGACGCCGGTATACATCGGCCCGCGCACGATCCATTCGCCATCCGAGAGCGTGCGTACGCGCCCGGTCAGCGTCAGCGGCGCGCCGTCGAGGCCGACAGACGGCATGTCGGTCTTGCCGCCGAGCGCCAGCGTCACCGTCGCGCCGACTCCGGCAGCGGCCATCTGTCGCACCGCCGCCGGATCCCAGATCGCCGCGACTGCGACATCCTCGAGCCCCTGGCGCAGCACCTCGCGCAGCACCGTCATGACGTCCTGGGTGCCGCCGGAGCCGACATTGTCGGCGTGGTCGAGCAGCAGGACTGGGCCCTCCTTCATCGCCTTGGCACGCCCCACTGCCTGCTCGAGCGGTTCGGGGCGGTAGAGGAACTCCTCGCGCCGCTCCCAGGCCGCCGCCATCAGCCGCTCGGCCGCTGCCTGCGCCGCCGGCCGGTCGCCATCTGCGATGCAGATGGCCGACATGCCGGCGTCTGCCATGTCGGCCAGCGGGAAGCCACCGAAGACCGTAGCGGCAAGCAGCCCGCGCCGCTCCTCTTCGCGCGCCTGCGCAATCAGAGCGCGCATCGGCTCGTCATCGGTGCCCATGCGCAGGGTCTGCGCCAGCAACGGGCTGCGGCTCCAGCCCATGACCGGGCGGATCTCGCCGGCCATCCCCCGCAGCAGGATGCGGCCGACCTGTTCGCCCATCTCATACATGTCGACATGAGGATAGGTCTTGTAGCCGATAAGCGCGGTGCAATTCGCCGCCATGCGCTCGGTCAGGTTGGCATGCAGGTCGCAGGTGACCGCGATGGGCAGATCCGGCGCCACCGCGCGCAGGCGCTCGAGCAGGCTGCCTTCGCCGTCCGGCGTCGTCTCGGCCACCATCGCGCCATGCAGATCGAGCAGCGCCGCGTCGCAGCCTTGCCGCACGGCGTCGACGATCGCCTGCGACATCAGCGCATACGCCTCGCCCGCCACGGGCCCGCTCGGCATGGCCTCGGCCGCAACCGGCGTCACCACCTCGGCGCCGATCTCGCGCGCCAGCTTCAGATAGGCCCCGATCGGCATCGCCGTGCCCTCATAGGCGCGCCGCGCCTCGGGCCCGAGATAGGCGCCCCAGTCGAGGAAGCGCCGCCAATCGGTCTTCACCGGCGAGAAGGTGTTGGTCTCATGCTTCATCATGGCGATGACCAGGCGCATCGCTCAGTCTCTTCCGTAGAGCTCGCCGGGCGTCACCACCGGAGCCGCGATCTCGACCAGCCTGTCCTCGCGCGCGGCGCGGAAGAAGCAGCTGCGCTGCCCGGTATGGCAGGCGACGCCGTGCTGATCGACCAGCAGCAGCAACGCATCGCCGTCGCAATCGACGCGCAGCTCGACCAGCCGCTGCACCTGGCCCGAGCTTTCGCCCTTGCGCCAAAGCTTGCCGCGCGAGCGCGACCAGTAATGGGCGCGGCCGGTGCGCAGCGTCTCCTCCACCGCCTGGCGGTTCATCCAGGCGAGCATCAGCACCTCGCCGGTATCGTGTTGCTGCGCCACCGCCGCGACCAGCCCGTCCTCGTCGAAGCGCAGCTCCCGCAGCACCGCGGTTGTGATCTCGCTCATCATCCGTCTCCCATCCTTCACTTTATATGGGGACGGCCGCAAGGGCGAGAGGCGGCGAGCAGCTCCTAGGAGGCGGCGGCGCGGGGATCGATGGGCAGGGGCATGCGCCCGACCACGCGGTTCGCCGGCAGCGTCAGCGTCGCGGTGGTGCCGCGGCCGCGGGCGCTGGTGATGGCCAGGGCGGCGCCATGCAGCTCGGCCAGACGGCGCGCCAGCGGCAGGCCGAGGCCGGTGCCTTCGAAGCGCCGGCTGAAGGCGCTGTCGAGCTGACGGAAGGGCTCGAGCGCCACCGGGATTTCCGCTTCCGCCATGCCGATGCCGGTGTCGTCGACCGACAGCGCGATGCCGCCTTCCGCCGTCGCTGCCGCCGCCAGCGTCACCCGGCCGCCGGCCGGCGTGAACTTGACGCCGTTGGAGAGCAGGTTCAGCACGATCTGCTTGAGGCGCAGCTCGTCGGCGCGCACCGCCGGCAGCGCCGGCGGGACCTCGATCGTCAGCGAGAGCCCGCCGGCCCGGACCCGGTCGGCGACGAGGCGCCGGCACTCCTCCACCAGCTTCGCCAGGTCGATGGTCTCCTCATGCAGCTCGAGCCTGCCGGCCTCGACCTTGGAGAGGTCGAGCACGTCGTTGATCAGGCGCAGCAGATGCGAACCCGAGCTGTGGATGTCGTTGGCGTAATCGCGATAGCGCGCGCTCACCGGTCCCATCAACGCCTCGCGGATCATCTCGGAGAAACCGATGATGGCATTGAGCGGCGTCCTGAGCTCGTGGCTCATATGCGCCATGAACTGGCTCTTGACCCGGCTCGACGTCTCGGCGGCGATCCGGGCGCGCTCGAGCTCGCTCACCGTGGCGCTGAGCTGCTCATGCGCCAGGAGGCGCGCCGAGAATTCGCGATTGAGCCGCAACGCCATCAGCGACAGCGCCAGCAGCAGCGCTGCGCCGGCCCCGGCCTGCACCAGCGTCGTGCTGCGCCAATGCGCCAGCGCCTCGTCGCGCGGCAGCGCCACCTGGACCGCCAGCGGCAGCGACTCCACGCGCTGATATCCCACGATGCGCCAGCGTCCGTCGTCGCGATAGCGCATCGGAAAGACGCCCGATGTCGCCGCCGGCAGTCGTTCCGTGAACAGCGACGAGGCGCCGAAATTTCGGCCGATGTAATCTTCATTGTAGGGACGGCGCACCAGGATCGTGCCGTCATCGGTGCTGAAGGCGATGATGCCATGCTCGCCGATGCGCAGCGTATCGAAGAATCGCTGCAGATAGTCGCCGTTTAGCGTGGCGGCGACGACGCCGGCGAAGCTGTCATTGGCGCCGGCGAGGCGCCGGCTGAGAATCACCTGCTTGCCGGCGGCGCCGGGAGTGCGGGGATCACCCAGCGCGACCTGGATGCCGCTGCCGTCGCGCGCCAGGCGGAAATATCCGGCATCGCCGACCGCCCCGCCCGCCGCCGGGAAGGCCTGCGAGCTGGCGCGCACGCGGCCTGCGGCGTCGATGACGGCAAGTCCGGTGATCTGCGGCGACCGCCGCAGCCGCTCGGCGAGCAGCATCTCGATGCCTTTGGGCGAGCGCGCGCGACCGGCGCCGATCTCGTCGCTCACCACCTGCAGCGAGAGGTCGATGGTCTCGATCGTCCGCGCGACGAACTGTTCGACCGAGAGCGCCAGGTTCGCGCTGGAATCATAGGTGTCGTGGATGACGATCGCGTGGGCATGCCACGACATCCAGGCGAACAGGCCGATCAGCGCCGCCGCCAACGCGCTGGCGATCCCGGCGATCCAGGCCGTGTGCGGACGGGGCGAGGGAATGCCGGTCTCCCTGGAGGATGGCGTGGCTCCCGTCACGATAAACTTTGCGTAATTTACAGGATGTTAAAGGCGGCGCGCGGCGCGCCGGCGGGCTTGTGCCGGCCCGGCCGAGGGGCTAGCTTCGGCGCAACTGCATAAGAGGCAGGCCGAGCACCTGCTTCCACCGGGGGCTAGGGCTTGGGCGACTGTATCCTGGAGACCACGGGTCTCACCAAGGAATTTGCCGGATTTACGGCGGTAAACGGCGTTGACCTGCGCATCCGCCGCGGCACCATTCATGCACTGATCGGCCCCAACGGCGCCGGCAAGACCACCGTCTTCAACCTGCTCACCAAATTCCTCACCCCCACGGCCGGCCGCATCGTCTATGACGGGCGCGACATCACCGCGCTGCGTGCCGCCGAGGTGGCGCGGCTCGGCATGGTGCGCTCGTTCCAGATCTCGGCGGTGTTCCCGCATCTCAGCGTGCGCGAGAATGTGCGCGTCGCCCTGCAGCGGCCGCTCGGCACTTCTTTCCAATTCTGGCGCTCGGAGAGGAGCCTCGACCGGCTCAACCCGCGCGCCGACGCGCTCATCGCCGCGGTCGGCCTGGCCGCCGACACGCTCTCCACCGCCGCCGAGCTGCCCTATGGCCGCAAGCGCGCGCTCGAGATCGCGACGACCTTGGCGCTCGAGCCGGAGATGCTGCTGCTCGACGAGCCGATGGCGGGGCTCGGCCATGAGGACATCGCCCGCATCTCCGTGCTGATCCGCAATGTCGCCAAGAGCCGCACGGTGCTGATGGTCGAGCACAATCTCTCGGTCGTCGCCGATCTCTCCGACACCATTACCGTGCTCACGCGCGGCCGCGTGCTGGCGGAAGGCAGCTATGCCGAGGTCTCTGACAATGCCGAGGTGCGCGAAGCCTATATGGGCACGGGAGCGCTCTCCGGCCATGCCTGACGCGTCGCTTCGCCAGAAGGAGCTGCTGCGCATCCAGGACCTCCACGCCTGGTACGGCGAATCGCACGTCCTGCACGGCATGAGCTTCGCCGTCGGCGAGGGCGAGGTGGTGACGCTGCTGGGCCGCAACGGCGTCGGCAAGACCACCACGCTGAAGGCGATCCAAGGTATTTTGCCGCTGCGCCGCGGCTCCGTGGTGTTCGAGGGCAGCGAACTCATCGGCCTCGCCTCCAACCGCATCGCGCGGCTCGGCATCGCCTATTGTCCGGAGGAGCGTGGCATCTTCGCCAGCCTCAGCGTGGAAGAGAATTCTGCTTTTGCCGCCGCAGGTGCGGCCCGGCGGCATGAGTGTCGAGGAGATCTACACGCTCTTTCCCAACCTCGCCGAGCGTCGGCGCGGGCAGGGCACCAAGCTCTCCGGCGGCGAGCAGCAGATGCTGGCGATCGGTCGCATCCTGCGCACCGGCGCGCGGCTGCTGCTGCTCGACGAACCCACCGAAGGGTTGGCGCCGGTAATCGTGCAGCAGATCGGCGCCGTCATCCGCACCCTCAAGCAGAAGGGCTTCACCATCCTGCTGGTGGAGCAGAATTTCCGCTTTGCCGCCACGGTGGCGGATCGTCATTATGTCGTCGAGCACGGTCAGGTCATCGACGAGATCGCCAATGACCGGCTCGACGAGAACATCGGTAAATTGCACGACTATCTCGGGGTTTAGGGAGGTTTCGGAGATGCAAGGAAGGATCCTTTTCGCGGCGGCCGCCATCATCGCGCTTGGCGCCGGTTCCGCGGCCGCGCAATCGGGCGGCCCGGTCAAGATCGGCGTGCTCAACGACATGTCCGGGCTCTATTCCGATATCGGCGGCAAGGGCTCCGTCATTTCCGCCGAGATGGCCGCCGAGGATGCCGGGCCGGTGCTGGGCCAAAAGGTGGAGATCGTCTCCGCCGACCATCTGAACAAGGCCGATGTCGGCTCGAGCATCGCCACCCAATGGTACGATCGCGACGGCGTCGACGTGATCACCGACGTGCCGACCTCCTCGGTGGCGCTCGCCGTCACCGAGGTGGCGCGCGAGAAGCACAAGATCGCGCTCTTCACCGGCCCCGCCAGCTCCGATCTTACCGGCCCCAAATGCAACGCCTATGCCGCGGCCTGGGTGTACGACACCTACTCGCTCGCTCATGTCACCGGCGGCGCCGTGGTCAAGAGCGGCGGCGACACCTGGTTCTTCGTCACCGCCGATTACGCCTTCGGCCATGCGCTGGAGCGCGACACCGCCGATGTCGTCAAGGCGGCGGGCGGCACCGTGCTGGGCGACGTTCAGGTGCCGCTCAGCACCGCCGATTTCTCCTCCTACCTGCTGCAGGCGCAGGGCTCCAAGGCGAAGATCATCGGCCTCGCCAATGCCGGCGGCGACACCATCAACTCGATCAAGCAGGGCGCCGAGTTCGGCATCGTCGAGGGCGGCCAGAAATTCGCGGCGCTCCTCGTCTTCATCACCGATGTCCACAGCCTCGGCCTCAAGGTGGCGCAGGGGCTGCAGCTCACCAGCCCCTTCTACTGGGACATGAACGACGAGACGCGCGCCTTCTCCAAGCGCTACGCTGACAAGGCCGGCCATCCCCCGACCTTCAATCAGGCCGGCGTCTACAGCGCGGTCAGCCATTACCTCAAGGCGGTCAAGACCATCGGCACCAAGGATCCGGACAAGGTGATGGCCGAGATGCGGGCGCTGCCGATCAACGACTTCATGACCAAGAACGGCAAGCTGCGCGAGGATGGCCGCGTCATCCGCGACATGTATCTCTTCGAGGTCAAGAAGCCGGCGGAGTCAAAGGGGCCGTGGGATTACTACAAGCTGCTCCAGACTGTTCCCGGCGATCAGGCCTACCGCCCGCTCGACAAGGGCGACTGCCCCCTGGTGAAGAAGGGCTGATGCGCATCGGACCGAGCCGCCGCGCCAACCGTCCCGCGCGCCGCGTGGCGGCGGGCGCCGCGGGCCGTCTCCGCTAGGCCCCGCCAGCCATGCTCTCCTTCCTGCCCCACATCGCCCTGCCGCCGACACCGGCGCTGTTCGCGCAGCTGCTGATCGGGCTCATCAACGGCTCGTTCTATGCCATGCTGAGCCTCGGGCTTGCCGTCATCTTCGGCATGCTCAACATCATCAACTTCACGCACGGCGCGCAGTACATGCTGGGCGCGTTCTGCGCCTGGCTCGCGCTCAACTATCTCGGCATCGGCTACTGGCCGGCGCTGATCCTGGCGCCGCTCGTGGTGGCGGCGGCGGGCATGGTGCTCGAGCGCGTGTTCCTGCGTCACATCTACCGCCTCGACCATCTCTACGGGCTGCTGCTCACTTTCGGCCTTGCGCTGATCATCGAGGGCGTGTTCCGCCAGTATTACGGCTCTTCCGGCCAGCCCTACTCGATCCCGAGCGAACTCACCGGCGCGCGCAATCTCGGATTCATGTTCCTGCCCAATTACCGCGCCTGGGTGATCGTGGCCTCGCTCGCGGTATGCTTCGGCACCTGGTTCCTGATCGAGCGCACCCGGCTCGGGGCCTATCTGCGCGCCGCCACCGAGAATCCGGCGCTGGTGCAGGCCTTCGGCGTCAACGTGCCGCGCATGGTGACCTTGACCTATGGCTTCGGCGCCGGGCTCGCGGCGCTCGCCGGCGTGCTGGCGGCGCCGATCTATCAGGTAAGCCCGCTGATGGGCTCCAACATCATCGTCGTCGTCTTCGCCGTTGTCGTCATCGGCGGCATGGGCTCGATCGTCGGCGCCGTGGTGAGCGGCTTCGTGCTGGGCCTGATCGAGGGCCTGACCAAGGTGTTCTACCCCGAGGCGTCGAATACGGTGATCTTCGTCGTCATGGCGATCGTGCTGCTGGTCAAGCCCGCCGGCTTCTTCGGCAGGACGGTCTGACATGGCGGGACCGCCCTCGACGGGCCTCCGTCCGCACGCGACCGGCCTGTCGCCACGCTGGGCCCTGATCCTCTGCGTGCTGCTGCTGGCGGCCGCGGTCGCCGGGCCCTTCCTGCTCTATCCCGTCTTTCTCATGAAGGCGCTGTGCTTCGCGCTCTTCGCCTGCGCCTTCAACCTGCTCATCGGCTATGTCGGGCTGCTCTCCTTCGGCCATGCCGCCTTCATGGGCACCGCCGCCTACATCACCGCCCATGTGGTCAAGGTCTGGGGCTTCGAGCCGCTCACCGGCATCCTGGCGGGCACCGCCGTGGCGGCGGTGCTCGGCGCCGGCTTCGGCTGGCTCGCCATCCGCCGCCAGGGCATCTATTTCGCCATGGTGACGCTGGCGCTGGCGCAGATGGTCTACTTCGTCGCCTTGCAGGCCAAATTCACCGGCGGCGAGGACGGCATCCAGGCGGTGCCGCGCGGCCGTCTCCTCGGCCTCATCGATCTCGGCGATCCCTTCGCCATGTATTATTTCGTGCTGGTCGTCTTCCTGATCGGCTATGCCGTCATCTATCGCACCATTCGCTCGCCCTTCGGTCAGGTGCTGCAGGCGATCCGCGAGAACGAGCCGCGCGCCATCTCGCTGGGCTACCGCACCGAGCGCTACAAGCTGCTGGCCTTCACGCTCTCCGCCACGCTCGCCGGGCTCGCCGGCTCGACCAAATCGCTGGTCTTCCAGCTCGCCTCGCTCACCGACGTGCAATGGCAGATGTCGGGCGAGGTGGTGCTGATGACGCTGCTCGGCGGTCTCGGCACCGTCTTTGGCCCCGTGGTCGGCGCCTTCATCGACGTCACCATGGAAAACTATCTCGCGCAATACGGCTCCTGGGTGACGGTGATCCAGGGCGTCATCTTCGTCAGCTGCGTCCTCACCTTCCGCCGCGGCGTGGTCGGCGAGATCATCCATCTGGCGCAGCGCCTCACCGCCGGCCGCAGCGAGGCGCCGCCCCCCGCCGCGGTGGCGCAGACGGCGCCGGGGGAATAGGGCGCGGCGCGGCCGCCAGGCGCCTAGGTCGGGTGCGCCACCTCGAGATGCTGCAGCGCGAAGCCGAAGCGCTCGGCAAGCTTCTCGCCGACGCGGCGGCGATGACAGAGCCGCCAATCCGCCTCGTAGCATAAGAGGCAGCTCGGCGCCTGCACCGCCAGTCCCGCCGCCTGCTCCAGCGCATGCTCCGCCTCGGGGGTGGCGAGCTTCGCCTCGACGATCTCCCAGAAACGGTGCCATTGCCGCCGTCGGTTGGCCTCGCGCCCCTCGGGCGGCGTGCCGAGCGCCTGCAGATGCACATAGCCGATGCCGTGGGCCTCGAGACCGGCCTGGAGCTGGCGCTTGGAGAAGCCGGCGCGGCGCGACTGGGGCCGGTCGCGCACGTCGATGACGCGGGTGATTCCGGCGGCGGCGAGCGCCGCCAGCACCTCGGCCTGGCTCGCCTTCTCATAGCCGATGGTGCAGAGGATGTGTCGGCTCATCTCGGGCTCTCAGCTCCGCCAGCGCAGCACGCGATCCTTTACCGGATTGACGAACGGCCGCTGCTCGGCGCGCGCGCGCGCATATTCGTTCTTCAGCCGGTGATACCAGCGCGCCTGGGTGTCGGCATCGTTGATCAGCAGCAGGCTCGGCTGGTAGCGCAGGCCCTTCGCCTGCAGCGCCATGATGTCGCGGTCCTGGCGCAGGAAGGCGCGCACGAACGGCCGCAGCAGCGGCTTCAGCGGCGTTAGATACGGCACGCTCCACCAGATCGCGTTGTTGACCTCGCAGACGCTCTCGCTGAGCGGCGTCACCGCGGTCAGGTTGAGCACCGCATGCTTGCCAACGCGGATATGCTCGATGCGCACGCTCGGCAGCCGGAAGGCGATCTCGGTCTCAGGCGCGCCGCCGAGCAGCTTGTAGGCATTGGAATTGCGCGACGGCGCATGGCGCAGCATGGTGAAGCCGAAGGGCGAGGCGGCGAAGGCCTTGGCCTTCTCGTGGATCGAATGCCGCCCGCGCCACCACCACGCGCGATGCACGAAGGGGCCATGCGCCGGGTCCATGAGCCCGACCACCGCGTGATCGATGGTGCAGGGGAAGGTCATGCTCTCGAACAGGTCGGGCGCGCGCTCGCCGATATCCGGCAGCACCGGCACCTCCGGCGCGCCGCTGGGATTGTCGCCGAAATAGACCCAGACGTTGCCCTGCACCTCGCGCGCCGGATAGGACTTGACGCCGAGGCGCGAGATGTCGAGCTCCTGGCCGGGCACCAGCGAGGGAATGGCGGTGCACTTCCCCGTGCCGTCGAAGCGCCAGCCGTGATAGCAGCATTCGACCTCGCGCCCGTCGAAGCGGCCGCAGGACAGCGGGATGCCGCGATGCGGGCAGATGTCGCGCAACGCGAACACCGCCCCGTCATTCGCGCGGCAGAGCAGCAGCGGCTCGCCCAGCAGCGTCTTCGCCCGCATCCGCCCGCGCGCCAGCGCGGCGCCGGGCAGCGCGAAGTACCACATCTCGCGCAACGGCTGGGCGCTGTTCGG
The DNA here is from genome assembly GCA_963789275.1 of uncultured Alphaproteobacteria bacterium. Classification (GTDB taxonomy): domain Bacteria; phylum Pseudomonadota; class Alphaproteobacteria; order ATCC43930; family CGMCC-115725; genus DAHUYF01. Next base: position 52,910 of record CAWBKF010000009.1, read on the forward strand.
GTCCATGGCGGCGGAGCTTAGCGGCGCCGGGCCGGACGCGGAAGCGCTTTCGGCCTCTCCCGCCCCGGCAGCGAGGATGCTACGGTCGCGACCCGAGGGAGGACAGCCATGGCCCTGAGCGACGATCTCATCCGCCTGACCGCGCGCCAGGCGCTGGCACTGCTCGAGCGGCGCGAGGTGTCGCCGCTCGAGCTCATCGATGCCGCGCTGGCGCGCATCGAGTCGGTCGATGGCAAGGTCAATGCGCTGCCGATCCGCTGTCCCGAGCGCGCGCGCGACGCGGCGCGGCGTCTGATGGCGGAGCCGCCACCGGACGACCGACGCGGCTGGCTCGGCGGGCTGCCGCTCGCCATCAAGGATTCGATGGACGTTGCCGGCGTGCGCAGCACCTATGGCTCGCCGATCTACGCCGATCACCTGCCCGAGCGCTCGGATCTGCAAGTCGAGGCGCTGGAGCGCAAGGGCGGCATCGTGCTGGCGCGCTCGAACGTGCCGGAATTCGCCGCCGGCGCCAACACCTTCAACACCGTCTTCGGCAAGACGCGCAATCCCTGGAACACCGCCATGAGCTGCGGCGGCTCCTCGGGCGGCGCCGCGGTGGCGCTCGCCACCGGCGAGGTCTGGCTCGCCAATGGCAGTGATCTCGGCGGCAGCCTGCGCATCCCCGCAAGCTTCTGCTCGGTGGTGGGGCTGCGTCCGAGCCCCGGCCTGGTTCCGCAAGGCCCGGCCAGGAATGTCTATGACGGGCTCAGCGTGTCCGGACCCATGGCGCGCACTGTCGGCGATCTCGCGCTCATGCTCGACGCCATGGCGACGTTCGATCCCCGCGACCCGCTGTCTGCAGGCGCCGCCGGCCGAGCCGTTCCTCGACGCCGTGCTCGCCGCCCCGCCGCGCCTGAGGCTGCGCGTCGGCTTCTCGCGCGATCTGGGCTTCCTGCCGGTCGAGACGGAGGTCGCCGAGCTCGCCGCCGCTGCCACGCGGCGCTTTGCCGAGCGCGGCGCCGCGGTCGAAGAGGCCGGCCCCGATTTCAGCGGCGCCTCCGAGATCTTCCAGACGCTGCGCGCGCTGCGCTTCGTCGCCAATTACGCGCCGCTGCTGGCGCAGCACCGCGCGCGCATCAAGCCCGATGTGGTGTGGAACGTCGAGAAGGGCCTGGCGCTCGACGGTGCCGCGGTGGGCAAGGCGATGCGCGAGCGCGCCCGGCTCCATGAGCGCGTCGTGGGGTTCTTCGCCGAGTACGATCTGCTGGCGACGCCGGCGGTGATCGTGCCGCCCTTCGACATCGAGCAGCGCTATGTCGCGGAGGTGGCAGGCCGCCGCTTCGACAATTACGTCGACTGGCTCGCCATGAGCTATGCCGTGACCCTGGTCGGCTGCCCCGCCTTATCGCTGCCCTGCGGCTTCACCCGCGCCGGGCTCCCGGTCGGGCTGCAGCTCGTCGGGCGGCCGCGCGGTGAGGCGGCGCTGCTGGCGGCGGCGGCGGGGCTCGAGGAGCAGCTTGGCCTTGCCACGCTGCTGCCGATCGAGCCCCGCCCGGGCGCTATTGCGAGTCCCTCGCAATAGCGAGAGGAACACCCATTTTAAGCGTTAGATAAGCGGCTCAGGGTTACCTGGCTTGCCGCGAGCCGTCGGCACCGCTAAGTTGCGCTGCACCATTCTTGGCCGCGCCGGTCGCTCGAGCACAGCAAGCCTTTTATTCTTCGAGGTGTGTCGATGGATGATATACGCGCCGGCGGCCCGCCGGTGGCCGGCTATGTCCTGGAAGATCTCGCGGTCGGCATGACTGCCGCCTATGAGCGCGTCGTCACCGATCAGGATGTGGTCAAATTCGCCGAGATATCGGGCGACCATAACCCAGTGCATCTGGACGAGGCTTATGCCCGCACCACCCGCTTCAAGGGCCGCATCGTCCATGGCATGCTGTCGGCGAGCTTCGTATCCACCACCATCGCCTCGCGCCTGCCCGGCCCCGGCACGATCTATCTGACGCAGAATCTGAGCTTCCGCGCCCCGGTGCGCATCGGCGACCGGGTCGAAGCGCGGGTCACCGTCACCGACATCATCCGCGACAAGGCTCGGGTCATGCTCAAGACCGTCTGTCGCGTCGGCGCGACGGTGGTGATCGACGGCGACGCGCTGGTCATGGTGCCGTCGCGCGGCTGAGGCGGTTGGCGGCCGCCCTATCCTTGCCGCCCCGGGCGGGATATTTTCGCCGGCGACAGCGAGGAGTTTGAGCCCGGTTTCATGCGCATCTTCCGCCACGACAAGGTGGCAGCCGGCGAGCGCGGCGCAGTGGTCGCGCTGGGCAATTTCGACGGCGTCCATCTCGGCCACCAGCACGTCATCGGCGAGGCGGGAAGGATCGCGCGCCTGGCCGGCGCGCCGCATGCCGTGCTCACTTTCGAACCGCACCCGCGCAGCCTCTTCCGGCCGCAGGACCCGCCCTTCCGTCTGACCCCGTTTCGCGTCAAGTCGCGCCGCATCGAGGCGCTTGGCGTCGATCTCCTTTTCACCCTGCATTTCAACCCCGACTTCGCCCGCCGCAGCGCCGAGGATTTCGTCGACAGCGTGCTGGTCCGCGGGCTGGGCGCGCGCCATGTCGTGGTGGGTTACGATTTCGTCTTCGGCCATCAGCGCCGCGGCACCCCGGCGCTGCTCGCCGAGCGCGGCGCCGCGCTGGGCTTCGGCGTCGACATCGTTGCGCCGGTGCAGGCGGCGACCGGCGCCGCCTTTTCCTCGACGCAGATCCGCGAGCATCTTCTCGCGGGCCGGCCGCGCGAAGCGGCCGCGCTGCTCGGGCGCTTCTGGGAGATCGACGGCAGGGTCGAGCGCGGCGACCAGCGCGGCCGTACCATCGGCTTTCCCACCGCCAATCTTTTCCTGCAGGACTATCTGCGCCCCGCCGCCGGTGTCTATGCGGTGCGCGCCGGGCTTAGGGAGGGCGAAGGGACCCGCTGGTTCGACGCGGTCGCCAATTTCGGCAATCGTCCCACCTTCGGCGGCACCGATCTCCGCCTCGAAGTGAATCTCTTTGATTTCTCGGGCGATCTTTACGGCCGCCACCTGCGCGTTGCGCTCATCGAGCATCTGCGCCCCGAGCGCAAATTCCCCGGCATCGACGCGCTCAAGGCGCAGATCGCCGAGGACGCCGCCAAGGCCCGCGCGCTGCTGCAGGCGCTGCCGGCATTTTGGCGAGAATAGTTGGCGCGATTATTTGCCTCCTTCGCGAGCGACAAGCCGCGGGCGTCTGAAGAATCATCTTATCCAGAGAGAGAAAAAGCAGGGCGGACTCGTTTATTCGATGTGCGGGCGCCATATTCCGTCGTGGCAGGTCACGATCGGCTTGACGATACGGCGCGCCCTTCCGATATTCGCGCCGCAAACCGTGCCGCACCGAGCGGCGTCTCAATTTCCGTTAATTCTGGAGAATTTGGCATGGCAAGGAAGAAAGATCGCGACATTGCCTGGGAGAGCGCACCGACCATTCGGGGAAAAAATCCGCGCGCTTGGCGTCGTGACGTCCGTGGAAATCGTATCCGGTATGGCTCATTCGAGACCCGCGGCAAATATGCCTGGACGCTTGAGCGGGGCAAGCCCGTGAGCACCGCCGATCATGCCTGACATTTTCCGGGAGCAGTCCCGGTAGACCTCCGGGATCAGCACGACCGAAGCGCCCGCCCTGATGGTCCCCGGACGGGCGTTAGGTTGGGCCCGGCGATACACCGTCGCGACCGGCCTAGATGCGGGAGCGTCGGCGGCGTGCCGGTTTGCACCGGCGCGCCGATCGCGCGTGGTTCGCAAATCGGCGTGACCACCCCGTCGGTCCTCCTGTCGGCGGGGCGGGGCCGGTATGGGCCGCCTCGGCAAGCGGGGCGGAACCGGGGTCCGGTTGACGCCTTCCGCCCCCTTCCTTATGGTCGCGACCATGGTCACGGTAGCGCGGCGGCGGACTCTGCGAATTAGCCGCCCGGTCCTCGGCTGAGGATCGGGAACACGCCGCCTCGTCCCATCGCCGCGCCGGCCGCTCCCGGCGCGCCCCCTGGAACCCGTTAAGGCCATGGCCACCGATTACAAAACGACCGTTTTTCTGCCGCAGACCGATTTCCCCATGCGCGGCGATCTGCCCCGACGCGAGCCGGCGCTGCTGGAGCGCTGGGCGGTGCTCGATCTCTGGCGCCGCCAGCGCGAGATCGCCGCCGGCCGGCCGAAATTCATCCTGCATGACGGGCCGCCTTACGCCAACGGCAACATCCATCTCGGCACCGCCCTCAACAAGATCCTGAAGGACGTGGTCAACCGCGCCCAGCAGATGCTCGGCAAGGATGCGGTCTATGTTCCCGGCTGGGATTGCCACGGCCTGCCGATCGAATGGAAGATCGAGGAAGAGTATCGCGCCAAGAAGAAGTCGAAGGACGAGGTGCCGGTGGTGCAATTCCGCCGCGAATGCCGCGACTTCGCCGCCCATTGGCTCGATGTCCAGCGCGCGGAATTCAAGCGCCTCGGCGTCATCGGCGACTGGGACCATCCCTACACCACCATGTCCTTTGCCGCCGAGGCGCAGATCGTGCGCGAGATCGGCAAGTTCGCCATGAATGGCGGGCTCTATCGCGGCTCCAAGCCGGTGATGTGGTCGGTGGTCGAGCAGACCGCGCTGGCCGAGGCCGAGATCGAATATCACGATCACACTTCCACGACGGTGTGGGTGCGCTTTCCGGTGGCGACGCCGTCGCGTCCAGAGCTTGCCGGCGCCGCAGTACTGATCTGGACGACCACGCCCTGGACCTTGCCCGGCAATCGCGCCATCGCCTATGGCGCCGAGATCAACTACGTGCTGGTCGACATCGTCCGCGCCGAGGAGGGTAGCCTCGCCCATGTCGGCGACAAGCTCGTGGTGGGCTTGCGGCGCTGGCCGGAGGTGGAGAAGGAGTTGCGCGTCGGCGGCGTCGTGCTGGCGGCGTTCACGGGCGGCGATCTCGCCGGTACGATCTGTCGCCATCCGTTGCACGGGCGCGGCTATGATTTCGCCGTGCCGCTGCTCGCCGGCGATTTCGTAACCGACAGCGACGGCACCGGCTTCGTCCATATCGCGCCGGGCCATGGCGCCGACGATTGGGAGGTCGGCCAGAAGCACGGCATCGAGGTGCCGCAGACCGTTTCCGGCGACGGGACATATTTTGCGCATGTGCCGCTATTCGCCGGCCGGCACGTCTACTGGCCCAACGGCGAGACCGGCGACGCCAATCGCACGGTCATCGCCGCCATCGCCGAGGCGGGGGGATTGCTCGCGCAAGGCACGCTCGTCCATTCTTATCCGCATTCCTGGCGCTCCAAGGCGCCGCTGATCTTCCGCAACACGCCGCAATGGTTCATCTCGATGGCGGCGAACGGGCTCAGGCAGAAGGCGCTCGACGCCATCGCCGCCACGCGCTGGGTCCCGCCCCAGGGCGAGAACCGCATCCGCTCCATGATCGAGACGCGGCCCGATTGGGTGATTTCGCGCCAGCGCGCCTGGGGCGTGCCGATCGCCGTCTTCGTCGACAAGCGATCGGGCGAGCTGTTGCGCGATCAGGAGGTGATCGACCGCATCGCCGACGCTTTCGAGCGCGAAGGCGCCGATGCCTGGTACACCGCCGATCCCAAGCTCTTCCTGGGCAACCGGGATCCCGAGGACTACGAGCAGGTCAAGGATATCGTCGATGTCTGGTTCGACAGCGGCTCGACCCACGCCTTCGTGCTCGAGCGGCGGCCGGACCTGCGCTGGCCGGCCTCGCTCTATCTCGAGGGCTCCGACCAGCATCGCGGCTGGTTCCATTCCTCGCTGCTGGAATCCTGCGGCACGCGCGGCCGCGCGCCCTACGAGGCGGTGCTGACGCATGGCTTCGTGCTCGACGAGCAGGGCCGCAAGATGTCGAAATCGCTCGGCAACACCGTGGTGCCGCAAGACGTGGTGGCGCAGAGCGGCGCCGACATCCTGCGGCTCTGGGTGGTGGCGTCGGATTATACCGAGGATCTGCGCATCGGCCCCGAGATCCTGAAATACCAGTCCGACGCCTATCGCCGGCTGCGCAACACGCTGCGCTATCTTCTGGGCAGCCTCGCCGGCTTCGCCGAGAGCGAACGCATCGCATCGGCGGCGATGCCCGAGCTCGAGCGCTTCGTGCTGCATCGGCTGGCCGAGCTCGACGCGCTGGTGCGCCGCGCGGCCGAGGATTACGACTTCCACACCATGTTCACGGCGCTGCACACCTTCTGCGCCGTCGATCTCTCCGCCTTCTATTTCGATGTGCGCAAGGACTCGCTCTATTGCGATCCGCCCGATGCGCCGCGGCGACGCGCCGCGCGCAGCGTGCTCGACCGCGCCTTCGACTGCCTGGTGCGCTGGCTCGCGCCGGTGCTGTGCTTCACCGCCGAGGAGGCGTGGCTCAGCCGCCACGGCGACGCAGCCGGAAGCAGCGTGCATTTCGAGACCTATGCCGAGGTGCCGGCGGGCTGGCGCGACGATGCGCTCGGCGAGAAATGGGTGCGCATCCGCGAGCTGCGCCGCGTCGTCACCGGCGCGATCGAACTCGAGCGCGCGCAAAAGCGCATCGGCTCGAGCCTGCAGGCAAGCGTCACCATCCATGCCGACGCCGCTTACGTCGCGGCGCTTGCTGGCCTCGACCTCGCCGAGATCTGCATCACCTCCGACGGCACGCTTTCCACCGCGCCGCCGCCGGCCGGCGCCTTTACCCTGCCGGAGGTCGCCGGCGTCGCCGTCCTGGTCGGGCCGGCGCCGGGTGATAAATGTCAGCGCTGCTGGCGCGTCCTGCCGGAGGTGGGTGCTGTCGCCACCCATCCCGATCTCTGCCGGCGCTGCGCCGACGCGGTGGCGGGGGCCGGCTGATGCTTGGGCGCGGGCTCGCCGTGGCGGTGGTCGTGGCGCTCGCCGACCAGCTTGCCAAGGCGTGGATCCTGGCGCTGTTTGCCGCCCGGCCGCCCGGCAGCTTCCTGCCGGTGACCGCCTTCCTCAATTTCGCGCTCATCTGGAACCGCGGCATGAGCTTCGGCCTCTTCAACAACGACGCCGCGCTCAACACGGTCATCTTCACCATTCTGGCGGCGGCGATCGTCACCGGCCTGCTGGTCTGGCTGGGGCGGGCGCGTGAGCCGCTGGTTGCCTTCGGCATCGGCATCGTCATCGGCGGCGCCGTCGGCAACGTCGTCGACCGGTTGTGGCGCGGCGCGGTGGTCGATTTTCTCGACTTCCATCTCGGCCAGTGGCATTTCTACGTCTTCAACTTGGCGGATGCGGCGATTTCCGTCGGGGTCGGCCTCATGCTGCTGGACAGCTTGCTTGCGCGCGCCAAAGCGACTAATTAGCGGGGGTGGAGTAGGGTTGGTGTCGATGCGTCATTCTGCACTTGTTCTTTCGGCCGTCGCGCTTGCCGCGCTGTCGCTCGGCGGCTGCGACAGCCTCGAGCGCGCGTTCGGCATCGAAAAGGTGGTGCCTGACGAGTTTGCCGTGGTGTCCCGCGCGCCGCTCGCCATTCCGCCCGACTACGCGTTGCGCCCGCCGCGGCCCGGCGCGGATCCGACGCAGGAGGTCTCGGCCACCGACCAGGCGAAGCAGACCATCTTCCGTGCCGGCGATCAGGAGGCGGCGCTGCCCGGGGCGGACCAGCGCAGCGCCGGCGAGAACGAGTTGCTGAAGCAGGCCGGCGCCGCCACCGCCGCGCCCGACATCCGCCAGACCATCGCCCAGGAGGCGAAGGGCGATAACACCCCGGTTGATCAGACCTTCGTCGACAAGCTGCTGTTCTGGCGCGGTCCCGAGACGCCGCCCGGCGGCGCCGCCGACCAGGTGATCGACCCGAACCAGGAGGCGCAGCGCCTGAAAGGCAGCGAGGCGGCGGCCAGCGCCTCCGCCGGCGCTCCGGCGGCGGCGCAAGGCATGACCGGCGCGCCCACCATCGAGCGTTCCAAGGCGCCAGCGATGGTCGGCGCATTCTGAACGCTGGTTTCGTTCATCCGCGCCGCAAGGAGGATACCGTGGCGAAAGCGCTGCTGCCCAGGCTGCTCACCCTCCTCCTCCTGACGCTGCCCGCCGCATCCTGGGCGCAGCAGGCAAAGCAGTTCAACGCCGAGAGCTTCACGCTCGCCAACGGACTGCAGGTGGCGGTGATCGAGAATCATCGCGCGCCGATCGTGACGCAGATGATCTGGTACAAGGTCGGCTCGGCCGACGAGCATCGCGGCAAGACCGGGATCGCGCATTTCCTCGAGCATCTCATGTTCAAGGGCACGAAAGAGACGCCGCCCGGTGCCTTCTCGCACATCATCGCGCAGAATGGCGGGCGCGAGAACGCCTTCACCACCGCCGACTACACCGCCTTCTTCCAGGACGTCGCCGCCGACCGGCTCGAGCTGGTCATGAAGCTCGAGAGCGAGCGCATGACCGGGTTGGTGCTGAACGACGCCGTCGTGCTGCCCGAGCGCGACGTCATCGTCGAGGAGCGGCATACGCGCATCGACAACGTACCCTCGGCGCTGCTGAGCGAGCAGATCAACGCTGCGCTCTTTCTCAACCATCCCTACCACAACCCGGTGATCGGCTGGGAGCATGAGATGCGCGGCCTGACCACGCAGGATGCGGTCGATTACTATCGCAGCTGGTACGCGCCCAACAACACCGTGCTGGTGATTGGCGGCGACGTCACCCTGGCGCAGGTGCGCGCGCTGGCCAAGAAATATTATGGGCCGATACCGGCGCGCGCGGTGCCGGCGCGCAATCGCGCCCAGGAGCCGCCGAAGGTGGCCGCGACCCGCCTCGTCATGCGTAGCCCGCGCGCCGGCGAACCCTCCTGGAGCCGCTCCTACCTTGCGCCGAGCTACACCTCGGCCGACAATCGCCAATATGCCTATGCGCTGCAGGTGCTGGCGGAGGTGCTGGGCGGCGGCGTCACCTCGCGGCTCTACCGCGGGCTGGTGCTGCAGCAGGGCGTGGCCCTGGCCGCCGGCGCCTTCTACGATCCCGGCGCGCTCGATCTCGCCACCTTCGGCTTCTATGCCACGCCCAAGAAAGGCGTCGCCATCGCCGATCTCGAGACCGCGCTCGAAGCGGTGATCAAGACGGCGCTGAAGGACGGGCTGACGCAGGCGGAAGTCGACCGCGCCAAGCAGCACATGCAGCAGCAGGCGGTCTATGCTCGGGACAGCCTCGAAGGACCGGCGCGCATCATCGGCGCCGCGCTCGCCACCGGGCGCAGCCTCGACGACGTCGAGACCTGGCCGCAGCATATCGGTGCCGTGACCCTCGACGAGGTCAACGCCGCCGCGCGGCTGGTCATCCATGACGAGATCGGCGTCACCGGCGTGCTGCTGGCGGAGCCGACCTCGTGAGCCTCCACCGCGCTCTCGGCGGGGCGGCGCTGGCGCTGGTGCTGCTCGTCGCCGCGCCGGCGCTCGCCGCGACCAAGGTGCAGGCGGTCACCAGCCCGCTCGGCATCACCGCTTGGCTGGTCGAGGATCACAGCCTGCCGGTGGTGACGCTCGATGTCAGCTTCCGCGGCGGCGCCGCGCTCGATCCCGCCGACAAGAGCGGGCTTGCCACGCTGACCGCCGATCTCCTCGACGAGGGCGCGGGCGAGTTGGACAGCGAGGCGTTCCAGGGCCGGCTCGAGGATCTCGCGGCGTCGCTCGATGTCGAGGCCGGCGTGGACGATATCGGCATCTCCTTGCGCAGCATCACCGCCAATCTCGCGCCGTCGCTGGAGCTGCTGCATCTGGCGCTGACCGCACCGCGCTTCGACGAGACGGCGGTGGCGCGCGTGCGCGGACAGCTGCTTGGCGAGCTCGCGCGCGAGCTGCGCCAGCCGCAATACATTTCCGGGCGGCTGTGGTTCCGCAACGTCTTCGGCGACCACCCCTACGCCCGGCCGCGCCACGGCACGCCGGAGAGCATCGCCCGCATCGGCGTCGACGACATGCGCGCGCTGGTGAAAAGCCGCTTCGCCCGGGATGCGATCCTGATCGGCGTCGTCGGCGACGTCACGCCCGAGACGCTGCGGCCGCTGCTCGACCATGTCTTCGGCGACCTGCCGGCGCAGGCGGCGGAGGGCACCGTGCCCGAGGCGACGGTTGCGGCCAAGGCGTCGCTGCTGCTGGCGCGGCTGCCGATCCCGCAAAGCGTCGTCACCTTCGGCCAGCCCGGCATCAAGCGCGTCGATCCCGATTGGTACGCCCTCTATGTCGTCAATCATATCCTCGGCGGCGGCGGCTTCTCCTCGCGGCTGACCGAAGAGGTGCGCGTCAAGCGCGGACTCGCCTATTCCATCTACAGCGGCCTCGACCCGCTGCGCCATGCCGGCCTCATCATCGGCAGCGTCGCCACCGAGAACGGCCGGGTCGCGCAATCGATCGACCTCATCCGCGCCGAATGGAAGCGCATGCGCGAGAACGGCCCCACGGCGCAGGAGCTCGCCGACGCCAAGACCTATCTCACCGGCTCCTATCCGCTGAGCCTCGATTCCACCGGCAGCATCGCCGCCACGCTGGTCGGCATTCAGCGCGACGGGCTCGGCATCGACTATCTCGACCAGCGCAACACGCTGATCAACGCCGTGACCCTGGATGATGCCCGGCGCGTCGCCCGCAAGCGGCTCGATCCCGGCCAGCTCTCCTTCGTCGTCGTAGGCTCGCCGCCAAGCCTGCCCGGTGCCGCGGAAGCGCCGGCTGACGGCGGCTGAACGACGGGCACCGGCGGCCGACTCGCCTCAATCGACACCAGCGACTCGACGAAGGCCTATCGCGCCGCGGCTGACGCGGCGCGTGCTCCAGGTACACGTGCCGCCGATCTCCGCGGAGTCGGTATCGTCGGTCGGGCAGGGCGGCCGTCTGGCGCGGCAATCGCTTGGCGAATCAGGGTCCGACGGCGCACAATGGCCTTATGTCCATTCGCCAATTGCCGCCCGTGCTCGTCAACCGGATCGCCGCCGGCGAGGTGGTCGAGCGTCCCGCCTCGGCGGTGAAGGAACTGGTGGAGAACGCCATCGATGCCGGCGCCGCGCATATCGAGGTCGTGCTGCGCGACGGCGGGCAGAGCCTGATCGCGGTCACCGATGACGGCGAAGGCATGAGCGGCGACGAGCTTTCGCTCGCGGTCGAGCGCCACTGCACCTCGAAGCTGCCGGATGACGACCTCCTGCGCATCAGCAGCCTGGGATTCCGCGGCGAGGCGCTGCCGTCGATCGGCGCGGTGAGCCGCCTGACGCTGGCCAGCCGCCGGCGCGGCGCAGTCGAGGCATGGTCGCTGACGGTCGAGGGCGGCGCCAAGGGCGCGCCGCTGCCCGCGGCGCAATCCCAAGGCACGCGGGTCGAGGTGCGCGACCTCTTCTACGCGACGCCGGCGCGGCTCAAATTCATGAAGACCGCGCGCAGCGAGCGCGACCAGGCGGTCGACACCGTGCGGCGCCTCGCCATGGCCTATCCCGCGATCGCCTTTACCGTCATCGGCGATGAGGATCGCGTGCTGCTCCGGCTCGCCGCCCAGCGCGGCGATCTCGCCGAGGCCGATGCCGGCGCGGCGCGGCGCGCGCGGCTTGCCGCCATCCTCGGCCGCGACTTCGCCGATAATGCGTTGGCGATCGACGCATCGCGCGAGCGTGTGCGGCTCGGCGGCTTCGCCGGGCTGCCCACCCTCAACCGCGCCACCGCCCGCGACCAGTATCTCTTCGTCAACGGCCGGCCGGTGCGCGACAAGCTGCTGGTCGGCGCAGTGCGCGGCGCCTACCAGGATTTCCTCGCCCGCGACCGTCATCCGCTGGTGGCGCTGTTCCTCGACCTCCCCGAAGACGAGGTCGACGTCAACGTCCATCCCGCCAAAGCCGAGGTGCGCTTCCGCGATGCCGGACTGGTGCGTGGGCTCATCGTCGGCGCGCTGCGCCAGGCGCTTGCCGCCGCGGGCCACCGCGCCGCCACCACCACCGCCGCCGAGGCGCTCTCCGCCTTCCGTCCCGGCGCCTTGCCGCATGCCGGCGGCGGCTGGGGCGCGGCGCCGGCATCGCTCGCCCGCGGCCTCGCCGAGAGCGCGGCGATCTATCAGGCGCCGATCTCGGGCGGCCTCGGCCTCGACCTGCCGGCGGCGCGCCCCGCCGAGGCGGCCGAGACCGAGAGCTATCCCCTGGGCGCCGCCCGCGCCCAGCTGCACGACACCTACATCGTGGCGCAGACCGCGCAGGGCATCGTCATCGTCGACCAGCACGCCGCCCATGAGCGGCTGGTCTATGAGCGCATGAAGGCGTCGCTCGCCGCCACGGGCGTCGCGCGGCAGATCCTGCTGCTGCCGGAGGTGGTGGAGCTCGAGGAGGCTGCGGCCGCGCGGCTGGCCTCGCGGGCGTCGGAGCTGGCCGAGCTCGGCCTGCTGCTCGAGCCCTTCGGCAGCGGCGCCGTGGTGGTGCGCGAGGTGCCGGCGCTGCTGGGCGAGACCGATGTGCAGGGGCTGGTGCGCGACCTCGCCGATGAGCTGGCCGAGCTCGGCGACGCCTTGGCCCTGAAGGAGCGGCTCGAGGAGGTCTGCGGCACGCTCGCCTGCCACGGCAGCGTCCGCGCCGGCCGCCGCCTGACCCAGGCGGAAATGGACGCGCTGCTGCGCCAGATGGAGCGCACGCCCCATAGCGGCCAGTGCAATCACGGCCGCCCCACTTATGTCGAGCTCGGCCTCGCCGATATCGAGAAGCTGTTCGGGCGAAGGTAGGTTGTCAGCGGCGATGCACGACGCCCGCCCTGCCCGGCGGGAAGCCGGGTCGACCCACAGGACCGGGGAAGAAGCCGTGCCGATGATGGAAGCCCCGGGCAAAAAGGAATGACGCGCCCAGCCCGACCGGCGGGCCCCACAGCCACGGCCCGTAATAAGGATAATACGCGTAGGGCGCGGCGTAGGCGTAAGGGGGATAAGCGGGGTAAGCGGGAGCGACGGGCGCGGGAGGCAATCCCGCATAGGGTGGATAGGACGGGTAGGGCTCCGGCGCGATGAGCATGTCTGCCGACTCCGGGATGCCGCCCACCATGCCCAAGGGACCAATGCGGAAAACCGCATCGGCGATCTTCTTCTGATCGTTCGACAGGCCGGCATAGAGCGCCGTGAAGGCGGCGATGAATTTCCTGAGACCGTCGAGCTGCGCCTCGCCGAGCTTCTCGTAGGCGCCGAGATTGTCGACGGCGTCGCCCTTCTCAGCGCTCTGAAGCCGCTCTTTAAGCAACGGCGCCAAGGCCGTCGCGTTGTCGCGCATCGCTTGCGCGACATTGGCCCAGAGCGGCTCTTGCGTCGGCGTGATACGCAGCCGGTCGTGCAGGTACTTTATCCGCGCGCGGATCGGGTCCAGGGCCGGCTGCGTGGCGGACTTCTCCAGGGTCGGCGCGGGCTTGCCCGATTGCCCGTTATTATCGCTCACCGGAGCGTCGCGCGAGGTGATCCCGGCATCGGCCGCCTGGGCCAGCGAAGCCGTTGGCAACAGACCCGCCAGAGCGATGCCGCCGAAGACCATCGCCGCGGCGAGCCGGCGAGCCATCGGATGGGCGAGATGATGCATCGATAAACCCTTCGCGGATCAGCTCGATCAGGTTCGGCGGCGGCCTCTATCCATCACCTATGATGGGATGCTCGATTTAACAAGCCCCGGTCACCGTCGATCGCCATGGCGAACCGCCTCTGTCGTCTTAAGGCGATGTAAGGAAATGGGGGCCACGATCATCCGACGCACCGCTTTTCCGATATGTTCTCCGCACGACCCATCGCGAGGATCCCATGTCCATCTCTGGCGTGAGCGCGTCGGCGGCAAATCCCATTCCGCTCGGCAGCCAGCAGCTGAGCGAGCTCAAGAACGATTTCCAGCAGCTGGGCCAGGCGCTCCAATCGGGCAATTTGGGCTCGGCGCAGCAGGCTTATGCGACGCTGAGCCAGTTCGTCAGCCAGAACCTGCCGCCCGGTGGCGCCAGCGGTCAGAAAAACCCGCTCAGTCTGGCGCTGAGCCAGATCGGCAACGCGCTGCAGTCCGGCAACCTCACCGGCGCCCAGCAAGCCTTCTCGGCGCTGCAATCGGCGGCGCAGACGCAAGGCGGCCATGGCGGGGGTGCCGCCGGCGGTGCGGGTGGTCCCGGCGGTGGCGGCGGATCCGGCGGCGGGGGCGGTGCATCGTCTTCGTCGTCGACGACCATCGTGAGTGAGACGAGCACGACCTCGCCAAGTGGCGTGACGACGACGGTTATCACCTATTCGAACGGGACGAAAGCGACGACCACGACCTATGGTCCGGCGCCGACCTCTTCCAAAGGTGTCATCGCTTAGCCGCACCCGCGCCGCGCCGTGGGCTGCCAGCGCTCATCGGGCTGGCATAGACGCGAGATTTGCGGCTGCCTCTGACATGCGCCCCAAGCCTCGCGGGTGACGAGCAAAGTCCGTTGGCTACCGGGCGCTCTTTACGGCGCCAGCTCCCCGAACCGCAAAAACACCAGCCGCGCCGCGCCGTAGCGCCGCTCCTCCAGCAGCGCGAACCCTTCGGGTGCCGCGAATTTCTGCCGCGCCGCCACCTCCACCACCGCCAGCGCGCCGGGCGCGAGCCAGCCTCGCGCGGCGAGCGCGGCGAGCGCCGGCGTCGCGAGGTCCTCGTGATAGGGGGGATCGAGAAAGGCGAGGGTCACCGGCGTCGTCGTTGGCGGCGGGCGCAGCGCGTCGCCCGGCAAGATCGCCGCGCGCTTCTCCTCGCCGAGCGTCGCAATATTGGCGCGCAAGGCGGCGAGCGCCACGCGGTCCTTCTCGAGGAAGCTCGCATGTGCCGCGCCGCGCGACAGCGCCTCGAGGCCGAAGGCGCCGGTGCCGGCAAAGGCGTCGAGTACGCGTGCGCTTTCGAAGGCCGGCCCGTCGCTGAGGCGGCCATGGGCGAGGATGTCGAACAGCGACTCACGCACGCGGTCGCCGGTCGGGCGCACGTTATGCCCCTCGGGCGCCGCCAGCACGCGGCCGCGATGCTTACCGGCGATGATCCGCATGGCGCTTGGGCCGGGCGGGCGCGCTCGCGCCCAATTGCTCGCGCAGCACGCGGCGCGGCACTTCCTCGATCGCGCCGCGCTCGAGGTCGCCGAGCTGGAAGGGGCCATAGGCGATGCGGATGAGCCGCGACACCATCAGTCCCAGATGCTCCATGACGCGGCGGATCTCGCGGTTCTTGCCTTCATGCAGGCTGAGCGTCAGCCAGGCGTTGCTCGCCTGCTGCCGGTCGAGCACGGCGCGGATCGGGCCGTAGGCGATGCGGTCGATGGTGACACCCTCGGCGAGAGCGGCGAGCCGCTCGGCATCGACCGCGCCCTGGACGCGCACGCGATAGCGCCGGAGCCAGCCGCGTGCCGGCAGCTCGAGATCCCGCGCCAGGCCGCCATCCGTGGTGAGCAGCAGCAACCCCTCGGAATTGAGGTCGAGGCGGCCGACCGAGATCAGCCGCGGCAGCTCCGGCGGCAGCCGCTCGAAGACGGTGGGGCGGCCGCGCTCGTCGCGATGCGTGGTCAGCAGTCCCGTCGGCTTGTGATAGCGCCACAGCCGCGCCGGCTCGGCATCGGGGATCGGCTTGCCATCGACGCGGATATCGTGATCGCCGGCCAGCGCCAGCGCCGGGCTGGTCAGCACCTTGCCGTCGACCGAGACGCGGCCTTCGGCGATGAGCCGCTCGGCGTCGCGGCGCGAGCACAGCCCGGCGCGCGCCAGCAGCTTGGCGATACGCTCTCCCTTCGCCAGCGCGGGCTCGGCCATGACGCTCAGCGCTGGGCTGCGGCGATGAAGGCGGCGAAGAGGCGGCTGTCGCCTTCGCTGATGAAATATTCCGGATGCCACTGCACGCCGATGAGGAAGCGCCGGCGCGGATCCTCGATGCCCTCGACGACGCCGTCCGGCGCGACCGCATCGACCACCAATCCCGGGGCGAGCGCCTTCACCGCCTGGTGATGGGCCGAGTTCACCGGCAGCTCCGCCATGCCCGTGATGTGGCGCAGCAGCGTACCCTCGCTCACCGCCACCACATGGCCCGCTTCGCTGCGGGGGTTGGGCTGCTCATGCGCCAGCGCGCCCGGTACCTCGTCGGGGATGTGCTGGATCAGCGTGCCGCCCAGCGCGACATTGAGCAGCTGCTGGCCGCCGCAGATGCCGAGCACCGGCTTGTCGGCCTCGACCGCGCCGCGGGTGATGGCAAGCTCGAAGGCGGTGCGGCGGTCCTTGGTGATGACGCTCGCATGGCGCGTCTCGGCGCCGAACAGCGCGGGGTCGACATCGAAGGCGCCGCCCGTGACGATGAGCCCGTCGATCAGCGCGAGATAGTCCTGCGCCTGCTCCGGCGCATGCGGCAGCAGGATGGGCAGGCCGCCAGCGCGCGTCACCGCATCGCAGTAATTCTCGCGCAGCGCATACCAGGGATGCGTCTTGGAATAACCGCCCGGGGGCTCGGAATCGAGCGTCAGGCCGATGACCGGGTGTGCCATGCGCGGGACCTTGCGCCGAGGCGCGTTAAAAAAGCTTGAGCGGCGGCGATCCTACGCGGCGAGGGCAGCCCTCGCAAGCCGCTCACTCCGGGCATTTTGCGAGCCAGGGCGCCTTCCGGTTGTTGGCGAGCACCACGCCATCCTCCATGAAGGGTGCCCCGCCGTCGATCCAGGACCTGAGCCCGTGATGCCGCCCGTCGTGCATCTCGAGCACGAGGTGAACGATGCGGTCCTGGTAGGAATAATCGACTTCGACTTGATCGGGTGCCACGCGTGTCGCCGCCACGAAGGGTGTGCCGGTGCCATGCGCCGCGCCCTCGACCAGCTCGCGCGTGACGCTGCCATCGGCCTGCTCGGCATAGACGACGCGCGGCGCCTGCGCGCTTGGCGGCTTGCTGCAATCGGTCGACCAGCTGCCGAGCAGGCCGAACTCATCCAGCACCTGCTTCACGCTCTGGGCGGCGGCGGCGCGCGGCAGCAGCAACAGGGCCAGCGTGGCGGCAGCAGCAAGCGAACGTCTGCGGAACATCGGCGAGCTCCCGGGGATGCGTGGCGGATCGGGCGTGCTAAAATGGCGCCGCCACAGAGACCATGGCCGCACCGGCCCAGGCAAGGAGTTTCGCCGCGATGGCCGAGCCGCGCATGATCGAACGCGATCTCCCCGTCCGCACCTACGACATCGATTTCGCCGGCATCGTCAGCAACATCGTCTATGTCCGCTGGCTCGAGGATCTGCGTCTGGCGATGATGGAGGAGGCCTACCCCATCGCCCAGGCGCTGGCCGAGGATGTGGCGCCGATCCTGCTCGAGACGCGCATCGCCTATGAGCGGCCGGTCACTCTCCGCGATGCCCTCAGGGGACGGATGTGGGTGACCGCGATGGGCCGCGTCAAATGGCAGCTCGCCGCGGAATTCATCGTCGGCGGCGAGATCCGCGCCCGAGCCGAGCAGACCGGGCTGTTCATCCGCCTCTCCACCCGTCGGCCGATCGCGCCGCCGCTGGCGCTGCGCCGCCGCTTCGCGCCCGCAACCGGAACGGTGCCATGATGAGCAATGCGCGCGAAAGCCCGATGGCGCTGGCGCTGGCCGAGGCCGAGCGCGCCGCCTTGCGCGGCGAGGTGCCGGTGGGCGCGGTGGTGGTGGACGCCGCCAGCGGCGCGGTGCTGGCGCAGGCCGGCAATAGCGGCGAGGCGCTCGCCGATCCCACCGCGCATGCTGAGATGCTGGCGTTGCGCGCGGCGGCGGCGGCGCGCGGCGTGCCGCGGCTCGACGATTGCGATCTCTACGTCACGCTCGAGCCCTGCGCCATGTGCGCCGCGGCGATCTCGCTGGCGCGCATCCGCCGGCTCTATTTCGCCGCCTATGATCCCAAGGGCGGCGCGGTCGAGCACGGGCCGCGCCTCTTCCAGCAGCCGACCTGCCATCACCGGCCGGAAGTCTATGGCGGCATCGACGAGCGCCGCGCCGGCGCGCTGCTCAAGCGCTTCTTCCGCGAGAGGAGGTAGGCGCCAGGCGAACTCGCGTCAGCGAGTTCGTCCGCGGCGGCGCCAGCGGTTGCGCAAGCAACCGCGAGAGCCGCTCGGTTCGGGCTAACCTCGACGCGGCTCGATGCGGCGCATGGCGATGCGCGCGAGGTTCATCGTGCCGGTATGAAAGCCCACCACCAGCAGGCCAAGATATTTCTTGTAGCGGTCGACGGTCTCGGCGCCGACCAGCGCTTCGGCCTCGGCGCTGCGCGCTTTCAGCCGGCTGAGCCAGGCGCGCGCGGTGCGGGCGTAGTGCGCGCGGTCCTGGCGCAGCTGCTCGATCTCGAAGCGGCCTTGCGCCGCGCTGGCGATCTCGGCGAGATGCGGCAGGTCGGATTCCGGAAAGATCTTCTCGGCGAAGAACTGGCTGAAATCGCTACGGTCGGCGTTCTCGTAGGTGATCGTCTGCAGCGACAGTCTGCCGCCGGGCGCCAGCGCGCGATGGCAGAAGGCGAAGAACGCGCGATAACCCTCGAGCTTCTCGGCCGGGCTCTGGTCGAGCCGGGCGAAATGCTCGAAGGCGCCGATCGAGACGATGGCGTCATAAGCCGCTTCGGGCTGGTGCTCGGCCCAGCTTTCCAGCCGCACCTCGACCTCCTCCAGGCCGAGCGCGGCGATCCAGCGTTGCTGCGCCGCGCTCAGCGTCAGCCCCACCGCCCGCGCCACGCCGTGGCTTTCCCGCGCCCGGCGCAGCAGCCCGCCCCAGCCGCAGCCGATATCGAGCAGGCGGCGCGCGCCGGCGGCGCCGCTGCGCGCGAGATGCCAGTCGATCTTGTTCAGCTGCGCGGTATGGAGGTCCTCGTCGCCCTCCCACAGCGCGCAGGAATAGGTCTGGCTCGGATCGAGCCACAGCGCGTAGAACTCGTTGCCGATGTCGTAATGGCGCTGGATCGCGCCGGCGGAGGCGCCGGGCGCGCTCACGGCAGCGGCGCGGCGGGCGAGGGGCCGAGGCGGCGCGTGAGGATCGCGCGCAGGTGCTGGTCGGATGCCAGCTGGCGCGCCAGCGCCCTGATCGAGGGATAGTCGCTGGCGAGCGCGGGATCGAGCTCGCAGCCGAGCCATTCCTCGAGATCGCCGATCATCCCGACCGAGGCCAGCAAGTCGAGGCCATAGCGATCGAAACTGTTCGCGTCGTCGATCTCCGCCAGGTCGATCTCGAGCAGATCGGCGAGATAGCTCTTCATCCAGGCGGCGATCTCGCGCTCGATCGCCGCCGCACCGAGGTCCGCCGCACCCTGCTCCGTCATCGCCATCATCAAGGCTCCCCTGTTACCGTCGACGCTACGCTAATGCTGCCGGCGCGCGGTGCGCGCGGCGGTAGCCGGTACATGCACATCCCAGGCAAGTCCGCAGCGCTCCAGCAGCCGGATGGCGAGGCCGCTGATGTCGAGCTGCCACCACTCGAAGCTCAGCACCGCGGCGCTCGGGAAGCTGTGATGGTTGTTGTGCCAGCCTTCACCCAGCGTCGGCAGCGCGATCCAGGCGTTGTTGGTGCTGTAATCGCTCGACAGGTAATCGCGCCTGCCGGCGACATGGGCGAGCGAGGTGATCCACCAGATGATGTTATGGACGGCAAAGAGACGGATGAGCCCGCCCCAGATCAGCCCGTCCGCAGCGCCGAGCCAGCTTGCGGTGGCGAGCCCGCCCAGCGCCGTCGGCAGCGCCAGGCCGAGCGCGACCCAGGCATAGTAATGGCGATTGACCCACATGATGCCGCGATCGGTCAGGAGATCGCGGGCATAGTAATTGGCGTTCGGCACCTCGTGGCGAACGGTCCAGCCGATATAGGCATGGAACAGCCCGCGGGCGCGCTGCCAAGCCGAGCTGCCCGACAAATTCGGCGAATGCGGATCGCCGGGCCGGTCGGAGAATTCGTGATGGAGGCGATGCAGCGCCACCCAGAACACCACCGGCCCTTGCGCCGCCATGCAGCCGAGGATGGCGAGCGCCCTGCGCGTCCCGGGCGTCGCCTTGAAGGCGCGATGGGTGAAATGCCGGTGGAACCCGACGGTGACACCGAGGCCGATCGCCAGGAAGAAGGCGAGGAAGAGTCCGACATCGAGCGCCGAGACCGGCTTCACCAGCACCGCGAGCAGCACCGCCGTGACGATGCCGGCGATGCCCGCCAGGCTGACCGCGGCGGAATGCAGATGCTGCGAGCGGCGCAGGCGGCGGTTGTTGACGACGCGGCCGACTTTGGCCCGGCGCGGCGCCTCGCTTACGCCGGGCGCGCGATCTTGCGGCGGGGCCACCTCGCTCACGGCGCACGCTCCGTCGCCGGCACGCGCTTGCGCGCCACGATCTCGAGGTTGAAGCGCCGCACGTTGCGCACGAGGTGCAGCGCTTCGAGGCCGCGCACCACCGCGGCGCCGATATCGATCTCCCACCAGGCGACGCCGAACACGGCCGAGCTTGGCGAGGCGTGATGGTTGTTGTGCCAGGCCTCGCCCAGCGTCAGGAGCCCCAGCAGCCAATTGTTGCGGCTGTGGTCGGGTGTCTCGAAGGAGCGATATCCCGCCGCATGGGTGATCGAGTTGATCGAGGCCGTCAGATGATAGGAAAGGAAGAGGCGGACGCCGCCGCCCCAGATCAGCCCGTCCCAGAGGCCCATGGCCGAGCCCTCGATGAGGCCGCCGGCGCCGGCGGCGGCCGCGAGGCCGAGCAGCACCCAGCCGTAATAGTGCCGGTTGATCCGGCCGAGCAGCCGGTCGCGCAGCAGGTCCTTGCAGAAATAGACGGGATTGCTGAGCTCGTGGCTGAAGGTCCAGCCGCTATGGGCGTGCCAGAGGCCGGCCCAATAGCCGAGCACGCAGCCATCCTGCCGGTGCGGCGAATGCGGATCGCCGGCGGCGTCGGCGAATTGGTGGTGGCGGCGATGATTGCTCACCCAATAGATCGGCGGCCCCTGCGCCGCCATGCTGCCGAGGATGGCAAGGCCGGCCAGCACCGCGCGCTGCGGCTGGAAGGCGCGATGCGACAGCAGCCGGTGGAAGCCCACCGTGATGCCGGTCATGGTGAGACCATAGAGCCCGATGGCGAGCAGCGGCTGCCATAGACGCAGCTCGCCGCTGAGGGCCTGTCGCAGCGCGACCGCGAGCGCCAGCAGCGGCAGGCCGAGAATTGCCGCGGCGTGCAGCGCCTGCGCGCGGCTTCCACCCGCATGCCGCAGCACCGGGCTGCGCGCCGCGGGCTCGCCGGAAACCTCGGCTGCGGCGCGGCCCGAGGTCACTGCAGCGCCTGCACCGGCAAGGTCTCGAAGCCGCCGCTGTGCAGCAGCGCGCCGCACTCCGCGCGGCGCACTTTGCCGCTGGTGGTGCGCGGCAGGCTGCCCGGCTTGATCAGCAGCACGCGGCTCACCTGCAGCCCGTGCTCGGCGGCGATGGCTTCGCGGATATCGGCGACGATGCTGTCGGCATCGGCGCCGCGCCAGCCCTCGCGCGTCAGCTCGTGGATGATGGCGATCGCCGCCTGACGCCCCTCGTCGACGCCGAGCGCCACGCCGCCGCTTTTCGCCAGCAGCGGGTTGCTGCGCTGCGCCGTGGCCTCGAGATCCTCCGGGTGGTGGTTGCGGCCGCGCACGATGATCAGGTTCTTGAGGCGCCCGGTGATGAAGAGCTGCCGGTCGCGCAGGAATCCCAGATCGCCCGTGCGCAGGAACGGTCCTTCGCCCGTGTCGGCGAGGCGCGCGCGGAAGCTCTCTTCCGTGGCCGCGGCGCGGTTGTAATAGCCGGCGGCGACGCTGCCGCCGCTGACCCAGATCTCGCCGACGGCGCCGTCAGGCAGCGGGCGGCGCGTGCGCGGATCGACGATGAGGAGCCGCGTGCCCGGCGCTGGCTGACCGCAGCTGACCAGCGCCGGCTCCCCGCCGGCCGACGCCACCGCGTCGGCGCGCGGCACCGCGACCGGCTCCTCGCCCTGCGCGATGCCGGTGACGAAGAGCGTGCTCTCCGCCATGCCGTAGCAGGGATAAAGCGCCCGTCGCCGGAACCCCGCGGGCGCGAAGGCGGCGCTGAAGCGCTCGATCGTCTCGGCCCGCACCGGCTCCGAGCCATTGAAGGCGACGTACCAGCAGTCGAGGTCCAGGGCCGCGCGCTGCTCCGGCGTTGTCTTGTCGACGGCGAGGTCGTAGGCGAAGTTCGGGCCGCCGCTGATGGTGGCGCGATAGGCGCTGATCGCCTTTACCCAGCGCAACGGCTTCTGCAGGAAGGCGACCGGCGGCATGAGCACGCAGGAAATGCCAAGATAAAGCGGCTGCATGATCGTGCCGATAAGTCCCATATCGTGGAACAGCGGCAGCCAGCTCACGAACAGCGACTCGCGCGTCAGCCGCATCGCGTGCTGGATGGCCGCCTGGTTGTGCATGAGGTTGCCGTGGCTGACCATGACGCCCTTGGGTGCGCCGGTCGAGCCCGAGGTGTATTGCAGGAAGGCAAGCCGCTCCGGCGCCAGACGCCGCCCACGCCAGTCATCGCCGTCGCCCTCGACCTGCTCGAGCGAAAGCCACGCGACGCCCGGCGCGCTCGCGGCAAGCGCCGGCTCGAGATAGGTGCGCACCTCCTCGCTGGTCAAAATCGCGGCGATCTCGGCGTCGCCGGCGATCGCCAGCAGCGTGCCGAGCGGGCGATTGCGCCGCGGGATCGCGGCGGGCACAGCGACGACGCCGGCGCAGAAGCAGCCCATCAAGGCGTCGACGAAATCGAGGCCGTCGCGCAGCAGCAGCAGCACGCGCTTGTCGGCAAAGCCAAGCCGCGTCAGCCAGGTGGCGATGGCGCGCGCGCGCTGATGGAGCGCGGCGAAGGAGCGCCGCTCCGTCTCGGCCTCGCCCGCGACAAGATAGATGTACCCGTCGCGCGGCGAGCATACCAGGGCATGCCGCTCCAGCAGATCGACAAGCGTTGTCGTCGGTCCCCCCATGCTCCGTCCCTGGCACTTTCCCGGACCCGTCCGCGATCTCGCCCGCCCCCGGCGGCGATTGCGCTGACAGCTTTGGCCCGAGGGTTCAACGCTGCGCGCATTAACCATATCACTCGCACAATCGGCCCCCAAGCGCCTTCCGCCGGTCGCGAGCGCGACTCGAAAAAGGCGACGATGCCCTTGCGCGAATGACGGCGATGGCAAAGGCGGCCGGCTCAGGAGATGGCAGCGGCGATGCTCACCTGCGCGATCCAGGTGCGGGCGCGGCGCGCCAGCCGGTCGGGCGTGGTCTCGCCGGCAAAGCTCAACATCCTGACGGTCTCGGGCGCAGTGAAGCCGTGCAAGGTATTGGCGTTGATGACGGCATAGTCGCGCCCGTCGATGGTGCTGACGGCGAAGGTGTAGACGCCGCAGCGGCTGCAGAAATGGCACTGGGCGGTGTGCGAGTCGAAGGCGTAGCGCGCGACCGCGGCGGCGTCCTTCACCGTCACCGACAGCACGGCGCGCCGATGGCCGGTATAGACGACGCCCTGCTTGGTGCAGAACGAGCAGTCGCACCGCCCTAGCACCAGCTCGTCTAGCGGCCAGTCAAGCGTGTAGCTGATGTTGCCGCAGTGGCAGCCGCCGCGATAGGCCTGCATCTCGCCCTTCCATTGCCTCGGCGCGCGGCCGCGAGTATCGCCGATCGCGCGCGGCGCATCCAGCCGATGGTTGCCGCCCCGCACCATCATGTGCAACGGTAAATAGAACGATGAGGCGAGAACTGTCCCGGCAATGCTGCTTCGTGGCCGGCGCCGCCACCGAAAAATCCTCGCGCGGCCGTCGCGGAAGTGATTCAATACGCTATCGTCCTAAAGCAGGTGGCAACGGCATGGGCATGATCCGCCACTCGGGCTTTTTCTGCATGGTCGAGCCTTCCTGAGGCCGCCATGGACAGCGTCGCGCGCTGGCTGGTGACGCTCGGGCTTTCCGAGTACGAGCAGCGCTTTGCCGAGAACGATATCGATTTTGCCGTGCTTCGCGATCTCACCGAGCAGGATCTGAAGGATCTCGGCATCTCGCTCGGCCATCGCCGCAAGCTGCTGCGCGCCATTGCCGATTTGCGCGCGGCCGCGGCGTCCGCCGCCGCACCGATCGATCGCGCCGAGCGGCGCCAGCTGACCGTGATGTTCTGCGATCTCGCCGGTTCGACCGCGCTCTCGGCGCGGCTCGATCCCGAGGACACACGCGAGGTGATCCGGGCGTATCAGCAGGCCTGCGCGGCGGTCATCCGCGCCTATGACGGATTCATCGCCAAGTTCATGGGCGACGGCGTCATCGTCTATTTCGGCTATCCGCGGGCGCATGAGGATGATGCCGAGCGGGCGGTGCGCGCCGGGCTCGACATGGTGGCGGCGATCGGCCGGCTTGAGACGCGCGCCGGCGCGCCGCTCCAGGCGCGTGTCGGCATTGCCACCGGCGCGGTGGTGGTCGGCGACCTCGTCGGCGAAGGTGCTTCGCAGGAGCAGGCGGTGGTCGGCGACACGCCCAACCTCGCGGCGCGGCTGCAGGATATCGCCGAGCCTGCCACCGTGGTGATCGCCGCCGCCACGCGCCGCCTAATCGGCGGCTTGTTCAATCTGCGCGATCTCGGCCATCACGAGCTCAAGGGCTATGCCGCGCCGGTGCCGGCCTGGGCGGTCGAGGGCGCCGCCGCCTCCGACAGCCGCTTCGAGGCGGTGCGCGCCGCGCATCTCACCGGCTTCGTCAATCGTGCGGCCGAGACCGGGGTGCTGCTGGAGCTGCAGCGCCGCGCCTGGCAGGGCGCCGGCCAGGTGGTGCTGATCACCGGCGAAGCCGGCATCGGCAAATCGCGCATCGCTGCCTGGCTCGCCGACCGCCTCGTCGCCGAGCCGCACACGCGGCTGCGCTATCAATGCTCGCCCTATCACAGCAACAGTGCGCTCTATCCCTTCATCAGCCAGCTCGAATACGCCGCCGGCTTCAAGCCCGAGGACAACGCCGAGAAGCGGCTCGACAAGCTCGAGGCGACGCTGGCGAAAGGGACGCTGCAGGATGCGGCAGTCGCGCCGCTCTTTGCCAGCCTGCTGTCGATCGACACGGCCGGGCGCTACCCCTCGCTCGGCCTCAGCCCGGGGCAGCAGCGACGCCATATTCTGTCGGCGCTGCTCGACCGCTTTGAGGTGCTGGCGCGGCGCGAACCGGTGCTGGTGCTGTTCGAGGACGCACATTGGTCGGACGCCACCTCGCTTGAATTGCTGAGGCTCGCCGTCGACCGCATCAAGCGCCTGCCGCTGCTCGCCGTCATCACCTCGCGGCCGGAATTCGCCATGCCCTGGAGCGGCCAGCCCAATGTCAGCACGCTCGCCCTCGGCCGGCTTTATCCCAACCATGCCCGCGCCATGATCGAGCCGGTGACTGGCGGTCGCGCGCTGCCGGCCGAAGTGATGGAGCAGATCATCGCCAAGACCGATGGCATCCCGCTGTTCGTCGAGGAGCTGACCAAGGCGGTGCTGGAATCGGGGCTGTTGGTCGAGAACGCCGAGGGCTACAGCCTCGCCGGGCCACTGCCGGCGCTCGCCATCCCGTCGACGCTGCAGGACAGCCTCCGGGCGCGGCTCGACAGGCTCGATGCGGTGCGTGATGTGGCGCAGGTCGGCGCCGCCATCGGCCGCAGCTTCTCCCATGCCATGGTGGCGGAGGTGTCGGGCCTCGCCGACGCGCCGCTGCGCGCCGCGCTGGCCCGGCTGATCGACGCCGAGCTGATCTACCAGACCGGCACACCGCCCAATGCGATCTACACCTTCAAGCACGCGCTGGTGCAGGACGCCGCCTATGACAGCCTGCTGCGCGCCAAGCGCCAGATGCTGCATGCGCGCGTGGTGCTCGTCATCGAGACGCGCTTTCCCGAACTGGTCGAGACCGAATACGAAATACTGGCCGAACATTGCACCCGGGCCGATCTCGCCGACAAGGCCGTCGACTACTGGTTCAAGGCCGGCCAGCGCTCGCTGCAGCGCTCGCACATGGCCGAGGCGGCGACGCATTTCCGCGCTGCGCTCCGCTTGCTCGCCGGCCGCCCGGAAACCCCCGAGCGCCGCCAGCGCGAGCTGAACAGTCAGACCGGCTTGGCGCAAGCGCTCATCGGCGCCATGGGCTACGGCGCGCCCGATACCATGGAAGCGTGGCGCCGCGCCCATGATCTCGCCGCCGCGGTCGGCGATGCGCGCCAGCGCTTCACCATCAATTACGGCCTCTGGGTCGGCCAATACGCCCAAGGCAATCTCGGAACCATCGACGCGCTCGCCGAAGAGTGCCTGCGCTCGGCCGAGGCCGAGGATGACCGCACCCAGCTTTGCGTCGCGCACCGCATGACCGGCATCGCCAATCTCGTCACCGGCGATTTCGCCCGCGCGCGCGCCCATTGCAGCCGCGCCGTCGAATGCTATGACGGCGCCGAGCACCGCCCGATGGCAGGCCAGCTCGGACACGATCTGCTGTCGGCGGCGCTGTGCTTCAAAGGTCTGTCGCTGTGGCCGCTGGGCTATCCCGATCAGGCGCGCCAGGCGCTGGACGCTGTGCTGGCGCATGCGCAGGGCCTCGGCCATGCCCCGAGCGTCGCCTACACCTATTGGCATGCCGGGATCCTCGGCTCGCTCATGCTCGGCGAGGAGGCGCAGGTCGGGCAGCACGCGCAGGCGCTGGTGGCGCTCGCCGCCAAGCATGGTCTCGCCTTGTGGGAGGCCTGGGGGCACGCCGCCGAAGGCTGGTTCAACGCGCGCGGCGGTGGCGGCGGGAGCGCTGTCGAACAGATGCGCCTGGCGCTGAAGGCCGTGCGCAAGACCGGCCACCGCATCTACGAGACCACGGTGCTGGGCTTGCTCGGCGATGCCCAGGCGCTGGCCGGCGACCGCGATGCCGGCCTTGCCAGCATCGCCGAGGGCATAGCGTTGGGCGAGGGGACGCGCCAGCTCTACTGGCTCGCCGAGCTCTACCGCCTGCGGGGGGTGCTGCTGCTGGGACGGAGCGCGGCCGACCGCCCGGCGGCCGAAGCGGCGCTGCGCCAGGCGCTCGCCATCGCCCGGCGCCAGGAGGCGCCATCCTGGGAGTTGCGCGCCGCCATCGACCTGACGCGGCTGCTGGCCGGCGACAGCCGTGTCGGCGAGGCGCAAGCGCTGCTCGCGCCGCTCTACCACTGGTTTAAGGAAGGCCGCGAGACGCGTGACCTCCGCGCCGCCGACGCCCTCCTCGCGGAGCTGCGCCGCTGAGGCTATCGCGCGAGCGTGAAGGTCACGACGCCGCTGTCATCGTCGACGCTGAACTGCACCGGCACCTGCTGGCCATCGCTCAGCCAGATCTTGTAGTGGGTCTTGCCGTCGATCTCATACTGGCGGGTGGGCAGCGTCGCGCCGTCGATGGTGAGGTTCTCCGCCTCGCCACCGGTGACGCGTACCGGCTCGATCGCGCCGGTATCGACCCGCATCATCGTGTCGGAGCCGAGGAAATTCGCCGACCAGGGATTGGCCGGATGGACGTCCGCCGGCGCGGTAACGGTGCCGCGCGGCGAGGCGATGACGAAGCCGTCGCCCTGCGCCTCGCCCTGCAGCACCAGCGGCTGGCCGTTCTTGGTGGTGACGCCGTGGAAATAGACCAGGCGGTTGCCGCGCCAGCGCTCGGTGCGCTGGGCGTCCTCGCGGTGGAGTACGATGCCGAGCAGGCTCACCTTGAAATGCGCCTCGGTCTGCACCGTGATGGTGTCGCCGGTCTGCTCGACCGTGTTGCTGTAGGTGCCGATATCGCCGTAGGTCGCGTGCTTTACGCGATAGCGCAGCACATGCGTGCCGGCTGAGACCGCGGCGCGGTCATCGGCCAGCATCGCCGCGAGCAGGCCGGCAAGGGCGAGGAAGAAGGGTGCGCGCCGGGTCATCGTCTACTTCAAGAACATGAGGCGCGAGGCCGAGGCCACCGCCGGCACCACCAGGCGGCCGAGCGGCGCGCTGAGGCCGAGCGGCTTCAGCAGCATCTTGCTCGCCATCCGGTGCGGGAAATGACGCACCGCCAGCGGCCGGAGCTGCGCGCGGAACGCCGCGTAATCGCCCTCGCGGAACTCGGCGTGCGGGTTCCAGGCGAGATAGACATGCTTGAAGGCATAGAAAGCGTCCTCGGCGTCGACCTCGCCGATGCGCGCCCAGAGCGTGCGCGCCACCGCCGTCCGGCTCGGCTGCTCGCGCTCGCGGTAGCGCAGGAAGAAGCGATAGAAATACTTGTAATGGCGCACCTCGTCGGCGCTGATCGCGGCGGCGATGGTGCGCAGCACCGGCTCCGGGCTCATCTCCGCCAGCGCGCGGTAGAACGCCGCCGTGCCGGTCTCGACGACGCAGCGCGCGGCCATTTCCAGCGCTCGCGTCTGGGCGAGCTGGTCGACCGAGCAGAAGCGCAGGAACTCGGCCAGGAACTCGCGATAGGCGCCGTCCCAGCCGAAATCGGGCCAAGCGGTCTCGACATAGCGCTTCAGCGCCCCGCCATGTTGCAGCTCCTCGCTTTCCCAGGCGTGCTGCAGCCAGTCCACGACATCGGCGTCGCCCTGGAAGAAATCGGCGAGATTGCGCGTGTAGACATCCGAGGTGATCTCGACGAACGCGGCCGTCGCAACGATGTAGAGCAGCAGCGAATTGTCCTTCACCTGGTCGCGGTTGAGCGTGTGATAGGGAATGTCGTCGATCGACCACGGCGCTCCGCCGGGGTATCTCGCCTCGCTTGCCGCCATGCCGCTTTCCCTCTTGGACCGTTGAACACTTATTAGTCGCCGGTGTTCCGCTTGACAACCCGTTGCTGCCCGTCGGCCATGTCGGTGACGCTGGCGAGGATTGCAAGGGGCTGGCGAGTGCGCCGCCTCAGAACGGCGGCTCGGCCGGCAGGCCCAGCCGCAGTTTGCCGAAGGGCAGGGCGCCGATCTCCCATTTCAGGAAAAGATGCGCCGCCGCCGCATGCGCGTCCCGGAAGATCAACTGCAGCGCTGCGCCATCGTAGATCGCATGCGCGCCGCACAGCGCATAGAGCCGGTCGATCGCCTGGCGGGCGAGTTTCACCGCGAAGGCGATGTCGCGGCGTGCCGTGAGCAGGCGCTCCGGCGTCACCGTCCCGCCGGCGGCAACCAGGCTGGTATTGCCGGTGGCGATGGTGCGCGCCAGCAGCAGCGCCGTATCCGCTTCCGCCGCGGCCTCGGCGAGCGCGAGCTGGACGATCTCGGAGTCGGCGGCGCGCTTTCCGCCGGTGCCGGCGCGCCTTCCGGTATAGTCGGCGAATTCGTCGACGGCGCGCTGTGCCAAGCCGAGCAGCACGGCCACCAGCGTCAGCGAGGCGATGAAGCTGCGCGGCATGCGGCAGAGCGTCATGCCGGGATGGACGTCGCGCCCCGGGGCGCGTCCGGTGGCGAGATCCTCGTGAAGCAGCATTCGATGCGCCGGCACCAGCACGCCCTCGGCGACCAGTGTCTTGCTCCCGGTGGCGGCGAGTCCGAGCACGTGCCAGTCGTCATCGATCGCGAGCTCGCCCATCGGCACGAGGCAGTCATAAACGGCGCGCCTGCCGTCGGGGTCGCCGACCAGCGCCCCCAGGACCGCCCATTGCGCATGGTCGCAGCCGCTGGCGAACGGCCAGCGCCCGGTGAGCCGGACGCCGCCGGCGACGCGCTCGCCCGTACCGGTCGGCACCAGGCTGGCGCAGGACATCGCGGTCGGATCCGCGCCCCAGACCTCGCGCTGCGCCTCGGCGGGATAGCTCGCCAGCACCCAGGAATGCTCGGTGAGCACGCC
Organism: uncultured Alphaproteobacteria bacterium; assembly: GCA_963789275.1. GTDB lineage: Bacteria > Pseudomonadota > Alphaproteobacteria > ATCC43930 > CGMCC-115725 > DAHUYF01. The sequence goes on from CAWBKF010000009.1 coordinate 82,663, forward strand.
ATAGACCCAGGCACTGGATGCGCAACCCTGCGTCAGCGTCCGGATGATGTCGATGAATTCGGCGTAGTCGCGCTCGAGGCCGCCGAGCGACGCCGGCTGCAGTAGCCGCAGCAGGCCCGAGCGCTTGAGGGCGGCGATGGTCTCGTCCGGCACCTGCCGCGCTGCCGCGGCCGCCGCTGCACCCGCGCGCAGTGCCGGCACCAGCGCGCGCGCCCGCTCGACGAGAGCCGCCGGGTCCTCCCGCGAAGCCCGCATGCGGCTACTCTACCGGCACGAAGATCGAGTGGCGCACCAAGCCGTTGACCGCCTGCGAGAGATGTCCCTTGCCGCTAGTATCCTCGACCAGGATGACCTCGCCCGCGCCGATGATGCGGCTTTCGCCGTCGCTGGCGGTGATCCGCACCCCGGCATCGAGGTTGATGATGTATTGCCGGCGCGGCGCGGGGTGCCAGTCGAGGTCGTAATCACCAGCGGTCTCGCGGAAGATGATCCCGGCGGCGGGGAGCGGCCGGGAAAGCTTGCCGCCGGGGCGCTCCTCCACCCAGTCGATCTCGATGTCGCGGAAATGCGTCTCGCCCTCCGCGTCGACATAGAGATTGTGAATGTGCATGAGCGCGCCTCCCCCGGGGTGAATGGTTGGGCGCTACTCTAGCCCGGCGTCAGTCGAAGGTCAGCACGGTACGCGCCACCTCGCCTGCCTTCATCGCGCGGAAGGCCTCGTTGATGTCGTCGAGGCGCCCGCGCTTGGTCACCATCTCATCGAGCTGCAGCCGGCCCTGGCGATAGAAGTCGAGATAAAGCGGGATATCGGTGCGGAAGCGGTTCGAGCCCATCCGCGAGGTCTGCACCCGGCATTCCGGTCGGATCGCCATCCACGGGAACTCGATCATCGCGTCCGGCGGCAGCACGCCGACGATGGTGGCGGTGCCGCGGATGGCCAGGCTCTCGATCGCCTGGCGCACCAGCTTTGCCACGCCGACCGCCTCGAAGGCGTGATCGACGCCGGCGCCGCCGGTGAGCGCGCGGACCGCCTTGACCGGATCGTCTGCGGCGGCGTTCACGACATGCGTCGCGCCGACGCGCCGTGCCATCTCCAGCTTGGCGGGGAAGACGTCGACGCCGATGATCTGCCGCGCGCCGCCGATGCGCGCGCCCTGGATGATGGAGAGCCCGACGCCGCCGCAGCCGAACACCGCCACCGTCTGTCCCGCCTGGAGACCCGAGCTGCGCAGCGCCGCGCCGACGCCGGTGAGCACGCCGCAGCCGACCAGCGCCGCCCGGTCGAGCGGCAGGTCGGGATCGATCCGCACCAGCGAGTTCTCGTGCAGCAGCATCCACTCGGCATAGCTCGAGATGCCAAGGAACTGGCGGAACGGCGCACCCCGCTGCGAGAGGCGCGGCGGTCCGCTGTCCCCGCGCGTGACGATGCCGCCGGTGCAGAGATTGGGATGGCCGGAGAGGCATTGGGCGCAGCTGCCGCAGAAGCCCGAGAGGCAGGCGACGACGTGATCGCCCGGTTGCACGCTGGTCACCTCGGCGCCGACCGCCTCGACGATCCCCGCGCCCTCATGGCCGAGCACGATCGGCCGGTCGAGGGCGAAGCGCCCGAGCCCGTCGACGACATGGAGATCGCTGTGGCAGACCCCCGTCGCCACCGTGCGCACCAGCACTTCGTGGCCCCAGGGCTTGTCGATCTCCACCGCCTCGATAGTGAGCGGCTCATGCACCTTGCGAAAGACCGCGGCCTGCATCTCCATGGGGAATTTCCTCAGGCGTGCTGTTGCTGCCTGGCCAAAGCGCGCCACACCCGCTCGGGCGTTGCCGGCATGTCGAGATCGGCGATGCCCAGCGGCGCCAGCGCGTCCGCCACCGCGTTCATGATCGCCGGCGGCGCGCCGATGGTGCCGGCCTCGCCGCAGCCTTTGACGCCCAAGGGATTATGCGCGCAGAGCGTGGTGTTGGTCTCGAGCCGGAACGAGATGAGATTGTCGGCGCGCGGCATGCAGTAATCCATGAACGAGCCGGTCTGTGAGCTGGCCGGTCGCGGGATCGTAGACCGTGTTTTCATAGAGCGCCTGGCCGATGCCCTGGACCAGCGCGCCATGCACCTGGCCTTCGACGACCATCGGGTTGATGATCCGGCCGAAATCGTCGGCGCCGGTGAAATTCACCAGCTCCACCACGCCGGTCTCGCGGTCGATCTCGATTTCCGCGACATAGGCGCCGGCGGGATAAGTGAAGTTGCTGGGATCGTAGAAGGCCGTCTCGTCGAGGCCGGGCTCAAGCGTCTCGATAGGATAATTATGCGGCACATAGGCGGTGAAGGCCACCTGGGCGAACGGCACGGCCCGGTCGGTGCCGGCCACCGCGAAGCTGCCATTGGCGAACTCGATATCCTCCTCGGCAGCTTCGAGCAGATGGGCGGCGATCTTCTTCCCCTTGGCGACGATCTTGTCCATCGCCTTGACCAGCGCGGTGCCGCCTACTGCAAGCGAGCGCGACGCATAGGTGCCCATGCCGAATGGGATCCTGCCGGTGTCGCCGTGAACGATCTCGACTTGATCGAGGGCGAGGCCGAGCCGCTCCGACACCAGCTGAGCGAAAGTGGTCTCGTGCCCCTGGCCGTGGCTGTGCGCGCCGGTGAAGACGGTGACGCTGCCGGTCGGATGCGCGCGCACCTCGGCCGTCTCATAGAAGCCGGCGCGCGCGCCGAGCTGGCCCGCCATCACCGAGGGCGCCATGGCGCAGGCCTCGATATAGGTGGCGATGCCGATGCCGCGCAGCTTGCCGCGCTTGGCCGCTTCCTGCCGGCGCTGCTCGAAGCCGGCATAGTCGGCGGCCGCCACCGCCATGTCGAGCGTCTTGAAATAGTCGCCGCTGTCATACGTGAGCGCCACCGGCGTGGTATAGGGAAAGGCGTCGTTGGCGACGAAATTGCGCCGGCGCAGCTCCGCCGGATCGATCTTCATCTCGCGCGCGGCGCGATCGACCAGCCGCTCCACGACATAGCAGGCCTCCGGCCGTCCCGCGCCGCGATAGGCGTCGACCGGCGCGGTGTTGGTGAAGACGCCCTTGACCTGGACGTGGATCGCCGGCGTCGCGTAGTTGCCGGCAAGCAGGGTGCCATAGCACCAGGTCGGGATCGCCGGTGCGAAGGTGCCGAGATAAGCGCCGAGATTGGCCAGCGTGGCGACGCGCATGGCGAGGAATGTGCCGTCGCGGTCGAGCGCCAGCTCGGCCGTGGTGAGATGGTCGCGCGCCTGGTTGTCGGTGAGGAAGATCTCGCTGCGCTCGGCCGTCCATTTGACCGGCCTGCCGAGCTCTTTGGCGAGCCACAGGACCAGCGCCTGCTCGGCATAGATCGAGCCCTTGGTGCCGAAGCCGCCGCCGACATCGGGCGCCACCACCCGCAGCTTGTGCTCGGGGAGCTGCAGCACGAAAGCGGCGATGAGCAGGCGATGCGCGTGCGGCGCCTGGCTTGTGGTGTAGAGCGTATAGTCGCCGCCGGCGCGGTCGTACTCGCCGGTCGCCGCGCGCGGCTCCATCGGGTTGGACACCAGCCGGTTGTTGACGAGCTCGAGGCGCGTTATGTGATGCGCGCGGGCAAAGGCGGCATCGACCGCCGCGGCGTCGCCGAGATGCCAGTCGAAGCAGAGATTGCCGGGCGCGGTATCGAAGAGCAGCGGCCGGCCCGGCTTGATCGCCTCGTCTGAGCCCACCACCGCCGGCAATTCGTGGTAGTCGACCGCGATGAGCTCGGCCGCGTCCTTGGCCTGCTCGCGCGTCTCGGCGACGACCACTGCCACGGGGTCGCCGACATGGCGCACCTTGCCCTGCGCCAGCAGCGGGTGCGGCGGCTCGACCATCGGCGCGCCATTATGCGAGGTGACGAGCCAGCCGCAGGGCAGGCCGCCAAGCTGCAGCTCGGCGCCGGTGAAGATGGCGGCGACGCCCGGCGCCGTTTTGGCCCGGGCGGCATCGATGGCGCGGATTTCGGCATGGGCGTGCGGGCTGCGCAGGAGATAGGCGTGGAGCTGGCCGGGCCGGTTGATGTCGTCGGTGTAAGTGCCCTTGCCGGTGAGGAAGCGAAAATCCTCCTTGCGTCGCACCGCGGCGCCGATGCCGAATTCGCCCATGGGCCAGCCTCCGGTCGATCCCTCTTGGCGAGCTCGCCTGCTGGACCACCGGAGCCATCGCGCCCCGCCCGATCCACCGGGAGCCTTGCCCGAAAACTGTACACCTCCCGGTACGCGGGCGGCACGCGATTTGTGCGCTGCCGGCATTTCGGCTTACCGTAGCTGATAGGGATAACTCGGAGGGGGGTTGCCTTTGGGTCCGGGCGTTGCCGATCCAACCACCTGGCCTGCGGAATTAAGAGTGGCGATGGTCGCGCTCGCCAGGCCGTTGCAGGGGCGCCAAGCAACTCGGCATGCCCGAGAACTCGGTACGTCGGCTGCTCGACCTGCGTCACAGTTCACACCTGTGGATCATCGATGAAGCCTTGGCAAAGATGAACGCTGAGTTGCCCACCGACTTGCCGAAAGCGCGGGCGCGCGGGAAGGCGGCATAGCGCCATCACCGCTAGGCCGGCGCTTCGTCCTTCTGCCGCAGCGCGTAGAGCAATATGCCGGCGCTGACGGAGACGTTGAGCGATTGGATCTGGCCCGCGCCCGCGATGGTGACGATCTCGTCGCAGGCCGCGAGCGTCGCGTGCGGCAGGCCCGTCTCCTCATTGCCCAGCACCAGCGCCGCCGGAAGCGCCGCCGGCGCCAGCGCCGCGAGCGGCGTGCCGCGCTCGAGGGCGGTGCCGAGCACGCGATAGCTGCCGGCCAGCCGGCGCAGCGCCGCGCCGACATTCGTCGCGCGATAGACGGCGAGGTGCTCGAGCCCGCCCTCGGCGACGCGGTAGCTCGCATCCGACGGCAGCGCCTGCGCCGGATGATCGGAGAGCACCAGGCGCTTCACGCCGAAGAACGCCGCGCTGCGCGCGATGGCGCCGAGATTATGCGGGTTGCCGACGCCGTCGAGCACAAGCAGTGGCAGGCCGTCCCGCGCCCAGAGCGCCGCTTCGGCGAGGATCGAGCGGCAGCACCAGCCGCGGCTCCGCCACCGCCACCACGCCGCCATGCAGCACGCTGCCGGCGACGCGCGCGAGCTCGTCTTCCGGCACCAGCCGGTAGGGCTTGCGCGCCCGCGCCAGCGCTGCGCAGAACGCGCCTACCGTGCCTCTCATCCGCTCGTCGAAGAACAGGCGCTCGACCCGCTCCGGCGCCGTGGCGAAGAGCGCCGCCACTGCCGGCAGCCCGGCGATGCGCAGCAGCGTCCGCGTGTCCTTGCGCGCGCCCCGCTTCGGCGGCTTGCGTTTCATTTATGGCCGAGCGCGCGCCAGCCGATGTCGCGTCGCCAGAAGCCGCCGGGCCAGTGGATGCGGTCGATCGCGGCATAGGCCGTCGCGCGCGCCGCCGCCACATCGCGCCCCAGCGCCACCACATCGAGCACGCGGCCGCCATCGGCCAGCAGCCGCTCGCCGTCGAGCCTGGTGCCGGCATGAAAGATCCGGACCGCGGGATCGCTCGCCGCCTCGGTGAGCCCGGCGATCTCCGTGCCTTTGACGGGGTCGCCGGGATAGCCCTTGGCGGCGAGCACGACGCAGACCGCGGCCTCGTCATGCCAGCGCAGATCGAAGCCGTCGAGCACGCCGTCGCGCGCGGCCACCAGCGCCGGGAGCAGGTCGCTCATCAGCCGCGGCAGCAGCACCTGGCATTCGGGATCGCCGAAGCGGACATTATATTCGATGAGCTTCGGCCCCTCGCGCGTCAGCATGAGCCCGGCATAGAGCACACCCTTATAGGGACGGCCTTCCGCCGCCATGCCGCGCACCGTAGGCCCGACGATGCGCTCCATCACCTCGCGCTCGATCGCCGGGGTGACGCAGGGCGCCGGCGAATAGGCCCCCATGCCGCCGGTATTGGGTCCGGTATCGCCGTCGCCGACGCGCTTGTGGTCCTGGGCGGTGGCGAGCGGCAGCGCGTGGCGGCCATCGATCAGCGCGAAGAAGCTCGCCTCCTCGCCCTCGAGGAATTCCTCCACCACCAGCTCCGCTCCGGCCGCGCCGAAGCGCCCGCCCACCATCGCCTCGTCGATCGCGGCGAGCGCCTCGGCCTCGCTCAGGGCGACGGTGACGCCCTTGCCGGCGGCGAGCCCGTCGGCCTTGACGACGATCGGCGCGCCGCGCCGCCGCACGAATTCCCGCGCCTTCTCGGCGTCGCGGAAGCGGCCGTAGGCGGCGGTCGGGATCGCATATTTGGCGCAGAGATCCTTCATGAAGCCCTTCGATCCCTCGAGCGCCGCCGCCGCCGCACTGGGGCCGAAGGCGGCGATGCCGGCCGCTTCGAGCCGGTCGACCAGGCCGGCCACCAGCGGCGCTTCCGGCCCGACCACGACGAAATCGATGCGCTCGCGCCGCGCCAGAGCGACGATGCCGTCGCTATCGCCGGCGGCCACGGGAACGCAGACCGCTTCCTCGGCGATGCCGGGATTGCCCGGGGCGCAGATAGAGCGCGTCGCAGAGCGGCGAGGCCGCGATCGCCCAGGCGAGCGCGTGCTCGCGCCCGCCCGAGCCGATGACGAGTACCCGCATGCCGCTATCGCTCCCCGTTGGTTCCCTTGGCCCCGCGCGGTCTTGTATCATAGCCGATGATGGCCGGAACCCCCCTCTCATCGCCGCCGGGCGACACGCCGCTCAAGGGCAATCTGCCGGAATACACCGTCAGCGAGCTCTCGGCGGCGCTGAAGCGCACCATCGAGCAGGGCTTCTCCTATGTCCGGGTGCGCGGCGAGATCTCGGGCTTCAAGCGCCACGGCTCCGGCCATTGCTATTTCGCCCTCAAGGATGCCGAGGCCGTGCTCGACGGCGTCTGCTGGCGCGGCACGGCGCTGCGGCTTGCGCTGAAGCCCGAGGATGGCATGGAGGTGGTGTGCACCGGCCGCCTCACGACATATCCCGGCCGCTCGAAATATCAGCTCGTGATCGAGACGATGGAGCTGGCCGGCGTTGGCGCGCTGCTGAAGCTGCTGGAGGAGCGGCGCAAGCGGCTGGCCGCCGAAGGTCTCTTCGCCGAAGAGCGCAAGCGCCAGCTGCCCTTTCTGCCTGGAATCATCGGCATCATCACCTCGCCCACCGGCGCTGTCATCCGCGACATCCTGCACCGGCTCGGCGACCGCTTTCCGCGCCATGTGCTGCTCTGGCCGGTGGCGGTGCAGGGCGAGGGCGCCGCGGCGCAGGTGGCGGCGGCGATCACGGGCTTCAACAAGCTCGTCGCCGGCGGCGCCGTGCCGCGGCCCGACCTCCTGATCGTCGCCCGCGGCGGCGGCAGTCTCGAGGACCTGATGGCCTTCAACGAGGAGATCGTGGTTCGCGCCGCCGCCGCCTCGACCATCCCGCTGATCTCCGCCATCGGCCACGAGACCGACACCACCCTCATCGACTATGCCAGCGACCGGCGCGCGCCGACGCCGAGCGCCGCCGCCGAGATGGCGGTGCCGGTGCGGCTCGACCTGCTGGCGGAGCTCGACGGCAAGGCGGTGCGGCTTTCCGGCAGCCTGTCGCGGCTGCTGGCCGAGCGGCGCGCGCGCATCGAGGGTCTCGCGCGCGGCCTGCCCGATCCCCGCAGCCTCCTCGACACCGCGCGCCAGCGCCTCGACGACCGCGCCGAGCGGCTGCAGGCGGGATTCCGCGCGCTGCTCGGCCTCCGGCGCCATCGCCTCGACACCGCCGGCGAGCGGCTGAGCGGCGCGGCGCTGGCCGCGCTGCTCTCGCGCGCGCGCGCGCGCCTCGAGGATGCGCTGCCGCGGCTGCGCCACGCCATGGCGCGCTATCTCGCGCATGAGCATCATCGCCTCGACAGCGTCGGCGGCCGGCTCGAGACCTATGGCCAGACGCTGCGCGATACGCTGGCGCGCGGCTTCGCCATCATCCGCGACGCCGCCGGCACGGTTGTCGACAGCGCCCAGGCGCTTGGCTCCGGCGATGCCGTCACCATCGAGCTCCATGACGGCAAGCTTGCCGCCACCATCGACGGCAGCGGCAAGCGCCCCGCGCCGAAAGCGAAGAAGCCCGCCGCCGATCAGGGCTCGCTGCTGTGAGGTGCTGCAAAGCAGCCCGTGCGATCCCCTTGCCGCGCTGGATCGCCCTCATCGGCCTCGTCCTGGCGCTGGTCCTCGCCTATCCCTGCCTTGCCGGCACGCTCACCCTCGACGGCGCCGTCGAGCAAGGCGGGCTGGTCCGTGGCAAGACCGATCCCGACGCCAAGGTGACACTCGACGGCCGTGCCGTGCGGGTGGCGCCCGATGGCGGCTTCATCTTCGGCTTCGGCCGCGACGCGCCGGCCGTGGCCGCGCTCGACATCACCTTCGCCGATGGCAGCACGGCGCATCGCGATCTCGCCGTGAACCAGCGCCGCTATGACGTCCAGCGCATCGACGGCCTGCCGCAGCAGCAGGTCACCCCCGATCCCGTTGTGATGGAGCGCATCAAGCGCGAGGCGCTGGTGATCAGCAAGGCGCGCGCCGTCGACAGCGATCTCGGCTTTTTCGAAGAGCCTTTCGTCTGGCCGGCGCTGGGGCCGATCTCCGGCGTCTATGGCAGCCAGCGCATCCTCAACGGCGAGCCGCGCGCGCCGCATATGGGCCTCGACATTGCCGCACCACGCGGCTCGCCGGTTCTCGCCGCCGCCGCCGGCACGGTGAGCCTCGCCGAGCGCGATCTCTTCTTCACCGGCGGCACCGTCATCATCGATCACGGCTACGGCCTTGCCACTACCTACCAGCACATGGACCGGGTGGATGTGGTCGTCGGCCAGCATGTCGATGCGGGCGCGCCCATCGGCGTGGTCGGTGCCACCGGCCGCGTCACCGGCCCGCATCTCCATTGGGCGCTCAACTGGTACGAGGTGCGCCTCGACCCCGCGCTCGTCATGGGCCCGATGCCGGACGAGCCGCAGCCACGCTGAAGACGCTCCGGCCGCTCATCGGGGATCGCGCTATTCATACGATAGTATGTCATCGGAAAAGCACGGCATAGTAAGCGTGCGGTTAGAGATATCTCGTATTAATTTCAAATCTTGTTAGCTTTTCACCTTTAGATTTTGCCCTGCAGGAAGTCGAAACGCGTCCTTGAGAGGCGCGCCAACAGCCGCGCCATCGCTGCCGGTGCTTCGGTCTTAAATGCTGGGGTTTTGCATCTCATGATGGTCAATGCCTCCCGACGCGTTCATGCCAGTCGTCGCGTCGCCGCCGCTCCTTTGATCCCAGCGCGGGCGGCCGCGCCATGACCATCGACCTCCACGGCCATGAGGACCCTCTGGCCGTGAGCGGCGATCGCCCCCGGGACCGGCGACGCTCCGCGACGGCAGGGACCACACAGACAGGGCGATTGGCTCTTTCGGAGTCGGTGACGATCCGCAACATCGAGGCCGTCCGCGAGGAACTGCTGGCGATGATGCAGCAACAGCCGGCGGTGGAAGTCGACTGTGCAGCTTTGGCCGAAGGCGATCTGAGCCTGATCCAGCTGCTGTTGGCGGCGCGCAAGAGCGCCGGGAATTCGGGGGGAACCATTGTGCTTGCTCAGCCGGCTGCCGACGTCCTGCGCGACCTCCTCACGCGCGGCGGACTCCTTGCCGCTTCCGGCGGCCCGCCCAGGGAAGCGGATGCGTTCTGGCTCCAAGGAGTGCGCGCGACATGAGCAAGACCGTGCTTACCGTCGATGATTCCGCCAGCATGCGGCAAATGGTGAGGCTGACGCTGTCGGGCGCCGGATTCCAGGTCATCGAGGCCAGCGACGGGGCCGACGGCCTCAGCAAGGCCCGCGCAGGCGCGATGGACATGGTGGTGACCGACCTCAACATGCCGGTGATGAACGGGCTTGAGCTCATCCGCGAGCTGCGCAAGCTGCCCGCCTATAAGGGCGTGCCGATCATCTTTCTCACTACCGAATCCGACCCCGCGATGAAGCAGGAGGCCAAGGCCGCCGGCGCCACCGGCTGGATCACCAAGCCCTTCCAGCAGGAGCAGCTGGTCTCGGTCGTGAAGAAGGTCCTCGGCTGATGACCGCGCCCGATCCCACCGAGACCTTCCGTCAGGAAGCCCAGGAACTGCTCGAGAGCCTCGAGCAGCTCCTGCTCGACCTCGAACGCTCCCCGGGCGACACCGATCTCATCGACGGCGCGTTTCGCGCGCTCCACACCATCAAGGGCTCGGGCGCGATGTTCGGCTTCGACGCCGTCGCTGCCTTCACGCATCACGTCGAGACCGCCTTCGACCTCGTGCGCAAGGGCAAGGTCGCGTCGAGCCGCGAGCTGATCGCCGTGGCGCTTGCCGCCAAGGACCAGATGCGGATCCTGATCGAGCGGCCCGGTGCCGCGGCAAAGCCCATCGGCGACGCGATCCTGCGCGACTTGCAAAAGATCGTCGAGGCGCCGGCGGCCGCTGCCGCAGCCGCCGCGGGCGGCACCGCGACCTGGCGCATACGCTTCCGCCTGCCGCAGAACGTCATGGCGATGGGGACCAATCCCCTGCTGCTTCTCGACGAGCTGCGCGGGCTCGGCGCCGCCACTGTGACCGCGCATACCGCGGAGATCCCGCCGCTCGTGGAGATCGATCCGACCGCCTGCCACATCGGTTGGGACGTCGTGCTGTCGACGGAGCACCCCCGCTCGGCGATCGAGGATGTGTTCCTCTTCGTCCTCGACGACATGGAGCTCAAAATCGAACCGGTCCAGGGCGACGGCGCGTCCAAGCGCCTGGGCGAAATCCTGGTCGAGCGCGGCGACGTCAAAACCGAGGCCGTCGAAGCGCTCTGGCGCAGCAGGAGCCGCTCGGCAAGCTGCTGGTCAAGGCCGGCGAGATCTCGAACGACAAGCTCGCCGCAGCCCTGGCGGAGCAGCAGCATCTCAGCGCCGAAGCGCGCGCGACCAAGAGCGCGGAGACCATCCGCGTGCCCGCCGAGCGGCTCGACGAACTCATGGACCGGGTCGGCGAACTGGTCATCGCGCAGTCCCGCCTGAAGCAGATCGCGGCCGCAAGCGACGATCCGCACGTGAAGTCCGTCGCCGAGGAAATCGAGCGGCTCGCCTCGGAGCTGCGCGACACCACGATGGGCATCCGCATGCTGCCGATCGGCTCGCTGTTCGGCCGGTTCCGCCGGCTGGTCCACGATCTCGCCCGCGATCTCGGCAAGGAGATCGAGCTTCACCACCTCCGGCGAGGAGACCGAACTCGACAAGACCGTCGATCGAGCGGCTCAACGATCCGCTCGTCCACCTCATCCGCAATGCCGTCGACCACGGCCTCGAGAACCGCTGCGGCCGCAGCGCCGCCGGCAAGCCGGCACAGGGCCGCATCGCGCTCGTCGGCGCGCCATTCCGGCGCGGAAGTGCTGATCTCGATCGTCGACGACGGGCGCGGCCTCGACCGCGCGCGCATCCAGGCGCAGGCCGAAGAGCACGGCCTGCTCGCCGCCCGGCGCCAAGCTCCCCGACAGCGAGCTTTTCGAAGTGCTGTCTTCCAGCCCGGCTTCTCGACCGCGGCGAGGTCACCAACCTCTCCGGCCGCGGCGTCGGCATGGATGTGGTCAAGCGCACCATCGAAGCGCTGCGCGGCACCATCGATGTCGCGAGCAATCCGGCCACGGCACCGAGCTCACGCTGCGCCTGCCGCTGACCCTCGCCATCATCGACGGCCTCCTGGTTCGCGTCGGCAACGGCCGCTACGTCATCCCGCTGGCCGCGGTCGAGGAATGCGTCGAGTTGAGCGCTGAAGAGGATGCGCGTTCCAGAGGCCGCAGCTTCCTCAACATCCGCGACGACCTGGTGCCGTTCCTTCGGCTCAGGGAATTGTTCAGTGTATCGACGCCGCCCGACCAGTATCAGAAAGTGGTGATCGTGTCCGCAGGCGAACTCGCGTGGGGCTCGTGGTCGATCAGGTGATCGGCGATCACCAGACGGTCATCAAGTCGTTGTCGAAGCTCCATGCGGATATCGAGACCTTCTCCGGCGCGACGATCCTCGGCGACGGCACCGTGGCGCTCATCCTCGACGTCGCGCATCTCGTCGAGTTCGGCCAGGCGCATGAGGATCGGCTCAAGGCCGCCGGTTAGGGAAGGAACTCGATCATGGCCAAATGGAACGGCGACCGGCTGCTCGAGATCGTGACCCTCGGTCTGGAGAGCGAGATCTTCGCTCTCGAGGCGACCCATGTGCGCGAGATCCTCGATATCGTGCCGATCACTTTGGTGCCGAACAGCCGGCCTTTCGTCAACGGCCTGATCAATGTCCGTGGCAAGGTCGTGCCGCTGGCGGATCTCCGGATCAAGTTCGGCATGGAGCAGAAGCCACCCTCGATCGATAGCCGCATCGTCGTCATCGAGATCGAACTCGACGGCGATCCCGTAACCATCGGTATCCTTGCCGACAAGGTTTACGAGGTGACCGAGATCGCCGCGGCTTCGTTGGAGGAGACGCCCAGGATCGGCATGCGGTGGCGCCCGGAATTCATCCGCTGCATCGGAAAACGGGGAACCGACTTCATCGTCGTTCTCGACATCGAACGGGTCTTCTCGGATGCGCCGCAACATGACGCGACCGCCGCCGGCGAACCGAAGACGCAACGCAGCGCCGCCTAGTCTGGCGGCGACAACACTTTCCGCAGGAGACCCTGATTATGCGCGTCACCATCAAGACCAAGCTCGGCCTCACCTTCGGTTTGGTTATTCTTCTCGCGTCAGTGATGGCGTGGCTCGGCATCAGCAGCCTCGGCTCGTTGAACACCGCGCTGGACAATCTGGTACAAGGGCCGGTAGAGCGCCAGCGGATCGCCCTGGAGACCAACAGCTCCCTGCTCGCGATGGTGCGGGCGGAGAAGAATATGGCTCTAGCAGAGAGCAAGGAAGAGATCGAGCGCAGCGACGCGGAAATCGCCGGCCTTCGTCAGACGTTCCTGACCCAGCTGGACAAAGCTGACACGATTGCTACCACGGAGGGTCGTCCGAAATGGGCGGCATTGCGGGTAGATTGGCAGGCGCGACAAGCAATCCAGGATAAAATGCGGGAAGCCGCGAAAAGCGGCACGATCCAAGAGGTGAAAAATCTGTCGACCGGCCAGGCGCGACAGCTGCTCGATGTGGTGCAGAAGCAGCTTGGCGAGATCATCGAGCTCAATAGTAAGTTCATGACGCAAGCCCAGCTTGACGCCAGCGTCCAATACGACCGCGCGCGGACGCTGCTCCTTGCCGCCATCGCAGCCTCGCTGCTGATCGCAATCGGTGCCGGCATCTGGATCTCGCTCAGCATCAGCCGTGGCCTCGGAAGGGCGGGTGCCCTCGCCCAGGCGGTCGCCGGCGGCGATCTTACCCAGACGGTCGACACGGCGAGCAATGACGAGATCGGCGATCTCGTCGGCCACATCAACACGATGGTTCAGCGTTTGCGCTCGGTCGTCGGGGAAGCGATGGCAGCGTCGGACAACGTCTCGTCCGGCAGCCAGGAGCTGTCGTCGAGCGCCGAGCAATGTCGCAGGGCGCCACCGAGCAGGCGTCCTCGACCGAGGAAGCCTCCGCCTCGATGGAGGAGATGGCCGCCAACATCAAGCAGAACGCCGACAACGCCAGCCAGACCGAGAAGATCGCCCGCCAGTCGGCGCCGGACGCGGAGACGAGCGGCGAGGCGGTCGGCCGCGCGGTCGAGGCGATGCAGACCATCGCCGAGAAGAATCACCATCGTGCAGGAGATCGCCCGCCAGACCGACCTGCTGGCGCTGAACGCCGCGGTCGAGGCGGCGCGCGCCGGCGAGCATGGCAGGGGCTTCGCGGTGGTGGCCTCCGAGGTGCGCAAACTGGCCGAGCGCAGCCAGACGGCCGCGGCCGAGATCGGCACCTTGTCGGCGCAGACGGTGAAGGCGGCGCAGGAGGCCGGCGAGATGCTGGCCAAGCTGGTGCCCGACATCAAGAAGACGGCGGAACTGGTGGACGAGATCAGCGCCGCCTGCCGCGAGCAGGATATCGGCGCCGACCAGATCAACCAGGCGATCCAGCAGCTCGACAAGGTGACCCAGCAGAATGCCAGCGCCTCCGAGCAGATGTCGGCGACCTCGGAGGAGCTGGCGGCCAGGCCGAGCAACTGCAGGCGGCGATCGCCTACTTCCGCATCGACGAGCAGGGTGCCGCGGTCAAGGTCGCCGGTGCCCGTCCCGCAGCGCCGCACCGCGCCGTCCAGGCACCCCGCCCGGCCGCCGCCAAATCGGCCGGGTCCAAGCGGTCAGGGCTGGTCGGGCACGGCGGCAAGCCGGCCGCGAAGGCGGCGGCAGCCAAGTCGGGCAACGGCTTCTCGCTCGATCTTACCGGCGGCGCCAACGGCGCCGATGCCGCGACGCCGAATTCGAGCGGAACTGAGCCATGGAGAGCGGCACAGGCGCTGGGAACAACGCTCAGTTCGTTACCCTCGGCATCGATCGCGAGGTCTTCGCGGTGCCGGTCGATACCGTGTTGGAAATTCTCGACATGCGGCTGATGTTCCGCGTGCCCGATGCGCCGCCGTATCTGATCGGTCTGATCGATGTGCGCGGCCGCGGCGTGCCGGTGATCGATCTGCGGGTCAAACTCGGCCTGCCCGCCACCGAGGCGACCGAGACCACCCGCATCCTGGTGCTGGAAGTGCCGATAACCGGCCGGCGCCTGGTGCTCGGCCTGGTCGCGGACCGGGTATTCGAGGTCGCCGCGCTCGACGAGCGGCAGATCGAGCCGCCGCCGGATATCGGCATCCGCTGGCACTCCGAATACATCCGCGGCGTCGGCCGCCGCGGCGACGACTTCGTCATCATCCTCGATCTGGCCCGGCTGTTCTCGAGCGAAGAGGCGGCCTTGTTGCCGCTAAGGCACACGAGCAGTCTGAACCCTCGGCCAGGGCGGCAATCCCGGAGCACGCCGCGGTCTGATCATCAAAGCGTGGCGTTTCGCACGAGGAGCACCTGTCATGCGCGTTGTGATGAAGCAGAGGCTGGTCAAACACTACCAGGATGAGATCGCCGACGGCACCGACAGCCTGAACGACGCGAAGCTGATCTCGGAGGGAGCCGGCGAGCACCGCGGGCGCGCCGGACCGGCTCGCGCGGACAGCGCGCTTTTGTGGCCTGATGGCGACATCGCAGCCGACCCGGCAGCCGACCGGAGCCATGAGCGACGGTTTCGATCATTTCAGCGCGCGCGACTTCGAGCGTCTGGCGCGGTTCATCGAGGAAACAGCGGCATCAAGATGCCGCCCACCAAGCGCACCATGGTGGAAGGCCGGCTGCGCCGGCGCGTGCGCGCCATCGGCGCGACCAATCTGGACGATTACTGCCACTATCTGTTCGAACGCGACGGGCTGGAGCACGAGGCCGTCCACCTGATCGATGCGGTCACCACCAACAAGACCGAGTTCTTTCGTGAACCGGATCATTTTCGTTTTCTCGCAAGCGAGGCCCTGCCCGCGCTGCTCTCCGCGCGCAGCGCCGGCAGGAAGCCTCGTCAAGGTCTGGAGCGCCGCCTGCTCGACCGGCGCCGAGCCCTATACGCTGGCCATGGTGCTGGCCGATCTCAGCGCCAAGCGCGGCGACTTCAGCTTCACATCCTGGCCACCGACATCTAGCACCGAGGTGCTCGAGGCGCGATCACCGCCATCTATCCCGAAGCGATGGTCGCACCGGTGCCGCTGGAGCTGCGGCGCCGTTACCTGCTGCGCTCGAAGGATCCGTCCCGCCGGCTGGTGCGCATCGTGCCCGAACTGCGCGCGCAGGTGCGGTTCGCCCGGCTCAACCTGATGGACGCCCGTATCCGGTCGACCGCGACATGGACGTCATCTTCTGCCGCAACATCCTGATCTATTTCGACAAGGCGACCCAGCAGGCGGTGCTGAGCGGCTGTGCGAGCATCTGCGGCCCGGCGGCTACCTGTTCCTCGGCCACTCGGAAACGCTCGCCGGGTTTCGACTTGCCGCTGGAACCGGTGGGCCCCACCGTGTTCCGCCGCGTCGCGGGTGATGCATGACGCGGGAAAATCCGCGTCCTGATCGTCGACGACTCGGCCTCGGTGCGCCAGACGCTGCGCGGATATCCTTGGCGGCCGATCCCGAGATCGAGGTCATCGGCACGGCCTCCGATCCCTTCGTCGCGGCGCGCCGCATCCAGGACGAAGTTCCCGACGTCATCACGCTCGACGTCGAGATGCCGCGCATGGACGGCATCACCTTCCTGCGCAAGATCATGGCGCAGCACCCGATCCCGGTGGTGATGTGCTCGACGCTGACCGAGGACGGCTCGGAGACACTGCTGCAGGCGCTCGAGGCCGGCGCGGTCGATGTCATCCTGAAGCCGCGCGTCGACACGCACGCAGTTCCTGCACGGAAGCGCAGCATGCGCATCTGCGACGTCGGTGAAGGCCGCAGCGCGGGCGCGCCTGCGGCGCATGCCGATGCCGCGGACGACCGCTCCGGCAGCATGCTCGTCGCAGCAGAAGCTGACCGCCGATGTCATCATGCCGCCGCCCGTCGCCCGGCACGCGATGGCGCGCACCACCGAAACGGTGGTCTGCATCGGCGCCTCGACCGGCGGCACCAGTCGCTGCGCGTCGTGCTGGAGGCGCTGCCGGCGGCAGCGCCCGGCATCGTCATCGTGCAGCACATGCCGGAGAAATTCACCGCCGCCTTCGCCCGGCGGCTCGACGGCCTCTGCCAATCGAGGTCAAGGAGGCCGCGGACGGCGATACCGTGCTGCGCGGCCGCGCCCTGATCGCGCCCGGCAACAGGCACATGCTGCTGCAACGCAGCGGCGCGCGCTATTACGTCGCGGTCAGGGACGGGCCGCTGGTCTCCCGCCACCGGCCGTCGGTGGACGTGCTGTTCCGCTCGGCGGCGCAATACGCCGGCGCCAATGCGCTCGGCATCATCATGACCGGCATGGGCGACGACGGCGCGCATGGCATGCTCGAAATGAAAAGGCCGGCGCGCTGACGATCGCCCAGGACGAGGCGACCTGCGTGGTCTTCGGCATGCCGAAGGAAGCGATCGCGCTGGGCGGCGTCGACCGTGTATTGCCTCTGGACTTGCTTCCGGCGGAGATTATGCGGGCAGGCGCGCGATGATTCCGCTTCGGGATTTGGCGCCGAGTATCGAGGCCGCCCTGCCGCATATTTTCCTGCCGTCGGAATCGCTCTGCTGCTCCCCGGAACCCATGGTGGTGACCACCGTGCTCGGCTCCTGCGTCGCGGTCTGTCTGTGGGATCGCGTCCGCGCGCGGGGCGCCATGAACCATTACCTGCTGCCGCAGGGTGGTGCCGGCGATCGCAGCCTGCGCTACGGCATGGCGTCCATCGATCAACTGGTAGAGGGGATGGTCGCTCTCGGTTGCCGGACCGCGACTCTCGAGGCCAAGATCTTCGGCGGCGCCACTGTTCTCTCTTTCGGCGACCCGCACAACAATGTCGGCACGAAGAACGTCGCCGCCGCCGTCGAGCGATTGAAACATCATGGCATCCCAATCAAGGCGCAACGGACTGGCGGCACGAGCGGCTTGTGGATTTTAGCTGTCGACCAATACCGGTGATGTGCTGACCCGCTCGCTGGGCGCTTGAGACGCGGGACTGGCGATCAGAACAGAAAGTCTTCCGCGACCGGCGCGGTATCGCGTATTGGCGCTGCGGAAGCCGCCGGTCGCCCACTGTCTCTGCTGTCGAACCGCTGATGGATATCGCGCTCGGCAGCCATGGTGTACTGGCCCTTGGTGAAGGTCTGCACGCGGTCCCTGACGATGTTGTCCTGCTCTGTCGCGTCCCCCCGGTCGCTGATGGCGTCAAGCCGCTCGCGGGCGGCGCGCAGAACCTGCGCTACCTGATCATGCGTCGCGAGGTAGTCGGCAGTATCCATCAGCAGTCGGCCGACCTGACCGCCATCCTTTGACAGCGCGGCCAGCGCCTGGCTCAATCGGGTGCCGCCCGCCTGGAAGCTCTGCAGCGAGCGAGCCATCTCCTGTTCCAGGCTGCCGATCCTCTCCACCCCCTGATTGACACGCTCGGAGGCGAGATTCCCGGCCGCGGAGACGACCTCCTGCACCGCCGCCATCAGGGCTCCAGCGTCGGCGAGGATCTGCTGGGCATAGCCGCGCAGCTCGCGCGCGATGACGCGCAGCGTGTCGCCCTCGAAACCGAGCCGGCCGCACTTCAGTGCCATGTTCAAGCCCACGAGACGCATGTCGACTTCGATATCCCGGACGGAGTTCACCCGTTGCAGCAGCTCGTTGAGTGAGGCGGTCACGTTCTTGATGACATGATCGACATCCGACCGCGCCGTCTGACACTTCTGGACGAGCGCGTCGGTCATTCTGAGCTTGGCCTCGATTCTTCCAGGAACGATCCGCTTCCCTTCTCGGCGGTGCCATACATCTCATTGCCGAGCGTCACCATCGCCGAGGCGTCTTGCGCGAGCGTCTTCAGCGAGCCAGTGATGCGGTTGATCTCGCCCTCATAGTCGCTCGCCGCGTGCGACAGCTGCGCTGATTGAAGTCGGGACACGCCGGCAGCGACCGCTTCCTTTTGATCCATGGTGAGCGACGCGCTCCACGACCCTCCCGCGACCCGGCTCGAGTCGCTGGACGACAACCCTTGGTCGAGGAGCGTGAGGGCATGGCCGACATGCTCGGTGCGCTGGCGCGTGATGTCGCTGATCTGCAGCGCCATCACCGCCGCGCTGACCGCCCGGCTGATCTGCGTCGAACGGTTGCCGATCTCGACGGCCGCGTCGGCGGCTTTCTCGCGGCGGGAATCGACGGCCGCAAGGCTGGCGTCCAGCTGCTGCGCCACCGAATGCAGCATCTCGCGATGCTCGCTCTCGAACGCGGCCTGGGTCGCCGATGCCGAGCGCAGGAGCGTGGTGAGCGCCTGGTACTCGCGCGCGTACTCCGCGATCGTCGCCCCCACCGTCTTGGTGAGGCGCGCGACCTCGCGGGTGAAGATGGAGAAATCCTCGTGGCGCGAATCGATGCCGGCGGCGGCGATCTGCGCGTTCACCGCCAGGATCGCGATGACGCTGACGGTCTTGCGCAGATGATCGATGCGGAAGCCGACATCCTGGTTCAGGGTCAGGAGCTGCGTCAGCGCGGCGCGTTCCCCAACCAGGGCATCGCCCATCGTCGAGACGTCCCGGGCGACCCGTCGCAGCGTTTCCGCGGCCTCGCGAAGATCACCCTTCTCGAGCTCCGGAGGCAGGCCGCCGAACGTCGCGGTCAGCGTGGCGAAGGTGGTGACCGCCTCGCCCAGGCGGTCGCCGACGGTGAGGAAGGTGCCGTCGGCCTCCTTGAACAGATTGGCGAACGAGCCCGTTATGTCGCGCAGGCCATCGGTGATCGCGTGCGCGCTCATGAAGTCCTGGGCTACTCCCGAAGGAAACGGCGCCGGGTCCACCGGCGCCGGCGTCGACGATCACCGGCAAGACCGTATCAGCCAAGAATGTCCAGACCGTTAAGCATGAGGCGGCACGCGACGCCGGCGACCTACTCCAGATTAGGTGCCGTCATACCAGCGCATTCATTCCGGCCAGCGCCGATGCACCCAGAACCAATGGTCGGGCCGCTCGCGGATCCAGCGCTCCAGCACCTGGTTGACCTGGGTCATCAGCGCCAGCGCGTCGGCTGTGTCATCGCCGTCGCGCCGCCACGCCAGCGGCGCCTCGGCGGTGATGCGGAAGCGGGCGCGCGCCAACCGGTCGACGCGCACCGGGACGACCGCGCAGTCGAAGCGCAGCGCGAAGACGGCGAGGCTCTGCTCGGTCATGGCGTCGCGGCCGAAGAACGGCACGGCGATGCCGTCATTCTTCTTCTGGTCGACCAGCAGCGCGATATGCCGCCCGCTCTTCATCGCCGCCAGCATGCGCCGCGCCCCGGCGCTGCCCTTGGCGGCGAGCTCGGATGCCGACGATGCTGCGCGAATGGGTGATGAGCTGGTCGACGATCGGGTTGTTGGCGGCGCGGTACATCTCCACCACCTCGAGCCCGGCCTGCGTCACCGCGAGCGTCGCCACCTCCCAATTGCCGAAATGGCCGGAGAAGAAGATGGCGCGCTTTCCTGGCGCGGCTTGGTCGCGGATGTGCTCGGCGCCGACGATCTCGATGCGGCCGCCGCGCTCATAGGCGCGGTACTTGGCGAGATGCGGGTACTCGGCGATGACGCGGCCGAGATTGTCCCACATGCCGGCGACGATCCGCTTGCCCTCGGCCTCGCCGATCTCCGGCAGCGCGCGGCGCAGATTCCGCAGCGCGCGCCGGCTGATGGCGAGATGCGGGCCGATGCTGCGCGCAAGCCGGCCGCCCAGCGCCGAGGCGGCGTCGAGCGGCAGCAGGCGGAAGGCGGCATAGAGCAGCACCGCGCCCGCGCCCTCGACGAGATGCTGCAGCCGCCGCTTAAGCACCGACCGCGCGCTCCAGCAGGGCATCGAGTGCCGCCGCATCCTCCCACGCGACCCTCACCTCGAGCACGGCGACGCGCGCCCGCCACGGCGCGGGCAGCCGCACGCGATCCTTGGCAGTGGTGACCAACAGCGCGCCAGTCGCCGCCGCTTCCGCCTCGAGCCGCTCGAGCTCGCCCTCGCGGTAGCGATGGTGGTCGGCAAAGCCGTGGCGTGCGACGAGAACGCCGCCGGCAGAGACAAGGCTCGCGAAGAATTTTTCCGGCCGGCCGATGCCGGCAAACGCGACCAGCTTCCGGCCCGTGACATCGCCGCTTATTTTCCGCCGCGAGCCGCGCCCGCAGCACCGTCTTCCCGGCGAGCAACGACGCGATCCCGGCGGTGTCCTCGCCCATCAGCACCACCGCCGACGATCGCGCCAACCCGGCCGCCAGGCGCTCGCGCAGCGGTCCCGCCGGCAGCACGCGGCGATTTCCGAAGCCGTAGCCGCCATCGACCACCAGCAGCGACAGCGTCTTGGCGAGGCGCGGGTTCTGCAGACCGTCATCGAGCAGCAGCAGCTTTGCCCCGGCGGCAATCGCCGTCTGCGCGCCGGCGACGCGGTCGCGCGCCACCCAGCAGCGCGCCGCCGCAGCCAGCAGCAAGGGCTCGTCACCCACCTCCGCCGCGCTGTGGCGCGCGGGATCGACCGCGACGGGGCCGGCGAGGCTGCCGCCATAGCCGCGGCTGAGGATGTGCACCGGGCGCCCGCGCGCCTGGAGCCGCCGGGCGAGCGACAGCGCCACCGGCGTCTTGCCGGCGCCGCCCGCTACCAGATTGCCGACGCAGATCACCGGCACCGGCGCTTGCCAGGGACGCGTAAAGTGCTGGCGCGCCGCGGCGCCTTGCGCATAAACCCAGGCCAGCGGCTGCAGCAGAGAGGAGATCAGCCCCCGCCGCGCCCAGAACTCAGGCGTAGGCGGAGCTGGCATGCGGCGTCAGCCGGTCGAGCCAGGGCGCGATGCGCTCCATCACCGCTTCGAGCACGGCACGGTTATCGGCCGCGACTTCGAGCCCGGCGGCGGCGCGCCGCGCGCGTTCGGCCGGATCGGCGAGCAGCCGCGCCACCGCCACGGCGAGCGCATCGGCGTCGCGCACCGCGAGGGCAGCGCCGGCGGCGGCGAGGTCGCGGGCGATCGCGGCGCAATTGCTCATATCGGGCCCGTGCAGCACCGCGCAATCGAGCAGCGCCGCCTCGAGCGGGTTGTGGCCACCGCGCGGCACCAGCGAGCCGCCGACGAAGGCAATGCCGGCGAGGCGATAGAACAGGCCGAGCTCGCCCAGCGTGTCGCCGAGATAGATGTCGGTGTCCGGCGCGATTTCTTCGGCAAGCGAGCGCCGCGCCACGCGCAGGCCCTCGCCGCCGAGCAGCGCCGCCACCGCGCTGGCGCGCGCAGGATGGCGCGGCACGATGACGGTGAGGAGGTCGGGCCAGCGCTGCTTCAAGGCGCGATGCGCCGCCGCCGCCGCCTGCTCCTCGCCCTCATGGGTGCTGGCGGCAAGCCAGAGCGGCCGTCCCGCCGCCTGCTGCGCGAGCTTCGCCAGCTCCGCTGCGCTCGCTGGCAGCGGCCCCGCCGCGGCTTTGAGGTTGCCGACGCAGAGCGCGCGCCTTGCGCCGAGTTGGCGCAGCCGCTCGGCCTGCACCACATCCTGGGCGAGGCAGAGATCGAAGGCGCCGATCACCGGCGCGATCAGCTTGGGCCAACGTCGCCAGCCATCGAAGGATTGCTGCGACATGCGCGCATTGACCAGCAGCAGCGGGATGTCGCGTGCCGCCGCGGCGGTGATGAGGTTGGGCCAGAGCTCGGATTCGACCCAGAGCGCGAGGTCGGGCTGCCAATGCTCGAGGAAGCGCCGGACATAGCTCGGACGGTCTACCGGCACGTATTGATGGAAGGCGCGGCCCGGCGGCAGCCGCGAGGCAAGCATCCGCGCCGAGCTGACGGTGCCGGTCGTGACCAGCACCGAGACGGCCGGGCGCTCGACGGTCAGCGCCTCGATCAGCGCCAGCATCGACACCGCCTCGCCGATGCTCGCCGCATGCACCCAGACCAGCGCGCCCTCGGGCCGCGCCAGGCTCGTCTTGCCGCGCCGTTCGCCGAAGCGCGCGCCATCCTCCTTGCCGCGCGCCAGCCGGCGGATGAGATAGAGGCTCACCAGCGGCCCCAGCAGCGTGGTCAGCGCGCGATAGAGCCGGAGCGCGTTCATCGGCCGCCGCCCGGCGCGGCGCGGCGCAGCGCGCGCAGATCGTCGCGACCCAGCGTCCCCGGCGCCGTCGCCGCGCGACCGACGCGACGATCGGCTTCGGCAGTCTGCGCGATCATCCGCTCCTCGATCAGCCGCCGCCAGCGCTCGCCGCCCGCGGCGTCGAGCTCGGCCGGAACCTCGATCGGCTCGCCCCAGAGATAGACGCCGCGCGTCCACGGGAAGGGCAGGTGGAAGCGGTCCCAGCTCGCCAGGATGCGCCGTCCGGCGGTCGCATAGGTGATCGGGATCACCGGCGCGCGCGCCAGCCTCGCGGCGGCGACGATGCCGCCGGTGGCGCGCATCGCGGGTCCGTTGGGCCCGTCCGGGGTGATGCCGACGCAATCGCCGTGCTTGACGTGGCGCACCATCGCGCGCAGCGCCGCGCCGCCGCCGGCATTGGACGAGCCCGCGATGGAATCGATGCCGAAATAGCGCACGGCGTCGGCGATGATGCGGCCGTCGCGATGGCCGGAGATCAGCATGTGCATCGGCGCCAGGTTCTGCCAGGCCATCGGGATCATCAGCAGCCGCCCGTGCCAGAAGGCGAGGATGAATGGCTTGCCCGCGGCGGCGAGGCGGCGCGGGATCTCGGCGCCGTCCACCGTCCAGCGCCCGGTCCAATAGACGAAGCGGATATAGAGATGGATGAGCCAGCAGGAGAGCCGCCGCAGGGCCTCTGACCGCAGCACACGCTTGCCGGGTGCCATGCCCTCAGCTCCCGACCGCGCGGATGGCGAAGGTCACGTCGCGCGGCACCTGGTCGGCGAATTGCAGCGCGTAGAGCCGGGCATAGATGCCGTTCTGGCGCAGCAGCTCGCCGTGCGTGCCGGATTCGACGACGCGGCCGGCATCGACGACATGGATGAGGTCGGCGTCGATGACGGTGGCGAGGCGGTGCGCGATCACCACCGTGGTGCGGCCGTGCATCAGCGCCTTGAGCGCCGCTTGCACCTGGCGCTCCGATTCCATGTCGAGCGCCGAGGTCGCCTCGTCGAGCAGCAGGATCGGCGCGTTCTTGAGCATGGCGCGGGCGATCGAGAGCCGCTGGCGCTGGCCGCCGGAGAGCTTGATGCCGTGCTCGCCGACCTGGGTGTCGTAGCCGTCGGGCAGGCCGCGGATGAACTCGTCGGCTGCCGCCGCCTTGGCCGCGGCGACGATCTCCGCCTCGCTCGCGCCGAAGCGGCCATAGGCGATGTTGGCGCGCACCGTGTCGTCGAACAGGCTGACTTCCTGGCTCACCAGCGCGATGGCGCCGCGCAGGCTGGCGAGCGTGGCGTCGCGCACATCCATGCCGTCGATCGTTACTTCGCCCGCCGCCACGTCGTAGAAGCGCGGGATGAGGTTGAGGATGGTCGACTTGCCCGCGCCCGAGGCGCCCACCAACGCCACCGTCTTGCCCGCTGGCACCGCGAGGCTGACACCGCCCAGCGCCGTCTTGCCGTTGGCATAGGCGAAGCGTACGTCGTTGAAGCGCACTTCGCCGCCTTTGACCGCCAGCGGCCGCGCGTCGGGCGCCTCGCGGATTTCCGGCTCGACATCGAGCACGGTGAAGACGCGCTGCGCCGCCGCCAGCCCCTCCTGCAGATTGGCGTTGAGCCCGGCCAGCAGCTTCAGCGGCTGATAGGCGAGCAGCAGGGCGGTGATGAAAGAGAAGAAGGCGCCGGGGGTCTTGGCGTTGCTGATCACCTGGTGGCCGCCATAGAGGATGACCAGCGCCACGGCGATGCCGCCCAGCGCCTCCATCAGCGGCGAGGCGACGGCGCGGATGCGCTGGGCGCGCTCGACCAGCCCGTAGAGGCTCTCGATGATGGTTGCCGCGCGCTTCTGCTCATAGGCCTCCATGCCATAGGCCTTGACGTGGCGCGCGCCCTGGAAGGTCTGGTCGAGCAGCGTGGTGAACTGGCCGATTTCGGTCTGGGTGTTGGCGGAGACCCGCCGCATGCGCCGGCCGATGCTGACGATCGGGCGGATAGCGATGGGGAAGACGATGAAAGCGATCAGCGCCAGCAGCCAGTCCTGGTAGAACATCAGCGCGATCAGGAACACCGCCGTCACCGCCTCCTTGCCGATGCCGGCGAGCACGGTGGTGGTGGCGTTGCGCAGCATGCCGGCATCGTTGATGAAGCGCGAGATCAGCGTCCCGGTGGGATTGGCGTGGAAATAGGCGATATCGGCGCGCATCAGCCGCGCGAACAGGCTGAGCTGGATGTCGGCGACGACGCGCTGGCCGACCGTGGTCATCAGCACCGACTGCCAGTAATTGGCCAGCCCCTTGACCACGGCCAGCGCGATGACGGCGAGCGGGATGAGCAGCAGCAGATGCTCATCATGGGCGAAGAAGACCCGGTCGAGCATCGGCTCCATCAGCCAGGCATTGGCCGCCGTCGCCCCGGCCATCAACCCCATGCAGCCCAGCGCCACCGCCATGCGCCCGGCATATGGGCGCAGGAATTCGCGCGCCAGGCGAGTGACCAGCGGTATCGTGCGATGGCTGAACTCGCCCGCCGGCACGAATCCCGGCCTGGGCTTGTCGGTTGGAGCGCTCAAATCGGGCTGCTTTCCCTCATCTCCGGCGATCATAGCATGCGCGGCGCGCCCGGGCGCCTATCCTCGACGCCTCTTACCGGAGCCCGGCAAGCGAGGCAAGCGGCGGGATTTTAACGCCGTTTTCATATCGCGGCGGCGCTGATGATGCTTAACGCATGACGCGCGCGCCGGCTTCGGCTATGGAGGCGCCGTGAAGGGGGGATAATGGATACAGTCGAGAGGCGGGCGCGGCGCCTCCTGGTCATCTACAACCCGATCGCCGGCGGGCGCAAGCGGCGGCGCCTGGCGGCGTGGCTCGGCCATCTCGCGGCGCTGGGCGCCGAGGTGACCCTGGCCGAGACCGAGGCGCCGCACCATGCCGAGGCGCTGGCCCGGGCCGCCGATCCCGACCGCGTCGATGCGGTCGCGGTCGCCGGCGGCGACGGCACCATCAACGAGGCGGTGAACGGCCTCGCGGCATCGCGCCTGCCGCTGGCGCTGCTGCCCCTGGGCACCGCCAATGTGCTGGCCAACGAGATCGGCTTGCCGCGCCGGCTTGCGGCCTTGGCGCGCATTGCCGCCTTCGCCCCCGCCCGGCCGGTCTGGCCGGGCGAAGCGATGCCGGAGAGCGGCGAAGGGCGGCGGTTCCTCATCATGGCCGGCATCGGCTTCGACGCCGAGGTGGTCGAGCATCTCGACCTCGCCTGGAAGCGCCGCGCCGGCAAGCTCGCCTATGTCGCGAGCATCGTCGGCCGCTTGCGGGATTACCGCGAGCGCTGCTATCGCGCCGAGTTCGACGGCGCCGCGGTCGAGGGCGCCTCGCTGGTCGCTGCCAAGTCGCATTTCTATGGCGGCCGCTTCGTGCTCGCGCCCGCGGCACGGCTCGACCAGCCCTCGCTGCAGCTCGTGGTGTTCGGGCGCGCCGGGCGGGGGGCGGCACTGGGCTATCTCGCGGCGATGGGCCTCGGCCGGCTACAGCATTGCCGCACGTTGCGCATCCTCTCGGGAGAAGTGCTGCACCTCCTCGAGCCCGCCGGCGCGCCGGTGCAGCTCGACGGCGACATCCGGCTGCGGCTCCCCGCGCGCATCGCCATCGCCCGGACGCCACTGCAGCTCATCCAGCCCGCCGCCAACGCGTAGCGCTGGTCGGCGGCGGCGTCAGCGGTCGCATGGCAACCGCGAAAGCCGGCCTTGTCCGGGATGTGGGTCTCGCGACCGCCGGGCGGGTGAGGATCAAGCCTTGAGCGGCAGCCAGATCTCGAGGCCGCCTGTGCCGCTGCGCGGATCGAACGCCTCGCCGTAGCGCTCGAAGGTCGGCGCATCGGCCAGCTCGCGCCCGGACTCCGGCAGCCACTTGTTCCAGATCGTCTTCCATGTCCGGCGGATGCTCGAGACGTGATCGCGATGCGTGAACACCGCATAACGCTGCGCCGGGATCCGCAGCCGGGCGAATTCGCCGGGCAGATCTGAAAAGCCGCTGACCTCGACACCGGTGATGTAGTCCATATTGCCCTCGTCGTCGCCGTTGCAGCACACGCCGTAGGTCGTCCGCCCGACCTGACCGAGGATGGCGCCGATATGCGGCTCGAAGCGCTGCCACTGCGCCGGAACGCCGGCAATGGTCTCGTCGTTGTAGCGCTCACTGAGCCCGGCGATGAGCAGCGGCTTGCCGGTCTCGAAGCGCGGCGGGTCGAGGGTCGCGAACAGGCTTTCGTTCATCTTGATCGGCTCCACGAGGCTGAGAGTGTCGAGCAGGCGCCCCGCGCGGACCGCCTCGGGGGTCGCCCCGAACTGGTCGCGAAACGCCCGGGTGAAGGCCTCGTGGGAGCCGTAGCCGGCATCGAGCGCGACGGCCAGGATGTCGGGCGCGCCATTGGCGAGCGACCGCGCCGCCTCGCTCAACCGGCGGCCCCGCACATAGCGCATCGCCGACCGGCCGGTCGCCGCGCCGAAGGCCCGCACCAGGTGGTGGCGCGAGACGCCGGCGATCGCCGCGATCTCGTCGAGCGTGATCTCGCTCGCGAAATGGCTTTCGACGAACCAGAGCGCCTTCTCGACCGGGTTCATGCCAACTCCCACTCGGACACGGCCACGTTATGCCCAGTGCTCGCGCGGCTCGCTTGATCGCGGTTGACCAGGCGCCTCACGGCGCCGGTGTCGCTCCCTAAGATCCCGCCACCGTCATGCCGTCGATGCGCAGCGTCGGCGCGTCGAGGCCGGTCCTGAACTCGAGGTCGCTCGCCGCGGCGAGATGGGCGAACATCTCCTTGAGGTTGCCGGCCACCGTCAGCTCGCTGACGGCATAGGTGAGCTCGCCGTTCTCGATCCAGAATCCCGCGGCGCCGCGGCTGTAATCGCCGGTGACGCCATTGATGCCCTGGCCCATGAGCTCGGTGACATAGAAGCCCGATTGGATGTCGCCGATCAATTCCTGCGCCGTCACCGCGCCGGGCTCGAGCCAGAGATTGGTCGGCGACGGGCCCGGCGGCGAGGAAGTGCCGCGGCTGGCATGGCCGGTGCTCCTCAGCTTGAGCTGGCGCGCCGAAGCGAGATCGAGCAGCCAGGTGGTCAGCACGCCGTCCTCGATGATGGCGCGGCGATGATTGGCGATGCCCTCGCCGTCGAATGGCTTGGAGCGAAGCCCGCGCTTCTTGTGCGGCTCGTCGATCACCGTCACGCCGGTGGCGAAGACGCGCTGGCCGAGCTTGTCTTTGAGGAAGCTGGTGCCGCGCGCCACCGCCGGGCCGCTGATGGCGCCGGCAAGATGGCGCAGCAGGCTCGAGGCGATTCGGGGCTCGTATATCACCGGCACCTGGCAGGTGGCGACTTTGCGGGCGTCGAGCCGGCGCACCGCGCGCGTGCCGGCCTCGCGGCCGATCTCCGCGGGGTCGCGCAGATCCGCGGCATGGACGGCGCTGCTGTAGGCATAGTCGCGCTCCATGCCCGTGCCTTCGCCGGCGAGCACGGCAGCGCTCACCGAATGGCCGGTGCCGGCATAGCCGCCGGCAAAGCCGTTGGAGGCGGCCATCGCCACGCGCGAGCGGCCCCAGCCGGCTTCCGCGCCTTCGGAATTGGTGACCCCGGGCACGGCGCGCGCCGCCTCCTCGGCGGCGGCAGCGCGCTCGATCAGCCGCTCGGGCGACGGTTCCTCGGCGTCGATCATGTCGAGCTCGGGCCAGGACCGCACGATCTCCCCGGGCTCAGCCAGGCCGCAATAGGGATCTTCCGGCACCGCCTTGGCCATCGCGATGGCGCGCTCGACCAGCGGCGCGATGGCGCTGCTGGCGCGGTCGTTGGACGAGACGATCGCCTGGCGCTTGCCGATCAGCACGCGCAGGCCGAGATCGTAACTCTCCGAGCGCTCGAGCTTCTCGATCTTGCCAAGGCGCTGGGCGTGCGACAGCGAGACGCCTTCGAACAGCACGGCGTCGGCCTGGTCGGCGCCGGCGCGGCGCGCCTTGGCGATGAGCTCGCCGAGAAAGTCGAGGGCGGTATCCTGCGGCATGACGGTTCCTCGGGGCGGTCTGCCCCTCTCCATGGCTATATGGGCTGCCCGCGGCGGCGGTTACAGCGTGAAGATGCGGCGCGTCGTGCGGGCCTTGTTGAGTAAATGCGTGCGCCGGTCGATAACCGGCATGCGTCCTCCCCTTGCCGGCCACGCTAGCGCACGGCTAAAAACTTCGCCAGCGAGCGCGCCGCCCTCGCTCTGCTAATCTTCGGCGTCGACCCCATCTCTTGGGGGTAACCGCTTGGGGAGGGGAGCATGAGCTGGCTGCCGACGCAGGATCCCGCGGCCGAGCCCGAGCCGGGCGCCGTCGAGATGGCGATCGTGCCGCGCGCGCGCGATCTCGGCGACGGCTTCATGGTCGCGCGCCTGCTGCCTTTCGCCAAGCGGCGCATGATCGGCCCGTTCATCTTCTTCGACGCCATCGGGCCGGCCGATTTTGCCGCCGGGCGCGGCCTCGATGTCCGGCCGCATCCGCATATCGGCCTCGCTACCGTGACCTATCTCTTCGAGGGCGAGATCCTGCACCGCGACAGCCTCGGCAACGTCCAGCCGATCCGGCCGGGCGAGGTCAATTGGATGACCGCCGGCAGCGGCATCACCCATTCCGAACGCAGCGACGCGGCGCTGCCCCAGAAGCCGTCGCGGCTACACGGTATCCAGTCCTGGGTGGCGTTGCCGCGGCGTGACGAGGAGACGGCGCCGGCTTTTGCGCATTATGCGCGCGCGAGCCTGCCGGTGATCGAGGGCGAGGGCAAGAGCGTGCGATTGATCGCCGGCAGCTTCGGGGCCAAGCGCGCGCCGGTCGAGACCTTCTCGCCGATGCTCTATGCCGATGCCGTGCTCGACCCTGGCGCGCGGCTAGCACTTCCGGCCGAGCATGAGGAGCGTGGCGCCTATCTCGTCGCGGGGGCGGTCACGATTGGCGGCGAGAGCCACGCGCCGGGGACCCTGCTGGTCTTCCGCCCCAAGGCGGAGATCGTAATCACCGCGCCGCTAGGCGCGCGGCTGATGCTGCTCGGTGGCGCGCCGCTCGATGGGCCGCGCCATATCTGGTGGAACTTCGTTTCGAGCTCCGAGGCGCGCATCGCCGCGGCCAAGGCCGATTGGAAGGCCGGCCGCTTTGCCCCCGTGGCCGGCGACGGCGAATTCATTCCGCTGCCGGAAGGATGATGCCGCTTAACGCAAGGTTAAGCGGTCGCTGGCATAGTCGCGCCGGTTCGGGGAGCGGCCCCGAGGTCATGGAGCAGGCAATGGAGGGTGGCGAAAACACCGGCCTGCGGCAGCTGGTCGGCGAGGCCGTCCGCGCCGAATTCACCGGCATGTTCGAGGAGCTGCGCCGCTTCGTCGACCGCCGCATCGCCGAGCTCAGCACCGAGATCCACGCGACCGTCGAGATGGTCGATTTCAGCGAGACCAACCTGACGAAGCAGCTGGCGCGCATGCATCAGCAGCTCTCGCGCGTGGTGGCGCTGCCCGCGGCGGCGACGCGCAATTCCGGCCTCGAGCTGGCCGGCGTGGTGCAGGCGACCGAGGACGCTGCCAACCGCATCATGGGAGCGGCCGAGAAGATCAGCGCCGCGCTCAATGACGTGGATCCCAAGCCGGCGGTGCTTGAGCAGGTCAACGCCATCTTCGAGGCCTGCAGCTTCCAGGATCTGACCAGCCAGCGCATCCGCCGCGTGCTCGACCAGCTCACCGCGGTCGACAATATGCTGGCGCAGATGGCCGAGCACACCCAGCACCCTCCGGAAGGCGAGGGGACGGACCAACCGCGCGAGCCAATCCGTCTCACCTTCGAGATGCTTGGCACCGGCCCCGATCTCGCGCAGAGCGAGATCGATCGGCTCATGTCGGGCTGATCCCGCGCCGCCTGCCGCCGTCCCGCTACTTCCAGATCGGCTTGCCGCTTCCCGGCAAGCCATAGCTCACCCATTTCGCCGTCACCTCGGCGATGATCTTGTCGCTCATCCGGATCTGGCGGCCCCACTCGCGGCGCGTCTCGGGCGGCCATTTGTTGGTGGCGTCGAGCCCGATCTTGCCGCCGAGTCCCGATTCAGGCGCGGCGAAATCGAGATAGTCGATCGGCGTGTTCTCGATCACCGTGATGTCGCGCGCCGGGTCCATGCGGGTGGCGATCGCCCACATTACGTCCTTCCATTGCCGCGCATCGATGTCATCATCGACGATGATGACGAATTTGGTGTAGACGAACTGGCGCAGAAACGACCACACGCCCATCATCACCCGCTTGGCGTGGCCGGGATAGGCCTTGCGGATCGACACCACGGCGATACGATAGGAACAGCCTTCGGGCGGCAGCCAGAAATCGATGATCTCCGGGAATTGCTGCTGCAGGAGCGGGATGAACACTTCGTTGAGCGCTTCGCCCAGCACCGAGGGCTCATCGGGCGGCCGGCCGGTGAAGGTCGAGAGATAGATCGGGTCGCGCCGCATGGTGATGGCGCTGATGCGGAACACCGGGAAGCGCTCGACCGCGTTGTAGTAGCCGGTGTGGTCGCCATAGGGCCCTTCCTCGCCCTGCTCATCGAGCGAGACATGGCCTTCGAGCACGATCTCCGCCTGCGCCGGCACCTTGAGCGGGACGGTCTTGCACTCGACCAGCTCGACCTTGCGGCCGCGCAGCAGCCCCGCGAACTGGTATTCCGACAGCGTGTCCGGCACTGGCGTCACCGCCGCGAGGATGGTGCCGGGATCGGCGCCGATCACCGCCGCCGCCGGCAGCGGCTCCCGCTTCTGCTCTGCCCAGCGGCGATGGTGCTGTGCGCCGCCGCGGTGCCGGAGCCAGCGCATCAAGGTGGTGTCGCGCCCGGTCACCTGCATGCGGTAGATGCCGAGATTGTAGTCGTCCTCGCGCCGCTCGCCCGGCCCTTTCGTCACCACCAGCGGCCAGGTGATGAGCGGCGCCGGCTCGCCCGGCCAGCAGCTCTGGATCGGCAGCTTGCCGAGATCGATGCCGTCGCCGGTGAGCACCACCTCCTGGCAAGGCGCGCCGCCGACCGTACGCGGCTTCATCGCCAGCACCGTCTTGAGCAGCGGCAGCAGCTCCAGCGCCTCGCGCCAGCCGCCCGGCGGCTCGGGCTGGCGCAGGAAGGCCAGCGTCTCGCCGATCTCGCGCAGCTGACCGGGCTGGCGATCCATGCCCCAGGCGACGCGCTCCACCGTGCCGAAGAGGTTGGTCAGCACCGGCATGCCATAGCGTTCGCCGTCGGGCCGCCGCACATCCTCGAACAGCGCCGCCGGGCCTTGCTCCGCGAGCAGCCGCGTATGGATCTCGGTGATCTCCAGCACCGGCGAGACCGGCGCCGTGACGCGCACCAGCCGGCGCTCCGCCTCGAGGCGGGTCATGAAGTCGCGCAGCGACGCGTAGGGCATGGGAACCTTGTCTTAACGCCGGGCGTGGCACTATAGGTCGACACTGCGCCCCGAGCCACCATCGGCCGCCGGCGGCGCCGTTACGGGATCGCTAACCATGGCACGCTATTGGGTGATCGGCGGCGAATACGCCGATATAAGTTTCGAGCATCTCGCCCCCGGCGTGCGTGAAGAGCGCCACGGGCCGTTCGCGAGCTATGGCGAAGCCTACGCCGTCTGGCAGGAGCGCGCGCGCTCCACCATCGACCATGCGTTGATCCGCTTCCGCATCGTCGAGGAAGACAACGACAGGCTAGCGTCCTAGCCCACCATCCGCCAAACCACCCCCTCGCGCATGAGGCGGTCCTCGAGCTCGAGCGACGTCGGCACGCAATAGCGCGCGAGCTCTTCGAGCCCCGCCTGCGGCAGATAGGCGCGGCCGGGATCGCCCAGCAGCACCAGCACGCCGGCGCCGGCAAGCTGCCGCAGCCACGCCGTCAGCCGCTCGGCGAGCGGCCGCTCGTAGCACATGTCGCCGACCAGCACGACCTGCCACGGCACGGGAAAGCGGCCGATCACATCCGCGCTCTCGACCGCGACTGCGTGCCCGTTGAGTGCGGCATTGAGGTCGATCGCCGCCATGGCGAAGGGATCGATCTCTGCCGCCATCACGGCGGCGGCGCCGCTCCTTGCCGCCGCCAGCGCCAGCAGCCCGCATCCGGCGCCGAAATCGAGCACGCTCTTGCCGCGCACGGTTTCGGGATGGTCGAGCACGTGACGCGCCAGCGCCTGGCCGCCCGCCCAGGCAAACGCCCAATAGGGCGGCGGCAGCTGGTCGCGGCCGAGATCCGCCTCGGTCGCCTGCCACAGCGGCGTGATCTCGCTGGCGAGATGGAGCCGGATCTCCGGCACCAGTGGCGCCGGCGCCACTACGGTATTGACCCGGATGAACTCGCCGGGATCACGTGACATGCGCGGCGATGATGGCGATCAGCAGGATCCAGCCCGCCCAGCGGTTGCTGCGGAATTTGGCGAGGCAGTCGGCGGCATCGTCGGTGTCGACCTTGGCCGCCTGCCATAAGAGCTGCGCCAGCATCAGCGCGAGGCCGGCATAGAACGGCCAGCGCATCCCCGCCGCCGCTCCCGCAGCCGCCCACAGCGCCGCCGCCGCGGCATAAAAGCGGAAGAGCCATGCCCGCGTCCGCGCACCCAGCGCCAGCGCCGAGGACTTGACGCCGATCAGCACGTCATCCTCCTTGTCCTGATGCGCATAGATCGTGTCGTAGCCCAGCGTCCAGGCGATGCCGCCGAGGTAAAGCAGCAACGCCGCGCCATCGAGCCGCCCGGTGACTGCCGCCCAGCCAATCACGGCGCCCCAATTGAAGTTGAGGCCGAGGAAGAACTGCGGCCAGTAAGTCACGCGCTTCATCAGCGGGTAGGTTGCCACCAGCAGCAGCACGAGAAAGCCGAGCCCGATGGCGAGCCGGTCGAGGCAGGCCAGCACCGCCGCGCCGATCGCCAGCAGCAGCACCAGGAATCCGGCGGCCTGGCCCACCGAGACCGCGCCGCTCGGCAGCGGCCGCGTGCGGGTGCGTGCGACCTGCGCGTCGAAATCGCGGTCGATGATGTCGTTGAGCGTGCAGCCGGCGCCGCGCATCGCCAGTCGCGCCGATGCCGAAGAGCGCCATCAGCCGCCAATCCGGCCAGCCTGGTCTTGCCAGCGCGATCGCCCACCAGCCCGGGAACAGCAGCAGCCAGGTACCGATCGGCCGGTCGAGCCGCGCGAGGCGGATATAGGGCACCAGCGCCGCCGGCGCGTAACGGTCGGCCCAATCGCCGCTGCGGATATCACCGCGCGACGCGCGCAGCGCGTCGTCGCGAGCGGGTGCCAACGGTTGCGGAGCAACCGCGAAAGCCCGCACTGTGCTGAAGAGCCGCGCTGCCCACCTCATTCGCGATCAGTCTCCGGGCAGGGCAGCGGCCGTTGCGCTATTTCGGCGTCCATCGTCATCCGCTAAGGTTGGCAGCGCGCCCATCTTGCCCGCCGCCCGCGCCGCGGCCAAGCCCGCCGATGATCCCGAAGACGCGCCTCTTCGTCCCCACCGATCTCGCCGGCGGCCTCGCTATCGGGCTTGAGCCCTCGCAGGCGCATTACGTCAAGACGGTGCTGCGGCTGGGGCAGGGCGACGTGGTGGCGCTCTTCAACGGCCGCGACGGCGAATGGCTGGGCCGCATCGACGGCGTCGGCAAGGGCTGGTGCTCTGTTGCGCTGTTCGAGCAGCGCCGGCTGCAGGACGCCGCTCCCGATCTCTGGCTGGTCTTCGCACCGCTGAAGCGCGGCCGCATCGATTTCCTGGTGGAGAAGGCGACCGAGCTCGGCGTCAGCGCACTTTATCCGGTTTATACCAGGCGCAGCGTCGTCGAGCGCGTCAATCTCGAGCGCCTGCGCGCCAATGCCATCGAGGCGGCGGAGCAGACTGAGCGGCTCTCGGTGCCGGCCGTGGCCGAGCCCCAGCCGCTCGAGCGCATGCTGGCGCACTGGCCCGCCGACCGGAGATTGCTGCTATGCGATGAGAGCGGGGCTGCGCCGCCGATCGCCGAATCCCTCACCGCCGCCGCGCCCGGCGCCTGCGCGGTGCTGGTGGGGCCGGAGGGCGGCTTTGCCGAAACGGAGCTTGACGCCCTGAGGAAACTCCCCTTTGTTTCACCCGTCGGTTTGGGCCCGCGTGTACTGCGCGCCGACACCGCGGCGCTGGCGGCGCTTGCCGTGCTGCAAGCGATCGCCGGCGACTGGCGCCTGCCGCGCCGCCGCTGAGATCCGGGGTTTTCTGAGCAGATCGGGGGTTGCCGCCAGTGTCCGCTCCATCGCTTTCCGGCGGTGCGCCGATCACCGACAAGCGTCAGCTGGTCGAGCATCTCGCTGCCGGCGCCAAGCCGCCGGCGCGGTGGCGCATCGGCACTGAGCACGAGAAATTCGTCTTCCGCCTCGCCGATCACGGCACCGTCGCCTATGACGGCGAGAACGGCATCCGCGCGCTGCTCCAGGGCTTGCAGCGCTTCGGCTGGCAGCCGGTGCTCGACGGCGACAATCTCGTGGGCCTCAGCCACAAGGGCGGCGCGATCTCGCTTGAGCCCGGCGGGCAGTTCGAGCTGTCGGGCGCGCCGCTCGAGACCATCCATCAGACCTGCGCCGAGGTCACCGAGCATCTGCGTCAGGTGCGCGCGGTGACCAGCGAGCTCGGCCTCGGCGTCCTCGGCCTCGGGTTCCACCCGACGGCGCGGCGCGAAGACGTGCCGTGGATGCCCAAGCGCCGCTATGCGGTGATGCGCCGCTATATGCCGCAGAAGGGCAGCCTCGGCATCGACATGATGCTGCGCACCTGCACCGTCCAGGTGAATCTCGATTTCGGCGGCGAGAGCGACATGGTGCGCAAGGTGCGCATGAGCCTGGCGCTGCAGCCGATCGTCACCGCGCTCTTCGCCAACTCGCCCTTCGTCGAGGGCAAGCCCAGCGGCTATCTCAGCTATCGCGGCCATGTCTGGACCGATGTCGATCCCGATCGCACCGGCCTCCTGCCCTTCGTCTTCGAGCCGGGCTTCGGCTTCGAGCGCTATGTCGACTACATGCTCGACGTGCCGATGTACTTCGTTTATCGCGACGGCCAGTACATCGACGTTGCTGGCCAGTCCTTCCGCGATTTTCTCGCCGGCCGCCTGCCCGGGCTGCCCGGCGAAGCGCCGACCATGAGCGACTGGAACGACCACCTCACCACGGTCTTCCCCGAGGTGCGCTTGAAGCAGTATATCGAGATGCGCGGCGCCGATGGCGGTCCCTGGCGGCGGCTCTGCGCGCTGCCGGCATTGTGGACGGGCCTGTTCTACGACGCCGCCGCGCTCGATGGCGCTTGCGATCTCGTCGCCGACTGGACGCGCGAGGAGCTGGAGCAGCTGCGCGCCGGCATTCCCTTGCTCGGGCTCAACACGCGCTTTCGCGCCGGCACGGTGCGCGAGGTCGCGGCGCGGGTGGTCGAGCTCGCCCGCGGCGGGCTGCAGCGGCGCAAGCGCTTCGACGGCACCGGCCAGGACGAGAGCCATTACCTCGAGACCATGGCGGAGATCGTCGACAGCGGCCGCACCCCGGCCGAGCGTCTGCTCGAGGATTATCAGACGCGCTGGGGCGGCCGCATCGATCCCATCTTCACCCAGGAAGCCTACTAGCGCTGGCTCGCGCGCCGCGCTTTTTCTGGAACCCCAGCGCAGCTTTGGCGTTCACTAGCTGCAGTCCGAAAGCGGCTGCGCGACTTGTTACCAGGCGCCCCGCATCCTGTCCCCCCACGATGCGGGGCGCAGCTTTTGGTCACGGCCCGAGCCGCAGCTCCGCCCAGCGTCCCGGCCGCGCCGAGCCTTCCTCGGGCGGCAGGCCCGAGAGCGACATCCAGCGCGAGCGGAACCAGGCCAAGGCCGAGATCTCGACCCTGAGCCGCCGGCTGAGCGGCGCCGCCTCGAGGCCGAGCGCCGACCACGGGATCAGCGCCTCGCCGACGATGCGCGGCTGGTCGGCGCCGAAATAGAGCGCTTGCGCGCCCGGCACGGCCGGGCAGCTGGTCGCCGCATGCTCGCGCGGCGCGCCGGCGCAGAGCCGGGCATTCATCGGCGGGTGGTCGTGCGCTTTGCTGCGCGGCGGGATGAAATAGAGCGTGAAGCGCCGCGGCCCGGCGCCGGCATCGACATCGAGCTCGACCCGATAGGCTTCGCCCAGCGGGAAGGCGCCGCGATAGGCCAGCAGATCGAGGTCGTAATAATCTTGGCCGATCGTGGCGAACGCCAGGCCCGCGGCGCTCCAGCTGAGATAGGCCTCGCCGAAGGCCACCTCGCCCGGCGCCGGGCGGAGCGCCGGCAGCAGCGATTGCGGCTTCGGCCAATCGACCAGCGAGGCATGCTGCGGATCGATGGTGGCGCGCGGCACGGTGAAGTTGAGAGGCGCCTGGCGCGCCCGCGCCGCCGTCGCATGGAGGCGCGGCAGCGCCTGGTTGGCCTCGCCGAGCGCCGCCACCAGTTCCTCGTAGGGCCGGTCGTGGATATCGACCAGGCCGAAATTGTAATCCTCGCGATCGGCGCGGCCGCCTTCGGGGTAGTCGTAATACTGAAACCAGTGCAGGCCCACGAGCTCGGATATGCCGGCGAAGGCGCGCGCCGCCGCCGCCGCGCCGCGCGCCCGCTCGGCCTGCGTGTCGACGGTCATGAGATGGCCGTTGTTGCGGTTGCCGGTGCGGTTCTCGCGCGCGGCGTAGAACCATTCCGAGACCAGCAGCGGCTTGGCGTGCGACAGCGTGCGGAGCCCGTCGAAGTAATAGGGCGCGATCCAGCCCTCGGGGCTGTCGACATTGTAGTTGGTGGCGATGACATCGACATGTCGCGCTTCCGCCGCGACCGCCATCGGGTCGTAATAGATCGGCAGCCGGTCGCCGAGATAGAGCGCGTTGGGATCGGCGTCGTGCAGCGCCCGCGCCGCGAGATCGTAATAATGCTCGGCCACGATCCCGGTCCACTGCCGCACCGCCGCGCTGCCCGCGCCGCCGGGGCGGAGCTGCGTGACCGCCTGCGCCTGCAGCAGCTTGCTCCAGCCATCGACGCTGGCGGGCGGCACGAAATCGGCGGTGAAGCGCTGCCAATTGCCGTGATACCGCCGTTCCAGCGCGTCGATCCAGCGCCGCTTGGTGTAGTTCTCCGCCGGCTTTGCCGAATAGAAGGTGAAGAGCGCGCCGCTCCACCAGCCGACTTCGTTATCGCTGAAATAGCCCAGCCGGTAAGGCGTGTCGCGATAGGGCGCGGTCAGCCGCAGCGCCTCCTGGCGCATCCGCTCCGGCATCGCTGGGTCGAAGGGATCGAACCAGTGGAACTTGGCGAGCCGGCCCAGCTCGAGATTGATCGCGCTGGGGAGTTTCAGCTCCTGCGGCGGCAGCGACCAGGCGCCGACCGAGTTGAAGCCCCAGCCGAGGAGGCGCGCGCGTGTCGCCGCCTCCCACGCCGCGAGGCTGGGGGCCGCTTCCTGCCACTCGTAATGCGGCCGGTTGAGATGCGCCCCCGAGGCGCCGCCATCGACGACGTTGACGCCGGTCGAGAAGAAGCGCTCGCCGCAGGGCGTGCTGAGCCACGCATGGCCCGCGCTGTCGCGCTCGACGCTCCAGCGTGTCGACGGCGCCGTGGCGAGATCGCACGCCAGCGCCGGCGGCGCGAAGATCAGCGAAGCGAGCAGCAGCAGCGCCGCCCGCCAACCTCCGAATGTCACCGGCGCGCTGAGAAGCCCCTCTCCCGCTTGCGGGAGAGGGGGGACCCGCCGCGTCAGCGGCGGGAGGGTGAGGGCAGCTCACAAAGGGACCCGCCGCGTCAGCGGCGGGAGGGTGAGGGCAGCTCAAGCCGCCGTGCCGCCGACGGTGAGCCCGTCCATGCGCAGCGTCGGCTGGCCGACGCCGACCGGCACGCCTTGCCCGTCCTTGCCGCAGGTGCCGATGCCGTCGTCGAGCTTGAGGTCGTTGCCGATCATGCTGATCTTGGTCAGCGCGTCGGGGCCGTTGCCGATCAGGGTGGCGCCCTTGACCGCCGGGCCGATCTTGCCGTCCTCGATGAGATAGGCCTCCGACGCCGAGAAGACGAACTTGCCCGAGGTGATGTCGACCTGGCCGCCGCCGAAATTGACCGCATAGACGCCGCGCTTCACCGAGGCGATGATCTCCTGCGGCTCCATGGTGCCGGCCAGCATGTAGGTGTTGGTCATGCGCGGCATCGGCGCGTAGCCGAAGCCCTGGCGCCGTCCGTTGCCGGTCGGCCGCATGCCCATGAGCCCGGCATTGAGCCGATCCTGCATATAGCCCTTCAGGATGCCGTCCTCGATCAGCACCGTGCGCGAGGACGGCGTGCCCTCGTCATCGACGGTGAGCGAGCCGCGCCGGTCCTTCAGCGTGCCGTCATCGACGACGGTGACGCCGGGAGAGGCCACGCGCTGGCCGATGAGGCCGGCAAAGGCCGAGGTCTTCTTGCGGTTGAAATCGCCTTCGAGCCCGTGGCCCACCGCCTCGTGCAGCATGACGCCGGGCCAGCCCGGCCCCAGCACCACGATCATCTCGCCGGCCGGCGCCGGCACCGAGCCAAGATTGACCAGCGCCTGGCGCAGCGCCTCCTTGACCTGGCTCTTCCATTGCGTGGGATCGAAGTAGCGCTGGTACTCGACCCGGCCGCCGGCGCCCGAGGAGCCGGTCTCCATCTTGTCGCCGTCGCCGACGACGACGCTGACATTGAGCCGCACCAGCGGCCTGATGTCGCCGACGCGGGCGCCGTCGGCGCGGATGATCTCCACCGCCTGCCACGACCCCGCCAGCGACGCCGTCACCTGCCGCACCCGCGGGTCGAGGCTGCGCGCATAGGCGTCGATCTCGGTCAGCAACTTCGTCTTCTCGGCGAAGTCGATCTGCGACAGCGGGTTGGCGTCGGTATAGAGGCTCTGATTGGTGCCTTGCGGCGTCAGCGCCAGGCTGGCGGTGCCGCCATGCTTCACCGCGCGCACCGTGGCGCCGGCGCGGCGGATCGCCGCCTCGGAGAGCTCCGAAGCATGGGCATAGCCCGCCGCCTCGCCCGAGAGCGCGCGCAAGCCGAAGCCCTGCGCCGTGTCGAAGGCGGCACTCTTGATCCGCCCGTCATCGAGGGTGAGGCTCTCGGACTGGTTGTATTCGAGGAACAGCTCGCCGTCATCCATGCCGTGGAGCGCCTCGGCGATGATGGTCTCGACCCGGCCGCGATCCATGCCGGTGCGGGTGAAGAAAAGCTCGTCGGTGCGCGCGAGATCGCTCATGGGGCATGCTCCTTGGCTGCTGCTTCTTGCCAGAGCCGGGGCGTCGGCGCCAGGGGGAACCGCGTCGGCGCCGCGTCCGGCTGCATATAGGGTCGGCGCGGCGCGGCGCAAAGCGTCGTCGCCGGCGGCTGCTCCTGGGCCTGCCTAAGCATGCAATCGCGAGAGCCCCGCATCGTGCCGGCGAGCGTTAACCCCCCTGCGAGGGGCCCGCCGGTCATGAGCGCCCCAAAACCCGCGGCGCGCCTTGGGTTTATGCGGCATAAAGTCGCAAGTTTGCGGTTGGCGTCGCGCCTGCCCCGGCGCTATTACCACAGCGTTCGGCGCAAGCCTGCCGGCGCAGTTGTCGGTGCCGCGGGCTTTGGTGTAGGGTCGCGCCGCTTCGCCGCCGCGGCGCAAGCGGGGGGCGATCGGGCAGGCGCTCACGGGCGGAAGGGGCCGACGGGCAGGGGGAAACCTCGCTGCCGCCTCCCGCCACATCCGGGGATAGGGGCTCGACGGGCATGGGATGCGGTGCGGGAGTGGGTATCAGGAGCTGGGCCCGGCGTCTCAGCGCGGCGCCGATGGCGATCGTGGCGCTGCTGCTGCTGGCGCCGGCGGCGCTGGCCGAGCAGCCGGTCGATTGGCAGCTTGGCTTTCAGCAATCGGCGTCGCCGGTGCGCGACGCCATCGACTCGCTGCACAACGAGCTGCTGGTTATCATCACGCTGATCACGCTGTTCGTCCTGGGCCTGCTGCTCTACGTCATCGTCCGCTTCAACGCCAAGCGCAACCCGGTCCCGTCGCAGACCACGCACAACACGGTGCTGGAGCTGCTGTGGACGACGCTGCCGATCCTGATCCTGGTGGTGATCGCGATTCCCTCCTTCAAGCTGCTCTATTTCAACGACCGCACGCAGCATGCCGATCTCACCCTCAAGGTGACCGGGCATCAGTGGTACTGGTCCTACGAGTATCCCGACAACAAGGATGTCAGCTTCGACAGCACCATCCTCGACGACAAGGATTTGAAGCCGGGCCAGCCGCATCTGCTCGAGGTCGA
The DNA here is from genome assembly GCA_963789275.1 of uncultured Alphaproteobacteria bacterium. GTDB lineage: Bacteria > Pseudomonadota > Alphaproteobacteria > ATCC43930 > CGMCC-115725 > DAHUYF01. The sequence continues at coordinate 123,720 of CAWBKF010000009.1, forward strand.
CAACCCCGTGGTCGTGCCGGTCGGCGCCAAGGTGCGCATCCTCGTCACCGGCACCGACGTCATCCACAGCTGGTTCGTGCCCTCGGTCGGCGTCCAGGAATACGCCGTCATCGGCCGCACCAATGAGAGCTGGATGGAGCTCGAGCGTCCCGGCACCTATTACGGCCAGTGCAACCAGATCTGCGGCCTCAACCACCCCTTCATGCCGATCGAGGTCAAGGCGGTGGCCAAGGCCGATTTCGACAAATGGGTTGCCAACCCCAAGATGAAGTTCGCCGAGAACGGCAAGCCGCTCGCGGTTGAGACCGCCGCCGCCGAAGCGGCGCGCTAAGACAGCATCGCACGAGGACAGAGCCATGGCGTATGGATCGACCGCTCACGCAGACGGGCACGCGCATGACGACCACCGGCCGGGCTTCGTCACCCGCTGGCTGCTGTCCACCAACCACAAGGACATCGGCACGCTCTATCTCGTCTTCGCCATTACCGCCGGGTTGATCGGCGGCCTCGTCTCGGTGCTGATGCGCATCGAGCTGATGACGCCGGGCGATCATCTGCTGCACGGCAATCACCAGCTCTACAACGTGATGATCACCGCCCACGGCCTCATCATGGTGTTCTTCATGGTGATGCCGGCGATGATCGGCGGCTTCGGCAACTGGTTCGTGCCGATCATGATCGGCGCGCCCGACATGGCCTTCCCGCGGCTCAACAACATCAGCTTCTGGCTGCTGGTGCCGTCCTTCTGCCTGCTGTTCGGCTCGATGTTCGTGCCCGGGCCGCCCGGCGGCTATGGCGCCGGCGTCGGCTGGACGGTCTACCCGCCGCTCTCCGGCGCCGAGGGCCATCCCGGCCCTGCCGTCGACATGGTGATCTTCGCGCTGCACCTCGCCGGCGCCTCCTCGATCCTCGGCGCGATCAACTTCATCACCACCATCTTCAACATGCGCGCGCCGGGCATGACGCTGCACAAGATGCCGCTCTTCGTCTGGTCGATCCTGGTGACTGCCTTCCTGCTGCTGCTGGCGTTGCCGGTGCTGGGCGGCGCCATCACCATGCTGCTCACCGACCGCAATTTCGGCACCGCGTTCTTCAAGCCCGACGGCGGCGGCGACCCGCTGCTCTTCCTCCACCTCTTCTGGTTCTTCGGCCATCCCGAGGTCTACATCATGATCCTGCCGGGCTTCGGCATGATCAGCCAGATCGTCTCGACCTTCTCCAAGAAGCCGGTCTTCGGCTATCTCGGCATGGCCTACGCCATGGTGGCGATCGGCGTCATCGGCTTCGTGGTCTGGGCGCACCACATGTTCACCACCGGCATCAGCGTCGACACCCGCGCCTATTTCACCGCCGCGACGATGGTCATCGCCGTGCCCACCGGCATCAAGATCTTCTCCTGGATCGCCACCATGTGGGACGGCTCGATCGAGTTCAAGACGCCGATGCTGTGGGCGATGGGCTTCATCTTCCTGTTCACCGTCGGCGGCGTCACCGGCGTGGTGCTGGCCAATGCCGGCGTCGACGTGGCGCTGCACAACACCTATTACGTCGTGGCGCATTTCCACTACGTGCTGTCCTTGGGCGCCGTGTTCTCGCTCTTCGCCGGCTTCTACTACTGGATCGGCAAGATGAGCGGCCACCAGTACAACGAGACCTTCGGCAAGATCCATTTCTGGACGACCTTCATCGGCGTCAACCTCACCTTCTTCCCGATGCACTTCCTCGGCCTTGCCGGCATGCCGCGGCGCATCAGCGATTATCCCGAGGCCTTTGCCGGCTGGAACATGGTGGCCTCGATCGGCGCCTACATCTCCTACGCCTCGACGCTGTGGTTCATCTTCGTCGTCTTCCACACCTTTCTTGCCGGCAAGAAGGCGCCGGCCAATCCCTGGGGTCCGGGAGCGACGACGCTGGAATGGACGCTGCCCTCGCCGCCGCCCTTCCATACCTACGAGGAGATCCCGCACATCGCGCCCAGCGCCGGGCATTGAGAGCTCGGGCGCGGCGACGATGACGACCGATCTCCGAGGCTCTGAGCCACAGCGTCGCGCGCGCACGCCGCTGCCGCGGGGCCGGCGCATGACCGATCTCTCGACCTCCTCCTCCGCCAGTCTGCCCGCGGTCGGCGACTACGTGGCCTTGCTCAAGCCGCGGGTGATGTCGCTCGTCGTCTTCACCGGCTTCGTCGGCCTCTACCTCGCGCCCGGCCATCTCCATCCCGTGCTGGCGATCATCGCGGTGCTGTGCATCGCCGTGGGCGCGGGGGCGGCCGGCGCCATCAACATGTGGTACGACCGCGACATCGACGCGGTAATGCGCCGCACCCAGGGACGGCCGCTGCCCGCCGGCCGCATGGCGCCGGGCGAGGCCTTGGGCTTCGGCTGCGTGCTCGCTGCCGCCTCGGTGCTGGTGATGGGGCTCGGCGTCAATTGGGCGGCGGCGTCGCTGCTGGCGCTCACCATCGCCTTCTACGTCTTCGTCTATACCATCTGGCTGAAGCGCCGCACGCCGCACAACATCGTCATCGGCGGCGCCGCCGGCGCCTTTCCGCCGATCGTCGGTTGGGCCGCGGTGACCGGCGATGTGGGATTGCCGGCGCTGCTGCTCTTCGCCCTCATCTTCTTCTGGACGCCGCCGCATTTCTGGGCGCTGTCGCTCTACCGCTCCGGCGATTACGCCCGCGCCGGCGTGCCGATGCTGCCGGTGGTGGCCGGCGCGCGCGAGACCAAGAAGCAGATGCTGATCTATACCGTGCTGCTGTGGCCGCTGGCGCTGGCGCCGAGCCTGATCGGCATTGCCGGCTGGGTCTATTTCGCGCTGGCGCTGGCGCTGAGCGCGCTTTTCACCCTCGCCGCGATCCGCGTCTGGTTCGATGCCGGCGAGCGCGCCGCGCGCCAGATGTTCGCCTTCTCGATCCTTTATCTCTTCCTGCTCTTCGCCTGCCTGGTGGTCGATCATGCGCCGGGCCTGGCGGGGGCGTGGGAGTGAGCGATGACGGGGCTTGCCACCATGAGCGATGACCGCCAGGCCCGACAGCGCGCGCGCAACCGCGCGCTGCTGCTGGTGCTGCTCGGGGTGGTCGCGCTCTTCTACGTCATGGCGCTGGTCAAGATGGGGGCGTTCTGATGACCGGCCGCCAGCGCCGCGGTCTCACCGTCGCCTCGCTGCTGGCGGTGCTGGCGCTGATGGTTGGGCTGACCGCCGCCTCCGTGCCGCTCTACCGCCTGTTCTGCCAGGCGACCGGCTATGGCGGCGCGACGCGCAACGCCAGCGCCGCGCCGGCGGGCGCCGTCTCCAACCGGCTCGTCACCGTGCGCTTCGACGCCTCCGAGGCGCCCGGTCTCGGCTGGGAGTTCCGCCCGCTGGTGACCTCGATGCAGGTTCATCCCGGCGAGGAGCGCGTCGTGGAATACCGCGCCACCAACCTCACCGCCGCGCCGGTCACCGGCACCGCCACGCACAATGTGACGCCGCTCAAGGCCGGGATCTATTTCGACAAGCTGCAATGCTTCTGCTTCACCCGGCAGCATCTCGAGCCCGGCCAGAGCGTCGATCTCGCCGTCTCGTTCTTCGTCGATCCCGACATCGCCACCGACCCGAACACCCGCGACATCGACACGATCACGCTGAGCTACACCATGTTCCGCGCCAAGGACGACGCGCCCGCGCGCGCCGCCTCGCTCGCCGCTTCCGCCGATTGATGCGCGTCACCCTTCCCTCGCCAGAGAGCATGCCATGAGCACCACGCACGACGCACACGAGGCCCCCAAGCATCCCTATCACCTGGTCGATCCCAGCCCCTGGCCGATCCTCGGCGCGCTCTCCGCCGGGGTGATGTTCGGCGGCACCGTGCTCTACATGCATGGCAGCTCGATCTGGCTGATCGCGCCCGGAATCCTCGGCGTGCTCGCCACGATGTTCGTGTGGTGGCGCGACGTCATCCGCGAAGGCGAGTTCCTGGGCTATCATACGCCGGTGGTGCAGATCGGCCTGCGCTACGGCATGGCGCTCTTCATCGCCTCGGAGGTGATGTTCTTCGCCGCCTTCTTCTGGGCCTTCTTCACCTCGAGCCTCTTCCCGGTCGGCGGCGTCTGGCCGCCCAAGGGCATCCATCCTTTCGACCCCTGGGATATCCCCTTCCTCAACACGCTGGTCCTGCTGACCTCGGGCACCACCGTGACCTGGGCGCATCACGCGCTGCTGGAGAACAACCGCAAGGGGCTGATCACCGGCCTCGGCGTCACCGTCCTCCTCGGCATCTGCTTCACCTCGCTGCAGGCCTACGAGTACAGCCACGCCTCCTTCGGCTTCAAGGACGGGATCTATCCCTCGACCTTCTTCATGGCGACCGGCTTCCACGGCGCCCATGTCATCATCGGCACCACCTTCCTCGCCGTGAACTTCTTCCGCGCGCTCGCCGGCCATTTCAAGCCCGACCATCATTTCGGCTTCGAGGCGGCGGCGTGGTACTGGCATTTCGTCGACGTCGTGTGGCTGTTCCTGTTCGTCTGCATCTACTGGTGGGGCAGCGGCGGCGCCGTCGGCGCCGAGTGAGCGTCGGCGGCGACTACCCGCCGGTCTCCATCCTCGCTGCGGCGCTGCTCTGCCGCTGCCCGCGCTGCGGCGCGGGCAAGCTCTATGACGGGCTGCTGTCGGTCGCGCCCGCCTGCAGCCGCTGCGGCCTCGATCTGCGCGCCGAGGATTCCGGCGACGGGCCTGCGGTATTCGTCATGCTCATCCTCGGCGCCATCACCGTCGGTCTCGCGATTGCCGTCGAGATCCTGTTCTCGCCGCCGCTCTGGGTGCATCTGGTGCTGTGGACGCCGCTGGTCATCGGCGGCTCCATCCTGCTGCTGCGCCCCTTGAAGGCCGGCCTCATCGCGCTGCAATATCGCCACCGTCAGCTCGGCTCTTGAGCGCGTCGCAGGAAGTGTCCGTGTCCCGCAGGAAATCTCTTCTCTGGCCGAGCGTCTTTGCCTTGCTCGGCTTTCTGCTGCTGCTCGGCCTCGGCTCCTGGCAGGTGGAGCGCCTGTTCTGGAAGGACGGCGCTCATCGCCGCGCGCCAGGCGGCGGTGAGCGCGGCGCCGATGGCGCTGCCGCCCTCGCTCGATGCCGCGCGCGGCCTCGAATACCACCGCGTCAGCGCCGCCGGCGCATTCCTCGCCGATCGCGAATTGTTTCTCGGCGCCACCGATGATGACGGCCATCTCGGATATCACGTCATCGAGCCGCTGCGGCTCGCCTCCGGCGACATAGTGCTGGTCGATCGCGGCTTCGTTCCGACGGACCGCAAGCTGCCGGAAAGCCGCGCGGCGGGCGAGCCCAAGGGTGAGGTGACGGTCACCGGCCTGCTGCGGCTGCCGCCCGATGCCAAGCCCTCTTGGTTCGTTCCCGACAACAGCGTCGAGCGGAATTACTGGATCTGGGTGGACATTCCCGCCATGGCGGCGGCGGCGCGGCTCGACCGCGTGCTGCCCTTCTATCTCGATGCCGACGCCACGCCCAATCCCGGCGGCCTGCCGCAAGGCGGCCAGACGCGGATGGAGCTGCCCAACAACCATCTGCAATACGCCGTCACCTGGTACGCGCTGGCGGTGGCGTTGGCGGTTATCTACATCATGTTCATCCGCCGCCGCGCTCGAGGAGACGCCGCGTGAGCCTCACTCCCTATGCCGCTCTCGAAACGCGCTTCGCCCGGATCGGCGCGGTGCAGGACGCCGCCGCCATGCTGCAATGGGACGGTGCCACGCTGATGCCCGCCGGCGGCGCCGACGCGCGCGCCGAGCAGATCGCCACGCTGCGCGTCATCGTGCATGAGACCCTTACCGATGCGGCGATGCCCGACCTGCTCGACGCCGCCGCGGCGCAAAACGATCTCGGCGACTGGCAGCGCGCCAACCTCGTTGAGATGCGCCGCCTCTGGCTGCATGCGACCGCGCTGCCCGGCGATCTCGTCGCGGCCTTCTCCAAGGCCTGCTCGGCCTCGGAGATGCGCTGGCGCCAGGCGCGGCCGGCCGGCGATTTCGCCGCGATGCTGCCGGAGCTGCGGCGCGTCCTCACCCTGGTGCGCGAGGTCGCCGCCGCCAAGGCCGCGCGCCTCGGCAAGAGCCCTTATGAGTCGCTGCTCGACGAATACGAGCCGGGCGGCAGCACCGCCGCCATCGATCTGCTGTTCGACGACCTCGCGCTCCGCCTGCCGGGGCTGATCGAAGGCGCGCTCGAGCGCCAGGCGGCGCGTCCGGCGCCGCTGCCGCTCCGCGGGCCGTTCCCGATCGAGGCGCAACGCCGCCTCGGCGTCGCGCTGATGCAGTGCCTGGGCTTCGATTTCGACCATGGCAGGCTCGATGTCAGCCTGCATCCCTTTTGCGGCGGCACGCCCGACGATGTCCGCCTCACCACGCGCTACGACGAGGGGGATTTCGGCCGCGCCATGATGGGCGTGCTGCACGAGACCGGCCATGCGCTCTACGAGCGCGGCCTGCCTTCCGCCTGGCGCCGCCAGCCGGTCGGCCATGCGCGCGGCATGAGCATCCATGAGAGCCAGTCGCTGCTGGTGGAGATGCAGGCCTGCCGCTCGCGCGAGTTCATCGAGTTCCTGGCGCCGCTGCTGCGCCAGAGCTTCGGCGGCAGCGGCCCTGCCTGGCAGGCGGAGAATCTCTACCGCCTCAACACCCGCGTCGCGCGCTCGCTGATCCGCGTCGATGCCGACGAGGTGACATATCCCGCCCATGTCATCCTGCGCTATCGCCTGGAGCGGGCGATGATCGCCGGCGATCTCGCGCTCGAGGATCTGCCGGCGGCGTGGAACGAGGCGATGCGCGCGCTGATCGGCATCGCTCCCGCCAATGACCGCGACGGCTGCCTGCAGGACATCCATTGGTATGACGGCGCCTGGGGCTATTTCCCGACCTACACGCTGGGCGCGATGACCGCGGCGCAGCTCTTCGCCGCCGCGAAGCGCGCCGATCCCCGCATCCTGCCTGCGATCGCCAAGGGCGATTTCGCGCCGCTCCTCGCCTGGCTGCGCGCCAATGTGCATGAGAAGGCATCGCGTTATTCCGCTGCCGAGATCGTGACCCAGGCCACCGGCCGGCCGCTCGACGCCACCACCTATGAGCAGCACCTGGAGACGCGCTACATCGCGGCGTGAGGCTAGACGCGCCGTTTCCTGTTCGTCGTGCCGTCCAGAACCGCCGCCACCTCGCGGACGATGATCGCGGGCCTGAAGGGCTTGCGCAGAATAGGATGATCGCCGGCGGGCTGAGTGAAGGCGCGGTCGGTGTAGCCCGTCACGAAGAGAAGCCCGAGATCCGGTCGCGCCGACCGCGCCTGTCGTGCGAATTCGGGCCCGGTCATGCCGGGCATGGCGAGGTCGACGATCGCCGCATCGACCGGCTGCTCGGCGAGCATGGCGAGCGCGTGCCGGCCGCTCTGGGCCTCGAGCAGGCGATAGCCCTGGTCGCTCAGCGCGGTCAGAATGAATTCGCGCACCTGGAAATCATCGTCGACCACCAGTACGGTCGCCTGACGGGCCGATACCTCGGGGGCGGCCGCCACGCTCGGAATGTTATCCGTCGGTGCGGCGGCGGCTGCACGGGGCAAAACGACGCGGATCGTCGTGCCGGAGGTCGGCGTGCTGTCGATGGTCGCCGCGCCATCCGACTGCTTGGCCATGCCGAAGACCTGGCTGAGGCCCAAGCCGCTGCCCTTGCCGACTTCCTTCGTCGTGAAGAAGGGATCGAACGCCTTGGCGCGCACCTCCGCGGTCATGCCTTTGCCGGTATCGGCGATCACGAGAGCGATGTAGTCGCGCGGCGGAAGCTCCGGCGGGAGCTGCGGATCGCCGGCACCGAGATTCGACGTCTCGATGACCAGCCGGCCTCCGCCCGGCATGGCATCGCGCGCATTGAAGATGATGTTGAGGATTGCCGTCTCGACTTGACTGACATCCGCCATGATCGGCCAGAGATCGGGATCGAGCCGCATCTCGATCTCGATCGCGGCGCCGACGGCGGTGGCCAGCATGTCGTGAAGCTCGCGGATCAACAGGTTGAGGTCGACGGCGCGGCGCTCCAGGCGCTGCCGGCGCGCGAAGGCCAGGAGATGATTGACGAGCCGCGCCCCTTGGCTCACGGCGCGATCGATGTTCGCGAGAAATTGCGCGAGCTTGTCGGGATCCTCGGAGCGCTCGGCGCGCTCCACATTGCCGGCGATCGTCGTGAGCAGATTGTTGAAGCCGTGCGCCACGCCGCCGGTGAGCTGTCCGATGGCCTCCATCTTCTGCGCCTGCCGCAGCAGCGCATCCGCCTCGTCGCGTTGGCGTACCGCGCGCAGGAGCAGCAGCACGAGCATGCCGACGACGAGCGTGAGGCCGCCGCCCGTCAGCAGATACCTCGCCTCGGCTTGCCTCGGCCCGGCCATGACGTCAGCCAGACTCACGCCGACCGCGACGAGAAGCGGATAGCGCGGAATGGTTGCGAAGCTGTATATCCGCTCGATGCCGTCGACCTGGCTGCGGCCAATATGGATGCCGCGGTCTGCCGCCAGGGCGTGTGCCAGAAGCATGCTTCCCGTTACATCCTGGCCGATGCCGCGGTCGTTCATCGACGCCCGCGCCCGGATGATGCCGTCGCGCCCGAACAGCGAGATCATCCCTTCCGGGCCGAGATCGACGGCGTCGAAGAACCGCGAGAAATAGAAGGGGTCGAGCGAGAACACCAGCACGCCGGCAAAGCTGCCGTCGCGCCGCTCCAGCCGGCGCGAGACCTGGATCGACCATCTTTTCGAGACACGACCGAGGACCGGCGCGCTGACATAGGGCTGCGGGGTGGACGGATCGATATGGCGACGGAAATGCTCGCGATCGCTGAGGTCGATCTCGCTATCGGGCGAACCCAGATTCGACTCTCTGAGCCTGCCGTCGGTGCCGATGATGGCAATCTGGACCACGGCGCCCGACAGCAGCGGCGACGCGCCATTCGCGGACGGCAAATGATAATGATCGGGATCGGCCGCGAATTCGGCTTTGACGGTCAACATTTCGTGATCGATAGCGTCGATGGTCCCAGCGATATATTCGCGGAAAGCGATGGCGATATTGGTCGTGTCGCGTTCGGCCTGCGTGACCGCGGTCGATCGCTCGCGCAGCGCATCGTGGCCGATCCCCGCCCAAAACAGCGCCAGCACGACGGTCCCGAACAGCAGGATGCCGCCGCGCAATGTCGCCGAAGGCCATCGAAACCATTGTTTCACCGAAGACAAAAGCCTACTTCGCCGCTCGAACACGGCTGGGCGCACGCTGCTCCCAGCCCGGAGCCTGGGTGATCCCACCCCTCGAAAGGACCCGAACATTTGACGACTGGCCAGATGCGCTGGCGCATGAACTCATAACGCCTGTCGGCGCGGCTTGCCAGAGTTCGCTTTGGCAACGCGGGCGGCTGTCTCAAATCTCACTTGGGTCCTCCCGCGATGACGCTCTCTTCGGCAATGTCACGACGGTTGCGTGAGACGGCGAGTGCGATCTACTTGCCGTGCTGCGACGCGGCGTGGATGCTCAATGCAGCACGCGCCGAAGCGCCATCCCCGAAGGAGAACTCTCATGCGCCTCCCATTGATCGCTCCCGCCGACCTCACGCCCGAGCAGCGTCCGGTTTACGACAACATGCGCGCCGGCATCGAAAGGAATTTTCGCGGCTTCAAAACCATCGCCGAGAACGGCGCGCTGCTCGGGCCTTGGAATCCGTGGCTGCATGAGCCGAAATTCGGCAAGCCGATCTGGGATCTGACCCTCGCGCTGTCCATCTCGCCGTCGCTTCCACGGCCGGTCCGCGAGGTGGCGATCCTGGTGACCGGCGCGAAATTCCGCGCCGCCTACGAGCTCTACGCCCATGTCATCGCCGCCGAGCAGCGCGGGCTGTCCGACGACAAGCTTGCCACCATCGTTGCCGGTCAGCGACCCGGCGACCTCACGCGCGAGGAGGCGATCACCTATGACGTCGCTTCCGCCCTGGTGAATGGCGGCACGCTGCCCGAGCTCAGCTATCGCCAGGCCGTGAACGCCTTCGGCCAGCACGGTGCGGCCGAGCTCATCCATCTTGTCGGCCTCTACTGCCTGGTCTCCGTCACACTGAACGGCTTCGATGTCCCCGTGCCGGAGTCGGACGCCGGCTGACGGGAGCGGCAGCCCAACCCATGATCTCGCCCGGCGCGCGCCGGGCGAGATACCATGCAATGGCGCCGTCTCTTACGCTTGCTCCGGCGCCAGCCTCGGCATCCATTCCCCCGCCGCCTTGCGCCCGCCGTCTTTGAGGCGCTGGAGGAACGGCCAGCCGACCGCCATGGCGCTCGCCTGTTGCAGACCTTCGACCACATCCTCGGCGGCGATGCGATGGAGGCGCAGCCGCTGCAGCTTGCGGCACAGCCGCGAGCGGAAATAGCGCTCGCGGCCGCAGGCCTCGGTGAGATCGGCCAGCGCTTCCATCTCGCGCTGCAGTGGGCCGTTGAAGGTGATCTGGTTCATCCGCCGCGTGATGTCGCGCAGCAGATAGGGCACGCCCTTCTGCGCCTCGGGCGTGATCTGCACCAGCACCACGTCGTCGGCGGTGGTGTCGAGCACGAGTTGGCGCAGCGGCGGGTTGGCGCTGAAGCCGCCATCCCAATACCACTCACCCTCGATCTCGACGGCATGCTGCAACTGCGGCAGGCAGGCAGAGGCGAGCACTACTTCGAGCGTGATCTCCTCGGTACGGAAGAGGCGCAGCCTTCCGTCCTTCACCGCGGTGGCGCCGATCAGCAGCCGGATCGGCGAGGCCCGGCGCAGCCGCGCGAAATCGACCTCTTCCGCCAGCATGTCGCGCAACGGATTGAGGCCGAGCGGATTGAACTGATAAGGCGACAACAGGCGCGTCGAAAATTCGAGCGCCAGCGCCGCGGTGCCGGCCACCGCGTGGCCGAGCCGTGTCAGCGGTGCCGCACGGCTGACGCGCCGCCAGAAGCGCTCCAGCCGCTGGCGCGCGACTTCCGGGCCGCCTTCGGCGAGGCCATCCGCGAGCAGCACGGCATTGACCGCGCCGGCGCTGACGCCGCTGACCATGTCGATCGCGACGTCCTCCCGCTCCAGCAACCGGTCGAGCACGCCCCAGGTGAAAGCGCCGAAGGAGCCGCCGCCTTGCAGCGCCAACGACACCGCCGGCTTCGGCGTCGCGCGGCGCCACGGCGTCTTGAAGCCGCGCGGCAACAGATGGCGCAGGGCCGTTCTCGGCCGCGCCGCCACGTCACGTCTCACTCTATCCACCATCTTCATCCGCATCTTCCACCGGGACTGTCTCAGGAACCCTCGACAGCGTATGCTGCGTCGCACAATAGGTCATATAACCTGTTGTTCTCTTAACGAGTGTTTAATGTTGCATTGCATTATGTTCGGCGTGATTGGCGGTTTTCTGCGGATTTCCGATGGTACGCGCGGGTCGGGCCATATGTGTGGCCGAGCGCTGCCCGGCGGCGATCTTTGCCGTCCCAACCGGCGCGGCTATGGTAGGCAAAAACCCGCGCCCGGGAGGCGAGCCCCGTGAAGACCAGCAGCGAGCGCATCCTCACCACCCATGTGGGCAGCCTGCCGCGCCCCGACGATCTCATCGAGCTCAACCGCGCGCGTCAGGCCGGCGAGAGCAGCGACGAGGTGGCATATCAGGTGCGGCTCGGCGCGGCGGTGGCCGAGGTGGTGCGACGCCAGCAGGCGGCCGGCATCGACATTCCCAATGACGGCGAATACGGCAAGGCGATGGGCGCGCGGGTCAATTACGGCGCGTGGTGGAGCTATTCCTTCCAGCGCCTCGGCGGGCTCACGCTCGGCTCCGAGATCTACCGCGTGCCGCCGCGCCGCTCGGCGCCGGGCGAGGTCAGGCTCACCAGCTTCTCGGACCGGCGCGACCGCGCGCTCTTTGCCGCCGCCTATGCCGATCCCGATGCCGGCGTCACCACCCTGCCGCGCGGCGGCACCGCGATGAGCCTTCCGGTCTGCGTCGGTCGCTTGACCTATACCGGCCAGGCGGCGATCGCCGCCGACATCGCCCATGTCAAAGCGGCGCTCGCCGCCGCCGGCATCGCCGAGGGCTTCATGACCTCGATCGCGCCCTCCAGCGCGTCGCGCATCGGCAACGAGCACTACGCCAGCGACGAGGAATTCCTTTATGCCTGCGCCGATGCCATGCGCGAGGAGTACCGCGCCATCATCGATGCCGGGCTGGTGCTGCAGCTCGACGATCCCGCGCTCGCCGAGAATTGGGACATGATCAATCCGGCGCCTTCGGTCGAGGCCTACCGAAGATTCTCGGCGATCCGCGTCGAGGCGCTGAACCACGCGATCCGCGGCTTGCCGCCCGAGCGCATCCGCTTCCATCTCTGCTGGGGCAGCTGGCACGGGCCGCATGTCACCGACATTCCGCTGCGCGACATCGTCGACCTCATGCTGAAGGTCAACTGCCAGGGTTTTTCCTTCGAGGCCGGCAATGCGCGCCACGAGCATGAATGGAAGGTCTGGCAGGAGATCACGCTGCCGGCTGACAAGATCCTCATTCCCGGCGTGGTCAGCCACGCGACCAACGTGATCGAGCATCCCGAGCTTGTCGCGGAGCGCATTCTGCGCTTTGCCGGCGCGGTCGGGCGCGAGCAGGTGATCGCCGGCACCGATTGCGGCCTTGGCGGCCGCGTCCATCCCGAGATCGCCTGGGCGAAGCTGGAGGCGCTGGCGCAGGGCGCCGCCGTGGCGTCGCAGCAGCTCTGGAGCTGAGCCGCCCCGCGCAGCCTATGGCGCCGCGCGATAAATCCGCCACGCTTCAACCTTCTCGCCCACCAGCCGGTAGTCGCCACTCGACGCGAAGGGATCGCGCTGCCAGGCGCCATCGGCCGGCGTCACCACGATGGTTCGGCAGCCATAACGCGTCGCCAGCGATCGCACCTCCTCGGTGGAGGCGGCACCGGCGAAGACGCGCTTGAACAATCGGTCGAGCGCGTCGATCTCATCGCCCGGCAAGGCGGCATAGGCATGCGCCAGATCCCAGCTGGCAAAGCAGGAGCGGCGGTCGGCGAAGAGCGCCCAGGACAGGTTCACCGGCCAGCGGATCATGTCGCCGAGGAACAGCGGGTTGTTGGCGACGCGCTCCGCCGGCGCCGTCACGTCGCGCACCGCCTGCCAGAGCGCGGCCGAGCCGGCGAAATCCCGGTCCGACGGCGCGGCGATGCCGAGCGCGTTGTCACGCACCAGCATCAGTCCCCCCGGCAGCCCCAGCGCCAGCAGCACCAGCGCCGCCGCCGCCACGCGCCGCGCCGGCAGCGCCAACCAGCGTGCCAGACCTGCCGCAGCGAGCGCCGTCAGCACCAGCACCGCCGGCAGCACCGCGCGCCACCCGAGATCGTTGTTGGCGATCGTGCTGATGAAGAGCCATGTGACGACGAGGCCGCTGCCCGCCAGCGCCGCCAGCGCCAGAGCGAGACGTCGCTCCGTCGCCGGCTCTTGCCGCCGCAGGAGATAGGCGAGGCTCACGCCGCCGGCGGCCGCGATCGCCGGAAACTCGATGACCAGCAGCACCAGCCAATAGCCCGGCAGGTCAAGCATGCGGCGCAGCCCCTCCGGCAGCAGCGGCCCCCAGACCTCATAGGGATGGAAGTCGATCGGCACGCCCACCGCGCGCGCCGCCGTCGCGCCATACTCGCCCTGCAGCACCGGCCAGGCGAACGCCACCGCGAGCACCGCGGCCGACGCCGCAAGCGCGAGGACGCGCCGCCGGTGGCGCGGCTCGCAGACGCCGAGCAGCACCGCGCCGAGCGGCAGTGCCGCCGCGACGAAGGTGACGCCGCCGATCCAGGCCGAGCTCTCGAAGCCGGCCGCGACCACCAGCGCCAGGACCGCCGCGACACGGCGTCTCGGCTGCGCCGCGAGACGGGCGATCAACAGCGCCGCGAGCACCGCGCAATCCGCAGCGGCGAGATGCTGCGGGACCCAGCTCGCCTGCACCAGCCAGCTCTGCGGCGGCTGATAATCCGCGAACAGCCGGTACATCGCGCCTTTCCCCACCACCGCCTGGAGCAGCGGGCGCAGCGAGGCGGCAAGGCTCAGCGCTACCACCCAGAGCGCGGCGCTGCGCCGCCCGGAGAGCGCCACCGCCAGCCCCATCATCAGCGACAGCGAGGCAAAGGCGGTGAGCCAGGTCAGCGCGATATCGGCTTCCCAACCGCTGACGCCGAGGAGCTTCGCCATGGTCCCGGCACCGAAATGCCAGAGGTAGTAATAGGCGAGCGGTCCCTCGCCGCCGAGGAACGGATTGCCGACCGGCAGGCCGAGCCGGGCGATGTCGTCGATGAGCGCGATCTTGGCGTGATCGTACATCGGCGCTGCCAGCCGCATGCCATAGGCGCCGAGCTTCGGCACGATGCCGGTCGCCGGCGCCAGAGCCAGCAGCGCCGCCGCGCCATAGGCCCAGGGGGAGGGCCCTTGCGCCCGCGACGGATCCGGCGCCGGCATTCGCAGCGCCACCGCCAGCGCCAGCGCCGCGAGGCACAGCAGCGCTGCGGTGAGCCGCGTCAATCCGATGATCAGCAGCAGCGGCAGCGCCGCCGCCTGGAACACCGCCCAGCCCAGCGCCGGCGCGATCGCCAACGCCAGCCCGCGCTCCACCCCGACGCGCCGCGCCAGCGCGAACCCCAGGCTCGTCCACACCATCCCCGCCACCACGGCGCAGAGCACGGCATTCCCCAGCGACGGCACCGTCGAGATTCTCCCCTCTCAGCCGTTAGCCTTGCGATCGTTGCGCATGAATGCCACCAACCGTCATGGCCGGGCCGGCCGAAGGCCGAGTCCCGGCCATCCACGTCTTGAGGCGGGGCGCGGCTCCGCGTGGATGGCCGTGACAAGCACGGCCATGACGATGGGCGAAGTTTGGTAATCAGCTATCGGGGGCACAACACTACCGCGCTGCCGCCACGCGCAGGAACGTCGCGACGATGCGGCCGCCGGCGCGTAGCGTGCCGCTGAGCGAGCCCGCGACCTTGGAGACGCCGCCGCTGCGGCGGCGATAGGGCATCGGCAGCTCGAGGATGCGCAGGCGTTGGCGCGCCGCCTTCATCTGCATCTCGATGTTCCAGCCATAGCTCATCTCGCGCATCGCAAGGCGGGCGAGGCAGTCGCGGCGGATGGCGCGATAGGCGCACATGTCGCTGTAGCGCGTGCCATAGAGCGCGAAAATGCCGAGCCCGGCAAGATACCCCGCGGCAAGCTGGTGCCAGCTCATTGCTCCCGACTCGCGCGCGCCGCGGGCGCGCGACGCGATGACGAAATCATGCGTGCCGCGGCGGATGGGCTCGACCAGGAGGCGCATGAGGTCGCCGCGATCGGCGCCGTCGCCATCCATGAAGACGATGATGCCGCAAGCCTCGCCCGCCGCCTCGGCGCCGGCGGCGCAGGCTCGGCCATAGCCGCGGCCCTCGGGCCGCAAGATGCGGGCGCCGGATGCCTGCGCCCGCTCCGCGGTGCCGTCGCTGCTGCCGCCATCGACCACGATGATCTCGGTGGCGATGTCGCGCGGGATTTCCGCCACTACGGCGGCGATCGATTGCGCCTCGTTCAGCGCCGGGATGACGACGGCGACCGCTGGGGAAGGCGGCGTGGCGGTCATCGCCGGACGCGGCTCAAAGGCTCCAGCGCATGCCGCAATTCTGGCAGGGCTTGGGTGGCGCGTCGCTGGCGAGCGCGGCGCGGAAATCCTGGTACGCGGCGCCGTTCCAGATGTCGCGCAGGCTCTGCTGCGTGGCGTCGCCCAGCGTATAGCTGGCATAGTCGCGCGCCGAGAACGGCGCGATGCAGCAGGGCAGCGCCCGGCCATGGGCGGTGAAATACATCAGCGCCCAGGGGCGGCGGCAGGCCGACCAGGGCTGCACCGCCTCGCCGCGCTTCAGGCTGACGCCGGGCTCGGTCGCGCCCGACGCGTCGATGGCGACGCCGAGCGCGCGGCCGACCGCCTCGGCAGCGGCGATCGCCGCCTCTTCCTCGGCTTGCGCTTTCTCGAACAGCGAGGATTGGGCGCGGGCGAGGCCGCGGCCGAGATCGTCGAACACCAGGCGCTGCAGATGCACCTCGCGGACGCCGATGCGCGCCGCCAGGCGCACGAAATCGGGCAGCTCATCGATCGTCTCCTTGAGGCCGGTGAGCCAGAGCGAGACGCGCGGCGTGGTGGCGCCGATCTCGCGCTGCAGCGCCGTGAACTCACTGATGTTGCGCACGATGCGCTCGAACATGTTCTTGCCGCGCACCCTGAGGAAGCTCGCGGCATCGGCGGCATCGAGCGAGACGCGCAACTCGTCAAGGCCGGTCTCGATCAGCTCGCGCCGCTTCCTCGGCGCCAGCAGCGTGCCGTTGGTGTTGAACAGCACATAGATGCCGCGCTCCTTGAGATAGCGGATCATCCGCGGCAGCTCCTTCACCAGCATCGGCTCGCCGACGCCATGCAGCACCGCGCGCGCGAGGCCGGGTAGCTGGTCGATGATCCCCGTGAACAGTGCCCAGCTCATATCGGCCGGCGGCTCCAGCGCCTCGAAGGTGCGCGGGCAGGTCTCGCACAACAGGTTGCAGCGGTTGGTGACCTCGAGATAGACGCAGACCGGCGGCGTCTCGGCGACGGCCGATCGGCGCTCGCCCACCGCTTCGAAATAGCGCTTGGCGATGGCGGGCTCGGTGGCGTGCATGGGCGATGTTCCTCGCGCGGGACGGCGGCTCAATCGGCCGCGGTGACGAATGAAAGCTCGGATTGGCGCAGCCGCGCCAGGCAGGCGGCGGTAACGGGGGCGGCGAAAGGTGCGAGCGCGCCCTCCTGCGGCGCGCCGGCGATCTCGCGCGCGAGCCGCTCGAGCGCGGCGCCGTCATCGACATCGTACCAGGGGGCAAGCTCGACGATCGGCAGGCCGAGATCGCGGGCGCGCTCGCGCGTCGCTTCGGCAACCGCCCCCGTGCTCCAGGCGATATCCTCGAAGAGAGCGGCATGCGGCGCTTTCATGCCGAGCAGGTAATAGCCGCCATCATCGGCCGGGCCGAGCACGATGCGGTCGCCGGACGCGGCCAGCGCGTGCGCCGCCTCGGCCAGCAGCGCCGTCGGCAGCGTCGGGCTGTCGGAGTTGAGCAGGCAGGCCGCGTCATGGCCGAGCGCGAAGAGCGCCCGCGCCGCATGCAGCAGCGCGCGGCCGAAGCCCTGGACGCGCGGCGGCAGCTCGCCGCTGCCATCGGCGAGGATGAGGCCGGTGCCTGGCGCGATGACGCAGTCGAACAGGCGCTCGAGCCCGGCCGGCGCATAGGCGATATAGCCATGCAGTGCCGCGTCGCGCGACGCGAGCTGGATGTTCTCGGTGATGTCGCTGAGGAAGCTGGCGCTGAGGAGGCTCGCCCCCTCGGGCGTGAGCGGCGGCACGAGGCGCGTCTTGACCCGACCGGCGCGCGGCGCCTTCGCCATCACCGCGATGGCACAGGCGCGCCGCGGAGCGCAGGCGGTCGCGCTCACGAGCCGCTGAACCAGTTGTAGCCGCGATCCTCCCAGAAGCCGCCGGTCGGCCGGTTGGTGACATAGAGCGTCGTCACCCATTTCGGGTTCTTGAAGCCGAGCTTGGTCGGGATGCGCAGCTTGAACGGAAAGCCGTATTTCGCCGGGATGGTCTCGTCGGCGAAGCCGAACGCCATGATGGTCTGCGGCTGCAGCGCGGTCGCCATGTCGATGCTGCCGTAATAGCCGTCGGCGCAATAATATCCCACGTATTTTGCCGTGAGGTCGGCGCCGACGCGCTGCAGGAAGGTGCCGAGCGGCGCGCCGCGCCACTTGCCGATCATGCTCCAGCCCTCGACGCAGACATGGCGCGTGATCTGGCTCTCCTGCGGCAGGGTATAGAGCTGCTCGAGCGTCCAGGGCCGCTTGTCCGCGATCAGGCCGGAGAGCTCGAGGCGATAATCGGCGGCGGCGAGCTTGGGCACGGCCTCCATCGGGAAATAGGCGTTGTAGCGGAAGTCGCGCACCGCCTCGCTCTCGGCGAAAGTCGGCGCCAGCTTGTGGCGGTTGAACAGGAAGGCCTGCGCCCGGTCGTTCCACCGCGATAGCAGGTGCAGCAGGCTCTGCACCTCGTCCTGGTCGGAGATGTCGCAGCCGGACAGCAGCACCATCGCGCCGAGGCTGAGCGTCTGGCGCAGGAAGAGGCGCCGCTCGATGCCGGCGAGCAGCGGCTTGCGCTCGAGGGTGGCGCGGGTCATGGCCGATGCTCTCCGCCGCGATGCGCCGCGCGCGGGCCGCGGCCGAGGATCATGGCGAACAACGTGCTCGGCACCAGCAGCGCCAGGCTGACATGCACGATGATGAATCCCACGATGGCCGCCATGCCGAAGAAATGCACGACGCGGGCAAACTCGTAGCCGCCGAACAGCCAAGTCAATTCCTGCAGCTGCACCGGCTTCCAGATGCTGAGGCCGGAGAGTATGGTGACGATGATCGCGGCGAGGACGCCCCAATAGAGCAGCTTCTGCACGGCATTGTACTCGCCCAGCCGATGCACCAGCCGGAAGCGCAGCGCCGCGATGAGATCATCGCGCACGGCGGTCGGGCGCAGCGGCAGGAAGTCGCGGCGGAAATGGCCGGAGACGAATCCCACGACGACATACGCCGCGAGATTGAGCACCAGCAGCCACATGGCCCCGAAATGCCAGGCGAGCGCATTGGCCAGCCCATCCTCGTTGGTGCGCGCCTCCGACAGCGAGAGATCGCCGCCCAGCGTATAGGCGTAGGGGAAGCCGAAATCGAGCGAGAGCGCGGGATAGTAGTCATAGATGCGCCAGCCGCTGCCGATCATCAGCAGGATCGCCAGTGCGTTGAGCCAATGCATGATGCGCCGGCTCATCGGATGCAGCACCGGCGCCGCCGCGCCGGAAGCGGGAGAAACGGGATGGACGGCGTCGGCGGTCATGGCAGCACCTCCAATCCGGCGGCCCGCGCGCGCTGGCCCGCCGGCGCCTGGCGTAGCCATGCGGCGAAGTCGGGGGCTTTAGGGCTGAGCTCGTTATGGGTCTCGGCCAGCCAATAGACCACCGGCGGGTAGGCGCCGTCCGGCAGTGTCGCGGCGACGGCAAATCCCGGCGCGGCGGCGACGTCGCTGGCATAGAGCACGGCGCGCTGCACCCTTCCCTGTTCCAGCAGGAAGGAGCCGTCGGCGGTATTGACCACGCCGACCGCGCTTTTCTCCAGCGCTGGCCACAGGCCGAGCGCAGCCAGCGCCCGGCGGCTGTCGCTGCCGGCGGCGCCGATCGGCGGATCGACGATGGCGATCGCGCCGGCGCCGATGCGGGCGGCGGGCTCGGCCGGCAGCGCGGCTGCCGCCGCTTGCGGCGCCGCTACCACCAGCCGGTTGCGCCACAGCGTCACCCGCGTCTCGGGCTTGATGATCTGGCGCCGGGCCGCCTCGGCGGCGGCGGCGTCGCCTTCGCCGATAATGAGATCGGCGCGTGCGCGATGGCCGATCTGCTCCAGCATCGCCGCGGTCGGCGAGGTGAAGAGATGGACGGGCACGCCGCTCTGGCGCCGCCAATCGGCGGCGATCTCGGCGAGCACGGGACGCAGCGTCGGCTCGCAATAGACCACGACGTCGGGCGCGACGACGATAATCGGCGCGCGCCGGCGCCGCCGGCATCAAGACGGCAAGGGCGGGCGCCAGCGCCGAAAGCAGCCACCTCCATTGCATCTGCGTTACTCCTGCCAGGCCGGCGGGCTCGCGCCGGCTCGCTTGATCCTTCGTGCGGCGGCGCGGATAGGTTACAGGCAGCGCCGCTTCCAGCGCGTCGAGCCCCGCGGCGAGATCGGCGCGGCCGAAGCCGATGCGGAAGCGATCGGCGGGGGTGCGCGCCAGCTCCGAGCGATAGACGCTCGCCGGCAGCAGCAGCACGCCATGCTGCTCGATCAGCCGGGCGCAAAAGGCCTCGACCCCGTCGGCGCCGGCGTAGCACGGAAAGCCCACGACGCCGCCATCGGGCCGGTACCAGCGGAAGAGCTCGGCATGCGCGTCGAAGAAATCATGCAGCAGCGTGACATTGTCGGCGGCAATGCCGCGGTTGCGCGCCAGGATGCGCTCACCCGCCTCGAGCGCGATCGCCGCCAGCATCTCTGAAGGCGGCGCGTTGCAGATCGAGAGATAGTGCTTGATCCGCTCCATCCGCTGCAGCAGCGCGGGATCGCGGCAGGCGATCCAGCCGATCCGCAGCCCCGGCAGGCCATAGGATTTCGATAAGCCCCCCAAGCGAGAGGCCGAGCTCGAACGCATCGACCGCGGCGGGGAGCCGCAGCGCCGCGTCGCGCTCGATCAGCCGGTAGACCTCGTCGCTGAACAGCCAGATGCCGCGCCGGCGGCACAGCGCCACCAGCGCGTCGAAGCGGTCGCGCTCGAGGATCTTGCCGGTGGGGTTGTTGGGAAAGTTGATCGCGATCAGGCGGGTGTTCGGCCGGAGCGCGGCGGCGACGGCGTCGATGTCGAGCGTCCAGCCGCGCGCGGGATCGAGCGCCACGCCGCTCACCGCGCAGAGTCCGGAAGGGATGGTCTCGGTCGACTGGTAGTTGGGCAGCACGACGACCGCATGGTCGTCCGGCCCGAGCAGCGCGTGCATCGCGGTGTGAATTGCTTCCTGCGCGCCGGCAAAGCACAGCACCGTCTCGGCGCTGGCCTGCGCATAGCCGGCGGCGATCGCCCGGCGCAGCCGGTCCGAGCCGCGCGGATCGCCATAACCCAGCGCCAGGCGCTCCCAGGCCTGGCGATCCCCGGGGCTGGCGAGCGCCAGCAGTTCGGCCAGCGTCAGCGTCTCGGAATTGGACGCGGTCAGGTGATGGCGCGCCGATGCCTGCCAGCGCGAGAAATAGACCTCGAGGGCAAAATCGCGCGGCGGCGGGCCGGGGCGGAGGATCGGGCGGGACGCGACTCGGCGCTCGGACATTTTCCCTCTGTCGTCTCGCTCCAGGAGGGGCGGCTCTTTGTCTTCCGTTCGCGGCCGGCGATCAAAAGTTACATCGCTCTGTTTCTTTAACGCCGGTTGCGCCGCGTCATCCCCTCGGCGTGCACGCAGCGGCGAGCGGAGCCGGCTCAGGGGGATCATGCCGGCGGGCGACGCTCATCGCCACCCCCGCTCAAGCGATCGTGAAGCGGAAAGCGACGAGCACGGTTCTTAACTCAAGGAATGAATTAGAGTTCACTTGCGATGAACCGATATTCATTCCTTGGCCCCGATGGTTTATCGCCGCACCCTCGCCACCGTCACGCGTCTGGAGGACAACCGGGCCCGCATCCTCGCCGCCGCGCGCGAGCTCGTCGCCGAAGGCGGGTGGCGGCACGCCCGCATTGTCACGGTCGCCGCCAAAGCCGGCGTCGCGACGGGCACGGTCTACCGCTATTTCCCGTCCAAGGCCGAGCTCTTTGCCGAAGTCCTGGCCAAGGTCTCGGGCCGCGAACGCGACGTCGTGGCCGCCATCGTCGATGGCGACGGCGCGCCGCTGATACGCCTCAAAGGGGCGGTCGAGGCCTTTGCGAAGCGCGCGCTCAGAGGTCGCAGGCTCGCCTACGCCATGATCGCCGAGCCCTGCGAGGCCGAGATTGATCAGGCGCGGCTGGTCTGGCGCGCAGCGCTGAGCGAGGAATTCGTCCGTCTCATCACGCGCGGCCAGGAGCATGGCGCCTTCCGGCGCTGCGACCCGCGCATCGCCGCCGCTTGCGTCGTCGGCGCGCTCATGGAGGCGCTGGTCGGTCCGCTGACGCCCGAGATCTTCGAGGATGACACGGCGCAGGCGCTGGTCGCCGAGATCGCCGCAAACTGCCTGGCGATCGTCGCCAGGGTGCCCGCGCCGGCAGCGGCGGAATAGGGAGGGATCGCGTGGACCGGCTCATTCCTCTGGGCGCAACGCATCAGGTGCTGAACCAGGCCGAGCCGGCCACCGGCTGGAACGCGTTCAGCGATGATCGCCTGCTCGCCTCTCTAACGGAGAAGTTTGCGCCTTGGGTCAAGGAGCGCGCCGCCCGGCTCGGCGCCTATGCCGGCGATGAAGCGACCCAAGAGCTCGCCCGCCTCGCCAACCAGCACGTGCCGGCGCTGAAGACGCATGACCGTTTCGGCAACCGCGTCGATTGGGTCGAGTTTCATCCCGCCTGGCACGCGCTGATGGCGCTTGCTTTCGCTCACGAGGTCCATTCGCTGGCCTGGACCGCCAAACGGCCCGGCGCCCATCTGGCGCGCGGGATCCTCTCCTACCTGTGGAACCAGATCGAGCAGGGCGTCGGCTGCCCGACTGGCATGACCTATGCCGCCTACCCCGGCCTCGCCCAACCAGAATTCGCGGGCTGGAGCGAGAAGCTCCTCTCGACCCGCTATGACCAGCGCCCGCTGCCCTGGCGGGAGAAGACCGGCGCCACCATCGGCTATGCCATGACCGAGAAGCAGGGGGGCTCGGATCTGCGCCAGACGCAGACGACGGCGCGCTTCAGCGAAGATACCAGGGACGGCCGCGTCTATCTGCTGACCGGACACAAATGGTTCTTCTCGGTGCCTCAATCCGACGGCTTCTTTACGCTGGCCCGGACGCGCGAGGGCGTCACCTGCTTCTTCGTCCCGGGCTTCCTGCCGGACGGCGCGCGCAACAATTTCCGGCTGCAGCGTCTCAAGGACAAGTGCGGCAACCGCTCCAACGCCTCCAGCGAAGTCGAGTATCACGACACGCTCGCCTGGCTGGTCGGCGAGGAAGGTCACGGCATCCGCGAGATCCTCGGCCACGCGCATCTGACCCGGCTCGATTTCGCCATCGGCTCGGCCGGCCTCATGCGCCAGGCGCTGACTTTGGCGCTCAATCACACGCAGACGCGGCAAGGCTTCGGCGCCATGCTCGCCGATCAGCCGATGATGACCAACATCCTGGCCGACCTCGTCATTGACAGCGAGGCTACGACAGTGATGGCGTTGCGCGCCGCTCGTGCCGTCGATGCCATGGACGGCGACGAGCAGGAGCGCTCTATCGCCCGTGTCGCCACGCCGCTCGCCAAATTCTGGAATTGCAAGCGCGCCGCGGCCTTCGTCGTCGAGGCGTTGGAATGCCATGGCGGCAACGGCTTCATCGAGGAGAACCCGATGGCGCGGCTCTACCGCGAAGCGCCGCTGAACGCCATCTGGGAAGGCTCGAGCAACATGATGTGCATGGACGTGCTGCGCGCCATGCGCAAGGACCCGAAGATCCCGGACGCCTTCATGGCCGAGGTGGCGCGCGCGAGGGGTGCCGACTTGCATCTCGACCGCTGGCTCGACCGGCTCGGCGCCGAGATCGTCCGCCGGCCGCAGTGATGACGGGCACGCGCGGCGTCTCTGCAGCGACATGGCGTTCAGCGCTGCAGGCGAGCGAGCTCCATGACCACGGCTCGCCCGCGGTTTTCGAGCAGTTCTGCAGCTCCCGGCTGCGCGGCGAGGGGGGACATGTCTTCGGCACGCTCGAGCCCTCGGCCGAGCTCAAAGCCATCGTCGCGCGCGCCACCGTCTTGCGCCGCGAGACGGCGCCACGCTGATGGAATTCGCCGGCAAGATCGCGGTGATCACCGGCGCCGGCAGCGGCATCGGCCGCGCCACCGCGCTCGCCTTCGCCCGCAAGGGCGCGCGGGTCGTCGCCGCCGGCCGGCGCCTGGCCGAAGGCGAAAGCCTCATCCGCGAGATCGCGGCGCTCGGCGGCCTCGCGTGCTTCGTCGCGACCGATGTCACTGAGCCGGGCGAGATCAAGCGGCTGATCGAGACGGCCGTGAAACAGTTCGGCGGGCTCGACATTCTCTTCAACAACGCCGGCTATCAGGAGCCGCGGACGGCGATCGCCGATACCCCCGAGGCAACCTTCGATCGCGTCTTCGACACCAACACGCGCGCGGTCTGGCTCGGCATGAAATACGCGCTGGCGCCGATGGTTGCCAAGGGCCGCGGCGTGATCATCAATTGCGCCTCCGCCAGCGGGCTGCGCAACGCCAACCGCGGCCTCTCGCTCTATTCGGCCTCCAAGGCGGCGGTCGTCTCGCTGACGCGATCGGCGGCGCTCGAATATGGGCCGGCTATCCGCATCAACGCGGTGAGCCCCGGCCGCGTCGAGACGCCGATGATGCTCGCCTCGGGGATCGCTGACATGAGCGTGGTCGCCGAAGGGTTGCCGCTGAAGCGGCTCGGCCGCCCCGAGGAGGTCGCCGCCGCCGCGCTCTGGCTCGCCTCCGAGGCCGCGAGCTTCGTCACCGGCCATATCCTGCAAGTCGACGGCGGATTCGGCGCGACCTAGCGGTAGTCGCCGCCGCGCCTATTCGCCGACAACCTCGATCTGGACGTCGACATTGCCGCGCGTCGCATGCGAGTAGGGGCAGATCTTCTCATGCGCCTCCTTGACCAGCGCTTCGAGCACTTCCTGGGCGATGGCGCGCTCTTCCACCTGCAGCTTGACCGCGATGCCGAAGCCGCCGCCCTCGCGCGGGCCGATCGAGACCGCGCAGGTGACTTTCGCCTGCGTCGCATCCTGCTTGCGCTGCTTGGCGACGAAATCGAGCGCGCCGCCGAAGCAGGCGGCGTAGCCGGTGGCGAAGAGGTGCTCGGGCGTGGTGGTGTTGGGCTTGCCCGGCCCGCCCATGGCTTTCGGCACCGAGAGATTGACCGCCACCGAGCCATCGCTGGCCTCGCTGTGTCCGTTGCGGCCGCCGATGGCGGTCGCGGTTGCCGTGAAGAGCGGTTTGATCTTGTCCATGGGGCACCGATCGGAGGGGAGGGAAGGCGCCCAGTGTTCGACCGATGCCGCCCGGCGTCAACCGCAAATCGGCGTCGCGCGGCTCGCCTTCACGCCCATGTCATTAAGCGTCTGCGGTCCTCGCGGGATGATCGCGCCGGTAGCGGCGCGACCAGCGCGTTGGGTCATGTCCGGCTCCCAGACGCAGGCGAGCCGGCCGTCGCCGTCGCGATGCCAATGGCAGACGAGCCGCCGCCGGTCCTGGGACAGGCGGTCGAGCGCGAAGAGTTGCGCGAGATCGCGCGCGGCCGGACGGATATCGAGGATTGCGGCAGTCATCGCTGCGCCTCCTTCTCTGAGATCGGTTGCGCCGACCCGGGAGGCGCGAGGGCGGGAGCGCGCTAGGTCGAGCGCCTCTCCCGGTCCTCAGGGATCTCCCGGGCAATGAATCCCGCCGGCGTCACGGTCGCGGAGCGACGGTGATCTCCAGGCGGGGCTTTGCCAGGTCGCGGGTTCATCGGATCCCTGGTGACTGGTTGCACGAGATGAGCCGACACGTAGAGGCTCGACAGCCGGCGCGTCAGCGGCGTATATACTCCCCTGGAGGATAGGATCAAGAGGGAAAATGGCGCACACGCTCAAGGAACGGCAAAAACTGCTCAACCGCATTCGCCGCATCCGCGGCCAGCTCGACGCGGTCGAGCGCGCGCTGCAGCAGGACGCCGGCTGCGCCGCGGTGCTGCAGCAGGCGACCGCCTGCCGCGGCGCCCTCGACGGGCTCATCGCCGAAGTCGTCGAGGGCCATATCCGCGAGCATGTCATCGACCCCGCGGCGCCGCGCAGCGATCCGCGCGCGCGCGCCGCCGAGGAGCTGGTCGAGATCGTGCATTCCTTCTTGACCTGACGGAATCCCCGGCATGCTGGATGCGAGGACGCACTGATGCACAGCCAATCCATCGACGCCTACCGCCACGAGCATCTCTTTCTCGGCGCCGACCACGATCGCAACGAGCGCAAGACGCGGCTCGTCATCATCCTGTGCGGCGCGATGATGGTGGCGGAGATCGTCGGCGGCGCGCTGTTCGGCTCCATGGCGCTGATCGCCGATGGCCTGCATATGAGCACGCATGCGGCGGCGCTGCTCATCGCCGCGCTCGCCTACGTCTATGCCCGACGCCATGCGCGCGACGAGCGCTTCGTCTTCGGCACCGGCAAGCTCGGCGACCTCGCCGCCTTCAGCTCGGCCATCATCCTGGCGATGATCGCGGTGCTGATCGGCTGGGAGAGCGCCGGCCGGTTGCTGCATCCCGTCGCGATCGCCTTCAACGAGGCGATCCCGGTGGCCATGCCTCGGCCTTGCCGTAAACGTGACGAGCGCCTGGCTGCTGCGCGACGAGCACGATCATGGCGGCCATGCGCATGACCATGACGATGATCACGATCACGATCACCATGAGCCCGCGGCCGGCCACCATCATGACCACCACCGCGACCTCAATCTGCGCGCGGCCTATGTGCATGTGCTGGCCGATGCCGCGGTCTCGGTCCTCGCCGTCATCGGCCTCGTCACCGGGCGGCAGCTCGGCTGGATCTGGATGGACCCGCTGATGGGCATCGTCGGCGCCTGTGTCATCGCCAACTGGTCGTGGGGGCTGGTGCGCGCTGCCGGCGCCGTGCTGCTGGATCTGCGGCCGGACGGTGCGCTCGCCGCCGGCGTGCGCGAGCGGCTCGAGCGGGATGGCGACCGGGTTGCCGATTTGCATCTCTGGCGCGTCGGCCCCGGCCATGCCGCCGCCATCGTGTCGATCGTCTCGGACCGTCCGGAGGCGCCAGCGCGTTACAAGGCGCGTCTCGCCGATCTCCGCGGCCTCAGCCATGTGACGATCGAAGTCCTGCCGTGCCCCGGCCATTGACCGCGGCGGAACGCCGCCGCCGGCCGCGTGTTCGAAAGTTGATGCCTTTGAGGGCAATCGCTCGGGACTGTCACGCGATGCGGTTGCTTGCGGGCGCCAGCGACGAAACTGCGGCGGCACTTGGCCGCTCGCGACGCGCCCCGGCTGTCCGTGAGCGTCCCTGCGAGGAAGGAGGCAAATGCACGCCACGATCCGGCCGCTCGCGGCGGCCTTGTTGCTTATCTCCGGCGTTTCCGCAGCAGCGCAGACACCGGATGCGACCCCCGATCAGCGCGCTGCGCCGCCGAAAGCGCCTGACGCGCCACTCCGCCGGGTCCCGGAATCAGGGTCGACGATGGCGCCGGGCTCGCTGAGCCATGAGCTCAATCGCTCCGGCGGCGTGCTCCCGCCGCCGCCGACCGGCGATGAAGGCGTCGTGTCGCCGCCCAACCAGGACAGCAGCCGCACGCCCGTGATTCCGCCGCCCGGCAGCCCCGGCGGCAACCAGCAGATCCAGCCGAAATAGCCGTCCGCGTCTTGCCAGACCGGCTGCCTCGCCCGCAGGGCCGTTCGGGGCCGTCCGCTCAACCGCTGTCCCAAAGAGGGCGGCAGATGTTCGCTCGCCCCCCTGGGTCAGGCGCGCCGTGAGTAGATTCCGAGTCTACTGCGCTGCACGCGCCCAGCCATAAGGTGCAATACGCCGGTGTGCCGCCAATGCCGTAGGCGGACGGAGATCACCCATGTGCGCCTTTCTGGCCAAGTCCGATGTGCAAAGCGATGGCGGCCTGCCGCGGCCGGATCTGGCGGAGGTTGGCGACCTCGTGCACCTCAACGGCGGCGGCCAAATGGGCGCGCTGATGCGCGCGCATGATTGGTCGACCTCGTCGCTGGGTGCGCCCGACACCTGGCCGCAGGCGCTGCGCACCGCCGCGCGGTTGCTGCTCAACACCGGCCATCCGATGTATATCTTCTGGGGCCGGGACGGCGCCTGCCTTTACAACGACGCCTACCGCCAGTCGCTCGGGCCGGAGCGCCACCCCGGCTCGCTCGGCCGTCCCGCGCGTGCGGTCTGGCACGAGATCTGGCCCGTCATCGAACCGCAGATCGCTCAGGTGATGGCCGGCAAGGGTGCGACCTGGCACGAGAACCAGCTCGTGCCGATCACACGCCACGGGCGGCGCGAGGATGTCTACTGGACCTACAGCTACGGTCCCATTGATGACGCGACCGCGCCGGACGGCGTCGGCGGCGTCCTCGTCATCTGCACCGAGACCACCGACGCTGTTCATGGGCAACGGCGGCAAGCCTTCTGGATGACGCTTGACCAGGCCATGCGCGACCACATCGCGCCGCGCGAGATCATGACCGCCGCGGCCACCGTGCTTGGCTGGCATTTGCACGCCGGACGCTGCGGCTATGGCGAGGTCGATGACACCGGCGCGTTCTTCACGGTCGAGCGGGATTGGACCGATGGCGTCATGCCGAGCCTCGCGGGACGCTTGCGGCTTGATGACTTTGGCCCTGACCTCATCAAGGATTTCAGAGGCGGATGCGTGGTAAGGCTGGATGATTCCCGTGCCGATCCCCGAACCCGGGAGTGGGTGCCGGCCTACGCCTCGATCGCGCTGCGCGCCGGGATCGCGATCCCGCTGGTCAAGGCGGGTCGCTTCGTCGCCGCGTTCTATGTTCATCAAGCGACGGCGCGCCGCTGGACCGACGAGGAGGAGGTGCTGGTCCGCGAGGTCGCGGCGCGCACCTGGGCGGCGGTGGAACGGGCGCGTGCGGAGGACACGCTGCGGCGGCTCAACGAAACGCTGGAGCGGCGCGTCGCCGACCGGACGGCGCAGATGCGCGCGCACGAGGCGCGGTTCAAGGCCATCTTCGAGACGAGCTACCAGTATCAGGCCTTGTTGACGCTCGAGGGCATCCTGCTCGACGCCAACGCGATCTCGCTCCGGGGCATTGCCTGCGGCCTGGAGGACGTCGTCGGCCTGCCGTTTTGGCAGGCGCCGTGGTTTGCGGCGACGCCGGGCATGGGCGAGCGGGTGCGCGGCGCCATTTCCGTCGTCGCCGACGGCGAAAGCGTCAGCATGGAGGTCCATATAGCTTTGCCGGTGGGGGGCTGGCGCTGGTTCGATTTCACGCTGCGTCCGATTCGCGACGGCGCCGGCGCGCTGATCGCCATCGGCGCCGAGGCAGTCGAGCTCACCCAGCGGCGTCACGCCGAGGAGGCGCTGCGCCAGGCGCAGAAAGTGGAGGCGATCGGCCAGCTTACCGGCGGTATCGCCCACGACTTCAACAATCTCCTTACCGGCATCACCGGCGCGCTCGATCTGATCCGCCGGCGCCTCGATGCCGGACGCACCGATGGGCTCGAGCGTTTCATGAACGCGGCCTCGAGCTCGGCGCACCGCGCGGCGGCGCTCACCCAAAGGCTCCTCACCTTCTCGCGACGCCAGACGCTCGACACCAGGCCGCAGCAGATCACGGCCATCGTCTCCGGGCTCGCGGACATGCTGCGGCGGACGCTCGGCGAGACCATCGAGCTGGACACGATCCTGCACCCCAGGCTGTTGCCGGCGATGACCGACGCCAACCAGCTTGAGAGCGCGCTGCTCAATCTCGCCATCAATGCCCGCGACGCCATGCCGGAGGGTGGCAGGCTCACGATCGAGACCGCGAACATCCATATCGATGCCGAGGATGCAGCACTCGAGGACGGCGTCGAGGCCGGCGACTATGTCGCAATCTCCGTCTCCGACACGGGCACGGGCATGAGCCCCGAGGTGATCTCGCGCGCATTCGATCCGTTCTTCACCACCAAGCCCATCGGCCAGGGCACCGGCCTCGGCCTTTCCATGATCTACGGCTTCATGAAGCAGTCCGGCGGCTATGTGCGCATCGACAGCGAGCTCGGCCACGGAACGATCGTCACGCTCTATCTTCGCCACATGCCGCATGAGGAGGAGGGCATCGAGCCGGAGTCGGAGCTCGAGGCGCGGTCAGGCCAGGGCGAGACCGTGCTGGTCGTCGAGGATGACGCCAATGTGCGCCTGCTAATGACCCAAGTGCTCGATTGGCTGGGCTATCGCCATATTGAGGCGCCGGACGCCCGGGTCGCCCTCAATGTCGTGGAATTGGCCCAGCCGATCGATCTTCTCGTCACCGATCTTGGCCTGCCCGCCATCAACGGACGCCAGCTCGCCGAGATCGCCCGCCGGCGCCGCCCGGCCCTGAAGGTGCTGTTCGTCACCGGCTACGCCGAGAACGCCGATCTGCGCGCCGGCCTGCTCGCGCCGGTATGGCGCTGATGACCAAGCCCTTCACCTTGGATGCGCTCGGCGCAAAAGTCCGCACGCTGATCGAGATGTGAATTCCGCTGCCGCCGCCACTTACCGCGGGCCTGCGATGACGCGGGGACGCTGCGTGCCGTTGCCGCCTAGAACATCCGTTATCGATCGCGAGCGCTGGAGGATGGAGCTTTGTGATGACCTCGCGGCCGCTGCGCCTCATTGCCGTGCTCGTCGTCGCCACGCCGCTGGCCAACCCCGCTGCTGCCGTCGCGGACCTCGCCCCCTACCGCGCGCGCTATGCTCTCGCCCTCGCTTCGACGGATGCGAGCGGCGGCGTCATCGGCGGCGGCGGCGTGCTGCTCGACGAGTGGCACCGGACCTGCGACGGCTGGACGGAGCAGGAGCATTTCTACCTGCACCTGCAATATGGCGAGGACAATGTCTCGCGCGGCACCTCCGACAGCTATTCGACGCTCGCCACCTGGGAAGCGAACGACGCGTCGCGCTTCGGCTTCGATCTGCGCCGGGTCGCCACCAACCAGCCTTACGAGGAGATCCGAGGCGAGGCCAGGCGCGCCGGCGCCGGCGGCACGGCCACGTTCACCAAGCCGCAGGCGCTCACGCTGCCGCTGCCGCGCGGCACGCTGTTCCCGGCCGCTCACAACCGGCTTCTGGTCGAGCGCGCGCAAGCGGGCGATCGCCTCATCGTGCGCTCCGTCTTCGACGGGTCCGATGTCGCGAGCGCCGCGCCGGTCAGCGCGGTCATCGGCCCCAAGCTCGCGCCCGGCGAGGCGCGACGGCAAGTTGCCGCGCAGCCGCCTGCTGAATCGGCCATCCTGGCGGATCAGGCTCGCCTTCTTCTCTGCCGACCGCGCCGCCGAGCTGCCCGAGTACGAGGAAAGCGTGCGACTGCTCGACAACGGCGTCGTGCAGGACATGCTGCTCGATTACGGCGACTACAGCATTCACGCCCAGCTGGAGCAGATCGAGGCGCTGCCGCGGCCGCGCTGCTAGAATTCCACGCGTGCGATCGACAGCCGCTCGT
The DNA here is from genome assembly GCA_963789275.1 of uncultured Alphaproteobacteria bacterium. Lineage (GTDB taxonomy): Bacteria > Pseudomonadota > Alphaproteobacteria > ATCC43930 > CGMCC-115725 > DAHUYF01. Next base: position 154,729 of record CAWBKF010000009.1, read on the forward strand.
CCGTGCGCGCGCGATTGGCGGGCTGATCCCTCGGGCTATACTCCGCCGACGAAGCAGGTCCTCATCGTCAACAGCGCGCTGGCGCTGCCGCCCGGCAAGCTCGCGGCGCAAGTGGCGCATGCCTCGATCGCCGCCTTCTTGAGCGCTGCCCCCTCGGCCCAGCGGCGATGGCTCGAGGTCGGCATGCCGAAGATCGTCCTGGACGGTGGAACCGAGGCAGGACTGAGCCTCTTGCTGCGGCAGGCGCAGGAGGCGGGCCTGCCGGCGCAGCTGGTGCGCGACGCCGGCAGAACCGTCATCCCGGTGGGAACGGTGACCTGTCTCGGGATCGGCCCGGCGGCGATCGCCGAAATCGACGCGGTGACCGGTGCGTTGTCGTTGTTGAAGTAGCTCCCGCCGCGAGCGCTCTTGCGCTCGTCGGCATTGGCGCCAGCGATTGCGCAGCAATCGCGAGAGCCCGCTGCGCGCGCTCTCGCCGGCGCTGCTAGCGTCTCCCCCAGCCGCCGCCATGTCCCCAGCCGCCGCCGCGCCAGCCGCCGCCCCAGCCATAGCCCAGGCCGATTCCGACCTCCGGACCGACATACCAGGGGTAGTCGTAATAGGGGTAGTAGCCGTAATAGGGGGCGTAGGGATAGGCATAGGGCGCGGGGGCCGCGGCCACCGGCGGCGGCGGCGCCACGACGCAGCCGCTGCAGCCAAGCAGGACGACGCCGAGCGCCATCGCCAAAGGTCTCATCGCCATCTCATTTACTCCTACTCCTCTGCGAACGCGCTGCCGGCGGGATCAGGGATGGCCATGGGCCAATAGTTCGTCGGCGGTCTTCTGCTGTTCGGGGGACAGCGCGCCATAAAGCGGCCGGAACGCCGCGAGAAAGCGCGCCTCGCCTTCGGCGCGCAACGCGGCGAACCGGGCCCGCGCTTCGAGCCGTGTCAGCGCGGTCTCCGGGGCCTGCGGAGTGGAGTGCGCCTGTGTCATCGCCGCATTCATCTGCGCGACATCCTCGCGCATCGCGGCGGCGACCTTGTCCCAGAGCGGCGCCTGGGCGTCGGTGATGCCGAGCTCCGCCTTGAGGAAGGCGATATGGCCCTCGACATGCGGCCCGGCCATTCGGTCGCGCATGCCGTCCATCTGGCCATGCGGGTGGGCGTCGGCCGGCATCTGGGCCGCGGCCGGCAGCGGCACGACGACGGCAGCGCAGGCGAGCGCCACGATGAGCGCGGCGGCAACACGGCTAATCTCTCTCGGGATCATCGGAATTTTCCTGTCCTTCGGTGGGCGCGATGCATGACGGCGTTACGCTCGGGCGAAAGCGGCGGCGGCGCCTTGATGTGGATCAAGCACCGAGCCCGTGACTCCTCGACGTCATGAGCGAATTGCGGACGTGTCATTTCGGTGACCGTCGCGCGCCGCCGCTCTAATCTCAATCTCGTGATGACGGCGCTTCTTCATAAGATTTAAGGAGTACGCCGCTGCGGGGAGGGCTAAGGTTTTCTGTTTTTCAAATCCATCCATCGGTGATGGCGCCCGCGCCGGCGCCATGAGCGCATTGGGAGAGAGATCCGATCCATCGCCGCACCAGCAAGGAGACCATCACATGCCGACGATCACCACCAAGGACGGAACGCAGATCTTCTACAATGATTGGGGTTCGGGTCAGCCGATCGTCTTCAGCCATGGCTGGCCGCTCAGCGCGGACGCCTTTGAAGATCAGATGGTGTTCCTGGCCTCGCACGGCTACCGCTGCATCGCGCATGACCGGCGCGGCCATGGTCGCTCGAGCCAGCCTTGGACCGGCAATGACATGGACACCTATGCCGACGATCTCGCCACGCTCGTCGAGGCGCTCAGCCTGAAGAACGCCGTCCATGTCGGGCATTCTACCGGCGGTGGCGAAGTCGCCCGCTACATCGGCCGCCACGGCACCAAGCGCGTTGCCAAGGCCGTGCTGATCGGCGCCGTGCCGCCCCTGATGTTGAAGACCGCGGCCAATCCCGCCGGCTTGCCGATCGAGGCATTCGACCAGCTGCGCGCCGCGGTCCATGCCGACCGGTCGCAGTTCTGGAGGGATCTCAGCCTGCCGTTCTATGGCTACAACCGGCCGGGCGCGAAAGTGTCGGAGGGGGTGCGCGAGTCTTTCTGGCTGCAGGGCATGATGGCGGGATTCCCGGCGTCCTACGAATGCATCAAGCAGTTCTCGGAGACCGACTTCACCGAAGACCTCAAGAAGTTCGACGTGCCGACGCTGGTGCTGCATGGCGACGACGACCAGATCGTGCCCATCGGCGCCGCGGCCATGCTGTCCTCCAAGATCATCAAGAACGCGACGCTCAAGGTCGTCAAGGGCGCGCCGCATGGCATGTGCACGACCCTCAAGGACCAGGTCAACGCGGAGCTGCGCGCTTTCATCGCGGGATAGCCGGGCGCTCCGGGCCGCCGCTTCCTGCTGCCGGCGGCCCGGAATCCGGCGGAGCCTCATGCCTCCATCCGACGCCGGACGCTGCACGTGCGCCGCTCATGTGACCCGCGCCGCGAGCCGCTTGGGCGCGATCAGGCGATAGATGCGCCGGATCAGCACGGCGACCTCGCTCCAATCGGGCGCGTCATCGAGCCGCATGCCGACCCAGCCCTTGGGCCCGACATAAGGCGGCACGAAGAACCGCCCGGCATCCGCGCCCACCAAGATGGCCTGGCTGCCCGCCGGCGCCTTGCACCAGACGGACAGGCGGCCGTCGCCGCGCCGATCCATGGCGAAGATCTTGTCATTGACCCGATAGGTGGGTCCGCGCTTCATCGCCACCTCCACCGCCTCCGGCAGCGCCAGGCAGATCGCCCGCAGTTTTGCGGCCGGGTCTTCCGCCAGGCCGGCGGCCGGTCTGCGGATGCTGGTCTTTCGCGGCATGCTCGACCTGCCTCCCGGTGCTCCGGCTGATCCGATTATCCCGACCATACCACCGCTCAATCATCGCCCCCACCCCTCTGCCGGATGCGCCGTCTGAGGCGCGCATTGCGGCCCGCGCCGATCACCGGTACGCTCGTCGCAATCAATAAAGCGCGCCCGCGCGCGGGGCGGAACGAACAGGGAGGATCGGGCCGATGGGCGAGCGCGTGACCCTCGCGGTGAACGGCACTGCGCATTTTCTCACCGTTGACGATCCCGACATGCCGCTGCTCCATGCGCTGCGCCACGAGCTCGGCCTCGACAATCCGCATGTCGGCTGCGGCCTCGCGCAATGCGGCGCCTGCACCGTGCTGCTCGATGGCGCGCCGGTGCGCGCCTGCGTCACCACGGTCTCCGGCGCGCAGGGTGCCAGGATCACCACGCTCGCCGGCCTCGGCACGCCCGAGCGCCCGCATCCGCTGCAACAGGCCTATATCGACGAGCGGGTGCCGCAATGCGGCTACTGCCTCAATGGCTGGATGATGACCGCCGCGGCGCTGCTCCACGCCAAGCCGCATCCGACCGATGCCGAGATCCGCGCCGGCCTCACCGGGCTCAAATGCCGCTGCGGCACGCATAGGGCGATCCTGCGCGCCGTGAAGCGCGCCGCCGCCGGTTAGGGAGCGCCGTTCCCGACAAGGGTATATGTCGTTGTGACCCCCTCTCCGCGGGAAGCGACCGCCGCCCACCCGGGTCGCGGCGCTTTCCCTCTTGCTCCCGGGCGCCATCCTGCGAATGGTAGGCGCCGTTGCAGGCGGGGCGGTCGCGCTTAGGGAGTGGATGGATGCGGTGGAGCAGGTGGTTGGTGCTGGGCGGGGCGGTGTGGATCGGCGGCTGCTCCTGGATACCGTTTTTCGGCTCCTCTGACGGACCGCACCTCACCAACCCCGCGGTCGAGGCCTGCCGGCGCAAGGCCGCGGATCTGGGATATGAGGATCCCGGCGAGCGGCAATCGGCGCCAGGCCCCGGCGGCAGCTATACCGTGACGCTCGACATCCGGCAGAACCAGGGTTTCGGCCAGGTGAATTGCAACTGGGACCCCGCTAAGGGCGCCGACCTGCCGCCGCCCAAGCCGCCTGAGAAACCGGGCGAGAAACCGGCGGAAAAGCCGGCCGAGGGCGCGCCCGCCGCCGCGCCGGAGCCGCCGCCGGAGAAGTAAGCGGGGCGGGTTGCGGCCCGGCGCCCGGGACGATAGGCTGCACCCCCTTTCCCCATGCCCCTTGGTAGTTGCGTGCCCTATCTCAGTACCCGCGACGCCCGGACTCCGCCGGAGCGCCTTGGCTTCGAGGATGTGCTGCTCGCCGGGCTGGCCCCCGATGGCGGGCTTTACGTGCCCGATGCCTGGCCGCATTTCGACGCCGCGTCGCTGCGGGCGTTGCGCGGGCGCTCCTATGCCGAGATCGCCTGCGCGGTGATGGCGCCCTTCATCGGCGACGCGCTGCCGGCGGCGGCGCTGCAACGGCTGGTGGCAGGGGCCTATCGCGGCTTCGATCATGCCGCGGTGGCGCCGCTGAAGCAGCTCGGCCCCGAGTTCTGGCTGCTGGAGCTGTTCCACGGGCCGACGCTCGCCTTCAAGGATTACGCCCTGCAGCTGGTCGGTCCACTCTTCGACCATGCGCTGAAGCGGCGGGGCCGGCGCGTCACCATCATCGGCGCCACCTCCGGCGACACCGGCTCGGCGGCCATCGAGGCTTGCCGCGACCGCGACGCCATCGACATCTTCATCCTCTATCCCGAGGGCCGCATCTCCGAGGTGCAGCGCCGCCAGATGACCACCATCGCCTCGGCCAACGCCCATGCCATCGCGGTCAACGGCAGCTTCGATGACTGCCAGGACCTGGTGAAGGCGATGTTCGCCGACGCGCCGTTCCGCCAGGCGTTCAATCTCTCGGCGGTCAATTCGATCAACTGGGCGCGAATCATGGCGCAGGTGGTCTATTACGTCGCCGCGGCCGTGGCGCTGGGGGCTCCCGAGCGGCCGGTATCCTTCGCCGTGCCCACCGGCAATTTCGGCAATGTCTATGCCGCCCATGTCGCGCGCCGCATCGGCCTGCCGATCGCCGAGCTGGTGATCGGCACCAACCGCAATGACATTCTGGCGCGCTTCATCAACAGCGGCGCGATGACCATCGCGCGCGTCGAGCCGAGCCTCAGCCCGAGCATGGATATCCAGGTGTCGAGCAATTTCGAGCGCCTCCTGTTCGAGCTCAAGGAGCGCGACGGCGCGGCGGTGGCGGCCGCGCTGGCCGAGTTCCGGCGCAGCGGCAGCCTGCCGGCGAGCGCCGCCGAATGGCGCGCGGCGCAGGCGCTGTTCCAGGCCTGCCGAATCGACGATGCCGCGACGCGGCAATCGATCGCCGACACCTTCCGCACGACCGGCGAGCTGCTCGATCCCCACAGCGCCATCGCGGTCGCCGCCGCCAAGGCGGGACGGCGGCGCGCGGACGTGCCGATGGTGGCGCTCGCCTGCGCGCATCCGGCGAAATTCCCCGAGGCGGTGGCGGAAGCGACGGGCCGGCGGCCGGAGCTGCCGGCGCGGCTCGGCGATCTGCTGCAGCGGCCGGAGCGGCGGCCGAAGCTCGCCAATGATCTCGGCGCGGTCGAGGATTATGTCCGCGCGCATGCGCGGCCCATGGGCAAGGGAGGATCGGCATGAGTGTGAGCGTGACGACGCTCAAGAACGGCATGCGCGTGCTGACCGATCGCATGGACAGCGTCGAGACGGTGTCGATCGGCGTCTGGGTCGATGTCGGCACGCGCCACGAGCCGGCGCAGGTCAACGGCGTCGCGCATCTGCTCGAGCACATGGCGTTCAAGGGCACCGAGCGGCGCTCGGCGCTCGACATCGCCGCCGAGATCGAGGCGGTGGGCGGCCATCTCAACGCCTATACCTCGCGCGAGCACACCGCCTATTACGCCAAGGTGCTGAAGGAGAATGTCGCGCTCGCCGTCGACATCCTCGCCGACATCCTGCAGCATTCCGCCTTCGATCCCAAGGAGCTCGAGCGCGAGCGCACGGTGATCCTGCAGGAGATCGGCCAGGCCAACGACACGCCCGACGACATCATCTTCGACCTGTTCCAGGAGCGGGCGTTTCCCGACCAGGCGATGGGCCGCCCGGTGCTCGGCCGCGCCGAGATCATCCGCCGCATCGATCGCGACACGGTGGCGGGCTACATGCGCCGCCACTACGCCGCTTCCGGCATGCTGCTCGCCGCCGCCGGCAATCTCGAGCACCGCCAGCTGGTGGAGCTCGCCGAGGCGGCGTTCGCGGGACTGCCGGCGAGCCGCACCGCGCGCAGCGAGCCCGCGCGCTATGTCGGCGGCGAGCTGCGCGAGGAGCGCGATCTCGAGCAGGTGCATGTGGTGCTGGGCTTCCCCGGCTTTCCCTTCGCCGATCCCGACTACTATGCCGCTTCCGTCGTCTCCTCGGCGCTGGGCGGCGGCATGTCCTCGCGCCTCTTCCAGGAGATCCGCGAGAAGCGCGGCCTGGTCTACGCCATCTACTCCTTCACCCATGCCTATAGCGATGGCGGCCTCTTCGGCGTCTATGCCGGCACCGGCGAGGAGGAGGTCGCGGAGCTGATGCCGGTGCTGTGCGACGAGATCCGCAAGCTCTCCGCCGGCCTCGAGCAGGTCGAGCTCGAGCGCGCCCGCGCCCAGCTCAAGGCCGGGCTGCTGATGTCGCTCGAGAGCACGACCGCGCGCTGCGAGCAGCAGGCGGCGCATATGCTGGTCTTCGGCCGGCCGCTCGACATGACCGAGATGGTGAGCCGCATCGACGCCGTCGACGCCGCGGCGGTGACGCGGGTCGCGCGCCGGCTCAGGACGGCGCCGCCGACGCTCACCGCGCTGGGGCCGGTCAGCCGCGTCGACGCCTATCAGCGGCTCGTCGAGCGGCTGGGCGTCTGAGGCGGAAGCGCGTCCGGTGGCCTCCGACATGCTTCGCCTGCCGCGCTTCTTCGGCACCGCGCCGCCGAGCTTCCGCCTGGTCGGCGAGCGCATGCTGCTGCGCCCGCCCGAGCGCGGCGATTGGGAGGAATGGGCGAATCTCCGCGGCGAATCGCGTCGCTTCCTGGCGCCCTGGGAGCCGAGCTGGGCGCCGGATTCGCTGACCCGCGGCGCCTTTCGCCGGCGCCTCCAGCGCTATGCCATCGATTGGCGCACCGATCAGGGCTACAGCTTCTTTCTCTTCCGCCTCGAGGACGGCGCGCTGGTCGGCGGCATCGGCTTGAGCAATGTGCGCCGCGGCGTTGCCGAGACCGGCAGCCTCGGCTATTGGGTGGGTGAGCGCTTCGCGCGCAAGGGCTACATGACCCAGGGCCTGCAGCTGGTGCTCACCTTCGCCTTCCAGCGGCTGAAGTTGCATCGCGTCGAGGCGGCGTGCCTGCCGCATAACGGGCCGAGCCGCAGCCTGCTGACCAAGAGCGGCTTCCGTGAGGAGGGCTATGCCCGCGAATATCTCTGCATCGACGGCCGCTGGCAGGATCACGTGCTCTTCGCCTTGCTGCGCTCGGACTGGGCGGGCGAGCGCGGCGGCTGACGGGCTTTGAGGAGAAAACTGATATGACGGTAAGCGAGGGTACGATCGAGGCGGCGCGCAATTTCGTGCGCGAGATCGTGGCGGGCGATCTCGCGGCCAAGCGCGTCACCGGCGTCGTCACGCGCTTCCCGCCGGAGCCCAACGGCTATCTCCATATCGGCCACGCCAAGTCGATATGCCTCAATTTCGGCCTGGCGCAGGAATTCGCCGGCCGCTGCAACCTGCGCTTCGACGACACCAACCCGACCAAGGAGGAGCAGGAATATATCGACGCCATCGAGCGCGACGTGCGATGGCTGGGCTTCGATTGGGGCACGCATCTGCATCACGCCTCGGATTACTTCGAGCAGCTCTACGACTGGGCGGAGCATCTGATCCGCGCCGGCAAGGCTTATGTCGACGATCTCTCCGCCGAGGAGATGCGCGCGATGCGCGGCACGCTGACCGAGCCCGGACGCGACAGCCCCTGGCGCAACCGCGATATCTCGGAGAATCTCGATCTCTTCCGCCGCATGCGCGCCGGCGAATTCGCCAACGGCGCGCGCGTGCTGCGCGCCAAGATCGACATGGCCTCCGGCAACATCAACCTGCGCGACCCCGTGCTCTACCGCATCCTGCATGCGGCGCATCCGCGCACCGGCACCGCCTGGTCGATCTATCCCACCTACGATTTCGCCCATGGCCAGTCGGACGCGATCGAGGGCGTCACTCATTCGATCTGCACCTTGGAGTTCGAGGATCACCGGCCGCTCTACGACTGGTTCCTCGACAATCTGCCGGTGCCGTCGCATCCGCATCAATACGAGTTCGCGCGTCTCAACATCACCTATACCGTGTTGTCGAAGCGCATCCTGACCGAGCTGGTGCGCGCCGGCCATGTCGGCGGTTGGGACGATCCGCGCATGCCGACCATCGCCGGCCTGCGCCGGCGCGGCGTGCCGGCGGCGGCGATCCGCGACTTCGTCCGCCGCGTCGGCGTCGCGCGCGCCAACAGCACCGTCGACATCGCCATGCTCGAGAGCGCGATCCGCGACGAGCTGAACCGCACCGCGTCGCGCCGCATGGGCGTGCTGCGTCCGCTCAAGGTGGTGATAGAGAATTATCCCGAGGGCGGCGGCGAGATGCTGGAGGCGGTCAACCACCCCGACGATCCCGCCGCCGGCAAGCGGGCGATTCCATTCGGGCGCGAGCTCTATGTCGAGCGCGACGATTTCATGGAGAACCCGCCGAAGAAATTCTATCGGCTGTCGCCCGGCCGCGAGGTGCGGCTGCGCTATGCCTATTTCGTCACCTGCCGCGCCGTGGTGAAGAACCCCGCCGGTGAGGTGGTGGAGCTGCGCTGCACCTACGATCCCGCCAGCCGCGGCGGCAACTCGCCCGACGGGCGCAAGGTCCAGGCGACCTTGCATTGGGTGGCGGCGGCGCAATCCGTGCCGGCGGAGATCCGGCTCTACAATCCGCTCTTCCTGCGCCCCGATCCAGGCGCCGAGGGGGACATCATGGCCGATCTGAACCCGGACTCGCTCGAGGTGCTGCGCGACGCCCGGCTCGAGCCGTCACTCGCCGACGCCGCACCCGGCGAGGTCGTGCAGTTCGAGCGCCAGGGCTATTTCTGTCCCGACAGCGACACGAAGCCGCAGCATCTGGTGTTCAACCGCACGGTGGGGCTGCGCGACAGCTGGGCGAAGGCGCAGGCGGGCGGCGCAGGCTCCTAAGCGTGACCGGCCTCGCCCGACAGCGCCAGCGGGTCGATGCCGAGCTTGCCCAGCGCGCGCTGCCATTTGTCGGTGATATCATTGTCGAAGACGATGCTCTCATCGGCGGGCACGTGCAGCCAGCCGTTGTCCTGCATCTCGGCATCGAGCTGTCCCGGCCCCCAGCCGGCATAGCCCAGTGCCAGCAGGCTGCGCCGCGGGCCCTTGCCGCGGCCGATGGCGCGCAGGATGTCGAGCGTGGCGGTCAGCGCCATGTTGCCGACCACCAGCGTGTTCTCCTCGACATAGTCGTCGGAATGCAGCACGAAGCCGCGCCCTTCCTCGACCGGGCCGCCGGCATGGACGCGCGCGAGTCCGGTCAGGCCCGAGGCAGGGATGCCGAGCTTGTCGAGAAGTTCCGGCAGGGTGACGGTGTCGATGACCTTGTTGACCACCAGCCCCATGGCGCCTTCCTCGTTATGGGCGCAGAGAAAGATCACCGACCGCACGAAGCGGTGGTCCTGCATGCGTGGCATGGCGATCAGAAGTTGGCCGGCGAGAGAGGTGACTTGGTTCTTCATGTGTCCACACACACTGACATAAGCGCCACCGCCGAGGCTTGCAAGCGCGACCTGCGGCCGGCGGCCCGACCGGTTTGTTAAGGCATGGCTACCGGCAAAGTCCTATATAAACAAGCGTGTCGGGGATCTGGCATGGACGATAAAGGACGAGGCTGGCGCCGCTTCGGCGCGCTGGCGCTGCTGGCGCTCGCTTGCCTCCTGCCGGGGCAGGCAGGGGCGGCGGACGGCGCTTCGGACTGGTTCGTGACCGATCAGGGCCAGGTCCGGCTGATTGCCGCGTCCCCGGTGGTCGGCGATGCCGCTGCGCTCGGCCTCGGCCTCGAATTCCGCCTGGCGCCGCAGTGGAAGATCTATTGGCGCTCCCCCGGCGATGCCGGCTTTCCGCCGCGGCTCGACTGGGCAGGCTCGACCAACCTGGCCGATGCCGCGCTCTCCTGGCCGGCGCCGCAGCGTTTCTCGGTCTCGGGGCTGGAGACCGTGGGATATGAGGGCCATGTCGTCCTCCCCATCACCGCCCGGCTCGAGCATGCCGGGCAGGCGGCGCGGCTCCGTCTGGCGCTGAGCTATCTCACCTGCAGCGAGATATGCATTCCCTACGAGACGGCGCTGAGCCTCGACCTGCCGGCGGCAAGCCCGGGCCCGGGCGGCGCCGGCCATGCGGCGCTCATCGCCCGCTATGCCGCCCGCGTCCCCGGCGATGGCCAGGCGGCCGGCCTCGCGCTCGCCGCGGCCAGCCTGGTCCCCGGCCAGAAGCCGGTGCTGGAGCTGCGCGTCGCGACCCGGCAGCCGCTGCTGGCGCCCGACGCCTTCGTCGAAGGGCCGGCGGGGGTGAGCTTCGGCGCGCCGCACCTCGCCGCCAGCGACACGCCCGGGCAGGCGCTGCTGCGTCTGGCGGCGGCGGGCCTGCCGGCGGCGCTGGACGGGCTGGTCGGACAGAAGCTTACCGTCACCCTGGTCGATGGCGAGCGCGCGCTGCAAAGCACCGTCACCCCCACCGCCTCGCCGCCGGCGCCGGATCTCGGCCTGCTGCTGGCGATCCTGCCGCTGGCGCTGCTCGGCGGGTTCATCCTCAATTTCATGCCCTGCGTGCTGCCGGTGCTGTCGATCAAGCTGCTGGGGGTGATCGAGCAGGGCGGCCGCTCGCGCTCCGCGCTGCGCCGCGGCTTCCTCGCCTCGGCGGCGGGGATGATCCTGTCCTTCCTCGGGCTCGCCGCGGCGATGGTGGCGCTCCGGGCGGCCGGGATCGCCATCGGCTGGGGGGTGCAATTCCAGCAGCCGCTGTTCCTCGTCTTCATGGCGGTGCTGGTGACGCTGTTCGCCTGCAACCTCTGGGGCTTCTTCGAGGTGCCGCTGCCGTCCTGGATCGGCGGCCTGGCGCTGCGCCAGGGCGACGGCAATGCCTTGCTGGGCAATGTCGCCGCCGGCGCCTTCGCCACCCTGTTGGCGACGCCCTGCTCGGCGCCATTCCTCGGCACCGCCGTCGGCTTCGCGCTGGCGGCCGGGCCGTTTGAGATCTTTGCCATCTTCCTCGCGCTCGGCATCGGCATGGCCGCGCCCTACCTGCTGGTGGCGCTGCTGCCGCGCTTGGCGCAGGGCTTGCCGCGGCCCGGACGCTGGATGCTGGTGCTGCGCCGCCTGCTCGGCCTGGCGCTCGCCGCGACCGCGCTGTGGCTGGTCTCGGTGCTGGTGAGCCAGATCGGCCTGGCGGCGGCGCTGGCGGTGGCGGGGCTGCTGGTGGTCGCCGCGGCGGCGCTGGGCCTGCTGCGCGCGCCGCGCTGGCGCGGCCTTGCGACCGCGGCGGCGCTGCTGCTCGCCTTCATCGTGCCGGTGACGCTGGCAGCGCCGCCGGCGCCGCCGGCGGGCGACGGCTTCTGGCGCGGCTTCGACCGCGCCGCCATCGACCGGCTGGTGGGCGAGGGGCAGGTGGTGTTCGTCGACGTCACCGCCGATTGGTGCCTGACCTGCAAGGTCAACAAGGAGCTGGTGATCGATCAGCCGCCGGTGCGGCAGCGGCTGGAGCAGCCCGGCATCACCGCCATGCGCGCCGACTGGACGCGGCCGAGCGACGCGATCGCCGCCTATCTGCGCAGCTTCGGCCGCTACGGCATTCCCTTCAACGCGGTCTATGGGCCCGGCCTGCCGCGGGGCCGCGCGCTGTCGGAGATCCTCACCTCCGATCAAGTGCTGCAGGCGCTGACCGCGGCGGCCGGTCCCGGCAAGCTCGCCCGCACGGCACGGTAGCAGGGACCGTCCGGGGCACGGGAGTGATTTTCGCGCGGCGAGCGTCTATGGTGGACGTCCTATGGGCGCGCCCATGGCCAGATTGCAAAAAAACCACAGAGGGGTAAAGGCTATGACCATCAAGGTTGGCGATACGGTTCCGGCGGTGAAGCTCAAGCAGATGACGCCGGAGGGCATGAAGGACGTCGACACCGGCGAGTTCTTCAAGGGCAAGAAGGTGGTGCTGTTCGCGCTGCCGGGCGCGTTCACGCCGACCTGCTCGGCCAAGCATCTGCCGGGCTTCGTCGAGAAGGCGGCCGAGCTCCGGGCGAAGGGCGTCGATGCCGTCGCCTGCCTCTCGGTCAACGATGCCTTCGTGATGAACGCCTGGGGCAAGCAGCAGAATGCCGACGGCAAGGTGCAGATGCTCGCCGACGGCAATGGTGATTTCACCCGCGCGGTCGGCCTCGAGATGGACGGCAGCGGCTACGGCCTCGGCAAGCGCTCGCAGCGCTATGCCATGATCGTGCAGGACGGCGTCGTCAAGGCGCTCAACGTCGAGAAGCCCGGCGGCTTCGAGGTATCGAGCGCCGACGCGGTGTTGAAGGCGCTTATAAGTCGTAGTGCGCTGCAGGGGCGCTGTGCGTCCTTCGAGACGCGCCCTACGGGCGCTCCTCAGGATGAGGTGACATTGAATCGGGCATCATCCGTCGATGCCAGTGTCATCACATCCTCATCCTGAGGACCCGCGCAGCGGGCATCTCGAAGGACGCACAGCGCCTATGCAGCGGAGCGGAAATGGCTCAGCGCTTTTTCCGCTTCTTCGCCGCCGGCGGCGCGCCGTCGAGCGCGGCGGCGTCGCGGGCCTGGGCGATACCGGCGCGCGCCAGCGCGTCGGCGCGCTCGTTCTCGACATGGCCGGAATGGCCCTTGACCCAGAACCACTCGACCTGGTGCGGTTTGATCGCGGCCTCGAGGCGCTGCCAGAGATCGATGTTCTTTACCGGCTTCTTGTCGGCCGTCTTCCAGTCGCGCGCCTTCCACGCATGGATGAAGCGGGTGATGCCATCGCGCAGATACTGGCTGTCGGTATGGATGTGCACGCGGCTCGGCCGCTTCAGCGCCTCGAGCGCGGAAATCGCCGCCATCATCTCCATGCGGTTGTTGGTGGTGGGGCTCTCGGCGCCCATCAGCTCGCGCTCATGCGCGCCGTAGCGCAGCACCGCGCCCCAGCCGCCGGGACCGGGATTGCCGCTGCAGGCGCCGTCGGTGAAGATCTCGACCAGCCCCGCGCCGGCCTCTGTCGCCTTGCTCACGCGTCGAGCCCGTAGGCGGAGGGGTGCGCGACGCTGCGGTGGAAGCGCAGCTTCTGCAGGTATTCGAGCGGGTCCTTCGGCTTCACGAAGGCGCCCGCCGGATGGTTCAGCCAGTCATAGAGCCGCGTCAGCAGGAAGCGCAGCGCGCTGCCGCGCGCCAGCAGCGGCAGCGCCCCGAACTCCTCGGGCGCGAGCGGCCGCCGGGCGCGATAGCCCGCCAGCATCGCCTTCGCCTTGGTGACATTGAAGCTGCCATCGGTCTCGAAGCACCAGGCGTTGAGACAGATGGCGAGGTCATAGGCGAGGAAATCGGTGCAGGCGAAATAGAAATCGATCAGGCCCGAGACCGCCTCGTGGCGGAAAAAGACGTTGTCGGGAAAGAGATCGGCATGGATGACGCCGGTCGGCAAATTCTGCGGCCAGCAGCGCTCGAGCGCGTCGAGCTCTTCGCCAAGCTCCTCGGCGAGCCCGGGGCGCACCTCATGCGCGCGCGTGCGGCAGGCCTCGAACAGGCCCCGCCAGCCGGCGACGGAGAGGTTGTTGGGACGGCGCAGCGGAAAGCCCGCGCCGGCGAGGTGAAGCTGCGCCAGCGCGCCGCCGACGCCGGCGCAATGGAAGGGACGGATGCGGCGCGGCCACATGCCGTCGAGGAAGCTGACGATCGCCGCCGGCCGGCCGCAGAGCTGGCGCAGCGCCGCGCCGTCCTTCGCCTTCACCGGCGTCGGGCAGGCGATGCCCTGCGCTGCGAGATGCTCCATCAGCGCGATGAAGAACGGCAGATCGGCGGGCGCGACGCGCTTCTCGTAGAGCGTCAGGATGTAGGTGCCGGACTCCGTGCGCAGCAGGAAGTTCGAGTTCTCGACGCCCTCGGCGATGCCCTTGCACGAGATCACCTCGCCGATCGCGTAATCGGCGATGAAGGCGCGCAGCTCCTCGTCGGGAACGTCGGTGTAGACGGCCATGACCGCTCAGACGCTCATCGGTGCCAGCGCCCGCGGCAGGTTGAAGCGCACTTCCTCGCGGGTGACGGCGATTTCCTCGATCGCCACCTCGTAGCGTCCGCGACAGGCCTCGACCACCTCCTCGACCAGCGCCTCGGGCGTCGAGGCGCCGGCGCTGAGGCCGAGGCAGACGGCGCCGGCGAGGAAGGCCCAATCGATGTCGCTGGCGCGGGCGATCAGCGCCGCCTTGCAGCAGCCGCTCTGCTGCGCCACCTCGACGAGCCTGAGCGCATTGGAGGAGTTGGGCGCGCCCACCACCAGCAGCCGGTCGGCGCGACGCGCGATCGCCTTCACCGCCTTTTGCCGGTTGGTCGTGGCATAGCAGATGTCGTCGCGCTTGGGCTGATGGATGTGCCGAAAGCGCTGGTGCAGCGCCGCGATGACGCTCCGCGCGTCGTCAATCGCCAGCGTCGTCTGGGTGACGCAGGCGATCTCCTCCCCGGGAGCGAGCTCGAGCTTCGCCACGTCCTCGACGGTCTCGACCAGCAGCACCGCGCCCGCCGGCAGCTGTCCCATCGTGCCGATGACCTCGGGATGGCCGGCATGGCCGACGAGGACGACCCGGCGCCCTTGGGCGAAATGGTGCTCGGCCTCGCGATGCACCTTGCTCACCAGCGGGCAGGTCGCGTCGACCGGGACGAGGCGCCGTCGGACGGCCTCGGCCGCCACCGCCTTGGGGACGCCATGGGCGGAGAACACCACCGCCGCGCCGTCGGGCACGGCGTCGAGTTCCTCGACGAAGACGGCGCCTTTGCGCTCCAGCGACTCCACGACGAAGCGGTTATGCACGATCTCGTGGCGGACATAGACCGGCGCGCCGAAGCGCTCGATGCTGCGCTCGACGATCTGCACCGCGCGCTCGACCCCGGCGCAAAAGCCGCGCGGACCAGCGAGCAGGATGGTCAGCGGCGCTTTGGTCATCGTCCATGGTCCTTGCGAAGCCGGCTAGGCCAGGAATCTTGGCGTCCTGGAGCCCTTGTGCGGCGCTCGGCGGTCGAATAGAGTTCAGCGCGTTTCGAGCCAGCGGCGGCCGTCCGGCGTCGTTGGCGGCACGTTAGTACACCGGGGAAGCGGGGGGAAGAGGGGGGATGAGCGGAGCACCGGCGGCGCGCAAAAGCCCCTATCTGCTCGCGGCGGAGGCCGGGCGCGAGTATTGGTGGTGCGCCTGCGGCCTAAGCAAGTCGCAGCCGCTCTGCGACGGCTCGCATCGCGGCAGCGGCGTGACGCCGGTGCCGTTCACCGCCGCTGAAGACGGCGACCTCTGGCTGTGCGGTTGCAAGCGTACCGGCGGCAAGCCCTTCTGCGACGGCTCGCACAACCTCGCGTGATGCGGTCGACCAGGCTCAGCGCGGTTCTGCTCGGGCTGCTGGCGCTCGCCGCCGCGGGCTGCTCGGGCAGCGCCAAGGTCGGCAAGCTCGCCTGTCCCGTCGCCTTCGTCGCGCCGAACCTCGACAGCTACACCGTGTTCCGCGAGGGCGTCACCACCAGCACCAATCCCGACGACATCGCCTTCGGCGTCAAGCTCGCCAGCGTGAAGTCGAATTGCCGCACGGAGGTCGGCGGCATACGCGTCACGACGCTGCTGAACTTCGTCGTGGCGCGCAACGATGCCAATCTTCGCCAAGGCGATTTCAGCTATTTCGTCGCCGTCGCCGATGCGCGCGAGACCATCCTGGCGAAGCAGACTTTCGCCCTGCGCGTCGATTTCGCGCCGCGGCAAAGGGAGATGCGGGTCGCCGAGGAGATCACCGAGCACCTGCCGCTGAAGGATGTCTCCACCGGCGGCACCTATGGCGTGATCGTCGGCCTGCAGCTCAGCCAGCAGCAGCTCGAGCGCAACCGCGGGCAGCAATAGAACCAGGCGGTTCGCGGCCCGGCGCGGCTGTCGCTGACAAGTCAAGTTGGCCGGTTTTCGTAACAAGTCAGTTGTCCGCTTCGTTCTTGCTTTGAGCCGGGGCATGCCCCGGCTCAAAGCGGCTCGCGTTGAAGCGTGTCACGCGGCCTGTGGTCGGCTGTGGCGGGCGTTGCCGTCTGGGTCGTAGCGACCGATGCAGCGCGGTCCGTAGAAGATAGCGATGGTGTGGTCGGCGTAGCGTCGGATCTGGACGGTCGCCTTGACGAAGTGTGCGCGCAGCGGACTGGGTTCGATCTGGAGGCGCAGCCGACCGAAGACGACGGTATTGTCGTTGCCGACGATACGGTCCTCCTGATGGCATAGGATTTCGGCGAGGTCGCTGCCGGTCCATGGCACGAAAGCGGTCCCCGGCTCGGCCGGCGCCGCGGCGAAGCGACGATTATGTGCCGGCAGGTAGACGTCGCTGAGGAACCGGTTCGCCGCCGCGATGGTGTCGATCCCGGCATCGGCGAGTTCCTTTACCAGGCGATCCTGCAGCGTCCCGAACATGCGCTCCGAGCGGCCCCTGGCTTCTGGCGAGTAAGCGGCGATATGGCGTATGCCGAGCTGGGCGAGCGCACGGCCGACCTGGGTTGGCGTGTCCTTGTCGACCTTGCCGCCGGCCTTGGGCGTGTAGAAGTAATGGCCGCCACGGTCGGTGTAGAAGGCACAGAACAGGCCGTGCCGGGCGATCACTTCATGTAGGCCGCGCAAACTCGAGGCCGTGCCCTCCTCCTCGACCAGAAAGCCCGAATAGATCTCGCTCGTCGCATCGTCCATCGTCACGATCAGATCGATCTGACGGCCAAGCGCCGGCAGCCACAGATGCCTCGAGCCGTCCTGGTGCAGCATCATGCCCGTCATCGGCCGGCGTGGCCGCTTCTTGCGGTGCGCCGACCGTTTCATCGCCGGCCGCACCAGGCCCGAGGCGTGCAGCACGCTCTTCGTCCAACCGTAGCTCGCCACCAGCCCGTGCCGCTCCTGCGCGCGCTCGTGGAAGTGCTTTACCGTCCAGCCCGCATAACGATCCCGGTACAACGATACGATCCGCTCAACCTCATCCGCCGCGATCCGGTGCGGGCTCACCTTGCCAAGACGACGGTCCAACAGACCGGCCTCGCCCTCTGCTGCGTAGCGGCCACGAAGCCGCCGAAACGATCGCTCGCTCATCCCCAATGTCTCCGCCGCCTCAGAATAACTCAGCCGCCCCGAGCGGCTCCGATCGTAAACCTCTAAAAACCGCATCTCCCTTATCCCTTGCAGCACCTCTGCCCGGTTCATCAATCGCCCCCACTTTGGAGCGCTTCTTAAACCGGACAGATCACCTGCTACAAAGACCGGACAGATAACGTGTTAGCGACACGCGGCCCGGCGCGGCTTGTTCCCGCGCGCAATACCGGCTAGGATCATTGCCTGCCGTCGCACCCCGATGGGAGAGACCGGGTTCGATCCCGGCGCCGAAGGAGCAACCGCCCCGGAAACTCTCAGGCTAAAGGACCGTTGGGGTAAGGGCACTCTGGAAAGTAGGCGCGCGCAGCTCGCGCACGCCTCACCGACGAGGTAACCCGGCCGCCCATGGGGCCGTCCGGCGAATCTTTCAGGTCCTGGGACAGAGGGGGCTTCGGTCGCTCGCGCGACTGCGAAGCTTTTTGTCCCGAGGGTCGATGGCCGAGAATCCGCTCCAGCGCACGCCGCTCCACGCTCTTCATCTCAGCCTCGGCGCCAAGATGGTGCCGTTCGCCGGCTATGAGATGCCGGTGCAATACGCCGCCGGCATCATGGCCGAGCATCTCCACACCCGCGCCAAGGCGGGGCTGTTCGACGTCTCGCATATGGGCCAGCTGCGCCTCGCCGGCACCGGCGCCGCCGCGGCGCTCGAGACGCTGGTGCCCGGCGACATCACCAGCCTGGCGCCGGGGCGGATGCGCTACACCCTCTTCACCAATGACCGCGGCGGCATCCTCGACGACCTCATGGTGACTGCGGCGGGCGACCACCTTTTCCTCGTCGTCAACTGCGCGCGCAAGACGCAGGACATCGCGCATCTGCGGCGCCGCCTCGCCGGCGCGGCGGAGGTGACGCCGCTGCCGGAGCGCGCGCTGCTGGCGCTGCAGGGACCCGCCGCCGCCGCGGTGCTGGCGCGGCTCGCGCCTGCTGCAGGCACGCTCGGGTTCATGACCGGCGCCGCGCTGACGGTCGATGGCGTTGCCTGCTTCGTCACGCGCTCGGGCTATACCGGCGAGGACGGCTTCGAGCTTTCCGTGCCGGGCGACGCGGCCGAGCGCGTGGCGCGCCGGCTCCTGGCCGAGCCCGAGATCATGCCGGTCGGGCTCGGCGCGCGCGATTCGCTGCGGCTCGAGGCCGGGCTCTGCCTCTATGGCCACGACATCGACGAGACCACCACGCTCATCGAGGCGGATCTCGCCTGGGCGGTCCAGAAGCGGCGGCGCGCGGAGGGCGGGTTTCCCGGTGCCGCGGTGATCGCGCGCGAGCTTGCCGCCGGCCCCCGGCGCAAGCGCGTCGGCATCCGGCCGGAAGGCCGCGCGCCTGCGCGCGAGGGCACCGAGATCACCGATGGCGACGGCGCGACGATCGGCCGCATCACCAGCGGCGGCTTCGGCCCCTCGGCCGACGGGCCCGTCGCCATGGGCTATGTCGCCACGGCCCAGGCGACGCTCGGCACGGCGCTGAAGCTCATGGTGCGCGGCACGCCGCGCCCGGCGCGCATCGTGCCGCTGCCTTTCGTTCCCCACCGCTATCACCGCTGACCCGATCGCGCGAGGACTGTCATGAGCACCGTCAAATACACCAGGGACCATGAGTGGATACGCGTCGACGGCGATATCGCCGTGATCGGCATCACCGACTACGCCCAGACCCAACTCGGCGACGTCGTCTATGTCGAGCTGCCCGAGCTCGGCCGCCGCGTGGTGCAGGGCAAGGAAGCCGCCGTGGTCGAGTCGGTGAAGGCGGCGAGCGAGGTCTACGCGCCGATCTCCGGCGAGGTGGTCGCCGTCAATGACGCGTTGTCGGGCGAGCCCGGCAAGGTCAACGCCGATCCCCAGGGCGAGGGCTGGTTCTTGAAGCTGCGCATCGCCGATCCCAAGGAGCTCGACGGGCTCTTGGACGAGAAGGCCTACGCCGCCTTCGTCGAGGGCCTGCACTGATGCGCTATCTGCCGCTGACCGACAGCGACCGCGGCGCCATGCTCGCCGCGATCGGCGCCGACAGCGTCGCGGCGCTGTTTCGCGACGTGCCGCTGGCGGCGGCGCTCGACGCGCCGCTCGACCTGCCGCGTGCCATGGGCGAGATCGAGGTCGAGCGCGCGCTGGCGCGCATGGCTGCCAAGAACCTGCCGGCCTCGGCGGCGCCGAGCTTTCTCGGCTGCGGCGTCTATCGCCACCACATCCCGGCGGCGGTCGACCATCTCATCCAACGCGGCGAGTTCCTGACCTCCTACACGCCCTATCAGCCCGAAGTGTCGCAAGGCACGCTGCAGTCGATGTTCGAGTTCCAGACCCAGGTGTCGCTGATCACCGGCATGGAGGTGGCCAACGCCTCGATGTATGACGGCGCGACCGCCTGCGCCGAGGCGGTGATGATGGCGAACCGCCTGACGCGCCGGCACCGGGCGATCCTCGCCGGCGACCTCCATCCGCATTACCGCGAGGCGACCGAGACCTATGCGCGCTTCGGCGGCTTCGAAATCGTCGCGCGCCCGCCCGATCCGGCGGCGGCGGAGGACGACCTCGCCGCGCTGGTCGGCGGCGAGATCTCCTGCGTCGTCGTGCAGAACCCCGGCTGCTTCGGCCAGGTGCGCGACCTCTCCGCGCTCGCCGAGGCCTGCCACCGGGCCGGCGCGCTGCTCGTCGTCATCGTCACCGAGGCGGTGTCGCTGGGCCTGATCAAGCCGCCGGGCGAGATGGGCGCCGACATCGTCGCCGGCGAGGGCCAGTCGCTCGGCAATGCGCTGAATTTCGGCGGGCCGCATCTCGGCCTCTTCGCGACGCGCGAGAAATTCGTGCGCCAGATGCCGGGGCGCCTCGTCGGCGAGACCGTCGATGCGGCGGGGCGGCGGGGCTTCGTGCTCACCTTGTCGACGCGCGAGCAGCATATCCGCCGCGAGAAGGCGACGAGCAACATCTGCACCAATTCGGGCCTGTGCGCGCTCGCCTTCACCATCCACCTGGCGCTGCTGGGCGAGGCGGGGTTCACACGGCTGGCGCGGCTCAATCACGCGCAGGCCGTGCGGCTCGCCGACCGCCTCGCGGCGCTGCCCGGGGTCAGCCTGCTGACCGGCTGCTTCTTCAATGAATTCACGCTGCGCCTCGGGCGGCCGGCGGCGCCGGTGGTCGAGGCGCTGGCGCGGCGCGGCGTCCTGGCCGGGGTGCCGGCGAGCCGGCTCTGGCCGGGCCGGCCGGAGCTTGCCGACCTGCTGATCCTCGCCGCCACCGAGACCAATACCGAGGAGGATATGGCGGCATTGGCCCAGGGGCTGCGCGAGGCGCTGGCATGAGCGGCTGGAGCAACGCGCTCAGCGGCTTCGTCCGCGACGCGACCGACGCGCCGGTGATCGGCAATCACGGGCTGCAGCTTGAGGATCCCCTGCTGTTCGAGCAGGACGCGCCCGGCCGGAGCGGGGTCGACCTGCCGGAGCCGGAGCCGGTGGCCGACCGCCTCGGCACGCTGCGGCGGCAGGGCGCGATCGGCCTGCCGGGCCTCAGCGAGCCGCAGGTGGTGCGACATTTCATGCGCGCCTCGCAGAAGAATTACGGCATCGATATGGGGCTTTACCCGCTCGGCTCCTGCACCATGAAGCACAATCCGCGCCTCAACGAGAAACTGGCGCGGCTGCCGGGCTTTGCCGATATCCATCCGCTGCAGCCGCAATCGACGGTGCAGGGCGCGCTCGAGCTGATCGACGCGCTCGCCGGCTGGCTCAAGGCGCTGACCGGCATGCCGGCGGTGGCGATGAGCCCGGCGGCCGGTGCCCATGGCGAGCTTTGCGGCATCATGTGCATCGCCGCCGCGCTGGCGGCGCGCGGGGAGCGGCGCCGGCGCGTGCTGGTGCCGGAATCGGCGCATGGCACCAACCCGGCGACGGCGGCCACCTGCGGCTTCGAGGTCGACGCGGTCCCGGCCAATGAGCGCGGCCGGATCGATCTCGACGCGCTCAAGGCTAAGCTCGGTCCCGATGTCGCCGCGATCATGCTGACCAATCCCAATACCTGCGGCCTGTTCGAGGACGAGATTCTCGCCATCGCCGAGGCGGTGCATGCGGCGGGCGCTTATTTCTACTGCGACGGCGCCAATTTCAACGCGCTGGTCGGCCGCGTCCGGCCCGGCGATCTCGGCATCGACTGCATGCATCTCAACCTGCACAAGACCTTCTCCACCCCGCATGGCGGCGGCGGGCCGGGCGCGGGACCGGTGGTGCTGGCGGCGAGCCTGGCGGCCTTCGCGCCGCTGCCCTGGCTGGTGCATGACCAGGCAGGCTTCCGCCTCGTCGAGCAGGCCGCGGGCCCGGCCGCGCAGGCCATCGGCCGGCTCAAGGGCAATCACGGCCAGATGGGCATGTTCGTGCGCGCGCTCGCCTACATCATGAGCCATGGCGCCGACGGGCTGCGCCAGCTCTCGGGTGACGCGGTGCTGAACGCCAATTACCTGCTGGCGCGGCTCGGCGACGTGCTCACCGCCTCTTTCCCGGGTCCCTGCATGCATGAGGCGCTGTTCGACGACCGCTTCCTGAAGGACACGGACGTCACCACGCTCGATTTCGCCAAGGCGCTGACCGATGAGGGGTTTCACCCCATGACCATGTACTTTCCGCTGGTCGTCCATGGCGCGCTGCTGATGGAGCCGACGGAAAGCGAGAGCAAAGCGTCGCTCGACCACTTCATCGCCGTGGTGCGTGCTCTGGCGGCGCAGGCGAAGGCGGGCGATGCCGCCGCCGCCTTTCACGCGGCGCCGCGCTTCACCCCGCGCCGGCGGCTCGATGAGACCGCGGCGGCGCGCAAGCCGGTGCTGCGCTGGCGAAAGGCGCCCGAGACGGCGGCGTAGCGGCTCCTAGGACCGGTCGGTCCGCTTGGCCTCGGCGATCCGCTGCCGCGCTTCGCTGATGAGCTCGCGCAGCTCGCGGGGGTCGACCTTGTCGCTCTCCATGAGAGCCTGGGTCAAGGGGTCCTCGAGCATTTGGGAGAGCGGCGGCTCGCAATGAAACTGTCCCATGATCCCATCTCCTGTCGCTCCCCTTAGAGGTTATACGGGCCGGTCCCCCGCTTTATTCCCCGTCCGCCGCAAGTTTTTCGGCCTGCGGCGTGGACTGCCCGGCCGTCCGGACCGCGCGGCGGCCGCGGCCGCGGCGATTGACAAGCCCGCGGGCCGCCGCTTTGAATGACGCGCCTTTCAGCGCTTCGGGGGCCCCGGATGATCGCTCGCCTCGTTTTATGCCTCAGCGCCGCCGTCCTCCTGGCCCAAGGCGCGGCGCGCGCCGATGACGGCAAGACGCTCAATATCTACAACTGGTCCGATTACATCGCCGACGACACCGTGGCGCGCTTCGAGGCGGAGACCGGCATCAAGGTGCATTACGACGTCTACGACAACAACGAGACGCTCGAGACCAAGCTGATGGCCGGCCATTCCGGCTACGATCTCGTCGTGCCGTCGGCGACGCCGTTCATGGCGCGCGAGATCGCTGCCGGTGCCTTCCAGCCGCTCGACAAGGCGAAGCTGTCGAATTACGGCAATCTCGACCCGCAGATCCTGGGATTCGTCGCCGGCGCCGATCCCGGCAACCAGTACGGCGTCCCTTATCTCTGGGGCACCACCGGCATCGGCTACAATCCGGAGAAGGTAAAGGCGGCGCTGGGGGCGAAGGCGCCGGTCGACAGCCTGAAGCTGATCTTCGATCCCGCCAATGCCAAGAAGCTGTCCGAATGCGGCGTCTCGCTGCTCGACACGCCGCAGGAGATCTTTCCGGCGGCGCTCGCCTATCTCGGCCGCGAGCCACTGAGCCGCGAGCCGCAGGACCTCGACAAGGCCGCCGAAGCGGTGCTGGCGATCCGCCCCTACATCCGCAAGTTCCATTCCTCGCAATACATCAATGACCTCGCCAATGGCGACCTCTGCGTCGCCTTCGGCTATTCCGGCGACGTGATCCAGGCGAAGAACCGCGCCGCCGATGCCAAGAACGGCGTCGATATCGCCTATTCGATCCCCAAGGAGGGGGCGATGCTCTGGGTCGACATGATGGCGATCCCGAAGGATGCGCCGCATGCGCAGAATGCGCTGCTGTTCATCGATTTCATCCTGCGCCCGGAGATCATCGCCGCGATCTCCAACACCGTGGCCTACGCCAATCCCAACCTGCTCGCGACCGACCTCGTCGATGACGAGATACGCACCAATCCCGGCGTCTATCCCTCGGCGGAGATGCGGGCGCGGCTGTTCTTCGACAAGCCGGCGACGCCGCAATACGACCGGTTGCGGACCCGCGCCTGGACCAAGGTGAAGACCGGCACGTGACGGCGCTCGCCGCGGCGCACCCCTCTGCGGCCGCCGCTCATCTGCGTATCGAGTCCGTGGTGAAGCGCTTCGCGGGCGCCGCCGCGGCGGCGGTCGACGGCGTGTCGCTCGACATCGCCGCCGGCGAGTTCTTCGCCTTGCTGGGCCCCTCGGGCTGTGGCAAGACCACGCTGCTGCGCATGCTCGCGGGATTCGAGGCGCCTGACGAGGGCCGCATTCTCATCGCCGGCGCCGACATGGCGGGCGTGCCGTCCTACCGCCGTCCCGTCAACATGATGTTCCAATCCTATGCGCTCTTTCCGCATATGACGGCGGCGCAGAACATCGCTTTCGGCCTGAAGCAGGACCGCGTGCCCAAGCCGGAGCGCGAGGCCCGTGTCGCCGCGATGCTCGACCTCGTCAAGCTGGCGCGCTTGGCGCAGCGCAGGCCGCATCAGCTCTCCGGCGGCGAGCGCCAGCGCGTGGCGCTCGCCCGCGCGCTGGCGCAGGAGCCGAAGCTGGTGCTGCTCGACGAGCCGCTGGCGGCGCTCGACCGCAAGCTGCGCGAGGAGACGCGCTTCGAGCTGGTGCGCATCCAGCAGCGCGTCGGCATCACCTTCCTCATGGTGACGCATGACCAGGAGGAGGCGATGAGCATGGCGTCGCGCATCGCCGTGATGTCGCAGGGCCGCATCGTCCAGCTCGGCAAGCCCCAGGAGATCTACGAGGCTCCGGCGAGCCGCTTCGTCGCCGACTTCATCGGCGGCGTGAACCTGCTCGAGGGCCGCGTGCTGCGCGCCCGCGACGGGCTCATCGAGGTCGAGAGCGCCGAGGCCGGCGCGACGCTCGTCGTCGAGCATCCCGCGCTCGCCCCCGGCAGCGCCGTGGCGATCGCGGTCAGGCCGGAGAAGATCGCTTTCGGTCCCCCCGACGCCGCGGCCAACCGGCTCGCGGGCCGGGTGCGCGGCACCGCCTATCGCGGCGAGGCCTCGACCTATGAGGTCGAGCTCGCCAGCGGCAAGGTGCTGCGCGTGACGCTGGTCAATACCGCCCGCCGCGCGCCGCCTTTCGCCGTCGGGGACAGCGTCTCGCTCGCCTTTGCGCCGGCGGCGGCCGTGGTGCTGCCGCCATGAGCGCGGCGCTGCGCCGGCGCGCGGTCCTGGCGCTGCCTTATGCCTGGCTGGTGCTGTTCTTTCTCGTGCCTTTCCTGATCGTGCTCAAGATCAGCCTGGCCGAGAGCGTGATCGGCATTCCGCCCTATACGCCGCTCCTCGACACCGGCCGGCACCTCCAGGTCAGCGGCGAGGGCTACCGCCGGCTCCTGAGCGACGATCTCTACGCGCTGGCCTATCTCAACGCCATAAAATTCGCCGGCGTCTCGACCGTGTTCTGCCTGCTGCTGGGCTATCCGCTGGCCTACGGCATCGTGCGCGCGCCGCGGCGCTGGCGCAGCCTGCTGCTGCTGCTGGTGATCCTGCCGTTCTGGACGAGCTTTCTCATCCGCGTCTATGCCTGGATCGGGCTGCTGAGCGGCAACGGGCTCATCAACAGCACGCTCCTCGCGCTCGGCCTCGTGCACCAGCCGCTGCCGCTGCTCAACAACGCCTTCGCCGTCTATGTCGGCATCGTCTATTCCTATCTGCCGTTCATGGTGCTGCCGCTCTATGCCCAGCTCGAGAAGCTCGACCCGGCGCTGCTCGAGGCGGCGGCCGATCTCGGCTGCCGGCCGTGGCGGGCGTTCTGCCGGGTGACCTTGCCCTTGTCGCTGCCCGGGATCGCCGCGGGTGCGCTGCTCGTCTTCATTCCGGCGGTGGGCGAGTTCGTCATCCCCGACCTGCTCGGCGGCCCCAATACGCTGATGATCGGCAAGGTGCTGTGGGACGAGTTCTTCGCCAACCGCGACTGGCCCATGGCGGCGGCCGTTGCGGTCACCATGCTGGTGGTGCTGATCGTGCCGATGGGCGTCATCCGACGGCTGCTCCAAGGCGATACCGCGTGACCAACCGGCTCTCGCCCTTCCTCGCGGTGATGCTGGTGGTGGGCTATGCCTTCCTCTACGGCCCGATCGCCTCGCTCGTGGTCTACTCCTTCAATGCCTCCCGCCTGGTCACGGTATGGGCCGGCTTCTCCACCCGTTGGTATCTGGAGCTCATGCACAACGAGGCGATCCAGGGCGCGGCGCTGATCAGCCTCGAGATCGCGCTCATCGCGGCCAGCGGCGCGCTGCTGCTCGGCACCGCGGCCGGCTATGCGCTGCAGCGCTATCGCCGCTTCCGCGGCCGCGCCCTCTTCGGCACGCTCGTCACCGCGCCCCTGGTGATGCCGGAAGTCATCACCGGCCTGTCGCTGCTGCTGCTGTTCGTGGCGCTGGAGCAGGTCTTGGGCTGGCCGCAGGGCCGCGGCATGGCGACCATCGCCATCGCCCATATCACGCTCGGCACCGCCTATGTCGCGGTCGTGGTCGAGGCGCGGCTTGCCGCCTTCGACCGCTCGCTCGAGGAAGCTGCGCTCGATCTCGGCGCCAAGCCCCTCAAGGTCTTCCTGGTGATCACCTTGCCGCTGATCGCGCCGGCGCTGGCGGCCGGCTGGCTGCTCGCTTTCACGCTCTCGCTCGACGATCTCGTCATCGCCAGCTTCACCTCGGGGCCGTCCTCGACCACCTTGCCGATGGTGATCTTCTCCAGCGTCCGCCTCGGCGTCAGCCCGCAGATCAACGCGCTGGCAACGCTGTTCCTGGCCGCGGTCGCGGTGCTGGTGACCGTGGCGGGGCGGCTGATGAGCCCCCGCGAGCCGACCGGCTCCTAGGCGTCGGTGCCGGCCCGGCGCCGCCGCGCGCTATTCCTGGTATTCTACCACCGAGGCGAAGGGGACATCGAGGCGCTTGCGGCCGTCGAGAAAGCTGAGCTCGATGATGCAGGCGGCGGCCAGCACATCGCCGCCTACCATGCGGCAGAGGCGGATGGCGGCGTTGAGCGTGCCGCCGGTGGCGAGGAGGTCGTCGAGCACAATCACCCGCTGTCCCGGCCGGATGGCATCGGCCTGGATCTCGATGGTGTCGGTGCCATATTCGAGATCGTAGGTATAGGGGATGGTGACCCCCGGCAGCTTGCCTTTCTTGCGCACCATGGCGAAGCCGCAGCCGAGGCTGTAGGCCAGCGGCGCCGCGACCAGGAAGCCGCGCAATTCGATCCCGATCAGCAGCTCCGGCTGATAGGGCCGCAAGGCCGCATCGAGATGCTGTACGGTCGCCTGCCAGGCCTCGGCGTGCGCCAGCAGCGTAGAAATGTCGTAGAACAGGATTCCCGGCTTGGGAAAGTCGGGAATCCCCCTGATATGCTTCTTGACGTCCATGCATCGCCCCCGGCGGCCACTTGGCGCCGGCTACTCTAGCCAAAGCCCGGCACGGTGAAAGCACCATTTCTCGGCGTGGCTGCTTCGCGTGTAGACTGTCGCGCGATGCCACCGCACGAAGCCGAACTCGATCTCCAAGCCGAAGGCGATGGGCTGGTCCTGCGCGCCGGCGGCAAATGGCTCGTCGCCAGCGCCAGCGCGCTCGACCGGGCGCTGCGCCGGCTTGACAGCGTGGCTGCCGGCACGCATCTGCGCATCGATCTTTCCGGGGTGGAGAGGCTCGATACGGTCGGCGCTTGGCTGGTGCTGCGCACCCGCCGCGAGCTCGAGGCGCGTGGCGTCGCCACCAGCCTCGAGAATGTCGCCGAGGCGTTCGGGCCGCTGCTCGAGCAGGTCGCCAAAGGCGAGCC
This sequence comes from uncultured Alphaproteobacteria bacterium, assembly GCA_963789275.1. Classification (GTDB taxonomy): domain Bacteria; phylum Pseudomonadota; class Alphaproteobacteria; order ATCC43930; family CGMCC-115725; genus DAHUYF01. The sequence goes on from CAWBKF010000009.1 coordinate 182,184, forward strand.
GCCGGTGCCGGAAGAGCCCCGGCCGCACAGCCTGATCGATGGCGTCCTGGCTGCGGTCGCCCATATCGGCGAAAGCACCTTCCGCGGGCTGGAGTCCGGCCGCGAGCTGGTCGGCTTCTTCGGTCTCGTCGTCCTCACCGTCTGGCGCACCGTGCGCCATCCGGGCCGGCTCAGATACCAGTCGCTGGTGACGCAGATGGACCGCACCGGCGTCACTGCGCTGCCGATCCTCGGCCTGCTCTCCTTCCTCATCGGCGTCGTGCTGGCCTATCAGGGCGCCGACCAGCTCCGGCGCTTCGGCGCCGAGATCTTCACCGTCAATCTGCTCGGTGTCGGCATCCTGCGCGAGCTCGGCGGGTTGCTGACCGCCATCATCGTCGCCGGCCGCTCGGGCAGCGCCTTCACCGCCGAGATCGGCGCCATGGAGGTGAATGAAGAGATCGACGCGATGCGCACCCTCGGCCTCGATCCCGTCGAGGTGCTGGTGCTGCCGCGCCTCTTCGGCCTCGTCGTCACGCTGCCGCTCCTCACCGCCTATGCCGATTTCATGTCGCTGCTCGGCGGCGGGCTGATGTCCTGGGGCGAGCTCGGCATCGCGCCGCCGCTGTTCCTCCGGCAGCTGCACGAGGCGATCGGCGAATGGACCTTCCTGGTAGGCGTCTTGAAGGCGCCGTTCTTTGCTGCCACGATCGCGCTCGTCGGCTGCCATGCCGGGTTCACGGTGTCGCGCAGCGCCGAGAGTGTCGGCCGGCTCACTACCCTTTCCGTGGTGCGTTCGATTTTTCTCGTGATCATCATCGATGCCGCATTCTCCATCCTCTACTCCCGCCTCGGCATCTGAGCCGCCGCTCGTCTCGGTGCGCGGGCTCACCACCCGGCTCGGCGGCCGCGTCCTGCATGAGAATCTCGACGTCGACCTGCGCTATGGCGAAGTGCTGGGCGTGGTCGGCGGCTCCGGCAGCGGCAAATCGGTGCTGCTGCGCACCATCATCGGCCTGATCCAGCCCGAATCCGGCTCGATCGAGGTGTTCGGCGAGGATGTCCGCGCGCTCGACGATGACCGCCTGCGCCAGATCGAGTCGCGGTGGGGCGTGCTGTTCCAGGACGGCGCGCTGTTCAGCTCGCTCACCGCGGCGCAGAACGTCGCGGTGCCGCTGCGCGAGCAGCTGGCCTTGCGGCCGCCGCTGCTCGATGAGATCACCCTGCTCAAGCTGTCGCTGGTCGGATTGCCCGGCGATACCGCCGCCAAGTACCCGTCCGAGCTGTCGGGCGGCATGCGCAAGCGGGCCGGACTTGCCCGCGCGCTGGCCCTCGACCCGCAGCTGCTGTTTCTCGACGAGCCCACGGCCGGGCTCGACCCCATCGCCGCCGCCGCCTTCGATTCGTTGATCCACGACCTCCGCCTCAGCCTGGGCCTCACCGTCTTCATGGTGACGCACGATCTCGACAGCCTGATCGCGATTTGCGACCGGATCGCCGTGCTGGTCGACAAGCGGCTGATAATCGGCACAATGGCCGAGCTTCTGCGCAACCCCCATCCCTGGATCCAGGCGTATTTCCGGGGGCCGCGCGGACGCGCGGCGTTGGGCGGAGAGCGCGGGCAGGCGGTCGGCTGAGGCATGGAAACGCGCGCAAATTACGTGGCCGTCGGGACGTTCGTCCTCGTCGTGCTGATTGGTTTCGTCGTCGTCGTGCTGTGGCTGGCGAGGGTCGAGTTCAACCGCGAATTCTCCTACTATGACATCTACTTCAACGGGTCCGTCACCGGCCTCGCCCAGGGCTCGGAGGTGCGCTACAACGGCATCCGCATCGGACGCGTCACCGAGATCCGCATCGACCCGCAGAATCTGCAGCAGGTGCGCGCCACCATCGAGCTCGACCAGACGGCGCTGATCAAGGCCGACGCGGTCGCCTCGCTCGAGGTCCAAGGCCTTACCGGCAGCGCCTATATCGAGATCAGTGGCGGCAGCCAGAATGCGCCGCCGCTCGAAGTGCAGCCGGGCCAGCGCTATCCCGTCATCGCCTCGCAGCAATCCGGGCTGCAGCGCGTCTTCGCCAGCGCCCCCGAGGTGCTGGCGCGTTTGCTCGACGTTGCCGACAAGCTCAACGACATCCTCGACGAGAAGAACCGCACCGCCATCGCCGAGACGCTGGACAATGTGCGGCGGCTGACCGCCGTGGCCGCCGGCCGTGCCGGCGATGTCGACAGCGTCATCGCCGACGCTGCGGCGGCGATGCGCGAGCTGCGCGGCACGCTGGCCTCGGCCGACCAGACGTTGGACCAGCTGCGTCAGCTCGTCGGCGAGCACGGCGAGGCGCGCGACGCGCTCCAGGCGATCGACGGCGCCTCGCGCAAGCTCGACAAGCTGACGACCGATCTCGACAGCCTCGTCCAGGAGAACCGCGGGCCGGTGCGCGATTTCGCCCAGGGCGGCCTCAACCAGCTGAGCCAGCTCATCGTCGATGCGCGCACGCTGGTGGCCGAGCTGACGCGGCTCGGCGACGAGATCGAGCGCGATCCCGCGCGTTTCCTGCTCGGCGGCGATCGTCGCGAAGGCTATCAACCGCGATGACCCGGCTGCCGCGCCGACTCATCCTTGCCGCGCTGGCGCTGACGCCGGCCTCCTGCAGCCTGCTGTCGATAGGCGGCGCGGCGCCCAAGCTCTACACGCTGACGCCGGCGAGCGATTTTCCCGCCGGCGGCGCGCGGGTCTCCTGGCAGTTGCTGGTCGACGTGCCGGCAGGCGCCGCCGCGCTCGATACCGACCGCATCGCCTTGAAGCGCAGCCCCACCACCGTCGACTATTTCGCCGACGCTGCCTGGACCGATCGCGCGCCGCTGCTGGTGCAATCGCTGCTGGTGCAATCCCTGGAGAACTCCGGCCGCATCGACGCCGTCGCCCGCGAGTTGCTGGCGCTGCGCGCCGATTACGTCCTGCTGACGGAGTTGCGGGATTTCGAGGCGGAATACACGGGCGCGGGCGCCCCCATCATCCATGTGCTGCTCGGCGCCAAGCTGATCCGGATGCCCGACCGCGCCATCGTCGCGCAACAGCGCTTCGATGCCACGGCGCCGGCCACGGCGAACGAAATGCCGATGATCGTCCAGGCCTTCAACGTGGCATTCCATCAGGCGGCGCGGCAAATCGTCGATTGGACGCTGGCCACCGGCCGGTGACGGCTTGCCAGCCCCGTCCCGCCGGGCGATAAGGGACGCGGGGGATCGTCGCATGGTGGATTTCACCCGCTTGGGACGCGCCACGCTCGAGGCCATGGCGGCGGCGGGCGGCGAGGTGATGGAATGCCGGCGGGTGCTGGCGCGGACCGGCGATACCGTGGTGACCGAGGTGCTCGGCCGCGCGCCGGATGCGGTCGAATGGGGTCACTATCCCGCCGGCGACGTCTACGATCCCCTGTCACATGCGCAGTATTTCTACCATGTCCATCCGCCGGCCGAGCGGCTGCCGGGCGAGCATGGTCATTTCCACGCTTTCCTGCGGCCGCGCGGCATGCCGGCGGGGACGCGGCCGCTGATCATGCCCGAGCTCGCCATCGCCGACGCACCCGCGGCGCCGGTGGCGCCGCCCGCGCCGCAGCCCAATCAGGGCGCGGACAATGACGAATTCAGCCACCTCGCCGCTATTGCCGTGAACGCCGCCGGAGAGCCGGTGCAGCTTTTCACCACCAACCGCTGGGTTACCGGCGAGACCTGGTATGCCGCAGCCGATGTCGCGGCCATGCTCGACCGCTTCGTCATCGACCTGACGCAGCCATCCTGGCCGGTCAACCGCTGGATCACCGCGCTCTTCGCGTTGTTCCGGCCGCAGTTGATCGAGCTCGTTCATGCCCGCGACGAGACCGTCATGTCGTTTCGCCGGCGCCGGCGGGGCAAGGTGCACGTGTTCGAGGACCGGCGGCTCGAGCTGACCTCGGCGGTCGACATCGATGTCGACGAACAGATCCGCCGCGTGGCGCTGGCCTTGAAGCAGGTCGCCCAGCCGGCGTGAGAGGCCCGCGGTTTACCCGGCGCTAACCATGATCCCGGTCGCCGCGGCAACTCTTAATCAAACCTTAGGGCTCAAGGGCCACTATGGGCACGCGAGCCGACGAGTCCCCGTCAGCACACCAAGGTGCGCCCGAGTCCATGACCACGACCCTCTCCACATCGGATGTCGAGCGGCTGCTGCGCGATCCCTCGGCGGACGCCCGCGTCGATGTCGCGACCAAGGTGGCGCAGCAGGTCGGCTCCGCCCAGCTCACGCCCGAGGAGCGGACCATCGCCGAGGACATCGTCCGCGTGATGACGCGAGACGCGGCGATCCGCGTGCGCCAGGCGCTGGCCGAGCAGCTCAAGGAGAGCCGCACCGTGCCGCATGACGTGGCGCTGGCGCTGGCGCATGACGTTGACGCGGTATCGCTGCCCATCCTCACGCATTCGGTGGTGCTGAGCGACGACGACCTCCTCGAAATCATCCGCTGCAGCGGCGGCGTCAAGCAGGTGGCGATCGCCGGCCGCGAGCATGTCTCCGCTGCGGTTGCCGAGGCCATCGTTGCTGCCGACGAGCCCGCCGCGCTGGCGACGCTGGTCGCCAATGACGGCGCCGAGCTCAAGGAGGAGACGCTGCAGCTCGTGCTCGACCGCCATGGCGGCAACGACCTCATCAAGGAGCCGATGGCGCGGCGCGCGCAACTGCCCGTCACCGTTCTCGAGCGGCTGGTGGTGGCGGCATCCGCCGGCATCCGCGACATCCTCGCCAAGCGCAGCGACCTGCCGAGCCATCTCGCCAGCGACCTCGTGCTCAACACGCGCGAACGCGCGACCGTGGCCCTGATTTCCCCGACCTCGCCGGCAGCCGAGGCGATGCAGCTGGCGCAGCACCTCGAGCGCAGCGGTCGGCTCACGCCGTCGCTGATCATCCGCGCCATCTGCCTCGGCGACCTGGCTTTCGTCGAGGCCTCCTTCGCTGTGCTCGCGGGCATTCCCGTGCATAATGTGCGCCTGCTGTTGCACGACGCGGGTCCGCTGGGATTCAAGGCCGTCTTCGAGCGTTGCCGGCTGCCGGCGGAGTTCTTCGAGCTTTTCCGCATCGGTCTGCACGTGGCGCAGCAGACCGCTTTCGACGGCGGCGAGAACGATCGCGAGCGGCATCGCCGCCGCACGCTCGAACGCATCCTGACGCAATACGAGAGTATCGGCGACATCAACACCGATGATCTCGACTATCTCCTCGGCAAGCTGCGCGCCGCCGCCACCGCCGCCGCCTGACCGCGTCTGACCCGGCCTGCCGCCGGCGTCAGAGCAGGCCGCGCGCTACGGCCTGGCGGCAGAGAACGTGGTGGCGCAGCGTCTGGCTCGCGAACTGGTAGCGCAGGCCGCCGGGACCCACCAGCCGACGAAGCATCGCGCCGCGCTCGGGCTCGGTGAGCTTCTTCAGCGGATATTGCAGCGCGAGCAGCGACAACCCCTCGGGGCTGGTTTGTGCCGCCGCCGCCACCACCTCGGCGGCGGTGAAGCAGCCGAACTCGTCGGTGCGGCAGCGCGCGGCGTGGTAGAGCACGTCGCGGAACGACGCCGTCTCATGCGGTCCGATGGCGAGATCATAGGCTTCCTTGACGCGCGCCTCGGCCTCTTCGGCGGAGCGCTCGACGGCGTAGCGCAGATCCTCGCGCTCGATCCGTGTCGAGCCGCGCCGCACCGCGCTGCGCGCGGCGAAGAGACAGAGGAGCTGTGCATGATAGGGCAGGCCCTGGGCGAAGTCGGCGACCGACTGGCGGACCCACGGGTCGAAGCGGAGACCTGATTTCTCCTCGCCGGCGGCGATGATGCCGTCGATTTCGCGTCGCGTCATCAGCGGCATCGGCACGGTGACGATAGTGCGCTGGAGCGAAGGGTGCTTGCCCAGCAGCTGTCCGACGTTCTCGGCCACCCCGACGATGAGCAGCGTTACCGGCACATTGGCGTCCGACAGGTTCTTGATAAGCTCGGCGAGCTTCGCCTTGGTATCCTCGCTCGTCACCCGATCGTATTCGTCGATGATAAGGATGACGTGCTTCTCATAGATGCGCTCGAAGAGCTGGACGAGCTCGGCGACGCCGCAGCGTCCCGGCAGCAGCTGTTCGAAATTCTCGACGCCGGCGCGGCTGCCGGCGCCGATGCCGTCGGCCAGCAGCGTGACTGGCAGGCGCCGCAGGAAGGCGCGGAAGATGTCGTCGAAGCCGAGCTCCGAGCTGCAGGCGAAGCGCTGCACGAGGTATCCAGCTTCTTCCGCCTTGCCGGCGAGCACGTTGGCGAGGGACGTCTTGCCGCTGCCGCGCTCGCCATAAACCATGACATGGGCGCGCTCCTCCTCGATGGCGGCGATGATGCGCTGGAGCTGCTTGAAGCGGCCGGAGAAGAGCGCGGTGGCGTTCTTCGGCCGCGTCGGCGTGAAGGCGTCGCGCAGCAGCGCGCTGGCGCGGCCGGAATCGGGCGGCGCCGCGCGGCTGCGTTTCCAGGAGACGCCGGGCGCGGCGAGGTTGAAGGTGGCCTCCTCGGCCTCGCTGGCGCTGGCGGTCGAAGCGGCGGCGGGCGGCGTGGCGGGGGCCGGCGACGCCTCGGGCGTGGGTTTCGCTTCCGGCACCGGCAGCGGCGGCGGCGGCGGCACGCTGGGCTCGGTCGCGAGCGGTTGCGGCGCGGGAGCGAGCTGCATTGTGGCGCCGCGGCGGAGCGTGAAGGGCGAGGCGGCGGCTGCCGCGACCGCACCCGACCGGGGCTCGATGCGGCGCGGCGGCTCGGCACGGCGGACGATCTCGGGCCTGACGGCGAAGGCGCTGCGGTCGAGCGTCATACCCGCGCGGCGCAGCGGCGGCACCGGCGCGCGCCTTTCCCCCAGGCCGGGCGGCCGGCTCTCGATCGTCGGCGGTGCCTCGCGCAGCAGCGTGGCGCCGCGGCCGGCGCTGCTCTCGCCGCCGGCGGCTGCGGCGTCATGCACGGCCGGTTCGTCTGACGAGGGGAGGCGGCGTCTAAACCAGTCTTTCGGATTGGACATGCGCTCGGACCGATCGATTGGGGGGCATATCAACCCGACCCTCAGGCGAAAGACCGTCGGGCCGCGTCTACGCCGAGGTTTAACGGCGGCACCCGGCAAAGGTTGCAGCCGGCCACAAAAAAGCCCACGGCTGCCCTATTGCTGGGGCGCCGCCTCGCTGGCCTGCGGCGCGGGCGCTGACGCGGCGCCGTCCCCTGGCAGATTGCCGGAGCGCAGGCAGTTCTGCCGCGCGACCTCGCGCTTGGCATTCGAACTCCTTGGTGTAGTCGGGAAAGGCCTTGCGCGCCGCCTTGGTGCAATTGTCCATCCCTTTCCAGATCGCGCTGCTGGTCTTCCAGCTGGCATCGGCCATCGCCGGCAGCGACCCCGGCAGGGCCATAACCGACAGTAGCAAGAGAACGCCCCAGAACGTCCTTATCATCGTGTCACCACCGTCATTCCGCCGCACTGCGAGCCGCGCCGCCCTGCGGCTTGCGGCGGATCGCCCAACCCAGCGGCAGATAGACCAGAAGATACCCCAGCAGCGGCGCCTCGATGAGCAGCACCGACTTGCCCTGCTCGCTGGCGACGAGGCGGCGCCCCGTGGTCCGCGCCTCGACCAGGCAGCTCGCCGCCGCCGGCCCGATGCGCTGGCCGCAGCTCTCCTCGACATAATCGGCAAAGCCCATCAGGCGGCCATCGAGCCGCAGCGTGTCGCCGAATTGCGGATAGATGCGCCACGTCATGGCGGCCATCCAAATGGCGCTCAAGACGATGAAATACCGCGACAATCGCACCTGGTCCATCCTCTTCCACCACTAAGCCCTCGGCGATCGCCGCTTGTCAATCCCGCGACGGGCCCCTGCGGCTTCTCCTTAACCATACGAGGGCCCGCCGCCGGGCGTGCCCGCGCCGTCGCCATAACGCGCGAACCCCGCCATGGAGAGGGATGGCGGGGTTCAAATCGGGTGGCTCGCTGAGCTCACCGCCCGGTCACACGACCGGGCCTGGGTTCCGGCGCTCGTCAATCGTGATCCGGTGGAGTCATGCTTGTTGGGCACCCTCCAGCGCATTGCGCCTGTTTTACATCTAGGCGAAAAAAACCTCCAAACAAGGCGACGCGCGCGAACATTTGTTGCTTCTTTGGCGTCTGGCACCGCGCCCGGCCCAGCGTCACATCGGCGGCTTCACGCCATTCTGTTCGGCGATCGCGCGAGTGGCGAGGAGGGTGCCATCCGGCTTCTTGCTGGCGCGCGGGATGAAGATGGTCGCGCCCGGCTTCAGCAGGGCAAGGTCACCCGGCTTGAAGCTCACGACCGGCGTGCGCGATGAGACCACGATCGCTTGCTCGCCGCCCTTGTAGGTCAGCATCAGCACGCGGCTTTTCGACTGGTTGACGATGCCGGAGACGGTGGCATTGGTCATCGTATCGCCCTTGCCCCGGAGGTCCCAGGCATAGTGGCCCTCACCCATGCCGCGCGCCGCTTCCGGGAAGATCAGGATCTCCTGCGCGCGCAGCTTGCCGTCCTTCCCCGGCGCCGCGGCGATGCCGACGAAGTCGCCCTGCTTGATGTCGGCGCGCTTCGCCTTGATCACGCCGAGTACGGCGAAATCCGGCGCCAAGCTGACCTGCAGCTCCTCGCCATCGCGCGACTTGACCTTCAGCATCTGACCGTCGAGCGATTCGACCTTGCCGCGGATATTGGTCGGCGTGCCGCCCGGCGACTGCGCCAGCGCGGGAATGGCGAGGAGGGCGCAGAGCACTCCAGCGATCAGCGACATCGGCCTCATTGTCTTTGTTCTCCCGGCGTGGGTTTCGCGCGACAACGCGCCCCATTTCCTAGCATGGACGCCAGGGTTGCGCGCATACGATGGCGCTCACTTCTTTGTGAGAGTTTGGCAAGGCGCGGGCCGGGATCGCCGTGGCGCGTCCACCGCCTTCCGCCGCTGCGCGCCCCGCCTGCCGCGGTTGATTTCGCCGGCATCGGCTTGTAGAGACCGCGCCATGGACCAACTCGCCGCGGAGATCGCCAGGCGGCGCACCTTCGCCATCATCTCGCATCCCGACGCCGGCAAGACCACGCTCACCGAAAAGCTGCTGCTGTTCGGCGGCGCGATCCAGCAGGCCGGCGAGGTCAAGGCGCGCGGCGACCGGCGGCGCGTCCGCTCGGACTGGATGGAGGTCGAGCGCGAGCGCGGCATCTCGGTGAGCTCGGCGGTGATGAGCTTCGAGCATGACGGCCTCGCCTTCAACCTGCTCGACACGCCCGGCCACCAGGATTTCAGCGAGGACACCTATCGCACGCTCACCGCCGTCGACAGCGCGGTGATGGTGATCGACGCCGCCAAGGGCATCGAGGCGCAGACGCTGAAGCTGTTCGAGGTCTGCCGGTTGCGCGACGTGCCGATCATCACCTTCATCAACAAGCTCGACCGCGAGGGCCGCGACCCCTTCGATCTCATGGACGAGATCGAGCGCTTGCTGGCGCTCGAAGTGACGCCGGCGAGCTGGCCGATCGGCATGGGGCGGGACTTCCTCGGCACCTACGATCTCTTCGCCGACACGCTGCTGCTGTTCGCGCGCGGCGGCGGCGAGCGCATCGTCGACCCCGTGCGCTGCGCTGGCCTCGACGACGAGAAGCTCGCGACGCTGCTGCCGGCGGCGGCGCTGGCGAAGCTGCGCGAGGAGGTCGAGATGGTGCGCGGCCTGTGCCCGCCCTTCGCCCGCGAGGCCTACCGTGAAGGGCACATGACGCCGGTGTTCTTCGGCAGCGCGCTCAACAATTTCGGCGTGCGCGAGCTGCTGCGCGGCATTGCCGACCTCGCGCCGCCGCCGCGGCCGCAGCCGGCGCTGCCGCGGCCGATCGACCCGCACGAGCCCGGGGTCACCGGCTTCGTCTTCAAGGTGCAGGCCAATATCGATCCGCAGCATCGCGACCGCGTCGCCTTCCTGCGGCTGTGCTCGGGCCGCTTCCGGCGCGGCATGAAGCTGCGCCATGCGCGCAGCGGCAGGCTGATGAGCATCCAGAACCCCGTCTTCTTCCTGGCGCGGGACCGTAACCTGGCCGAGGAAGCCTGGCCCGGCGACATCATCGGCATTCCCAACCACGGCACGCTGCGCATCGGCGACACGCTGAGCGACGGCGAGGCGATCCGCGTCACCGGCATCCCCAACTTCGCGCCCGAGATCCTGCGCCGCGTCCGCCTCGAGGATCCCTTGAAATCGAAGCATCTGCGCCGCGCCCTGGAGCAGCTCGCGGAGGAGGGGGTCACGCGCATCTTCAAGCCGCTGGTCGGCGGCGACTGGATCGTCGGCGTGGTGGGCGCGCTGCAGCTCGATGTGCTGGCGGCGCGGATCAAGAGCGAGTACGAGCTCGCCGTGCGCTTCGAGCCCGCGCCTTACGAGACGGCGCGCTGGGTCGAGGGCGAAGCGGCCGAAGTGAAGCGCTTCGCCGAGGCCAACCGCGCGGCGCTCGCCGAGGACCATGATCACGCCCCGGTCTTCCTTGCCCGCAATGCCTGGGAGCTCGCCACGATTACCCGGGATTGGCCGGCGGTGCGCTTCGTCCGCACGCGGGAGCAGGCCTGAGACGGTTCAGATGGCGGAAAATATGGAATGCCGGAATTTAAAATTTTCGGAAAACGTCAGTAATATTGAGTAATTATCTTAAATTATCACAGCACAGACGCCGGTTTTTATTGGTGTTATGCTGAGTTCATAACCAATTGTTATTGCCGTCTCGGCTCTAATCACCTATCGGTAAAGGTCTGATCTGGCTTTGCCGAGAGATGCCGAGGCCGAGAGGGCATTGGCGATGACAATATTCCGGCGATTTGCACGCGATCGGAAAGGCGCCGTCGCCCTCGAGATGGCGCTGGTCGGGCCGCCCTTCCTGCTGGTCATGCTGGCGATTCTCGATTTCGGCCAGACGCTGCTGACGCAATCGGTGCTGGACGGGGCGGCGCGCGATGCGGCGCGGCTGATCCGCACCGGCCAGGTGCAGACCGCCGGCAATCCCATCGGCACGTTCCAGACCCTGCTGTGCTCGGATATGAGCTCGGTGATGACGACCGCGACCTGCGACAGCAACGTGCTGTTCGAAGTGCAGGTCTTCGCCAGTTACGGGTCGACGACCTTCACCTCTTGCACGCGCAACAACAACCAGAGTGGCAGCGGCACGGCATGCGCGTTCACGCCGGGCACCGCCAGCCAGATCGTCGGCGTGCAGGTGAGCTACGCCCGTCCCTACATCGTGCCCTGGGTCGGTGCCTGCCTTAGCGGCGGCAATTGCTGGACCGGTCCGGCCTCGACCAAAGGCACCGGCGCCCAGGGGACGCAGACGACGACGCTGATATCGACGGTGATCTTCCAGAACGAGCCGTTCGGGTCGACGTCATGAGCGCGCGCGGCCGACAGGCGCCGCGGCGCGGTCTCGGCGCGGATCGGACGGGCACCGCGGCGGTCGAGTTCGCGCTGCTGTTCCCGATCATGATGACGCTGTTCATCGGCAGCTACGAGGTCGAGAACGTCCTTCTCGCCGATCTCAAGCTGACCGCGGCGGCGGAGAACGCCGCCAGATCTCGTGGCGCAGACCACCATTGCCGGTGGGTCATCGGGCAGACCGGGGTATTGCAGACGACCGACTTCACCAACTTCACCAACGCCACGGCGGATATGCTGGCGCCGCTGCCGACCGGGAGCGGCAACAGCCTGGTCAAGATCGCCTTCGCCTCGGTGACCTACAGCACCGGCACACCGGTGATCGACTGGCATATCGAGGAAAATGGCGCCACAGCCATCATCGCCGCCAATATTCCGAACAGCAAATCGCTTACCAATCTCGGCAACGCTAGCGCCGGGTCGCTGGACAGCGTAATCGTCGTCCAAGTGCAATACACCTACACTTCGCCGATAAGCTACGTCTTGAACGCGTCTTACACGCTCTCCAAATCGGCCTTCAACCGCCCGCGTTACGTCACCTGCGTGCCCAGCTACAAGAACGCCGTAAATTCGTCCACCAATGTGAACCAGTGCCCGTAACAGCGAAGCGGATGAAAATGGGAGTGCGTGAGCATGCTCGGTCCGATCACTGCGATCTCGCCAGCCTGTGCCGGCTCGCCGCGCGGCGCGAGGGCAACATCGCCATCTTGTTTGGGTTGAGCGCCATCCCGCTGATCGATCGGCGCCGGTATTGCCATCGACACGGTGCGTGCCTATTCGGTCAAGACACGGCTCGGCGCCGCTCTCGACGCCGCGGCCCTCGCCGTCGGCTCCGAAGTCAACCAGACGCCGTCGAGCCTCACCACCTACATGAACAATTACTTCGCGGCGAACTATCCCGCGAGCGCGCTGGGCGGCGCGACCGCGACGGTCATGGCGGTTCCGGGCAACGCCAGCCTGACGGCGTCCACCGTCAATTTCCAGGCCAGCGCGACGGTGCCGATGACCTTCATGCAGCTCGTCGGCATCAACACCATCACCGTCAGCGCCACGTCGCAGATCAAGCGGACCGCCGGCCTCGAGGTCGTGCTCGTGCTCGACAATACCGGCTCGATGCTGTGCGGCCCCAATGACGGCGCGCCCAACTACGACGATGCCGCTTTTGCGTCAAAGGCGTCGTTACGTCGGACACCAACTGCACGAACGCCAGCAACCAGAGCCGCATCTGCACCCTGATCAACGCCTCGACCAACTTCATCAACACCTTGACCAGCGCGATCACTGCGTCGGACCAGCTCTACATCGGTGTCGTTCCCTATGTGACCACGGTCAATGTCGGCAGTTTATTCTGTACCGGCGCCACGAACTGCACGCACATCCAGACCGACAATTGCAGCGGCACTGCGATCAACGAAATCCGGTGTCGTCATCACCGAGCCGGCGACCCCCGCGGCCACCGCCACCGGCAACACCACGAACGCCAGCGAGATCATCACCAACATCTCGCCCAGCACCAGCGGCGTCATGGTCGCGGGAATGCTGATCACCGGCACCGGCATCCCGGCCGGCACGACGATGGCCAGCGTCGACAGCACCAGCCAGATCCATCTCTCCGCGAACGCAACCTCGACGCGCTCCGGCACGACGGTCACCGTCAACATCGCGGGCAACGCGACGAGCGGCAGCACCAGCCTCACTAGCATCGCCGCGCCGGCCGGCGCGATCACCGTCGGCACCGTCCTCACCGGCACGGGCCTGCCAGCTACCGGCGCCACGATCTCTGCCGTCAGCGGCACAACAGCGACCCTGTGCCAGGCGCGACTCGACGCAGACCGCCGTCGAGCTGACCCTCAATCCGCCAATCAACTTCGACACGACCCACACCCAGACGACCGCGAAATGGATGGGCTGCGTCGTGGAGCCCACCAGTTCGGGCGAGAACACCAGCGTCGCCGGGGTGCTCAACTCGGCGGTCGCGGATCCCGACTACTCCGAGCCGACCGCCTGGCCGGACTGGTATGCGTTTTGGTGGGTGTCGGGCGCGCAGGGAAAGGTCAGGGACACCACGACGCCGTCGGGCGGCTCGGAGCCTATCGTGGCGCAGAACAACTCGACCGAGGTTCACGGCAATGTCACCGCCGACTGGGATACTTATCCCGGTCCCAATCAAGGCTGCCCGGTCGCGATTCTGCCGCTGACCGAAGTCACCGCAAAGCACCGGCAAGACCAAATCCTCGCACATCAAAGGCATGTGGCCGCGCGACGCCGGCGGGACGCAGGTCGATATCGGCGCCATCTGGGGCTGGCGCGTGCTGTCGCCCAACGGGCCCTTCGCTTCCAACAACGGCCACCCCCTCAGCTACGCCACCGCCGCGAGCACGGCTTGGCTCAAGGTGATGGTGCTCATGACCGACGGCGTTGAGGAATGGCCGGCTACAACCCAGTTCACCGGCCTCGGCTATATCGGACGGAAAGATCGGCACCAACAGCAACACGAGTACTGCGGTGACCAATCTCTCCACGCGCCTGGCGGACACCTGCACGAACATGCGCGAATGGTAGCATCATCATCTACACCATCGGTCTCGGCAATGAGGGCGCGAACAACACGCAGCTGCAAAACTGCCCGGCGAATGGCGGCTACTTCTTCCTGCGAATCCCAGCACGCTCAACGCGGCGTTCACCCAGATCGCCCAATCGCTGCTGGCGCTGCGCCTGAGCCAGTAGGAGCCGGCGTGTGACTACCGACGCCGACGCGAAGGCGGCGCCGCCCCCGGCGGCTTCCGGCAGGGTGCTGCGCTATGCGCTGGTCATGCTCTTCGGCTGGATCGTGCTCGGCATGGTCATGACGCTGGCCATGCGCGCCGTGCTCGGACCGCCACCGCCCGCCGGACTGCGACCCGTCGCCGCCGCGCCGCGCGCGGTCGCCCATGCCGCAGCGCCGGCGCATGCGGCGAAGGCGCCGGCGAATACCTTCGTCGTCGCCGCCGATGCCCAGGGGCATTTCTTCGTCGATGCCGCGGTCAACGGCGCGCCGGTGCGGTTTCTCGTCGATACCGGCGCCAGCACGGTCGCGCTGACGCCGGTCGATGCGCGCGCCGCGGGCCTTGCCGCCGAGGGCTCCGGCGAGACGCTGACGATCAGCACCGCGCATGGCACGGCGAGCGCTTCGCGGGCGAGCCTGCGCACGCTGCGCCTCGGCCAGCTCGAGCTCGAGGACGTATCGGCGGTGGTAATGGACGGCTCGCTGCCGGTGTCGCTGCTCGGCATGAGCTTCCTGAGCCGGCTCGAGGGCTACCGCATCCGCGACGGCATCCTCACCATCGAGTGGTAGCCGCCGGAGCGGGCCGGCATTGCGCGGCGCCGCTCCCGGCCTTGGACCAGCGCCGTGCCACCACCCGAGAGCCTCATCCTCAGCGTCCTCGACCAGTCGCCGATCGGTGCCGGCGGCAGCGCCGCGCAAGCGATCGCCGAGGCGATCGAGCTGGCGCGCGCCGCCGAGCGCCTGGGCTACTACCGCTACTGGGTTGCCGAGCACCATGCCTCCGAAGGCCTCGCCGGCACCGCGCCGGAGAGTCTGATGGCGCGGTGACTGGGGTGACCGTCCTGCGCCGGACGAGCCTAGGCCGCCGGGCACGCTCGCTGCCCGTTGCCGCCTGCTTGATCCTGGCGGCGCGGCCGGCGAGCGCCGGTCCGCCCTTCGTGACCGATGATCCAGAGCCGGTCGACTATCAGCATATCGAGGTCAACCTCGCCGCCATCGGGTTGGTGCAGAAGAGCGGGACGGCGGCGCCTTTCCCGCCGATCGACGCCAATTGGGGTGCGCTGCCGGACCTGCAGCTTCATGCCGCTTTCGGCCCCGTCTATGCGGAGCAGAGCGGCGTCGTGACCGCCGGCTACGGCGATACCGAGCTCGGCGCCAATTACCGCTTCATCCATCAGGACCACGAGGGCTGGTGGCCGGAGGTCGCGCTCTATCCGCTCCTGGAGCTCCCCACGGGCGACGCCGCGCGCCGGCTCGGCGCAGGCCATGTCCAGCCTTCCTGCCGCTCTGGCTCGAGAAGGACTGGGGCGACTGGACCAGCTATGGCGGCGGCGGCTTCTGGGACAACCACTATGGCGCCACGGATCGCAACAACTGGTTCCTCGGCTGGGTGCTGCTGCGCAAGGTGACCGACGACCTGCAGATCGGCGGCGAGCTCTATCGCCAGACCGCGACGACTGCCGATCAGCCCGGCACCACCGCGTTCAATCTCGGCGGCACCTGGGACTCAGCGAGACCGGCCACGTCCTGTTCTCGTTCGGCCGCGGGCTCGCCCATGCGGACACCAACGACCGGTTCTCCTTCTATGTCGGCTATCGCATCACCATGTGACGCCACCCGCCGGGGGCTCCCCCTTGGGTCGGACCGAAATGGCGGGGGTCGCTTGGCAAGCAGAACCGCGGCGGTCAGGCCGCCCCGTCCAATAATCATCAAATCTCTGTGAGATCCCCGGGCGT
This sequence comes from uncultured Alphaproteobacteria bacterium, assembly GCA_963789275.1. GTDB lineage: Bacteria > Pseudomonadota > Alphaproteobacteria > ATCC43930 > CGMCC-115725 > DAHUYF01. Next base: position 198,132 of record CAWBKF010000009.1, read on the forward strand.
GGCGGAGGGGTGCGACACTTCGTCAGCGGCGGCTGGACATTCCGCCACCCTTGCCTACCTACAGCCAGATCCAGGCGGAGGTGCGGATGGACCGTGTGTTGAGCATGCAGGCATTTGTCCAGGTCGTCGACGGCGGCAGCTTCTCGCGCGCCGCCAAGCGGCTCAATGTCTCGCCGGCGGTGGTTACCGGCCGCGTCCAGGCGCTGGAGAAGCGGCTCGGCGTCCAGCTCCTTAACCGTACCACGCGCAAGGTCAATCTTACCGAGATCGGCCGCAGCTTCTACGAGCGCTGCCACCGCATCCTCGGCGAGCTCGAGGAGGCCGAGGGCCTGGCGACCGCGCAGCAATCGACGCCGCGCGGCTTGCTGCGCCTCAACATTTCGGTGTCGCTCGCCCGCCTGGTGACGCCGCTCATCGCCGATTATGTCGCGCTCTATCCCGAGGTCTCGTTCGAGATGGTCATGTCCGACCGCATGGTCGACATGGTCGAGGAGGGCTTCGACCTCGCCTTGCGCAGCGGGCCGCTGCCGAACTCGACGCTCAGGCTGCGGCGCCTGGGGGTCGGCGGCATGGCGCTGTGCGCTTCGCCGGGCTATCTCGCGCGTCACGGCCGGCCCGAGCGGCCGGAGGATCTCTCCGGCCATAACTGCCTGATCTACATCAATTCCCATCTCGAGGGCCATTGGCATTTCGACGGGCCGGACGGCGCGCATGATGTCGATGTCACCGGCAACCTGCGCAGCAACAGCATCGAAGGGCTGCGCGCGGCGGCGCTGGCCGGGCTCGGCATCTGCCTGCTGCCGACGCTCAATATCAGCGACGATCTCAGGACCGGGCATCTTGCGCGGCTGCTGCCGGACTACCGCACGACCGAGGTGGTGGTCCAGGCCGTCTACCCGCCCGGCCGGCACGTCTCGGTCAAGCTGCGCACCTTCCTCGACTTCCTGGTCGAGCGCCTGTGCCAGGGGCAGGTCACGCCGATGCGGCCGAAAGTCGCCAATCTCTGATTGCTCGGTGCCGCGCAACAGTCTCTTCAGCCGGCGCCAGGTAATAAGCCGCCGCGTCAATGCTCATTTGCTCCTCCCGAAGGCGCGTCCGTCGACGGCGCCGAAGGAAGAAAATAGGAGATCAGTGATGGAGTGCACATCCGGTTTTGCCCGGCTGGCGCGGTTTGGCGACTTGACTTGGTCGCCGTCGGTTCCCGGCGTCTCGACCGCGCTGGCGCAGGCGCTTTATGCCCGGCCCGACGGTGCTCCGCGTATGCCGGCGCGCCGGCTGGCGCCGGCCAATGACCGCGCCCCGGCGCGAGCCGAGCGCGGCGAGGGGTCCCGGCCGCTCTCGGGCCGCGTCGCCTGACGGCGACAGGCGCCCCGCCGATCTGCTAGCCCGTGTGAGAAATACGGGCTAGGAGGGGGGCGGCCATCACCTCCCCGAGGCGGAACTCGACCCGTGCCGGCGCAACCCGACCTTCACTGCGTCATCATTCCGGTGACGCCGTTTCAGCAGAACTGCTCGCTGGTCTGGTGCCGGCAGAGCCGCCGCGCCGCGGTCATCGATCCCGGCGGCGAGATCGAGCGCATCCTTGCGGCCGCCGAGATGCAGGGCGTCACGATCGAGAAGGTGCTGGTGACGCATGGGCATCTCGACCATGCCGGCGCTGCGGCGGCACTCGCCGAGACGCTCGGCGTCGCCATCGAGGGGCCGCAGCGGGAAGACGCGTTCTGGATCGACGGCATCGCCGAGCACGGCGCGCGCTATGGCATGAGCGGGTGCCGGCCCTTCATCCCCGACCGCCGGCTCGAGGACGGTGCTGGGCGGTTGAGGTAATTCACAGTTAATCCTTTTCCGGGCTATTATACCCGCGCTACGAGACTGCGCGCAGCCCGGAGCCGGCGCCTTCATGCCCAGCCTTCAGACAGCGGTTTTTTTCCCGCTGCTCGATTGGTTCATTCCCGATGCGTTGCGCCGCGACGCGACGGTCCATCGCCGGGCCCGCATGTATGTGGGCGCGCATCTCTTCGGCATGCCGCTGGGTCTGGTTCTCGCCGCTTATCTCGGCGCCGTCGACCCGCATCCCGGCATTGCCTATTGGACCATTGTCGGGCTGATGGTCAGCTTCTTCGGCTACCCGTTCATCCTGCGCGCAACCGGCCGGCTGGTGGTTTTGGGGCAGGTCTCGATCCAGCATCTGACATTTCTCATCCTGTTCGGCTGCTTCGAATATGGCGGGGTCAGCTCGCCCTTCCTGACCTGGATGGGCGTGGTGCCGCTGGCCGGCGCGCTCTATCTCGGCGGTCACGCGCGGCTGCGCCTGCTGAACCTGGCGCTGATCGGCCTGCAGATCCTGGTCTTCTACGCGCTCTATGGGCTGGGTGTGCCGTTTCCCGAGCATGTGCCGGTGGCGGCGCTGACCGGCATCGGCATCATCTCGGCGCTCTTCACCTGCTTCTTCGTCGCCTTGCTCGCGCTTTACTATGCCGGCATCGTCGTCGCGCAGCAGCGGCGGTTCGAGCGGGAGGTCGAGAGCCACCGCCTGACCGAGGTGAAGCTGCGCCGCGCCAAGGAGGATGCCGAGCGCGCCGACCGCGCCAAATCCGCCTTTCTCGCCAATACCAGCCACGAGCTGCGCACGCCGCTCAACGCCATCATCGGCTTTTCCGAGGTGATCCGCAGCGAGACCTTCGGCCCGATCGACAATCCGCGTTACCTCGAATACCTCAAGGACATCTACGACAGCGGCTGCCACCTGCTGCGCATCATCAATGATATCCTCGATCTCTCGAAGATCGAGGCCGGCAAGGCGACGCTCGACAAGGAGGAGCGTGTCGAGCTCGCGCCGACGATCGAGGCGGCGCTGCGCATGGTGCAGACCCAGGCCGAGGCGGACGGCATCGTGATCGCCCTCGACCTCGATCGCCCACTGCCGGCGGTGATCGGCAGCGGTCGGATGTTGCAGCAGGTGTTCATCAACCTGCTGGCCAATGCCATCAAGTTCACGCCGCCGGGCGGCACGGTCACGGTGCGCGCCGATGCCCCAGGCGATCGTGACGTGGCGGTCACCATCAGCGATACCGGCATCGGCATGAGCGACGAGGATATCGAGATCGCGCTCACCGCCTTCGGCCAGGTCGACAGCAAGATGGCGCGGCGCTACGACGGCACCGGGCTCGGCCTGCCGCTCGCCAAGGCGATCATCGAGCTGCATCGCGGCCGGCTCGAGATCGACAGCTACCCCGGTCGCGGCACCACGATCGCCGTGACCTTGCCGCGGCTCGACGGCCAGCGCGGGCCGCCGCTCGGCGACGGCGCGGCGAGATCCGCCGCCGCTATCGGCGCGCGGTAGCGGCGCCGCTTTTTCTTACTGACCGGCGGGCTCGCCCGGCACGGCCTGAGGCTCCTCGCCGCGGCCGCCGGCGCGCAGCTCTTCGGCGGCCTCGCGCAGCTTGCGGTAGGAGTAGATGCTGAGCGGGATCGAGCCGACATAGAGCGCGCCGATGAGCAGCAGCGTTCCCCAGGGCTCGGTGGTGAGGAAGGCGGCGAGCGCGCCGATCACCAGCAGCATCGGCAGCACCCATTCGCCGGGCACCCGGAAGCGCTTGAACGAGAAGGTCGGCACGCGGCTCACCATCAGTGCGGCAACCCCGGCGAGCACGAGGCCGTTGAGATAGGGCGAGCGGCAGAAGGCGAAGCCGAATTCGAAGCTGGCGAACATCGGGATCATGACGAGGCCGGCGCCGGCGGGGGCGGGAACGCCGGTGAAGAAATTGTAGGCGTAAGGCGGCAGCTCGGCGCCGAGCTGGGTGTTGAACCGCGCCAGCCTGAGCGCGCAGCACACGCCGAACAGCAGCACCAGCGCCCAGCCAAGGCTCGAGAGCCGCGCCATCGTCCAGAGATAGAGCAGCACCGCCGGCGCCACGCCGAAGCTGACGAAGTCGGACAGCGAATCGAGCTGCGCGCCGAACGGCGAGGTGCTTTTCAAGAGGCGCGCGATGCGGCCGTCGAGGCCGTCGAGGACGACGGCGATGATGATCGCGGCGGCGGCCGATTGGTACTTGTCGGCGAGCGCCAGCCGGATCGCCGTCATGCCGGCGCACATCGCCAGCAAGGTCAGGATGTTCGGGATCAGCCGGTTGAGCGACAGGCTGGCGATCGGCTTGACCCGGATGCGGCGGCGGCGCGCCATCAATGCGTCACGCCGCTGCGCGGCGGCTCCTTCGTCAGGGCGTCGCCGATCACCGTCTCGCCGCCGACGACGCGCTGGCCGACGATGGCCAGCGGCGTCCAGCCGGCCGGCAGATAGACATCGGTGCGGCTGCCGAAGCGGATGAGCCCGAAGCGCTGGCCGGCGACGACCTCCTGGCCCTCGCCGAGGGTGCAGACGATGCGCCGGGCGACGAGCCCGGCAATCTGCACCACGGCGATGTCGGCGCCCTCGCTGCTGGCGAGCCGGATCGCCATGCGCTCATTGTCCGTGCTGGCCTTGTCCAGGCTGGCATTGAGAAACTTGCCGGCGTGATAGGCGAGCTTCACCACCCGGCCGCTCATCGGCATGCGGTTGACATGGACATCGAACACGTTGAGGAAGATGCCGATGCGCAACATCGGCGTCTCGCCCAGCCCGAGCTCGGCCGGCGGCGCCGCCGGCGCCACCGAGACGACGCGCCCGTCGGCGGGCGCGACCACCAAGCCGGCGCGCACCGGCGTCACCCGCCAGGGATCGCGGAAGAAATAGATGCACCACAGCGTCAGGACCAGTCCCAGCCAGCCCAGGGGCTGGGCAAACCAGAACAGCACCGCCGTAACGACGGCGAAGATGCCGATGAAGCGCCACCCGTCCGGGTGTATGGGAGCCAGCACCTGTCTCAACACGCCTTCCCGCCTCCTGCGCGGGCGCGGCGACCTTAACCGAATCCAGGCGAACGCGCGAGTGCCCGGCGCAACGCTGCGCGTTGTCGCCGGCGGGCGGCAGCGGTTGCCCTTGCACCGCGAGAGCCCCAGCGCAATGCGCAGCATTGTCGCCGGCGGGCGTCAGCGGTTGCCCTTGCAACCGCGAGAGCCCGCACCGTGCGGGCGAGCTTGCGGGGCGCAACGCGGATACCCCGCCGTCCGCCGTATTGCAAAATGCACTACATGGCGCTATAGTCGTTTTCTTCTGGATGGAGGAAGGCGATGGCGAGCGGCGTCAAGAAGAAGCAGCACCCTTTGTCGATGCGGTTACCTGAATCCGACATCGCCATCATCGATCGTGCTGCCGATTTGCGCGGGCGGTCGCGCACGGATTTCGTGCGGGAGGCCGCCGTACGCGCGGCCGAGGAAGTCGTTATGGAAAGCGCGCTCATCCGCATGAGCCCCAAGGCCTTCGGTGCCTTCATGTCGGCCATAGCGTCGCCGGCGGCGGCGGTTCCCGAGATGGTCGAGGCGCTCAAGCGCCGACCTCCTTGGGACGCTGGTCGAAAGAAAAACTGATCCTTGGCGCTCTCACCTCCTGAACTTCTCGGCGGCGGGCACGATACTTCTCGGTTTTCCTGCGGCAAGCCGGCACTCGACAATTGGCTCCGGACGAGAGCGCTTTCGAATCAGGAAAGGGGCTTCACCGTCGTCATGGTGGTTCATGATGACGGTCGCGTGGTCGGATACTATGGACTAGCGCCAAGCGCCGTTGTCCCATCGGCTATGCCGCGCGCCATCAGGACGGGCCAGCCGCCAAACCCGGTTCCTTGCCTCCTGCTCGGACAGCTGGCAACAGACCAGGCCTGGGCCGGCCGGGGCATCGGGACCGGTCTCCTCCGTCATGCGCTCATCCGATGCGTCGCCGGCGCGCAATTGATCGGGGGACGCGCCCTGCTGGTCACAGCGATCGATGAGGAAGCGGCGGCTTTTTGGAAACGGCGCGGGTTTCTGCCGTCAAAGGACGATCCATTGGCGCTGTTTCGCTCGCTCCCCGACATTGCCGCTTCGCTGAAGGCGGCCGGGATGGACTTTCCGTCTTCGCCGTAACCGTCCGCTCGTCCAGGGAGTGGAGACCCTATCCCCGCGCTACGAGGCACTCGAGGGGCCGCGCCGGACTACTACTCGGCGTGGCGAGATTTGAGCGCAGCCGCCTCTCCGCCGCGACAGATCGGCGGATTGTCCAGCGCGTATGCCGGCGACAGCTCCGCCCGCTTTTCCGCCGTCGCCGGCAAGACGCGGAGCACCGCCATCATGCCGTTATCCTCGTGATCGACGAGGTGGCAGTGAAACGGAATATCGCCGGCAAGCGCTTCGGGAAAGGCGAGCTTGATCCGGACGCGCCCGGGCACGACGGGACCGGCGCGGAGGCGCCGGCGGCGGTCGCATAGGGCACGTTGACGACGTCGAGCAGCGGCTGATCGGCGACCGGCTTGCCATTCTCCTCGAGCACCCGGAAATGCACCTGGTGGATGTGGAAGGCATGCACCTCGTTGGTCCAATTCTCGATCACCCATTCCTCGACCGTGCCCGCGCGCACGGTGATGGCCGGCGGTCCACCCATCGCGAACGGGCGCAGCACCGCGCCGGGCTTGCGTTCGACGATGTAGAAGTCGATCTGGTCGTCGACGCCGGGGCGCGGGTATTCGGCGAGCGCGATGACGCGCACTTGCTGCGTCGGTCGCGCCAGCAGGCCGGAGAAGAGGCTGCGCGCCGGCGGTGGCGCAGGCAGGGGAAGCCGCGCCAGCGATGCCGGCGCCGCCGCGGTCGCCGTCTCGGCCGCGGTGACCAGCGCGAGCCGGCGCTCGGGGACCTTGTCGCCGGCGCAGCCGGTATCGACGGCATGGGTCACGAAGTAGGTCTTTCGACCGACCGGCGGCGCCGCGACGAGAAACTCCAGCCGTCCCGCGGGCGGCACCAGCTGCGACACTGTCGTCGCCCGCGGCGGCAGCCGGTTGCCGGCATCATCGGTCAACGGCGCGCCGTCGCGGGCGACGATCGCGATCGGCAGCGGCTTGCCATCCTCATCGACCAAGGCAAGATCGAGGAAGGCATCGGTCGCGGCGTTGAGAACGCGCCAGAGCTGGATGGTCCCCGCCGCGATCTGGACCGGGGCGAGGTCGCCATCCTGCGCCGGGCCGTCGAGGACCTTCGAGCCGTTGAGCGTGATCTCGTCGATGCCGGTCGTCGACGAGCAAGCGGCCTCGCGCGCGGTGTCGATCGTCCGCCCGCGCCCCGACCTCCTCTCCGGCGCGACGGGATGCTCCATTGCAACCTTGCGCGTCGTCGTCGGCGGCGTCGGCGCCTTCACGTCGAGATCCTGCGACTGACGGATGATGAAGATCCGATCCTGGATGCCCGCGGCGCGTCTCGCGTCATCCTCTGGGCCTTCCACGACGATCGCGCCGGAGAGCCCCATCAGCATCTGCGCCTGGACCTCGCCGTGGATGTGCGGGTGGTACCAATAGAGCCCCGCCGGCATGTCCGCCGGGATCTGGTAGCGATAGGTGACCTCGCGCCGCCCGCAGATCGCCGGTCCGACCGCGGGATCGACGCAGGTTTTCAGTACCTCGTCCTGCGGCGGCACCGGCGGCACGGCGAAGCCGTGGAGGTGGAGGTTGGTGACGCCGGTCGCAGCATGATGCGCGCCCGGGATCACGGGAAAGAACGCCGCATCGGCAGGCACCGGACGGTTCGGCGTGTCGAGTTGGCCGATGGCCACGTAACTTGCGATCGCCGCGGGGTCGGTGATCTCGTTGCGTAAGGTTATGGTCAGCGTCGCGCCCTGGCGCACGCGAATGACCGGCGCTTCCGCGATATTGCCCGCGACATAGCACAGGCGATGCGCGTCCTGCTTCACCGCCAAGGTGAGCCCCTGTGCTCGGCTGCTGGGCGAGATCTCGCCGGCGAAATGGCCGCGCGGCGGGGTGCCGACGCCGCAGGGCGCTTCGGCGCTGGTCTGCGGATGGAAGTCGAATCCGGGCCGATCATCCCAATCGGCCCGGACGGTCGGTAGCAGAGGGCCAGCAGGCACCCTCCGGCGGCGGCCCAGACGACTCGCCTCATTCGCACAATCCCCACGGTTGGATTTCACACCAAACCCCCTCATTACCTTATTACGATGACTAAAAAATGTCGGAGGCGCCCGAATTCTCATAAACCAATAAGTTTCTCAAAGTCATGGTGTTTTTGATTATTAGTTTATGAAATGATAATGACATTGATATGACCAACGAGTGCCACGAATATCGCTTAGCCTCAAGTATAGGCTCGAAATCGAGCCAGTATTAGAGGGGGTTTGATCGATGAAAAAATCGTTTGCTCGGCGGCTCCGTGATCGCGCGGTCGTCACCGCGTCCATCCTTGCGATCATCGACGCGCAGGCTGCCATGGCGGCGCAGCTTTCGCCGAACGACACCAAGACCACCAGCCCGATCAAGCATGTGATCGTGATCATCGGCGAGAACCGCACCTTCGACCATGTCTTCGCCACCTACACGCCCAAAGGCGGCGACACCGTGCTCAATCTCCTGTCCGAGGGGATCGTCAAGGCGGATGGCACGCCCGGCCCGAAATTCAGCGCGTTGCAGGAATTCGGCCAGACCGTCCAGAACAGCGCCTCGGACACCAGCACCTATTCGAACAGCCCCGGCGGCAAGACCCCCTACACCACCCTGCCGCCGCCCGGCGCCGCCGGCGCGCCTAAAGTGGCGAGCGACACCGAGGCGCCGCCCTTCGCCACCTTGGAGGCGGCAGCGAACTATGAATATGGTCTCCTTCCCGGCGACCTCGCGCTGATCACCACCGGCGCCACCGGGCTTTCCGGAACGAGTGTCCCCGATACCCGGATCAAGAACGATGCGAGCCTGCCCAACGGCCCGTTCCAGCTGACGGGGCCGACGCTCCCCTATGATTCCTACACCGGCAGCCCCGTGCATCGCTTCTATCAGATGTGGCAGCAAACGGATTGCAGCGCTGAGCCACGCGACGCGAAAAATCCCAGCGGCTGCCTCAATGATCTCTTTCCCTGGGTCGAGGTGACGGTCGACACCGGCAGCAACGGCAGCCCGCCGCCCGCCGGCTACAATCCCGCAACCTACCAGAACGCCGAGGGCTCCACCGCCATGGGCTTCTTCAACATGGCGAAGGGCGACGTTCCCTACTTCAAGGAGCTCGCCGACACCTACACCATCAGCGACAATTACCATCAAGCCGTGATGGGCGGCACCGGCGCCAATCACCTCATGTTCGGCTATGCCGACGGGGTCTTCTACAGCAATCCCGACGGCACGCCCGGCACGCCGCCGGCCGGCCAGATCGAGAACCCGAATCCGCAACAGGGCACCAACAATTTCTGGATCGATGACGGCTACGGATCGACCACGACCAATGACGGCGGCAGCTATTCGATGTGCGCCGACAGCACGCAGCCCGGCGTCAGCGCGGTCGTCAGCTATCTGAACTCGCTGGAGATCAAGCCGAACTGCCAGGCAAACGCCTATTACCTGCTGAACAACTACAATCCCGGCTATGTCGGGAACGGCACGCAGGATCCGACCGACAACGGGCCCTTCACCATTCCGCCGACCACCGTCAAGCATATCGGCGATGCGCTGAACGCCGCGCAGGTCTCCTGGTCCTATTACGGCGAGAGCTGGAACGACTACGTCATCGATCCCAACGGCGCCACCAATCCCGCGGGATATCTCTACTGCAACATCTGCAACCCGTTCCAATACTCGACCTCGACGATGACGAACGAGACGCAGCGCGAGACCCATATCCACGACACCACGGACCTTTACAACGACATCGCCAATGGCGTGCTGCCGGCGGTCTCGATCGTCAAGCCGAACGCGCTCAATGACGGCCACCCGGCCTCGTCCAAGCTCGATCTCTTCGAGTCCTTCACCCACAAGATCATCAACGAGCTGCAGGCCAACAAGAAGCTTTGGGAGACCACGGCCGTGTTCATCACCTTCGACGAAGGCGGCGGGTACTGGGATTCCGGCTACATCCAGCCGCTCGACTTCTTCGGCGACGGGACGCGCATCCCGCTGATCGTGGTGTCGCCCTTCTCCAGGGGCGGCCGCGTGACGCACGACTATTCCGACCACGTCTCGATCGACAAGTTCATCGAGCGGAATTGGAGCGTGCCGCCGATCACGACCCGCAGCCGCGACAACTACCCGAACCCGAAGACCGCCGCGGGCAATCCCTACGTGCCCACCAACGGGCCGGCGATCAGCGATCTCTTTGAGACCTTCGACTTCAATTAAGCGTCCGCGACACCAGCGGACGAAGACAGGAGAAGCGGTGCCGATTTCGGTCGGCACCGCATCTCATCTTGCGGCGCTCCTCAGACCACGCTCAGTCAGGGTCCTTGCGCGACGGTATTGGCAGCACCGCCGGACGGTCGTCGCGCGCCGTCCACCAATCCTGTGCCACGACGCTGTCGGGGAGATCAGGAAAGCTCCTGCCCAGCCATTTCTGCTGCAACGCGGCGAGATCGCCAGTGGCGCGCTCCTGCGCCAGGAGGTCCTTCACGAACGCGGCAAGCGCGTCATTGCCCTTCGCCACCGCCCAGGCGGCATAGGTCTTCCGGGCGACCGGCGCGCCGATCGTAAAGGCGCCGGGCTCACGTTTTGCGACCGCCGCCAGGTCGGCAATCTCGTTGATGGCATAGTCGACGCGGCCGCTCGCCAAGGCGGCATAGGCGTCGGCGGCGCTGTCGTAGCGCACGGTTTCGCCGAGTCTCGCATTGGCCTTCGCCAGGTGGTGCTCGACTTCGGCAAGCGTCTGGATGTTCGTCTCGCTGGCGATGATGCCGAACCGCTTTCCCCCGAGATCCGCCAGCGATCGGATGCGGTCATCGTCGCTGCGCTTCAGGTAATAGAGCGTCGTCTCGGCCAGCGGCGGACCGAAGGCGACGATCGCCTGCCGCGCTTGCGTGACCTCCATGCAGCGCGCCGCGAGGTCGATCTCGCCGCTTTTGAGACGGGCCGCCAGATCCCGCGCTGGGACGATCTGCTGGCGCAGCTCGAAGGGTGCGGATCGACTGCAGCGTCTCCAGCAGCTCCGCATCGAAACCCGAGGGCTTGCCGTTCTCGAGGGCGTCGAACGGCGAGGTCTCGGGCGGCTACCGCCACGACCATGTAGCCGCGCTGCTTGATCTCCGCCAGCGTGGCTGCCTGCGCCGCGGTGGCGACAGTGGCGAGCGCGACCACGCAAAAAGCCAGCCGCGTAACGTTGATCTCCGGCATTCGCCATGCTCCACTTCATCGTACGAGCGCTTGCCGACGAGTCCGGCGCGACGCAACCGCCAGCTCATCATGTTCGCCGTTTTTCAAAGTAATCACGGGAGCGTTACAGGTGGATGACGCATGCAGCAAGGATGATCGCGCCGCCGCGATGCTCACCGCCATTGTGGTTTTCGGCATCTGCTGGTTGCTTTGTCCGGAATCCGCGCGCGCCGACTGCGCGCCGCCGAGCTCGCTGCCACCGATCTGCCTCTCGGGCACCGTCACCGCGCCGGGTTACGGCAGCGCCCTCGTCGCGGCGGCCGGGACCGCCGGTTCGGATTGGCTGCGGCAAGGCGACACGCTGCTCGATTGGAAGATCGCGCTGATCGGCTCGGGATATGTCGTGCTGACGCGCCGCGGCCAATCCGTCCGGCTCGACCTCGCCGGCGGCGTCACCGAGCATCCGCCCGCGCTCGAAATCGCCGACCATCCGGCAGCGCCGCCGGCCTCGGGGCCGCCGGCGGTGAAGCAGGGATCGATGCTGCGGCAGCATTCCTGGGAGCGGCGCGGCGAGCGCGAGCCGCCGCCGCAATGACGCGTGCCGAGAGGCGTGGCATGGCGATGGGTGCCGACATCGAGACGGCGCGCCAGGCGCTCGCTTCCGGCGACATGGACGCGGCGGAGCGCCTGTGCCGGAGCATGATCGCGGCGCGTCCGGCCGACGCCTGGCCGTGGACGCTCCGCAGCGAGATCGCCTTGCGACTGAACCAACGGGAGGCGGCAGTGGCGTGCGCGCGCGAGGCCGTCCGGCTCGATCCGCGCCTGCTCCTGGCGCATGTCATGCACGCGAGGAGCCTTCTTTATCAAGGCGACCACGCCGCGGCGCTCGCTGCCGCCGAAGCGGGGGGAGGGATCGAGACGGCGCCCGCCGAAGCGCTCGATGCGCTGGGCGCCGTCTTCGGCATGCTGGGCCGGCATCACCGCGCCCTTGCCTTGTTCCGCGGCGCGGTGGCGGCGCGGCCCGATGTGCCGCAATTCCTGTTCAACCTCGCCGCGACCGAGCGGATGCTGGGCCTGCTCGAGGCCGCCGAGGCGCATTGCGATACGGCGATCGCCCGCGATCCTCACTGTTATCTCGCGCATTATCTGCGCTCCGACCTGCGCGCCCAGACGCCGTCGCGAAACCACATCGCCGAGATGGAGGCGCTGATCGCCGGCGGCGCGCGCGCCCCGCTGGGCGAGGTCATGCTCCGCTTCGCGCTCGGCAAGGAATACGAGGATCTCGACGAGCGCGCGCGCTCGTTCCGCCACATCAAGGCGGGTGCCGATCTGCAGCGGCGACGCATGGCATACGATGTCGCCGCCGACATCGCGGCGATCAATCGCGTCCTGCGCACGCAGACGGGATCATGGCTGGCCTCGGCTCCGCCCGGCTTCGCGGCGGCCGAGCCGATTTTCGTGATGGGTTTGCCGCGCTCGGGGACGACGGTGGTCGAGCGCATCATCGCAAGCCACAGCGCCGTCGTCTCAGCCGGCGAAACCGGCAGCTTCCCGCTGCAGGTAGGGCAGGCACTCGGCGAGGCGCGCCGCCGCGCCACCGGGCCGGTCTCGCCCGCCGCCGCGCCCGATCTCGACCTCGCGCAGCTCGGCCGGCGCTACATCGACGGGTTGGCCGCGATCGCGGAGCCCAAAGCAGGCCGCTTCATCGACAAGACGCTGCAGAACTATCTCTATTGCGGCCTTATCCATGCCGCGCTTCCCAAGGCCAGGATCATTCTGCTGCGGCGACATCCCATGGATACATGCTACGCGCTCTATAAGGCGCATTTTCACGGCGCGTTTTCCTTTTCCTACGATCTCACGGAGCTTGCGACCTATTATCTGGCTTTTCGCCGCTTGGCGCAGCATTGGCGGGCGGTTCTCCCGCCGAGCGTCTTTCTCGAAATATCCTACGAGGATATTGTGCGCGACCAGCGGGCGCAGAGCCGCCGGCTTATCGAGTTCCTCGGGCTCCCCTGGGAGGAAGAGGTGCTGCGCTTTCACGAGAGCCGCGCGCCGTCCGCGACCGCGAGCGCGGTTCAGGTGCGCCGCCCGCTCTACAGCGCATCGGTCGGGCGGTGGCGGCACCATGCCGAGGCGCTGGCGCCGCTGCGCGAGATCTTGGCGCGGGAGCTGCCGGCCGGTGAATTGGCGTAGGCCGGCTACCGCCCTTCGCGCCGCCAGGCGGCGATGAAGGTGCCGAGCGCCAGCAGCAGGACGAGCACTCCCGGCAGCAGCGGGATCTCCTTGACGCCGGTCACGATGTAATCGCCATTGGCGCGGAAGCCCATCCAGCTGCGCCCGGCGCTGCTGCGGTCGGGATCGACGCGGCGCGTATCCGGCAAGGCGCCCGGCCCCACCCAGTAGATGCCGCCGCCGGTCGCCTGCGCCGCCGGCCGCAGCTTCGCGTCGGTGGTGCGGACGTCGGCGAGCTCGATCGGGTTGAGCGCGCCGGCGGCGGCGAGCGCGGTGCGCGTCCCGTCGTTGACGCGATAAAGGCCGCTTTCGGTCACCGGCAGGCTGCCGCTGCTCTGGCCGCCATGGCTCGGCGCGAGGCTCAGCGTCTCGACTTTGCCGTCGGGGCCGGTGACCTGCACCGGCCGGTCGTCCGCCTCGAGCGACTGGCGGGTCACCAGCAACCGATTGCCGTCGACCGTGGCGCGCAGATCGTTCTCCTCGAGATCGGGCTCCTTCATCAGCCAATAGACGACGCGGCGCAGCAGCTCCGCCTGCGGGCCACCGCCTTCGAATCCCCGCGTCCATAGCCATAGCTCGTCGGACAGCAATTGCGCGACGCGCCCGTCGCCCTCGCGGTCGAGCACCAGCAGGGGCTTGTCCTGATAGCCGCTCATGACGCTGACGCCGCGATGCGGATCGGCCTCGACATGGCGGAACCAGCGGCCCCAATTCGGTGGCGTCTTGCCGTCGGCGCTGTCGCCGGGCAGGCCCGCGGTCACGGGATGACGGCGGCCGATATCGGTGACGCGCGGCAGGAAGCCTTCCTCGAAGACGTTGCCGGTGGGCTCCGCCGGCAGCACCGCGCCGAGCGGCGTGCGGTAGAGGCTCATGGGCGTGCCGAAGGTCGGACCCGCCGCCTCGAGCAGCGCGCCGCCCTTGCGCACATAGCGCGCGATGTTCTCGAGATAGGCCGCGGGCAAGATCGTGCGGCGGCGGTAGCGGTCGAAGATGATGAGGTCGAAATCGTCGATCTTGACGTCGAACAGCTCGCGGATCGGAAAGGCGATCAGCGACAGCTCGCGGATCGGCGTCCCGTCCTGCTTCTCCGGCGGGCGCAGGATGGTGAAATGGATGAGGTCGACCGACGGGTCCGATTTCAGGATGTTGCGCCAGGTGCGCTCGCCCTGATGCGGCTCGCCGCTCACCAGCAGCACCTTCAGGCGGTCGCGCACGCCGTTGATGATGAGCGCGGCACGGTTGTTGTCGAGGGTGAGCTCGTGCGGCCCGGCCTCGACCTCGAGCTCGACGACGTTGGGTCCGCCGTGATCGACGGTGATGCTCACCGGCACGTCGCGCCCCACCGGCACCAGCCGCGTCGTCGGTGGCCCGCCATCCTTGCGCAGGGTCAGCCGCGCCTGGCCCGCCGGCGCGGCATCGCCGAGATCCTCGACGCGCACCGTGAGCTGCTGCTCTTTGCCGACGAGGCCGAAGCTCGGCGCATCCTTGACGACGAGGCGCCGGTCGGCCTCGCCCGGCTGCCCCGTCAGCAGCACGTGGAGCGGCGCCGACAGCGCCAGCCGGTCGACCGGCGGCATGTCATGCACCTCGCCGTCGGTGATCATCACCGCGCCGGCGACGCGCTGACGCGGCACATCGGCGAGCGCGCGGGTGAGCGCGGTGTAGAGCTGCGTGCCGTTATCGGCGAGCACCGAGCCGGCATCGGGCGATCCTGCATGCACGACGCGCACATCGAGATCGTGGAACTGCTGCAGGCGGTCAGTGACGTGCTGCAGCGCCGCGTCGGCGAATTTCCGGCGCTCGCCGATGCGCATGCTCGGGCTGTCGTCGACCACCACCACCGCGACGTCGTGCTGCGGCTGGCGCTGCTCTTCGACCAGCGACGGGTTGGTCAGCACCAGCAGCAGCAGCGCCAGCGCCAGGCAGCGCCAGACCACGCCGCGGGCGCGGCGCCATGCGCCGAAAGCGAGCAGCAGCGCCGCCGCCGCGGCAAAGGCGATGATCGCCGCCCAGGGCAGCAGCGGCGAGGTGGCGATGCTATAGCCGGCGATGGTCATTGGCCGAGCCGCTCCAGGATTGCCGGCACATGCACTTGGTCCGTCTTGTAATTGCCGGTCAGCGCATACATCACCAGGTTGACGCCGAAGCGATAGGCCTGCTCGCGCTGCGGCTCGCCGCCCGGCACCACGGGATAGAGCGGCTGGCCGCGCTCGTCCATCGCCCAGGCGCCCGCCCAGTCATTGCCGCCGACGATGATGCTGGCGACGCCGTCATTGACCTGATCCTCGACCGGCTCGACCCAGAGCGCGCCGCCCGACCAGCGGCCGGGGAATTCCTGCATGAGATAGAAGGATTTGGTCAGCACGTGGTCGGGCGGCACCGGCGCCAGCGACGGGATATTGAGGCCGGCGGCGAGCCGGCGCAGGCGCTGCTGCGTCGCCGCGCCGGAAAACGCCGTGCGCTCGCCCTGATCGCGCGTATCGAAGAGGATGGTGCCGCCGGTGGCGAGGTAGCGGTTGAGCCGCTCGATCGCCTTGGCCGACGGCAATTGCTGCCCGTCCGCCACCGGCCAATAGAGCAGCGGGAAGAAGATCAGCTCGTCCTGCTCGATGTCGATCGCCATCGGCGTCGCCGCCTCGACCGCGGTGCGGCGGTTGAGGATGTCGGTGAGCCCGGCAAGCCCGGCGCGCGATTCCTCGTCGATCTCGGCGATGCCGGTGCGGATATAGGCGAGATGCAATTCGCTCGTCGCCTCGATGGCGAAGCTGTCATCGGGCTGCGCGCGCGCCGGCGCCGCGACCAGCGCCGCCAGCAGCAGCGCCGCGCCGAGGCTCGCGCCGCGCCGGCGCGGCTGCGGCAGCCGCGGCAGCAGGCCGCGCAGCGCATAGGCGATGACGAGATCGGCCAGTGCCAGCGCCAGCGCGGTGCCGAGCAGCCACGGGCGGAAATCGACCTCGCGGCTCAGCGCATAGGTCTCGCGCGCGCTCCCCGGCGGCAGGTCCCCCAGCGCGGCGAAGCGCTTCACCGCGCCGGCGAGGTTGAGCGCGCGGCGCTGATCGGGCGTGCCGTAGAAGCCCGGCGGATGCGCCGGCGACGCGATGGTGGCGGCAAAGGCGCCGGCGGCGATGGTGACGGCGCTTGACGGCGCGTGCTGCAGCCGGCCGAAGCCGTCCAGCGTCTCGACCGGCGGCAGCGCCACATCGGTGGTGCCGGCGACGCCCTGGCTCAGCGCCACGACGCGGCGGAGCATGTCGACGAAAAGCCCGGAGATGGCGAGGTTCGACCATTCGGGATCGGCGGTGGTGTGCACCAGCACGAGCCAGCCCTTGCCGCGCTTCTCGGCGGTGACCAGCGGCGTGCCGTCGGTCAATCGCGCCCAGGTCTTGGCGGCGAGATCGACGGTGGGCTCGGCCAGGACCTGGCGCGAGACGGTGACGTCGGGCGGGATGTCGAGGCCGGCAAAGGGGCTGTCGGCGGCAAACGGCGCGAGCTTCGCCGGCTTCTCCCAGGAGAGCGCGCCGCCCAGCGTGCGCCCGCCGCGCCTCAGCGTCACCGGCAGCAGATCGTCCTCGGCCTGCTCGGCCAGATGCGGCCCGGCGAAGCGCACCACCATGCCGCCCTCTTGCATCCATTTGACGAGCGCCGCCTGCTCCTCGACGCCGGCCGGCGCCACGTCGGGGAAGGCGAGCACGGCGATGTCGCCCTTGAGCAAGGTCGGCACGTCGCCGCGCCGCACCTCGCTGAACGGCGTCAGCGCGCGCTCGAGGTAATAGGCGCCGCTCAGCAGCGGCTGCGCCGCCGAGCCGCGCTGCCCCGCGACCACGCCGACCGGGCGGCGGCGCCAGCGCTCGTCGAGCAGCAGCACCGCGCCGGAAGAGGCCTCGCCTTCGATCTCGATCGCCGCGGCGCGGTTCCGCAGCTCGCCCGGCATGGCGAGATGCGCAACGCTGTGGTCGACGCCCGGCGCCATCGCGACTTCCTGTCGCGCCAGCAGGCGCGAATCGTCGCCGACGGCGCGCACGAAGAGGCGCTCCGGCGCCGATGCGTCGGCGCGGCGGACCGTGGCGGTGAGGTCCTTGTCGTCGCTGTCCGCCGGCGCCAGCAGGCGCGGCAGCTCGGTCGTGCCGTCGGCGAGCACGCGCAGGCTGCCGAAGCGCTGCAGCCCCGCGGCGAAATCCCGCGCGGCGCCGTCCTCGATGCCGTCGCTCAGCCAGACGATGCCGGCGCCGTCGATGCCGAGCGCGGCCAGGCGCTCCAGCGCGCCCTTGCGGTCGGCGGGCCAGGGTTCGGGAGCGAGCTTCTCGGCCTCGGCGCGGGCATCGCTCGGCCGCAGCACCGAGAGCGCCGGCGGCGCGGTCTCGCCCGGCGGCGGCGCGGTGCCGAAGAGGATGACGCGCCTGCCTTCGCGCTCGGCCTGGTCGATCAGCCGGTCGAGCGCGGCGCGGCGCTCGTCCCAATGGCGCGCCGCGGTCCAGCCGTCATCGACGGCGAGCACCAGCGGCCCGTTGCCGGCAAGCGTCGCGCTGGGATTGAGCAGCGGGTGGGCGAGCGCCAGGATCACCAGCGCGATCAGCGCCATGCGCATCAGGATGAGCCAGAGCGGCGTCTTCGCCGGCGTCTCCTCCTTGGGCGTCAGTCCCAGCAGCAGGCGCAGCGCCGGGAAGGGAATACGCCGCGGCGCCGGCGGCGTCACCCGCAGCAGCCACCACAGCACCGGCAGCACCGCGATCCCCAGCAGCAGCCAGGGCGAGGCGAAGGCGAGGGCGCCTAAGGAGAGCATGCGTTAGTATTCCGACTCTGACACGTGATTGCCCGTGATCGTCTTGCCCGCCAAGCGGGGTGCACATCGCCTGTGGCCGCAGCGCAGCCCCTCCCACCGAGTGCGCCGGTGCCCGAGGCCGAAGGCGGGCAGGTCCGGGGTGCCTGCGACGTGCGCAGCAAAGATTTATGCCGCGGAGCTGCGGCCTCCTCCTCCCGTCAGCGCCCGTCGCGCGCGCTCTCGCCCGCAAGGGGGAGGGGCGGCGATGTGTGCATGCTGGAGTTGGGGTATCTAGCGGGAGCGCTGGAAGCATGCCGCGCTATCTCCGCCTGGGCTCGGCCAGCGTGCCGTAAAGCGCCAGCAGGGCGGTATGCGGCGGCCGGTCGGTGCGATGCGTGCCGAAGCTCCAGCCGGTGGACCGCGCGATGGCGGCAAGCCCGGCGCGATGCTCGGCGAGCTTGCGCGTATAGTCCTCGCGCACGGTCTCGACACGCCCGATCAGCAGCGACGCTTCCTGCTCCAGACCCTCGAAGCGCACGCGGCCGGCAAAGGGCAGCGTCTCCTCGGCGGGGTCGAGCACTTGCAGCAGATGGCCGCGTACGCCCATGCCGGCAAACCGGCCGACCAGCGCCTGGATCCGCTCGAGCGGCGCCAGGAGATCGCCGATCAGCACGACCTGGCCGTAGCGCGGCAGCGGCTCGAAGCCGGGCAGGTCGGCGCCGGGCGCGGGCCGCTGCAGCGTCAGCGCCAGGCGGCCGAGCACGGCGCGGCCATTGGTGGGCGCGAGGCCGGTGCCGAGCAGCGCGACGCGCTCGCCGCCGCGGATCAGCAGCGCCGCCAGCGCCAGCACCAGCAGATCGGCGCGCGCCCGCTTGGTCGGCGCCGCCGCGCTCGAGGCGTAATCCATCGAGGCCGAGCTGTCGCGCCACAGCCAGACGCTCTGCGCCGCCTCCCATTCGGTCTCGCGGATATAAAGTCGCATCGACTTGGCGCTTTCGCGCCAATCGATGCGCGGCACCGCGTCGCCCGGCTGGTATTGCCGGAATTGCCAGAAGGTCTCGCCGGTGCCGACGCGGCGCCGGCCGTGGACGCCTTGCGCCACGGTGGTGGCGACGCGCTCGGCCGCCACCAGCAGCGGCGGCAGGCGGGCCGCGAGCTGCTCGGCGCGATGTTGCAGCGCGGCTGCGGCCATCAGCCGAGCGGCGCCACGAGGCGGTCGATGATCCCGGCCATGGTGACGCCGTCGGCGCGCGCCGCGAAGTTCAGCGCCATGCGGTGACGCAGCACCGGCGGCGCCAGCGCGATGACGTCGTCGATCGACGGCGCGAGCCTGCCGTCGAGCAGCGCGCGCGCGCGGCAGGCGAGCATCAGCGCCTGGCTCGCGCGCGGGCCCGGGCCCCAGGCGACATGCTGGCGCGCCTCGGGGATGTCGGTCTCGTCCGGTCGTCCGGCGCGCACCAGCTTCAAGATCGCCTCGACGACGCTCTCGCCGACCGGCACGCGCCGCACCAGGCGCTGCGCCGCCAGCAGCTCGTCGCCGGAGAGCACGGTGCCGGTCGGCTCCTCGCTGGCACCGGTGGTGGCGATGAGCATCTGCCGCTCGGCGGCGAGGTCGGGATAGCCCACATCGATCTGCAGCAGGAAGCGATCGAGCTGCGCCTCGGGCAGCGGGTATGTGCCTTCCTGCTCCAGCGGATTCTGGGTGGCCAGCACGTGGAAGGGGCGCGGCAGCGGGTGGTATTGGCCGGCGACCGAGACCCGGCCCTCCTGCATCGCCTGGAGCAGCGCCGATTGCGTGCGCGGGCTGGCGCGGTTGATCTCGTCCGCCATCAGCAGCTGGCAGAACACCGGACCGGGGATGAAGCGGAAGGAGCGCCGGCCGCTCTCGCTCTCTTCGAGCACCTCCGAGCCCAGGATGTCCGCCGGCATCAGGTCGGGGGTACATTGAATGCGCTTGTCCTCGAGCCCCAGCACGGTGCCGAGCGTCTCGACCAGCCGCGTCTTGGCGAGGCCGGGGACGCCGATCAGCAGCGCATGGCCGCCGGCCAGCAGTGTGATCAGCGCTTGATCGATCACCTCGCGCTGGCCAAAGATGACGCGGCCGATACGCTCGCGCACCTGTGCCAGGCGTTGGCCCAAAGCATCGATCTCGGCAACGAGATCGCCAGCGCCGCCGCTCTCGGAAAGATTTTCGATGACACTCACGAGATCGGCTCCTTGTTGCTACCTATAGGGGTGATCATGACGGATAAGCCGACGCCTTCAAAGGCCCTCGATCTCCTCGCCGCCAAACTCGCTGCTTCATCCGGTGCATCTTCCGTGCCAACGACCCGCCAACCCCTTGATTGCGGCCATTTCGACATCACCATCGCCCGGGACGGCACCTGGTTCTATCGCGGCTCTCCCATCGGCCGCCTCGCCCTGGTGCGCCTTTTCAGCACCGTTTTGCGGCGCGAGTTCGGACGGCAGCTACTGGCTGCAAACACCGGCCGAGCGTGGTCGGATCACCGTCGAGGATGCGCCCTTTGTCGCGGTCGAGGTCACGAGGCGCGGCCAAGGGCGCGAGCAGGAGCTGATTTTCCGCACCAATATTGACGATACTGTGGCGGCCGATGCCGATCACCCGCTGCGCGTGGTCGACAATCCCGCCACGGCCGAGCCCAATCCTTACGTCCTGGTGCGGGACGGGCTGGAAGCGCGGCTCAATCGGCCGGTATTCTACGAGCTGGTGGATCTCGGGCAAGAGGAGCGGGTCGGCGACGCGACCCTGTTTGGCGTATGGAGCAAGGGCCGGTTCTTTCCGCTGGGCCGACTGGATGGCGCGGCTTGACGGCAGAGGAGGTGCGCCGGCGGCTTGCCCATTCGGTGGCCGGCCAGCGCGCCAGCGATCCCGCCACCATCGCGGCGATGCGCGGCGACCATTCGCTGGTGCCCGGCGGCGCGCCGCCCGCCACGGCGCTGACCGCGGCGGCGGTGCTGGTGCCGCTGGTGATCCGGCCGGAGGGGCTCAACGTGCTGCTGACCCAGCGCACCCAGCATCTCGCCGCCCATGCCGGGCAGATCTCGTTCCCGGGCGGCCGGCAGGAGACGAGCGACCGCGACTCCGTCGACGCGGCGCTGCGCGAGACCGAGGAGGAGGTGGGGCTGCCGCGCGCTCACGTCGAGGTGATCGGCCGGCTCGACACTTACGTCACCAGCACCGGCTTCGAGGTGACGCCGGTGGTGGGGTCTAGTGCGCGCGCCTTATCCGGTGAAGCTCGATCCGTTCGAGGTCGACGAGCTGTTCGAGGTGCCGCTCGCCTTCATCATCGATCCCGTCAACCATCAGCGTCAGAGCCGCGAGCTCAACGGGCGCCAGCGCACCTTCTATGTGCTGCCCTATCAGCACCGCTATATCTGGGGCGCCACCGCCGGCATGCTGATCAATCTGGCGGAGGTGCTGGCCGGATGAGGCGAGGATGATCCGCGTCCTGCTCACCGTCGTGGCGCCGCTGCTGCTGCCGACGCTGCTCTACCTGCTGTGGCTGGTGGTGGCGCAGCGCGTGCCGCTCGGCGGGCCGGGCCCGTGGCGCGCCTTGCCCTGGCCGTGGCTGGTCGGCATCGGTCTCGTGCTCGTCGCCGCGATGCTCTATTTCATCGGCACGCGCGTCGGCGGCTCGCCGCAAGGGGTCTATGTCCCGCCGCGCTATATCGACGGCGAGGTCGTCCCCGGCCACGTCGTGCCGCCGCCGGCACAGCGCTGACGGCGCCCGCTTGCCCACCCCCGACACTTCCATCGACCGCATCGGCGTGCTGCCCTGGATGAGCGAGGCGGCGACGCGCGCGGTGCTGGCGGCGCTTGGCGGCGAAGGCCGCTTCGTCGGCGGCTGCGTGCGCGATGCGCTGCTCGGCCGCGCCATCGGCGATATCGACATCGCGACGCCGCTGCCGCCGGAAGAGGTGATGCGGCGCCTGGAGGCGGCAAAGCTCAAAGTGGTTCCGACCGGGCTCGCGCATGGCACGGTCACGGCGGTGGCGCCGCCGCGGCATTTCGAGATCACCACCTTGCGCCGCGACGTCGAGACCGACGGCCGCCATGCCCGCGTCGCCTTCACCGCCGATTGGGCGGCCGACGCCGCGCGGCGCGACTTCACCATGAACGCGCTCTTCCTCGACGCCGCGGGCAACCTCTTCGATCCCGTCGGCGGTCTCGCCGATCTCAGGGCCGGGCGCGTGCGCTTCGTCGGCGATCCCGCCACGCGCATCCGCGAGGACGTGCTGCGCCTGCTGCGCTTCTATCGCTTCCACGCGCATTATGGCGCCGGCGAGGCCGATGCCGCGTCGCGCGCCGCCTGCCGCGCGCTGGCCGGGTTGCTGCCGACACTCTCGGGCGAGCGCGTCGCGGCCGAGACGCTGAAGCTGCTCGCCGCGCCGGACCCGCTGCCGAGCCTCGCGATGATGAGCGAGGACGGCGTGCTGGCGATCCTGCTGCCGGAGGCATCGCGTCTCGACCGGCTCGCGGCGCTGCTGCCGCTCGAGCCCGCGCCCGATCCGCTGCGTCGGCTGGGCGCGCTCATCGCCGGCGATCCCACAGCCACTCGCCGAGCGCCTGCGTCTTGCCAACGAGCAGCGCGCGCGCCTCTCGGCGCTGGCAGCACCTCCCTGGCCGGTCGATCTCGCCGGCGACGAGCGCGCGCAGCGCCGTGCGCTCCATCGCCTCGGCGCCGTGCTCTTTCGCGATCTCGTGCTGCTGCGCGCCGCCGAGGGCGGCCAGCGCGACCGCCTGCCGGCGCTGCTCGCCTTGGCCGCGCAGTGGCAGCCGCCGGTCTTTGCGCTGAAGGGCCGCGACGTCACCGCGCTGGGCGTGCCGCCGGGCCCCGAGGTCGGGCGCATTCTCGGCGCGCTCGAGGAATGGTGGGAGGCGGGCGATTTTCGTGCCGACCGTCGTGCCGCGCTGGCCGAGCTCAAGCGGCGTGTGGCGGGGCGCTGAGCCGCGCGCGGAACAATGTGACGGCCTCGCCTAAATTCGATCACGAAATTGCCGCGTGACACCTCCGGTCGAATCGCCTAATGAATCGCGCGGACTTTAGGCTGGATGGTGCTCGTGTCGCTCCTTCTCAAGCTCGGCGTGCCCGCCATTGTGCTTGCCGCCCTCTCTGGTTGCACGCCGGATTACTCGCCCAACACCTATGCCAGTAACGCCGTGCAGCAGGCGAACAAGGTCGAGCCGGCGGTGGTGGTGGGATTCCGGCAGGTCTCGATCAGCGCCAGCGGCACGGTCGGCGCCGTGACCGGGGGCGCCGCCGGCGGCATTCTTGGGATCGCAATCCGGCGAGATCGGTCTCAACTCCGCCTTGGGCGGCGTCGGCGGCACGCTGATCGGCGGCGTCGTCGGCACCAGCATCGAGCACATGACCGGCGACACCACGGGCTGGGAGTACATCGTCCGCAAATCCAATGGCGACCTGTTGTCGGTGACGCAGAAGGAACCGACGCCGCTGCCGATCGGGCAGAAGGTGCTGGTGATCACCGGCAACCAGGCGCGCATCGTGCCGGATTACTCGGCCTCGCTCGACCCGCCCGGCGCCGGCTCCGGCAAGAAAAAATCGGACGGTGACAACACCGGCGACGATAAAGCCAGCGCCAAGGCGGCGGCGCCTGTCGCGGCGCCGGCGGTGGCGGCGAGTGACGCGCCACCCGCGCCGCAGCCGGGCTCGCCCGCTTCGGGCCAGACGTCGCCGGCCGCGACATCCGCAGCCGACGCTCCTGCGGTAGCGGCGACGCCGGTCTCGACTTCCGCCACGGCACCGCCGCCCTCGAGCGAGCCGGAGAAAGCCGCGGCCCCGTCAAGCGGCGACAAGACCACGCCTTAGAATTTTCTCCTCTCAGCCCTGTGTTCATAACCGCTGCAATCCGCCGCCATCGAGGATCTCGCGCAGATACGCCACGTGCTCGGCAAACGCGCGCCGGCCGGCGGGGGTCGGTTTGATGCGCGTCTGCGGCTTCTTGCCGACGAAGAGCTTCTCGATGGCGACGTAGCCGGCCTTCTCCAGCGTGTCGAGATGGGCACCGAGATTGCCGTCGGTGGCGCCGACCAAAGTCCTGAGCCGCGTGAATTCGAGCGCGGAATCGGGGCCGAGCACGTTGAGCGCGGCCATGATCTTGAGCCGCATCGCTTGGTGAATGAGGTCGTTGACACCGCTCATCGCCACGTCAACCAAGGCGCCGCAACCACAAGCCGCCGGCGATGAGGCCGCCGCCATTCGCCGCCGCCATCCACAGCGGGAACCAGGCGCCCGCCCAGAAATATCCCGCCAGCGTCAGCGCGGTGACGGCGATCCCGCAATAGATGAAGAAGCGTCCAAGCCAGATGCCGGCGATGACGAACCCCAGCATCACCAGCGTCGGCCAGAACGCCGCCATCTGCCGCGGCCCCACCGGCCAGAACAGCACCAGGAAGACCAAACCGAAGGCCAGCAGCACGAGTTCGGTCAGGAGCAGCAGCTCGCCCAGGCGGGAATCGCGCGTCGAGCGCCGGCCATGGATGATGAAGCTGCCGGTGAAGCCGATGACGGCGATGGCAATCCAATGCGTGTAGTGCAGGCTCGGCTTCACGAAGGAGAGGACGTAGCCGGCGCCGGTCAGCAGCCCCCACAGGATGAGCGCGGCGCTGCTGCGGGCATAGACCAGCGTCTCGCGCGTGCGGCGCTCGATCGCGGCGACGTCGCTGAGCGATGCGGCGGCTTCGTTGGGATCGATGGTCATGATGGGCTCTCCTTGGCGCTGCTGCGCGAACGCTATCACAGCGCGCGCGGCGGCGCCGCGTCTAGGGCGCGCTGGCGCGTGCCGCCAGGACGGGAGCGTCGGCGGCGCGGCGATAGCTCAGCACGAAACGCACCGTCCAGCCGAGGAAGTAGCCGAAGGCGGCGCCCGAGACGGCCATGTCCCAAGGCAGGAGCTGGTCGCGCAGGTCCGGCCGGCGCGCCATCGCCACCGCGAACACGTATTTCGCGGCAAAGATCAGCAGGTTGCGGATCAGCGGCAGCCTGCTCCCAGGAAGGTGGACGGCCGCCCCGCCGCGCTCGACCCGCAAGCCTTCGAGGCGCACGCTGAACACTGCCATGGCGGTGCCCGCTGCCGCGGCCAGCGCCCAGACCGGAATGACCGCCGGCGCGACGCGCGCCGCCAGCGTCAGCCCGACCAGGCCCCAGGCGATGAAGACGCCGGGCGTGATGAAGACGCGGCGCAAGGCGATGGTCCGCGGCCGCAGCGCCTGAATGCCGAGCCCGACGAGGAGCGCGAAAAGCAGGAAGACCCACCACGGCGTGTTGGTGACGATGAGGAGAAGCGTTGACATCGATGGCCTCCGGTGTTGAGCCTCAGAAATAGCGCGCGAGCTTGACGATGACACTGGCCGCCTGCGGCAGGCTGCCGAAATCGCTGCGGCTGCCGCCGAGCGCGGCTTCGGCGATGGCGCCGACCGTCCAGGCGTTGGAGAGGTAGTAGTCGGCGGTGATCTGCGTGACGCTCGAGCCATCCTGGAGATCGACGTTGACGAAGGCGGTGAGCTCGAGCTTGGGAATGAAGGCGTCCTGCCAGTCGGCGCGCAGAAACGCGCTGTGGGTGGCGATCGGCTCCTGCTGGTCTTGCGCGTAGTCACGGATGTACCACAACGTGCCGGTGAGCGGCGCAAATCCCGAATGCGCCTGGCCGATGGCGAACCAATTGTGCCAATCCTGCGGCGAGAAGCCGGCCTGGTGGAAATGGTATTCAAGATTGAAGACGATCTCGGACACGGTGTAGGAGCCGCCGACCGAGAGGTCGCTCTGGAAATAGCTGCGCGTGTCGCTTGGCAGCACCGGCGGCACGTTGCCGGGGAGCGTTCCGACGTCGGTCCCGTAGCGCAGCGCGTCGGCGATCAGGCTGGCGCGCCGGCCGCCGGCCCATTCGGCGTAGAGCACGGTGCTCTGGCCGACATTGTCGGCAATATTGGCGCCGAGCTCGGTGCGGTTGCCCTCGTGATAGAGCAGCGCTTCCGGATTGACATGCTCGGCGAGCTCGGCGCTGCCCTTGATCAGGATCCGGTCATGCGCGTTGGTCCGGTCGAGCATCGGGTTGAGGCTCGGCAGCGTCGCGTCGGTGTAGATCGGGCTCGGGTCGTAGAGTTTCGGCGCAAAGGCGACCGTCAGCGACATGCCTTCGCCGATATGCTGGCCTTCGAGCATGAAAGTGCCGAGCCGGTCCTCGCGCAGCACCGCGGGATCGATC
Source organism: uncultured Alphaproteobacteria bacterium (assembly GCA_963789275.1). GTDB lineage: Bacteria > Pseudomonadota > Alphaproteobacteria > ATCC43930 > CGMCC-115725 > DAHUYF01. Next base: position 224,562 of record CAWBKF010000009.1, read on the forward strand.
GACAGCGGCTCGACCACGCTGCGCGTCTTGAAGAAATCGGTGGGGTTGAAGCCGGCGGCGACGCCGCTCTTGAGATTGATGCGGCCGAGGTCGAGATAATCGCCGGGCAGCGCCTGCCAGGTGACGAAGCCCTCGCGGAAATCGTGCCGCACGTCCTCATGGGTGGGAAAGGGCGTCTCGTCCTGCGCGATGAGGTTGAGCCTGCCGCTATAGGTCACGCTGGTATCGCCGCCGAGCGCCCATTCCTTGCGCGCATCGAGGAAGAGCCGCTCCTGCCAATTGGGCGCGGCGGGCGGCGGCGCGGGGACCAGGACGCTGCGCAGCGAATCCAGCGTGAAGGCATCCTCGAGATAGATTGTCTGCTGGGCATCGCGTGTCGGCGCGGCTTCGGCGTTGCGCTCCTCCTGCGTCTGGCGGGCGCTGTCGGGGATGAGGTCGAGATCCTTGTCCTCATCGGCGAGCGCCGGCGCGGCGGCAAGCGCCAGCAGCAGCGGCGCGAGGTGCCGCGTCGGGCGCATCACTCGATCCTGAGCCGCGGCAGGTAGTCGCGCTGGAACCAGGTCTCCGGGATCTCCTGGAACTGGAAGTCGCCGAAATTGATCCGGGTCACCAGCGAGCTGTCGACGGCGTCGATGATGATCGCCTCGGTCGGCCGGACGCGGCCGAGCTGGTTGGTGTAGTTGCCGTAATAGAGGATCTTCAGCAGCCGGCCGCTATCGGAATAGGCCTTGATCTTGATCGGATAGGCGCTGCTCTTCTCGACCCAGTACTCGACGCGGTTATAGGTCGCGTGATCGTTCGCCGCCTTCATGTCGAGATGCCAGCACTCGCGGCTCTTGCGCGCGCTGTCCTGGATGGTCTCGGCGCCGACCAGCGTGCCGGTGTAGTCGACCGCGAAATTGACGGTGAGCACGTCGCCGATCGAGGCCTGGCCGATCAGGCGCTGCTGCGGCGAAATCCGCACGCTCGCCTTCGAGGCCGGGTCGTAGAACCACAGCACGGTGCCGTCGAGCAGCGCCATCTTGCCGGCGTCGCGCGGCGGCTCGATGTAGCGGACGAGGTCGCGGAACTGGCCGTTGGCCGCGTCGACCTTGGCGTAGACGACGATGACGCTGCTGCTGCGCGCCGTGCCGGCGATGTATTCGGTGAGCGTGTTGGTGACGCGGAAGGGCTGGCCGGGATTGCGCACCTGGTCGGCGGCGGCGATGATCTCCTGCGCGCTCTGGGCATGCGCCGCGGCGGCGGCGAGCGTAAAGGCGACGGCGGCGAGCAGCGGCTTGATCTTCGGTCGGAGCATGAGTGCCTCACACATGGCGGAGCGCGTCGACCACCTGGAGCTTGGCGGCGCGGTTGGCGGGGATGAGCGCGGCGATCGTCGCGACGATCACCAGGCCGAGCCAGGTACCGACGATCAGCGCCCGGTCGGTGAAGAGGAAGAGCCGGAATGGCACGGGCGAGGCGTTGCCGGGCGGCGTCCAGGTGAGCCCGGCATGGTTCACCAGGATCGCGATGATCACCGCCAGCACCACGCCGCCGGTTGCGCCCACCGCGCCGAGCAGCCAGCCTTCGATCAGGAACTGGCGGCGGATGCCGCTGCGGCGCACGCCCATGGCGCGCGTGGTGCCGATCTCGTTGGTCCGCTCCATCACCGTCATGGTCATGGTGTTCACCACCGCGAAGAGCACGATGACGCCCATGATCACCGCGATGAACAGGAAGATGGCGTGGAAGAAGTTGAGCGTCTGGGTGTAGAGCGGCGTCCGCTCGGCGAAGTCGCGCACCTCGAGATCGAGGCCCTTCTCCTTGAAGAGGGCGCCGAGCCGCGCGCGCGCCGCCGCCATGTCCTCGCTGCGCTTCAGCTGCAGCATGATGCCGGTGACTTTGTGCTCGCCGCGGCCGTAGAGCAGCTGCTGCGCCAGTGCCAGATGCATGCCGATATAGTTGTCGTCGAGATCCTTGACCCCCTGCGATTCGGCGCCGGTGACATAGAGGCTGACGACATTCGGCGCGCCGCCGGCGGTCGCGGCCAGCAGATCGATCCGCGGCAGGCGGGCATCGGGATCGCTGTTCGTAGCGGTATCCTTCTCCGCGAGGTCGCTGAAATCCTCCTTGGCCGGCGCGGCGGCGGGGGCATCGTCGCGCGCCTTCGCCGCAGGCGGCGGCGGGCAATCGGCGATTTTGAGGTCAGTGCAGAGATTGAGGATGCGGGCAAGGCCGACGCCGACCATGCCGCGCGTCTCGTTGCTGTCGGCGAGCCGCAAATCCGGGTGGTAGGGGCGGCTCGCGCCGTACTCGTCCCATTGCAGCATGCGCTCGCGGTCGGAGGGCACGAATCCCACGCCGAGGAACGTCTTGGCGGCGTCGTTCTCGCCCTGGAAATTGCCGGCGATGCCGAACAGCGACAGCGTCGGCGTCTCGACGCGGATCATCGGCTTCAGCACGGGATCCTCGCCGATCACCTGCATTACCGCGGCATAATCGTCGATGCCGTAAGCCGCGGGATTGCCGGCGCCGTAGAGGAAATAGCCGTTGCGGAACACGGTGAGGTGGCCGACGCGCTGGACCACGCCGGTCTGGTAGCCGGCGAAGATATAGCCCTGGAAGGCGCCGAAGAGCAGCATCGCCACGGCGCCGACGGCGACCGCAAGCCCGGTGACGGCGGAGCGGCGGCCGTTGCGCAGGATGTTGCGCAGGCCGATCTTGAACAGCATCACGGGGTGCCTCCCTGGCCATGGCCGACCAGCTCGCCGTCGCGGATGGTGAAGGTCTCGTCGGCATGCGAAATGAGCTGCGGATCGTGCGTCGAGAAGATGAAGGTGGTGGCGAACTCCGCCTGCACCTTGTGCATGAGCTCGATGATGGCGGCGCCGGTGCGGGTATCGAGATTGGCGGTCGGCTCGTCGGCGAGTACGATCTCGGGATGCTTCACCAGGGCGCGGGCGACGGCGATGCGCTGCTTCTGGCCGCCGCTGAGCTCGTTGGGCCGCTGCTGGCGCTGATCGGCGAGGCCGACCGCCGCCAGCATGCCGAGCGCGCGCTCGCGGCGCTCGCCGGCGGCCGTGCCGACCAGCAGCAGCGGATACTCGACATTTTCATAGGCCGAGAGCACCGGGATGAGGCTGAAGCCCTGGAAGATGAAGCCGATATTGCGCGCGCGGAAATCCGACAGCGCATTGTCGGCGAGCTTCCCCACCGCCTCGCCGCAGACCTCGACCGTGCCGCTCGTCGGCGCGTCGATGCAGCCGATGAGGTTGAGCAGCGTGGTCTTGCCGCTGCCCGAGGGTCCCACGACCATCGAGAAGCGGTGGCGCGGGATGTCGAGGCTGATGCCCTTCAGCGCCGCGACCTCGACGGTTCCGGTCCGATAGGTCTTGGCCACCTGGCGCAGCCGCACGACCGGCTCGGTGCTGGCGTCGGTCATGGCGTATTTCCCGGGATGCTCATGCGCTTCTCCTGCACGGGCGGATTGCGGTATTCAGCTATCAGAGAACTCTGTATCACAGAGAACTTTAGTGTCAAGCGACGCTTGTGCCTGAGCGGCCTTAAATCCTCTCCTCTCCGCCCCCTTGGGGCGGAGAGGCTGGGAGAGGTGGGGAGCTTCGAGTTGAGGCGGATCGTCTCCTGTACGCGCGTGGCGGCCATGAACATTTGCCGCCACGGAGCAGCGCCAGGCTCGCCGGAATCCGCGCCCGATCGGAAAGGGCTTGCCGATTTCGAAAATCGATCAGAGAAGAGCAGTGCCGGTTGGCGATCGACATGCGAACGAAACATGGCTCAGGCATGGTCACTTATGAAAGTATTGCGGCTCGACGCGGTCGGCACGCATCCTTCGATAATGGACAGCGCAGGCGCAGAATGAGCGAGCACCAACCAACCGTTGATCGCCCGCGGTCCAACCCGACAGCGCCGGTTTCCGCGGTCGACGTCGCGGTTCAATCCGCGCGCGGTCGTAGCCGGCGTCGTCTTCATCGCGATCATCGGCCTCGCGATCTGGTATCTGGCGCGCCCCGAGCCGCTGCTCGTGCAGGGCGAAGTCGAAAGCACCCGCATCGACATCGCGGCGCGGGTCTCGGGCCGCCTTGCCAAGCTCGCGGTGGCGCGCGGCCAGGACGTCGCGGCGGGCGCGCCGCTCCTGGTGATCGACAATCCCGAGCTGATGGCGCAATTGCAGGAGGCCGAGGCGGAAAAGACCGTCGCCGACGCCGAGCTTGCGCGGATCAATGCCGGAACCCGCAGCGAGATCATCGCGCTCCGCCACGCCGAGGTCGATCGCGCCGAGGCCGAGCTCACGCTGGCGCAGCAGACCTATAGCCGCACCCATGAGCTGGCCGCCCGCGAGGTCGCGCCGCAAGCGAAGCTCGACGAGGCGACCAATGCCCAGACCGTGGCCGAACGGCGGCTCGAGCAGGCGAAGCTCGCCTATCAGGAAGCGGTGCGCGGCTTCACCGCCGAGGAGCACGAGATCGCCGTGGCGAACGTCGCCAAGGCGGCGGCGAAGATCGAGACCATCAAGTCGCTCGTCGATCAGCTGACGATCACCGCGCCGGTCGCTTCCCAGGTCTATCAGATTCCGGTGGAAGAGGGTGAAGTGGTGACCCCGGGGGTGCCGCTGATGTCGCTGGTGGATCTCGGCGATACCTGGCTCGCGCTCTCGCTGCGCGAGGATCTGATCGCCGGCCTCAAAACCGGCGACCGGATCGAGCTTCGCGTCCCGGCGCTGGGCAACCGCAGGGTCACCGCCGAAATCCGCGTGATCGCCGCCAAGGGCGAATATGCCGGCTGGCGGGCGACGCGGGCGACCGGCGATTTCGATTTGCGCACCTTCGCGATCCGCGCATATCCGGTCGAGAAGGTCGAGGGGTTGCGGCCGGGAATGAGCATCTACACCGACTGGGCGCGGCGCTCGCCATGAGACCGCCGGCGCGGCCGGGACTGTGGCTCGTCATGTCGCGCGAGATCCGCTTCTTCCGGCGGGATCGCGCCGGGCTCTTCCTCATCGTCGCGATCCCGCTGATCGCCTTTGTGGTTCTCGCCTGGACCTTCAGCAGCGCCGTGGTCCGCGGGCTCGACATCGTCGTCGTCGACACCGACCGCTCGGCCGTCTCGACCGACATCATCCAGGCGGTCGCGGCCTCGCCGGGCGTGCGCATCACCGAGCGCGCCGACACTCTGACGGCAGCGACCCAGGCGATCCGTTCCGGCCGGGCCATCGCCGCGGTCTACATCCCGCCGAGCTTCGAGCAGGATCTGATGGCCGGGCGCCGGCCGCAGATCGTCGCCTTCTATAACGAGCAGTACTTCACCCCGGGAAACATCGCCGCGGGCGGCTTGCGCGACGCGATCTCCGCCGCGACTTCGAGCCTCTCGCCGGTGCACACGGTCCGTCTGCAGCCGATCGGCAGCGGCCCGCTCACCGTCGAGCAATATGTCCTGACCAACCCCGCCCTCAACTATGCCGGGTTTCTGTTGCGCGCGGTGATGCCGACCACGCTCCATGTGGTGATCGCCATCGCCGCCGCTTATTCGGTCGGAACCGAATTCTCGCGGCGCAGCCGCAGGGCCTGGCTGCGCTGTGCCGGCGGCAGCCCGCTCACCGCGCTCTTCGGCAAGCTGCTGCCGTTGTTCCTCGTCTTCCTGCTGCTGCTGGCGATCGACGCGCTGATCCTGCATGCGGGATTCGCGCAAGCCTATCGCGGCGACGTCGTGATGATCGTCATCGCGGCCATGCTGTTCATCGCCGCCTACCTCGCGCTGGCGGCTCTGGTGACGCTCATCGTCCGCGACCTCGCGCTCGGCTTGAGCCTCAATGCGATCATCGCCTCGCCGGCCTTCGGCTTTGCCGGGGTCGGGCTTCCCGTGCTGGCGATGAACGGTTTTGCCCGTGGCTGGGGGGCATTGCTGCCGCTGCGCTGGTATCTGCAGATCCTGTCCGATCAGGCCGCCCGCGGCTCGCCGGTGCAGGCCTCGGCGGCGCCTTTCGCGATCCTGGCCGGGATGGCGCTCGGGCTTTTTTCCCTCGCCTGGCTGCGCCTGCGGCTGATGTCGCCTGGCCACGGCGAGGCCGAACCGCCGCTGCCGCAGGATGGGGCAGGGATCGGCGCGCGCGGCGCTTTTGTCGGCGAGTGGCGCCGGGTGCTGGCCGATCGCGGCGTCTTCAGCCTCCTGATCATCGCGCCGGTGTTCTACGGCATCTACTATCCGCAGCCTTATCTCGGCCAGCTCGTGCGCAAGATCCCGATCGCCGTGGTCGATGACGACCGCAGCGAGCTGAGCCGGCGCCTCGTCCAGAGCCTTGACGCCGACGAGGCCATTTCGGTGGCCGTCCGTGCTCCGGCTCTCGACGTGGCGCAGCAGGCGCTGTTCGACCGCCGCGTGTTCGCCATCGTCGACATTCCCCGCGACACCGAGCGCGAAGTCCTCAAGGGCAACGCCGCGCGCCTCCCGGCCTATGCCGATGCGGCCTATTTCCTGGTCTTCAACCGTACCTTGCAGGGGATCGTCCAGAGCGCCGCCGACATCACCGTCGCGGACATCGCCCATGGGCTGCGGCCGGACGGCGCGCTGGCGCGGTTGACGCTCGCGGCGCTGAGCCCGGTCGAGCTGCTGATGGAGCCGCTCTACAACCCGACCGGCGGCTATGCCAGCTATGTCGTGCCCGCCGCCTTCGTACTGATCATCCAGCAGACCCTGCTGATGGGCGCCGCGACCTTGGCCGCGCTCGCCTTCGCGCGGCGCAACCCGCCGCCGATCGGGCCCGGCGCGCTGTTCGGCCGCGGGCTCGCGCATCTCACGATGTATGTTCCGGCGCTGGCGCTGTTCCTGGTCGTCCTGCCGCAGATCTACGGCTTCTCCACCCTCGGCCGGGTGAGTGATCTCGCACTCTTCGCGATACCTCTGATCCTTGCCACCAGCTTCATGGGCCAGGCCGCCGGATGCTTTTTCCGGCATCGGGAGACGGCGGTGTTGATTTTCGTCGCGACCACCTTGCCGCAATTCTTTCTCGTCGGCGTGTCCTGGCCGCGCGAGATGGTCCCGCCGCTGCTCGACCAGCTCCGCCGCGTCTTTCCCAGCGAATCCGCGATCGACGGTCTCGTGCGGATCAATCAGATGGGCGCGAGCCTCGCCGAGATGCGCACCGACTGGCTCTTCTTGTGGTTGCTGACGGCCGTCTATTTCGCGCTCGCCGTGGCCGCGGCGCGGCGCCGTGCATCGATCGAGGCGGCCGATGCCGGCTAGGCGCGTCGAGCGACGCTTCACTCTCCTGGTGCTGCTGGCGCTGGTGGCGGCGGCCGGCATCCTGGCATTTGTGATCCTGGGCTCGTCCGTGGTGGCACAACGCGCCCCCGGCGTGGTCGAAGCGACCGAGATCAAGATCGCGCCCGAGATCAGCGGCCGCCTCGCACGCTTTGTGGTGGCGCCGGGACAGGTCGTGCACCAGGGCGACACGCTTGCGGAGCTGTCGAGCCCCGAGCGCGAGGCGGCGTTGCTGCTCGCCAAGGCGGAGCTCGGCGCGGCGCGCGCGGCGCGCGACCGGGTTTATGCCGGCCCCCGGCAGGAGCAGGTCGATGCGCTGGCGCGCTCGATCGACATGGCAAAGGCCAACCTGCTCTATGCGCAACAGCAATTCGCGCGCACCTCCAAGCTCGCCGCCGAAGGGGTCGCCTCGCGCCAGGATCTGGACAAGGCCTCTGCCCAGATCGGCAGCGCGCAGGCCAGCCTGCAGGGCGCTGAGGAGCAGCACGAGGCCGCTCGTCTCGGCCCGACCGCCGAGCAGCGCGCGGTGGCCGATGCCGAGGTGGCGAAGGCGGCGGCGGCGGTGTCGGTCGTCGCCGCGGGCGTCGCCAAATTGCAGCTGCGCGCGCCGGCCGACGGCACCGTCGCGTTGCTGGTCGCGGAGCCTGGCGAAGCGATCGTGCCGGGCCAGCCGGTCATGACCGTGGAGCCTTCCGGCCGGCAATGGGTGAGCCTCAACCTGCGCGAGGATCAGCTTGGCGATCTCCACATCGGCGCCGGCGTCGCGCTGCTGTCCGCCGGCGGCAAGGATCGCATCGCGGCCGAGGTCACCGAGATCATTCCGCGTGGCGAGTTTGCGACATGGCGCGCGGCGCGCGCCGTCGGCGACCACGATCTCAACACCTTCCTCCTCCGCGCCGACCCGTCCGCGCCGGCGGCGGCGCTGCAGCCTGGAATGACGGTCTTTCTGGAACCTGCAGCGCCCGCGCCGGCGCATTGAAGCGCGGGGGGAAGGATTTAACACGGAGGCACGGAGGTCACGGAGAAGCGAAGAATGGCGCGCTTCGCGCGCCCAACATTTCTTCTTCTCTTCTTCTCCGTGCCCTCCGTGCCTCCGTGGTGAACCCCCTATGCCCACATCCGATTGCCGTGCCCTCAAGGGGTTCGGGATTTGCGCTAAAGTGCCGCCAGCAAGGGAGAGGGCCGCGTGTCTGAAGGCGAAAGGCGGGCGGGCAGCGGGACCGCGCTCGAGGTGCTGGGGGCGTTCCTCAAGCTCGGCTGCAGCTCCTTCGGTGGGCCGGTCGCGCATCTGGGATATTTCCGCGCCGAGTTCGTGGGGAGACGCGGCTGGCTCGACGAGGCCGCCTATGCCGATATCGTGGCGCTCTGCCAGTTCCTGCCGGGACCGGCGAGCAGCCAGGTCGGGCTGTCGCTGGGGCTGCTGCGGGCGGGGCTGCCGGGCGCAGCCTGCGCCTGGCTGGGATTCACGCTGCCATCGGCGCTGGCGCTCATCCTCTTCGGCTACGGTGTCGGCGCCGTCAGCGGGCTTGCCGGCGCGCCCTGGCTGCACGGGCTCAAGATCGTCGCGGTCGCGGTGGTGGCGCAAGCCGTGTGGCAGATGGCGCGGAGCCTCGCCCCCGACCGGCCGCGCGCCAGCCTGGCGGTGGCGGCGGCGGTGCTGACGCTCGCCATCCCCTCGACGCTCGGCCAGGTCGCGGCGATCGCGCTGGGCGCGCTGGTCGGCTGGCGCTGGCTCGCGCGCGACGCCGCGGCGACGGCTTCCGTGCTCCCGCTCCGCCTCGGCCGGGCCTGGTCGCTGGCCGCGCTGGCGGCGTTCTTCCTGCTGCTGGCGGGATTGCCGCTGGCGGCGGCGGCGAGCGATAGCCACGCACTGGCATTGTTCGACAGCTTCTACCGCTCGGGCGCGCTGGTGTTCGGCGGCGGTCATGTCGTCCTGCCGCTGCTGCAAGCCGCGGTGGTGCCGCCGGGCTGGATCGGCAACGACGCCTTCCTCGCGGGCTATGGCGCGGCGCAGGCGGTGTCGGGGCCGCTCTTCACCTTCGCGGCATATCTCGGCACGGTGATGTCGCCTTCGCCGCAGGGCTGGCAGGGCGGGCTCCTCTGCCTCGTCGCGATCTTCCTGCCCTCCTTCCTGCTGATGATCGGCGTGCTGCCGTTCTGGAGCGAGCTCAGGCGCCAGGCCGGCGTGCAGGCGGCGCTCCGCGGCGTCAACGCCGCGGTGGTGGGCCTGCTGCTCGCCGCGCTCTATCGCCCGGTCTGGACCAGCGCCATCTTCGCCGCGCCGGATTTCATCCTCGGCCTCGTCGCCTTCCTGCTGCTCGCCTTCTGGCGCGTGCCGCCCTGGCTCGTCGTGATCCTCGGCGCGCTCGGCGCCGAAGGCATCGCGCGGCTGACGTGAAACCTCTGCGTCTGCTGCCGGGCGATGCGCGGCCCGAGGCCCGGCTGCTGCTCCTCGGCCGCGGCTTGCGCGCCTTCGGCGACGGCTTCGTCAGCCTGCTGCTGCCGGTATATCTGGAGCTGCTGGGCTTCGACGCCTTCCATGTCGGCATCCTCACCACCGCGACGCTGGCGGGATCGGCGGCGCTGACCTTGCTGGTGGGTTTCCGCGCCCATCGCCATGGCGCGCGCCTGCTGCTGCTCGGCGCGACCTTGCTGATGATCGCCACCGGCATCGGCTTCACGCTGGAGAGGCACTTCTGGCCGCTGGTGGTGATCGGTTTCATCGGCACGCTCAACCCGTCGGCGGGCGATGTCAGCCTGTTCCTGCCGCTGGAGCAGGCGCTGCTGGCCGACGCCGCCAGCGCCAAGAGCCGCACCGCCATCTTCGTCGCCTACAGCCTCGTGGGCTCACTGGTGGCGGCGCTGGGCTCGCTCGCCGCGGGCCTGCCGGAGCTGCTCGCGGCGTCGCGCGCGGCGGATCTGCTGCGTGCGGTGCAAGGCATGTTCGCGCTCTATGCGCTGCTCGGCCTCGCCACATACTTTCTCTATCGCCGCCTGCCGCAGGGACCGGTGCCGCGCCGCGGCGCGCCGGTTCAGCCGCTTGGGCCCTCGCGGGGATTCGTGCTGACCCTGGCGGCGCTCTTCAGCCTCGACGCCTTCGGCGGCGGCTTCATCGTGCAATCGCTGCTGGCGCTGTGGCTCTTCCAGCATTGGGGCTTGTCGCTGGCGGCGGCCGGCGCGTTCTTCTTCTGGAGCAACCTGCTGGCGGCCGGGTCATATCTCGTCGCGACGCGGCTGGCCGGGCGCATCGGCCTCGTCAACACCATGGTGTTCACGCATCTGCCGTCGAACCTGCTGCTGATCCTGGCGCCCTTCGCGCCAAGCCTCGCCGGTGGTGCTGGCGCTGCTGCTGCTGCGCAGCGCGCTCTCCAGCATGGACGTGCCAACGCGCACCTCCTACGTCATGGCGGTGGTGACGCCGGGCGAGCGCGCGGCGGCGGCGAGCGTCACCGCGGTGCCGCGCAGCCTCGCCGCGGCGGCGAGCCCGATCGCCTCGGGCTATCTCCTGGCGCTCTCCTCTTTCGGCTGGCCGCTCATCGCCGCCGGCGGGTTGAAGGTGATCTACGATGTGCTACTGCTGTTGCTGTTCCGCCACCGCCGCCCGCCGGAAGAACTTTAGGCCCGGGCGTCAGCACTCGCGCCGCAACTCCTTGCGTGAACCAGCCGTGCGGCTCGCTGTTCTAAGAAGGACGACCGATCCAGAGACCCGCAGCCATCAACCACGAAGGGATCACGGGGTCGCCAAGGGAGGCAGAGAATGGCTCAAGACCAGGACACGCCGAGCGGCCCGGATCTGGCGCAGGGTGTCGCGCTTGCCGAGCTTCTCGACGGCGGCAAGCTGCTCGGTCACACCGGCGGCGAGCCGGTTCTGCTGGTGCGTCGCGGGACGGAGGTGTTTGCCGTCGACGCCCAGTGCACGCATTACCACGGTCCGCTCGGCGATGGGCTCGTGGTCGGCGACACCATCCGCTGCCCCTGGCATCACGCCTGCTTCGACCTGCGCACGGGCGAGGCCTTGCATGCTCCGGCCCTGAGCCCCGTTGCGTGCTGGTCGGTCGAGCAGCGCGACGGCAAGATCTTCGTGCGACAGAAGCGCGAGCGGACGGCAACGACGCCCCGCGGCCAGGCCTCCGGCAAGACTCCCGACAAAATCGTGATCATCGGCGGCGGCGCGGCCGGCTTTGCCGCGGCCGAGAGATTGCGGCGGGAGCGATACCAGGGAAGCATCGTCATGCTGAGCGATGACGCTGCGGCGCCGATCGACCGGCCGAATTTGTCCAAGGACTACCTCGCCGGCGGCGCGCCGGAGGAGTGGCTGCCGCTGCGCCCGGACGCCTTCTATGCCGAGAACGGCATCGAGCTGCGCCTCGGCACCGGCGTCACCGGTCTTGACCTGCGGTCGCGCGAGGTGGCACTCGCCGATGGCGGCAAGGTCCCGTACGACCGGTTGCTGCTCGCCACCGGCGCCGAGCCGGTCCGCCTGGCGATCCCCGGCGCCGACCAGCCGCACATACGCGCGCTGCGCACGCTCGCCGACTGCCGGGCAATCATCGAGCGCGCCAAGACGGCGCGCCGGGCGGTGGTGCTGGGTGCGAGCTTCATCGGGCTCGAGGTCGCGGCGGCGCTGCGCGCGCGTGGCATCGAAGTCCATGTGGTCGCCCCGGAAAAGCGGCCGATGGAGCGCATTCTGGGCCCGCAGATGGGCGACTTCGTGCGCTCGCTGCACGAGCAGCATGGTGTCGTCTTCCACCTCGAGGATACGGCGGCGGCCATCGACGGCAAGCAGGTGAAGCTGAGGGGCGGCGGCACGCTCGAGGCGGATCTCGTGGTCGCCGGTATCGGCGTGCGGCCGCGCACCGCGCTCGCCGAGAGCAGCGGGCTTGCCATGGATCGCGGCGTCGCCGTCAACGCCTATCTCGAGACCAGCGTGCCGGCGATCTTGGCCGCCGGCGATATCGCCCGCTGGCCCGATCCGCATAGCGGCGAGAGCATCCGCGTCGAGCATTGGGTGGTCGCCGAGCGCCAGGGGCAGGCGGCGGCGCTCACCATGCTCGGGCAGCGCGAGCCTTTCATTGCCGTTCCCTTCTTTTGGAGCCAGCACTACGACGTCCCGATCAACTATGTCGGCCACGCCGAGAGCTGGGACGAGCTCGCCATCGAGGGCGACATCGCGGCCAAGGACTGTCTGCTGCGCTTCAAGCGCAAGGGGCGGGTGCTCGCCGTCGCCTCGATCTTCCGCGACCTCGAAAGCCTGCAGGCAGAGGTGATGATGGAGCAGGAGACGGCGCTCTAGCGCATGTTGCCCCCACGGAGGCACGGAGAAAAGCGCTAGTGGAGAAATGAAATTATCATCGCCGCCCCCGCGAAAGCGGGGGCCCAGGAGGCAACCGCACGTCGGTCGCCCTGGTTCCCCGCTTTCGCGGGGAAAGCGAGAAACGATGATCGCGTCGGCGCGTTCCGGGCGCGTCATTCTTCACTTCTCCGTGACCTCCGTGTCTCCGTGGCGAAACCTTCCCCGATCATATGCGCTTCGCCGCGCAAACCGGACTTCCAGCGCGCGGCGGACCACGGTAGTCTCGTGGCGGCATACCGCAATAAGCAAAATCGGAAGAGGGAAGGTCGACCATGCTCTACGAGATGCGCGTCTATCATTGCATTCCCGGGCGCCTGCCGGCGCTGTTGAACCGGTTCGAGACGAAAACGCTTGCCATCTGGCAAAAACATGGCATTCGGCAAGCGGGATTCTTCACCACGGTCATCGGCGAGAGCAACCAGCAGCTCGTCTATTTTCTCGTCTGGGAATCCCTCGCCGAGCGCGAAAGGAAGTGGAACGCCTTCGCCACCGATCCCGAATGGCTCGCGGCCCGCGCCGAGACCGAGAGGGACGGGCAGATCGTCGAGAGGGTCATCAACCAGATGCTGGCGCCGACGGCGTTTTCGTCGGTGAGGTGAGGTCCGGGCCGGAGGACCGCACGCGCTCCGCGCGAGGGCCGATAATCGACGGACTGCCATTGCGGCGAGGAGGCGCGATGATCACGCTCTATTCCTATCCCGAGCTGTTCGGCGCCGCCGACAATAACGGTTACGGCCTCAAGGTCTTCGCCTTCCTGCGTCTTGCCGCCGTGCCGTTTCGCCACGAGCACATTTTCGATGCATCCGCGGCGCCGCGCGGCCAGCTCCCCTACATCGTCGATGACGGCGAGGCGATCGGCGACAGCGAGACCATCATCGCCCATCTGATCGGAAAATATCGCCTGACCATCGACGGCGCGCTGACCCCGCGGGAGCGCAACCAGAATTTACTGATCACCCGCATGCTCGACGATCTCTATTGGGTGATGTCGTATTCCCGCTGGAAGGATGACCGCTACTGGCCGGCCTTCCGCGACGCGCTGCTGCGCGAGCACCCGAGCCTGACCGAGGAAGGTCTGCTCAAGGCGCGCGACTTCAACTTTCAGCGCTATCATTTCCAGGGCATCGGCCGCTACGCGCCGGACGCCGCTTACGCGCGCGGCCTCGCCGATCTCCGGGTCTTGGCCGATATCATTCCGTCGAGCGGATACCTGCACGGACCGCAGCCCACCAGCATCGATGCCGGCATCTATGGCTTCGTCGCCAACATCTATTTTTACGAGATCGACACGCCGCTGAAACAATTCGTCGCGTCGCAAGCGAACCTCGCCCGCCATTGCCGCGCAATCCATGCGGCGATCGCGGGACCATAGGAGATGATCGGCTCCGCGTGATCGGCAAAGCGTGCGACCTTGTCTTCAACCATCACGCACCTTGATCTCTTCTGTCGGGACCCAAACCTGAGGAGCTGACATGAGCAGTATTGACGTGCGCAGCGAAACTGCCGACTGGTACGCTGACTACATCGCGCGCGAGCAGGCCGGCAAGGAGCTGCCGTCATGAGCAGCTACGACGTCATCGTCATCGGCGGCGGCTCGCCCGGCGAGCACTGCGTCGGCGCGCTCGCGGAGGGCGGTCTGCGCGTCGCGCTCGTCGAGCGCGAGCGGATCGGCGGCGAGTGCTCTTACTGGGCCTGCATCCCGTCCAAGACGCTGCTGCGCCCGGGGGAGGCCGCGCGCGGCGCCAACGACGCGGCGGCGACCGCGCAGGTCGACGTCGCGGCGGCGCTTGCCTGGCGCGACTTTATGGTTTCGAACTACTCCGACGCCGGCCAGGAGCGGTGGCTCGCCGAGCAGCGCATCGACCTGCTTCGCGGCCGCGGCCGACTGGCCGGAACCGGCGTGGTCGAGGTCGACGGCGTTCGCCACACGGCCGGGCACGTTGTCCTGGCCACAGGCTCCGAGCCGATCATCCCGCCCGTGCCGGGCCTGCAGGGACTCGGGGGCATCTGGACCAACCGCGAGGTGACGGGCATGAAGGCCGTCCCCCGCCGGCTTCTCGTGCTCGGCGGCGGTCCGGTCGGCGTCGAGATGGCGCAGGCTGTTCGTCGCCTTGGCGGCGAGGTGGTTCTCGTCGAGGGCGCGGCTCACATACTCTCCCACGAGCCCCGGCCGCTCGGGGAGGCGCTCGCCGAGGCCTTGCGCCGGGACGGCGTCGAACTCGCCCTCGGCGTGCACGCGACCGCCGCGCGGCGCGAGGATGGGCACTACGCCCTGGACCTCGACGACCGCCGGACGCTGAGCGGCGACCGGCTGCTGGTCGCCACCGGCCGGCGTCCGCGCGTCGACGGGCTCGGCCTGGAGACCGTCGGCGTCGAAGCCGACCACCGCGGGATCCGGGTCGACGCGCGCCTCAGCGCGGGCGAACGTCTCTGGGCCATCGGCGACGTCAACGGCATCTGGCAGCTGACCCATGTCGGGAAGTATCAGGGCCGGGTCGTCGCGGCGAACATTCTCGGCGAGCCGCGCGAGGCCAATTACGAGGCCGTGCCGCGGGCGGTCTTCACCGATCCTCAGGCGGCCTCGGTCGGCGCGGCAGAGGCCAAGTTCAGCGCGACCGCCCGCCTCTCGGAGGTAGCGAAGACCGCCACCTACACGCGCGCCTACGACAAATCGAACGGCTTCATGACCCTGCTCAGCGACGGCGAGCGGCTGACCGGCGCCTATGCGCTGGGCCCCGAGGCCGGCGAGTGGCTGCAGCAGGCGACGCTTGCGATCCGCGCCCGCGTGCCGCTCGAGGTGCTGCGCGACACCATCCAGCCGTTTCCCACCTTCTCCGAGATCTATCTCGCCGCGCTGAAGGCCCTCCACACCCAGATCACGCCCGCGCGCCGGCCGATCGGGTCGGCGGCACGGGCCGGATAGACATCGACATGATGAGCCGTCGTCTGTTCACTGCGGCGCTCGCCGTCGCAACCACGGCAATCGCGTTGCCGCGCTTGGCGTGTGCGGCGAGCGGCGCCGCGGCGCGCAACGTCGTTCTCGTCCACGGACTCTTCGCGGACGGATCGTGCTGGTCCGAGGTGATCGAACGCTTGCAGGCGGCGGGGCTGAACGCGACCTCCGTGCAGAACCCGCTGACCACCCTGGACGACGCGGTGGCGGAAGCGCGACGCGTGCTGGACCGGCAGGACGGGCCCACCGTCCTGGTGGGGCATTCTTTCTCGGGCATGATCGTGACGGAGGCCGGCGTCAATCCAAAAGTTTCCGCACTTGTCTACATCGCGGCGCGGGCGCCGGATGCGGGAGAGGATTACACCGCGCTGGCCAAGAAGTTTCCCACGCCACCCGCGTCGGCGGGGATTATCTTCGATGGCGACGAGGGAAGGCTGACCGAGGCTGCGTTCCTGCGTGATTTTGCCGGCGATCTGCCCGAAGCCCGGGCACGGGTGCTCTATGCGGTCCAGCAGCCTTTTCACAAAGCGCTGCTGACCGGAAAGTGTCAACACGCCGCGTGGCGCTCAAAGCCCAGCTTCTATGCGGTGTCGACGGAAGACCGAACGATCAATCCCGATCTGGAACGATGGATGGCAAAGCGCATGGGCGCGACGACCATCGAGGTGAAGGCGAGCCATTTGTCGCTGATCTCGCATCCGCAGGAAATTGCTGAGCTGATTCTGCAGGCCGCTGGACAGCGGGCGTAGGATCTCGGTCGGAGGTTGAG
>CAWBKF010000010.1:0-193472 GCA_963789275.1 uncultured Alphaproteobacteria bacterium
GTCGAGGAAGTGCCGGATCTCAGGGACCGAGCGTTTGAATAAGCTCCCGCCGCCGCTGCAACAACTCGGTCATTGTCTTCAGGAGTTGATCTCGCAGCGCGGCAGGCGCAACTGCGACGACGCCCTCTGAGGGCAGCTCCAACTCGGGGAACCACGCCGAACTCAGCGGGAGCTTTGCGAGGCGATTGAGATAAAGGACGAATGGGCGCTGGTTCAGGCGCGCTGCTTCGGATTTTCCGAAGATCCGGACGCCCTGGGGAAGGGGAATTCCCGACGGCCATGACCGGGAAGAGCTGTAGGCCACGATCGCGATCGGACGCACCACCGCAAAGCAGTAACAAATGTGCAGCGGCCCCGGGCGGCGGGGCTGCTCGCTGCTGGGGAACAGAGTTCTTGACGAACGCGCCTTCCGCGATCACGACGAGGCGCTGTCAGCCCTTGTCGGGTATCGACATCAGCTCGTCGACGAGCTTCTTGCGGCGGGCATAGCGCTCGTCGGATTCACCCTCGCTGCGCTCGAGCGCGCCCGGCACAAGAGAGGCAGTCTCGGGCGGCGCATAGACGGTGATCACCCGATTGGCCTCGTCCTTGGCTTCGAGGTCACGGAGCACCAGGGTCTCCACATAGTTTGTGGGCGTGCGATTTTCCGCCCCTGCGATTGCCGCCAGCCGCCTGAAATTCGCGGCATCGAGACGAAGCGTCAGGGCTTTAGGAATTCGTTTCATCAAGCCAGTATGATGCATCCAGCATCTTTTTGCAACATTATGCCATAATAGGCACACATCCGGGAAAACGCCGCGCCTTCCGTTACTTGCCCCGCCGTCCCCGCGACAGCGCTACGGCATGCACACATCCGTAAAAGCGCTGCGCCTTCCGTTACTCATTCCGCCGTCCCCGCGAAAGCGGGGACCCAGAGGAAGCGCCCCGCTCACTGCAATTGCGGGCCCTGGATGCCCGCTTTTCGCGGGCAAGGCGATCGTTGAGGAGCGCGTTGCTGCAAGGTGTGTGCATGCCGTAGCGCGAAAGCGAGGACCCAGGAGACGCGCTCCGCTGCTCCAGTTGAGGGCTCTGGATGCCCGCTTTCGCGGGCAAAGCGATTGTTGAGGAATACGCTGCCGCGAAATGTGTGCATGCCGTAGGCGCGAAGGCACGATCCAGCCTGGCAGAGGTGAACCGTGAGGCTCGCAAACCTGTCGGAACGGCCGACGCGATCCGGCGCCTGCAGATCAGACCTCATGCTGGGATCACCCGGCCTCGCGTCTCGAGTTGCCGCCCTGGAACTGGAAAGCTCGTCCTGTCACACTGGCGGCGTGAGCCTGGCCTTCAATCGGAGCCATCTGAGGCCGCGATGACCATCAAGCTCTATGCCTTCACCTGCGGCACGTTGACGGGCGCGTTCTCTCGTCTGATGGAGGGCGGCGAGGGCGATATCACCGTACCGATCCCGGTCTTCCTGATCGAGCATCCCAAAGGCCGGGCGCTGTTCGATACCGGGCTGCATCCCGATTGTCAGCGCGACCCGGCGGGGCGCCTCGGCGCGCGCTACGCGAGACTGTTTCGGTTCGGCTTCGAGCCCGGCGAGGAGGTGAGCGCGCGGCTCGAAGCGGTGGACCGCGATCCCGCCAAGATCGACCTTGTCATCAACTCGCATTTTCATTTCGACCATGTCGGCGGCAACGCCTTGATCCCCAACGCGACGATGCTGGTGCAGCGTCGCGAGTGGGAGGTTCGCCAGGACCCCGACATCGCTGCGTGGCACGGGTTCAACCCGCGCGATTTCGAGCTCGGCCATAAACTGCGCCTGGTCGATGGCGAGCACG
This sequence comes from uncultured Alphaproteobacteria bacterium, assembly GCA_963789275.1. Classification (GTDB taxonomy): domain Bacteria; phylum Pseudomonadota; class Alphaproteobacteria; order ATCC43930; family CGMCC-115725; genus DAHUYF01. The sequence goes on from CAWBKF010000010.1 coordinate 1,821, forward strand.
ACGTTTTCGGCGACGGTTCGGTGGTGTGCGTGCCGACGCACGGGCATACGCCCGGGCACCAGTCGCTGCGGCTGCGGCTCGACAGCGGCGAGGTCGTGCTCGCGGCTGACGCTTGCTATTTCTGCCAGACGCTGCGCGAGCGTCGCCTGCCGCGCCACGTGCAGGACCGTGAGGCGATGTTGGCCTCGCTCGACCGGCTGGAGGCGCTTGAACGAGGCGGGGCGCGCATCTTCTTCGGCCACGACCCCGAATTCTGGCGGACGGTCGAGCAAGCGCCGGCCCCTATCGTATGACGCGGCCGCGCGCGATCCCGTTTGGCCCGGCAGGGGCAAACGCTGTGAGCATCCGGCGAGTGCCGCCCCGCGACTGGCGATATCCCTACCTGCCGACAGCGGCGTGACTGGACATGAGTTACCGGGGCCGGTCGCGCTCCGACCGCACGTCAGCGCCCATGGAAGACCATGTCCGGCGGCTCGATGTCGCGATCGAAGGCCTTCGCCGTATTCACGAAGCCGCGGGTGCAATCCTCTGTGTTGAAGAGATCCATGGTGATGTCGAGCATCATGGCATCGGCGATCGGCACGCCGCCCGCCGACCAGGCTTTGAGCAGTGTTCGGGTGGCGGCGTAGGACTTTGTCGGCCCCACCGCCAGTTTGTCGGCCAACGCCTGCGCCGCCCGGGCGAGTTCAGCGTCGGGGACGACGTGTGACGCGATGCCAAGGTGGCCTGCCATGGTGCCGGGGATGGGTTCTCCCAGCATGGCGAAGCGCGCTGCCCGTCCCCGACCGACGCGCTCAGCGAGGCGCTGCAGCGCCCCGGCGATTGGCAGCATTCCCGTGGTCACTTCCACGCAACGGAAGAGAGCATTCTCGGCGGCGACAATGAAGTCGCAGGCGAGAGCAAGTTCGAAACCTCCGCCAAACGCCACGCCCTGCACGGCAGCGATGGTCGGCACCCTTAGCGCCTCAATCGCGCGGTAGGACAGATTGACCTCCGCGACAAAGGTGCGGAACCAATTGACGTCCTTGCCAGGCCACTCTCGCACCTCGCCGCCGAAGCTGAAGTGAGGTCCCTCCGCCTCGACCACCAAAACACGGATGTCGCTTTCACTGGCCTCATGAACCGACTGCCGAAGACATTCCGAAAATTGGCCGTCGAGGCGATTGGCCGGCGGGTTGGCGAGAACGATGCGTCCAACGGCATCTTGGCGTTCGAAGCGGATGGTCCTCATGGTCCGAAATTCCTTTCAGCCGCGGCAACGATGAAGGTCAAGGAATCACGCCGTCCCGCCTGCGGATCCGAAGATCGCGCTCTTCGATCATCTCGACAACTCGCCGCGCAGGCGCCCCTGCTCGACCAGGCCGCGGCGAATGTGTTGGATATGGGCCTCGCCAATCTCCAGCGCCCGCGGCGAGGTGTGGACCGAATAGTAGCCCAACACCAGTTCATGGGGATGCGGAACCGCCGATCCGATCACGAACTCGGCGTCATCCTGCGCGACGAACTCGACCGCCGCTTCGCCGGCTTCGAAGACGACGATCTCGCCATGCTCGAGGATGTCCGGCGCGCTGACCCGACCTTTGCCCATGGCCAGCCACAGGACGGAATGCCGCTCGGGCGGCTGGTAGCTCCAGCGTTCGCCGGCTCTGAGCGCAACCGCCAGGTAGTTGATCGGCGACGGCGCCATGATCGAGCTCTGCGCGCCACCGTACTCTCCCAGTAACACGCGCGCCGGTCCGGCTTGGGGAAGATCGGATGCGCCCTGATAGATGCTTTCGCAATCGCCGAGTTCCAGATGCGGTGGCAGGGCGATCCAGAGCTGAAAGCCGCGGGTACGCCCGGGCTCGCCGGCCCCGCCCGAGTGCCAGATGCCCTTGCCGGCACGCATCCATTCCGCGCCGCCCGCACGAAGGACGCCGGTGGCGCCGTCGGTGTCCTCATAGCTGACGCTGCCCTCGGCCACATAGGTCAGGGTCGCCAGGCCTGAATGCGGATGGAGGCCGAAGGTCGGGAAGACGTCGCCCTTGTTGTCGACCAGATCAAGGAAGACGAAAGGCTTGAGGATCTGTCCGAGATCCCCAGGGCTCATCAGCCGGGTGACGGGGCCGTGGGAGCGGCCCCGGGAGCGGTGGACGATCTCACGGGTTGCGCTGGTCGCAAGCATTGCGGTGGCGGGCATGACGAACCTCGGCGATCGGGCTGGCGGGGAAGCGCCGGGCATCGGCCAGACCGTGCCCGGCGCTCGCTACAGGAGGTACTAGCCTGCAGCGCCCAGAGCAGCGGTCGAGGGCTTGACCGAGCGGCTGAAGCGGTGATCGAGCGAGAATTTGCCGGCGCCGAACGCTACGACCTGAAGCAGCCCGCCGACGATGGCGACGTTCTTCAGGAAGTGGATCATCTGGTTCTGATCGGCGAAGTTGTTGTGGAAAAACACGGCCGTCACCAGCGTGAAGACCGCGAGGCCGGCCGCCACGACCCGGACCCGAAAGCCCGCGAGCAAGAGGACACTGCCGACCAGCTCGACGAACAAGGCGACGAAATAGGCGGCGACCGGAGCCGGCAAGCCCGCAGACGCAATGTAGGCCTGCGTCGCCGCCGGCGCGGCCAATTTGCTGAGGCCGGCCGTCAGGAACAGCACGCCTATCAGGACGCGCCCAACAAGGGCAGTGGTGTCGGTTTGTCTGGTCATGTCTCTGACCCCCAAAGCTTGGCCGTCGGAGCGGCGACCGGGTTGCGCTCGAGGTCTATGGCGGCGCCGTTTGACCTCGGGATCAAAGATAGACATTCCCATCCGACAGAAAACTCGTAAAGTACCGGAGATTCCGTTCAGGATATTTGAAATGTCGGAACCCGGCATCCCGAGCATCGACCAACTGAGGGTATTCTTGGCCGTCGTCGAGGCGGGTAGCTTCACCGCAGCCGCCAAGAAGCTCGGCCGGGCCGTTTCGGCGGTAAGCTACACGATCGCCAACCTCGAGCAGCAACTCGGTATCTCCCTGTTCGATCGCGAGCACACGCGCACGCCGCGGCTCACCGAAGCGGGATCTGCCGTTCTGTCCAAGGCGAGAGCCGTAGCCGGGGGCGTCGACGACCTGCGCGCGAGCGTCCGCGCCTTGCTGAAAGGCGTCGAAGCGGAGGTCACGCTGGTCGTCGATGTGATGCTGCCGCGCGAGCGTCTGGTCGATGCGGTGCAAGCTTTCGAGGTGAAATTCCCGACCGTGAAGCTGCGTCTGCATGTGGAGGCTTTGAGCGCCGTCGCCCAGTTGGTTCGCCAGGGCGGCGCGATGATCGGCGTCGGCGGCGGGCTTCTCGACGTCGAGCCGGACCTCGCGCTCGTCCATGTCGGTGACGTGGAGATAATTCCGGTTGCAGCACCCGATCATCCGCTGGCGCGCCATCGGCCCAACGCGCCGGGCGCCGCCCGGCACCATCGGCAATTGGTCCTGACGGTGCGGACGCCGTTCTCGGAGGGGCCGAATGTCGGCATCTTTTCGGCCGAAACTTGGCACCTCGCGGATCTGGGCGCGAAGCACGACCTGCTCCTGGCCGGCGTCGGCTGGGGCAATATGCCGGAGCCGAATGTGCGTGCGGATTTGGCCGCCGGCCGGCTCGTGCGGCTGGAATTGCCGGAGGCCAAGAGCGCCCGCTACTCGTTTCAGGCGATGCATCGCACCGATCGGCCGCCTGGTCCTGCGGCCGCATGGCTGATCGAGCGCTTCCTCGACCAGGTCCGATAAGAGATCGCGGTCGATCTTCTCTGTTTCGCGTGTCCCCCGATGAATTCAGATGAAGCTGGTGCGATATTTGACGGCTGTTCCCGCCGACGGTAATCATTTTGGTCGGTGGCTCCTCGCAAACAACCTCGCGGCGCGCATGGAATGGTCCGCCGCCGAGCTTCTCCATAGTCGGCGGCGTCCGCCCGGCGCGGAACTCCGCGCTGCCGATCCGTGTCAATCTCCTCGACAATTGCCGTCGCTGATGGGCAGCCATATCATGCGCCGGCTGCACCTGTTTGGCTCACAGCGGGTGTGGATACTGGGCTGCTGATAAGATGGAGGCGGCTGTAACGGGCGGATTTAAATCATCCGCTGGTTCACAGTCGCGTCGACAAGAAAACAGGGAGCGACGGTAGCGTTATGATAAACGACATCAACGATGCGGTCATTCTCGCGGCGCGTCTTTTTCTCGCGACACTGTTTTTGATCTTCGGCTGGAGAAAGCTGAGGGACTATTCGGGCACGGTAAGTCAGATGGTGCAGGATCGCGCTCCGATGCCGGTACTGGCTGCTGCCGTAGCGATCTTCATGGAGCTTCCGGTAGCGTTCGCGGTAGCTGTTGGCGCGTTCACGCGTCCGTCGGCTGTACTCCTGGCTCTATACACGCTGGGAACTTCGCTTATTGAGCATCGCTATTGGACAGTGACAGGCCCGGATTACCTCGCCAGCATGGAGGGCTTTTACAAGAACCTCAGCATTATGGGAGGCTTCTTGCTGCTGTACATTACTGGCGCGGGAAAATATTCGATCGATGCATTGTGCAGCATCGCCGCGCCATGACCTGTGTGCTATTGGGGCGGCTGGTCGCATTAAGATCGGTCCTGCCCGAAGACATCGACATCGAATGAGATGGACCATGATGGATTTGCTGTTCGTCGGTGTCGGTTGGACCGACCTCGCGATCACCCTGAACCGGATCGCGATCGGGACATTCTTTATGCTGTCGGGATATCGCAAGCTGTTCAACGCAGAGCGCCACCGTGCAATCGTCGATGAGCTCAAGGCGCTCGGCGTTCCGGCATTGGGCTTCAATCAATGGTGGGTGCCGTCGGTCGAATTCGCCGCCGGCGCCGCCGTCCTTATCGGGCTCTTGGCGCCACTCGGCGCGCTTGGCCTGCTTGTCATCATCCTCGTCGCCATGGCCACGTCCGGGCGGCAGCGAATCAAACTCTACAAGCCGATCGACGAGGCGGATCGCATCGACGATTGGCTCTATTTACCGGAGACGCTTTATGCCTTTATGTTGATCATGGTCGTCTCGGCCGGCGCCGGGCCGTACAGCCTCGATGCCCTGATCCTGGGTCTGATGAGCAAGCACGTCGCGTGACACCGCGTCCTCACCGGTTGTCAGAACTGGACGCGATCTCTCGAGATTTTGCGCAACCTTCACGCGCCGACGCGCGGGCGGGGCGGTTGCGGCTTCGCGTCAACCGCGCGTCGGCACCATATGTGGCTGGTGACCCATGACATTGCCTCATCCGATTGTCTTCCTCGTCGACGTCGACAACACGCTGCTCGACAATGACGGGATCCAACAGGATCTCAAAGATCATCTCGAGCGCATCTTCGGCCTTGCGGCGCGCGAGCGCTATTGGCGGATCCTTGAGGATCTGTTCGCCGAGCTGGGCTATCGCGATTATCTCGGAGCCTTGCAACGCTACCGCACCGAACATCCGCGCGAGGTCGAGCTGCTGTCCATGTCCTCCTTCCTTATCGACTACCCTTTCGCCGACCGGCTGTTCCCCGCCGCCCTCGAAGTGCTGAAGCGGCTGGGCGGCATCGGCCCGACCGTCATCTTGTCGGACGGCGATGTCGTCTTCCAGCCACACAAGGTCGAGCGTGCGGGTCTATCCGACGCGGTGGAGGGTCGCGTGCTGATCTATATACACAAGGAAGCGGCACTCGATGATGTCGAGCGGCGCTACCCGGCCGAGCATTACGTCATGGTGGACGACAAGCTGCGTATCCTCACGGCGGTCAAGCAGTTCTGGGGCGAACGCGTGACCACCGTGTTTCCACGCCAGGGAACCTATGCTCACGACCCGAAAGTGATCGCCGCTTTTCCGCCGGCGGACGTGACGATCGAGCACATCGGGGATCTGCTCCATTGTGACTTGGCCCGGCGAACAAATCTGCGATGATCGTCTCCCTAGCGTCGGGCGGACGCACGCACTCGCAAGACTCTCGTTATCCAGAATGCCATTTCGCAGAGGTCTATTCCCCTACAACCCCGGTGGCTCCGTCGTCCGAAACGATTCCCGCGCCGCGATCACGTCGTACCAGCGAGACAGGGTGGGTCGTCCCTCCCGCCATTTCCACACCGGCAGCCGCGGCTCCACCAGCCCCAACGCCGTGCCCAGAACGATCTGCGCCGCATTGAGCCGCCCCGAATACGCGCCGCGAGCCGTCGCCCCCTCCAGCGCGTCCGCCGCACGGTTCACCCGCACCGACTCACGTGCGATCTGCTCCACGGCGCGTTGCGATTTTGGCGGCGGCAGCGCCCTCATCCAGGTAACGATGCCCTCCAGCAGGCCCAAGGCCTGGCCCATCTCGGCGAGCGTCCTCCACCCGTCCGAACCGTCCCGCGGCAACAGCTTCGGCCCCGGATTGAGCGCGTCGATATAGTCCAGGATCAGCTTGCTCTCGGTCAGGATCGTGCCGTCGTCCAGTTCCAATGTCGGCACGCGCCCGACCGGGTTCAGCACCAACACGTCCGACTCCGGCGAATAGAGCCGTGCGCGCGTCAGCTCCTGCTTGATCACAAGCCCGTCGAGACCGGTTTCCATCAGCGCGATCCGTACCAGACGCGCGAAGGGAGATCCGGCGGAATACAGCAAGCGCATCGATGCTTTCCTGATCGGGCCCGTGATTTGCACGACTGCTTTCTATGCCGCCCCATGCGAGGGGGCCAGCCCTCACATGATACGATACCCGGCCACGAGAACTAGTCGGCTCCGACCCCATCAATTCAAACACCCTTCCCTCGTCATGGCCGGCTTGAACGCGCCAGCTTCGCCTGGCGCACCCGACCCCATTAATTACTCGAATTGACCGCAATTTTCCATTGCCGCCGCGCGGCTCGGAAGACTCAGATTCCGATTTGTTCCCGTTCCGATTCGGCCCTGTTCTGCCGCGCGTTGCCGCCCGAGCAAATACCTTGACGGAATCCGCCGTGGGGGTCGAATGCTAACGAATTTGGTTTGTTTGGGCGCGTCGAGGTGAGCGCATGATAGAAGATTGGGTAATTGCAGCCTTCATGTTCGTGGCTGGCTTGTTGATGATGGTGGCGGCCTCGATCACCAGCTGACGTGCCTCATTTGCCTGCCGCCCCGGAGCCAAAGGCGCAAGCAGCAGCGGACGAGCACATCTACTCTGACCCCGAATATCCCCTAGGCGATTTTCTCTGCGCGGTCGACACCGTCCGCCGGCCGCTGCTCAGACCATGACCATGCGACCAAGCCGGATGGCCGCTGCTTGCACGATGCTGCCGTCCGGAGGCCCCGGGGTTGATGAGCCAATTTCACCGTCGCAGATCCTGCACGAGCGTGAACATACGCTCGCCGGCGCCGAGCCGCAGCCGGTAGATCTGCAAATTCTCGAGGACGCGCTCTACGTAGTTGCGTGTCTCGGGGAAAGGTATCGATTCGATCCAATCGACGAGGTCGACGGTGTCGCTCCGCGGATCGCCAAACGTTTCCAGCCATTGGTTGACCCGGGCCGGACCCGCATTGTACGCCGCCAGCACGAGCACGTAGGACCCACCGAACCGGTCGAGCAGCCGACCCAGGAAGGCCTGTCCAAGAGCGAGGTTATACGCCGGGTCCCTGGTCAGACGATCGGCGGAGAATGGCATCCCGGCCGACTTGGCCACATCTCGGGCGGTATCAGGCAATAGCTGCATCACGCCGCGGGCTTCGGCGTGGCTGACGGCGGTCGTATCGAAGCCGCTCTCCTGGCGTGCGATCGCCAGTACGAGCGGCGGCTCGACCGCGCCTCGACGCTCGAAGCCCACCAGCGGAAAACCCTCCGCCAGCAGCGGGACGCCGTCACGGCCGGCACCCTTGGCCGCGGCGATGGCAACGTCGAGCGCGTCGGTGGTCTCGGCAAGCATCGCGACGAGCTTCTGATCGACCGGCGTCTTCGCCGCCGCCGCCACCTGCAGTACGAACAGTCTCGCGAGATCATCCTGACCGATCTCGGCCAGCATGCGCGCCGCCCGTACCAGTTCCATCCGCTCGAAGGCGTCGAAATCCTGCGGGGAGGGGCGCGGCTCTAGTGGGAAATCCACGCGGACAGCGCTGTCGAGGCGCGCCGCTGCAAGCTGGCCGTAATAGGTGATCCCATGCGCGGCGGCAACGGTGAGCCAGTGACGTGCGGCTTCCTGATTGCCCATTGCCTCGGCCGCGCGTGCTTGCCAATAGGCGCCGCGCGCCTGGCTCGCGGGCAGCGTCGCGCTCGCATAGAGCGTCGAGAAATGCTCATAGGCTGATTTGGGGTCATTGAGCCGGCGCAATGCGATCCAGCCCGAGAGGAACTCAGCCTCAACCGCAGCGGCTCCTGTCTCCCCCAACCCCCGCCAGGCGGCGAGCGCGTAAGCAAGCTGATCCTTGCCCTTCTCGAGCAGGCGGCGCACGAGGATGTCGCGCTCGCGCCACCACGCCGCAGGACGGACGAGGTCCGGCGGCGGCTGTTGTAACGTCTTCGCCGCCTCGTCGAGACGGTCCATGCGCCGATACCAGCGCGCGCTCTCGAGGACGAGGCCCGGGTCGTTGCGCAACCTCTCGGGAACGCGCGCGAGCACGGCTTCGGCGTCGTCGCTGAGCTCAGCAAGCGCAAGGCGCGCCTGCGCCACCATCTGCCGCTCCTCCGGCGCGCGCGGGATCTCGCGGCGCGCCGCCGAAGGCTGCCCAGCCCATAGCAGCAGGTCGAGCCTCGCGGCATGATCCTCGGGACGCAGCACGTCGGCATAGCGATCGAGGATGGCCTGCTCGTCGTCGGGACCGAGATCGGGCGTCAGCCACGTCTGCCGGATGAGCGAGAGCAAGGCTTCGCGTTGGCCGGCTCCCGCAAGGGCGGCGGCAAATCGCAGCTTTCCCTTCGGCGTCAGCGGCGGGTGGGTATTGAAATAGGCGAGAACCTCGGCATCGGGAACATCGTCCATGACCTGCTCGGCATGCTGGCGGAGCATCCCGAGCCGAGGCCAGCCCGCGTTCCCTTCGGCGAAGGCGACGATATCGGGAAAGCGCGCGGTGTCGCTCTGCATCAGCTCGAGCCACAGCAGGGCCTTGGCAGGGAGCGGCTCGCGAGCGCCCGCCGCGAGCTCCCGGGCCGCGGGCCAGTTCGCGGCGCGTGCAGCGGCAAAAGCCGCGCTATAAGCCTGCCGATCCGAAGGGGACAGCGATTCGGCGCAGGCGCCGTGCACGGCGCATAGATACAGGAGAACAGCGAAAAAGGCGCGGAGAGGCGACATCGGCGCCAAGTGTAGCTCGGGATGGCCTCGGCGGTCGTGTGCACTGTTGGGCGCGGCGGAGCATCGCCAGAATGAAGGGAGACCTTGTGTCTCGGTGGCTTGCTGCGCTTGCGTCGAGCGGTCGGGCCGCGCGGCTGATGGAAGGCTTCAGAGATGGCCTGCCCAAGACGCTCCGCCGCCGCGTCGCGCCGCTGCCGAAGGGGCGACCGCCCAAAACCAAGGGCTACAAGCGGCAGATAAATTTACTGGAGTGCACCCCTAGAATGAGACAGAGAAAAGGGGGACAGTTCTTCTTGTAGAGGAGAACTGATGGCGGAGGAACGGGTCAGGCTTTTCAGCCGAGCCTACAAGCTTGCGGCGCTTCGGCGGATGTTGGCTGGGGAGAACGTGAGCGCTTTGGCGCGCGAGCTTGGGATTGGCGGAAGTATCTTTACCAATGGCGGGAGCGGTTTCGCGCTGGCGGCCCCGAGGCGTTGCGCAGCCGAGGGCGACCAACCAAGGCAGAGGCTCTGGCGATCGGCGCCCATGGCGGCAGATCGAGGTCGGCGGAAGACCTGCCGATGGTCGAACCGCCGCCGCCGGACGAGCTTTCGAAGGCGCAGCGTCGGCTTGCCGAACTGGAGCGCAAGGTCGGTCAGCAGCAGGTCGAACTCGATTTTTTTCAGCGAGCCTTGCGGCAAGTCGGGGAGGCACGCCGGTCGACCGGCGCACCTGGCGCGACGGCATCTACGCGGTCATCCAAGCGATGACGGCGCCGCTGTCGCAAGGCGAACTCGGAATCGAGCGGATGTGCCGGCTGGCCGAGGTAAGTCGGGCGGGATATTACCGGCACTGGCGAGCCTCGGCGCCCCGCCAGGAGGAGATGGGATTGCGGGATGCAATCCAGAGGCTGGCGCTCCTCGACCGGCATTATGGCTATCGCCGGATCACGGCGGAGCTAGGCCGCCAGGGCTGGCGGGTCAATCACAAGCGTGTGCTGCGGATGACGCATGAGGACAATCTTCTGTGCCTCAGGAAGAGGGCCTTCGTGCCGGCCACCACCGACAGTCGCCATGGTTGGCGCGTCGTCGCCAATCTTGCGCGCGGCATGGAGCTGACCGGATTGGACCAGCTCTGGGTTGCCGACATCACCTATGTGCATCTGGCCGAGGAGTTTGCCTATCTTGCCATTGTGCTCGACGCCTTCAGCCGTCGCGTCATCGGCTGGTCACTGGAGACGCATCTGCAGGCGAGCCTCGCCATCGCGGCGCTCGACATGGCGATCGCAGCCCGCCGGCCGGCTCCCGGCAGCCTTATCCACCACTCCGACCGCGGCGTGCAATACGCCTGCGGCGATTACACCGCGCTGCTGCGCGCACATGACATCCAGCCCAGCATGAGCCGGGTCGGCAATCCCTACGACAACGCCAAGGCGGAGAGCTTCATGAAGACCCTGAAGCACGAAGAGGTCGACGGCAGCGACTACCGCGGCATTGCCGATGCCCGCGCCGGCATCGGCGAGTTCATCGAGAAGGTCTACAACCGCCACCGGCTTCACTCGGCGCTCGATTATCGGCCGCCGGCGGAGTACGAAGAAACATTGCCGAGTTTGACGGCGGCGATATCGCCGCCGTCAAACTCGATCACCCTGAGCTGTCTCTGATTCCCGTGTCTCAGGCGAAGGGTGCACTTCATTACTCTGACCCCCATACCCCAACTGCCTCCCATACCCCAATTAGTGAGGTTCAAGCACAGGCAACCCTCACCCAGCTGGTACGGCTGGCACAAATCGCATCCGACAACTGGGAGAAATTGACGAGATAGGAGACCATCTATGCCGCGAATAGTGCCAAGCGAAATTGTTTTGGTCATCGAGCAGAGCTTCCCATACACAATTAAGGGAGATCCGAACGCGCAGCTCGACAGAAGCCACGCTGGCAGTATTGCGGCGATTATACGTCTCGTAGAGGAGCTTCCTGAGGAACTAATCACGATAAGTGGCGCGGACTACATCCAATTCATCCAAGCTTTTGAGACGATGCGAAGTACCTACGGTACCTGGAGTACGATTGGCCGGAGCGAGCACAGTGAAAACGCCAGAGCTGCTGCAGCCTTAACGGCACTGCGGAAGTCGCTTAAACAGCTCCCAGACCAGCAGGTGCCCGCGACGACCGCCACTCTGGCGTTTGTCACGGATGTGGTACTTCGCGAAAGCATTCGCGTTGATATAGCTTCTGCTTATCAGGCGCTTCACAATTGCGAGTGGAAGGCGGCAACTGTACTGAGTAGCGCTGCCGTAGAGGCTCTATTACTGTGGGCCGTGGATGCAAAGACATCGGCGGAACGTGCGACAGCGATTGCTGTGGCGGTTAGCAAAAGAGCACTTAAGAGCGCCCCCACGGGAGCATTGGACCGATGGGGCTTGCATGCATTGATTGAGGTGGCCGGTGAGCTCGGATTGATCGAGGACGAAGCGTTGCGCCAAGCCCGATGTGGAAGGGATGCGCGCAACTTGATCCATCCAGGCAAGGCGATGCGCGACGGACAATACTGCGATCGAGCCACCGCTTTCGCCGCCTGCTCCGCTCTCGAATACGCCATCAAGTCGTTGAGTAAGCGTCCGCTTTGAAACGGGGCCAAAAGCAGAATCGCTAACCGGGATCGCCGCGATAGAAATAGAGTTCCAAGTTCTGTGTTTTGAGAGACAAAGGCCCGAAATGTCGCTCGAGATTTTCTCGGGCATGTGCAATGACGTCGTCATAAGTTAAGATTGATAACCGCGGTCTCTGGCCCTGTAGAAGCGTCAGAGAGCGCCGATTCTTCTCCGTGAGAGAAGCGGAGCGGCCGATTACCACGAGCATGCGTGGTGTTGCCGAAATTCCGGGAAAATCTTTTTCCACGGCCGCCTTATTGTCCTGGATGTGCTGGATCCAATCAGTGATCTGATTCATTGCGTGGTTGAGCGGATGAAGCGGGTGTCCGTCTTTTCGAAATAGCTCTCTGTGAGGTGCCTCGATCTCCACCAAGAGATAGTCATTGGAGGGCTCTCGAAAGACGAAGTCGCTGACGTGATTTCCGAACGGCACCTTCGACCAAACCCTGTCATACGTCGCGCAAAGGAACTCTGGGTGTTTCTTCAGGAATTGATGGCAAGGTTCCTCTGGTCCGGCGAGAAGCGCCTCAAATTGTTCGAGAAGACCAGCGTAATGTTCACGCGCGACGCGCCGCCCATCCAAACGATGCAGTGCAGATTTAACCGCGTTGTGCTGGGCAATAACGCTGAGCAAATCGAGTTGTGCCCACATGGCGGCGTATGCCGGCCGCCAGTATTCTTCCCCGAGACGGGGGTAAATCTCTATCAGCTCCCACCCGACCGGCAGCCTAACTACTCCGTGGGCGACGAAGCGCTCGGGGTTAGTCGGCACCGCCTTAGCCGGCGCGTCGGCCGGCAATACTACCCCGTGCAGCTCCATTTGCAGCTCTGGATTTATCGAAACTAGACACGGCGGGCGCGTCGGCGGTAGTGGCATCTTGAAATTCGGTGGCAGCGCTCTCGGGGCAAAGATCGCCGGGTGGATGCGCGAATGTTCAAACGCTTCGCCCTCGGCATTGACGACCATTTGTATCAAGCCGGGACCCGCATGCTTTGGAACGTAAGTCGCGGGATCGTCGGGCATGTGGATCACATGTTCCGAGAAGTTCGGTATCACGTCCGCCAAGCTCTCGGGAAGGTCGGCATTACGCACTTTCGGTTCTTCGTCACCAGCGGCGTCATACCTAACCACCACGCCATCACGACAGCACAGTACCCAAATGTGGCATGGTACCCGCATATGCGGTGGCGCGAGATCGCGAACGCTTGCGTATTGCCCCTCAAGCAGATCACGCGCAGCCTTGCGATAGGCCCGCAATGTATTGGCCATAGCGTTGCCCAGAGGCGACGACTGGATTCTTTCGGCTAACTCGACCCGGTCTTTGGTCTGGATCGGCTTGCCCGGCTGCACCTCGATCGTGCCGCGTATAAAGACCGGCTTCCGCTCTTCGTGGTCGCCTTCCATTGGTGCGTGCTCCACCGATTGGCCCGCCATGCCTGACCGCCTCCAACCTTGTATATTATATAGCCGTTATCCAAAGGCCAGAGCCTCGACCACTAACTGCTTGATTTTATTGGCGTCCCCGACGGGCTTCAAACCCGTGAAGGTGGCTGCGCGTCCCCGATTTGAGCCTGCGCCCGGTAGACCGTCCCGTAAGCCCGTCTGACGTGCCGAACGCCCAGCCTCAGAGAGTCCGGAGCTGGCACATCCTGGATGTGCTGATTGGCGCTGGCGATGACCGCTCACGAACCGAGAGCGAACTCTACTGCTCCTGCGAGCGCCTCCCTGCGCCACCCGGATAGGAAGACTCGGGATATCGCGGTCGCGGGATATCGCAGCTCCTACATGAAGCGAGACTTGACTGGATACGGACAAATCCTCAACACAACCCGACCTTTCCCACCCTCTAGTCGACTCCGACCCAATTTAATTGACCCATCGTGCTCCCGTCCCGCCGAGACTAACGATGGCGCGCTCGGCGCGCTGCGCCGGCGCGGCTTCGCGATCGGTGGCCAGTGCCTCGATTGCCGGCGCCTCTTCAGCGTGATCCTGGACGGTCTCATCGCCGAGCGCGGCGCGGATTGCATCATCAGGACGATAGCCCCGCTTGTGTGCCCGACCTGCCAAGGCTCGCGCGCGCAGAAAAGCATCTATTTCGGCGATCCCCCGTGGGAGGGCCTCTCCTAGCCGACGGCACGGAGCAAGAGTGCAGGCGGCTAACGGCGGGCGAACAACGGATCGGCGAACCCGCGCTCTCGCCTACGAGATCAGTCTCTTTTTCGTTGAGGTTCAACTTCTCCGGTAGCCGCGCGATCCCGAGCAAGCGCCGTCGGACCATCGGCGGTAGTTCTCTTGGGTTCATTTCGCGGCGACTCGGACGGCAGTGCAGGGCCGATCGTAACTTGCGCTTTCATAGCTTCTCGCTTCCATTCGGGCCATTTGTCGGCGGCCTCTTTGGCCTCTGCAAGGCGCTTTTCGAGCAGATTATCCGCTTTCCGGGCTGTCATTGTGTTTCGCCCTCCTGTGGGGGATCAGGCTTCCGGCCTTCTGACCCGTCGCTCGTGATACCGAGCCGAATTGCATTTTCGGACAAAAACGCCAGATGACCAATCTCTAAGTCGATGTGTATTGGAAATTGTCTGACGCGCGGCTGCGAATCGGCGGCATTCCACTGGATGATATGACCGCGACTGTCCTTGCGCTTCGGCATCGCGAAGAGTTCAAGATACCGGCGCGGAGCGATTCCCACGAACGGCTTAAATTCGACAGCATCAGTATCAGCCTTGGAATCATGGTCGACGCAAATCGACCTTTGATATAGTTCCTTCGCCAAACTTTTTGGGTACGGCTCGATGTACTTTACCTGCCCGATCCCAGCGGCTACGATGTGTCTGGCACACATGTGGCATGGAAAGGTAGTGCAGTAGAGGGTGGCGCCCTTCACTGCAAATCCTAGTCGTGCGGCATCAGTGATCGCTGACATTTCGGCATGGACGATGCGGCCAAATTCTAACGTACTTGCTGCACGGGTGCCTTTCAATACGGCGTCTCCACCCGCATGTAGAGCTCGCTCTGCGAGCATATCCGGCGGAACTTTCATCAAGTCCGGAACTAACCAACCCGCTCTCGCAAATCGGTCAAAAATTTCAGACACCATCTCACGCTGCCACCGCGCAGTGGAGTCATAGGTAATTCGAAAATCTCGGTAGTCCTTACCTTCGTCTTCTTCGCGCTGCGCCCACACAGAGCCGCCGCCGGCTTTTGGAACTTCATTGCAACCGGCTGTGATGATCTCCCCGCTAGGCGTCGTGATCACAGCGCCGACTTGGCGCGATAAATCTGCTGATCTTAGGGCGGTTGCACGTGCGTGAAACATCCCATATTCGTCAATTGTCGGCGTCGCATACGGGTATCCGAACAGCAGCTCAATGACGCGCTTCAGTTGTGGACCCAGTGTATCCGGCGTGGATGCGTCAACGAAGATGTCGGCCCGGGGGAATGTGTCTCTGACGTTTTGACCGAAATCGTCGCCTACCTCTTGCTCGTCTTTGTCATTCAGTTGATTGGCATTGGCTTCGTATTTACCGGGACGGTAGTCATTGTGAGATCGCGATATCAATTCACAGAGTTTCTTGATGCGGACTTCACGCGGGGAATAGGCAGAGATCAGAAAGAAGGCCTGCCCATAGACCTCGCGAAGCGTCTCGACCTCGGCCGGGTGTTTGAGCGAGTTGAAGATGTATGCGCACCTGGGTACGGGCTCACGCGCAACGCCTTGCAGTCGTTCGCGAACATTCTGCACCTCGCTGATCGCTAAGAGAACAACTGCATCCCCACGTTGGGCCGTCCGACGGAAATCGTCGCCCGCATCCATGAAGGCGTTGATTCGTACATCTTCGAAGCCGTCCACTAACGTTTCCAGCTCGCGGTATTTCGCGCACTTTGAGATTAGTTTGCTTAGCCGCAAGAGTTCCGGCGCGTAATTGACGCGTCGAAGTTCTTGTGCGAGCTGATCGGCAACCAATGATAGGTCGGTGCCCACGGCGCCGACCAAGCCGATAAAGAGTTCCGGGCCGACTGGCTGTTCTGTGCTGTTCTCGGCCATTCGAGGGCCTCTCTTTTGGGTCCGACTCGCCCGCCAGGGACGAACCGCTCGAAGACAACTCAAGTCGACGAGCATCGGAAGACGGCATGATAACCTGCTCAGCCGGTGAATAGTCCAGCGGCGACGGCAACCAGCGCTGCCAATGCCATGCCAGCAGAATTACGGTGACAGTCTACCAATTTCGCGCACGGGTGACGGCCCCTACCCCTCCCCCACCGGCTCCGCATCAAGCCTCACCGCCACCCCCTCCAGCTTCCGCTCCGGCGCGCGGTAGCGCCGCATCACCAGGGGATCATGGCCCGGCACGATATGCCGCGGCGACGCCGCGAGCTGGTAGAGCCGCTTGTGGCCGTCGAGCATGTCGGCGACGTTCTGCACGATCGGGAACGGCCGCCCCTCTTCCATATTGGCGTAGAGATGGCTGGTGTCGGACGCCAGCACCACCCAGCCGCGGCGGGTAAGGACGCGGACGCATTGGATGCCGGCGGTGTGCCCGCCGATGCGGTGGACAGAGAGCCCCGAGGCCAGCTCCTCGTCGCCGTCATGGAAGGCGACGCGGCCGGCGAAGAGATGCCGCACCATCTCGGTCACATCCTCGACGGCAAAGGCATGGCGCATCGCCGCGTGGCACATGCAGCGACCGGTGGCGAAGTGCATCTCGCGCTCCTGGAGGTGGAAGCGCGCCTTGGGAAAGGCGTCGAGGGTTCCGGCATGGTCGTAATGGAGATGCGTGATGATGACGTCCTCGATCCCCTGGGGATCGAGGCCCAGCGCTTTCACCCCATCGGCGGGAGCGCGCAGCAATTGCCGCTGGCGCTGGCGCGCCTGCGCTTCGCCGAAGCCGGTATCGACGAGGAAGACGCGGTCCGAGCGCTGCGCCACCCAGACGAAATAATCGAGCGGCGAGGTCTCGTCATGGGGATCGCCGCCGATGAAATTCTCCGCCGCGCTGCGCTTCGCATGATGCGCGTAGCGGATGGCGAAGAGGTTGAAGGGTTCGATCGCACCGCTCATGCGCTGGCCCTCGCGCCCGCCGGCTTCTCCTTGAATTTCGGCATCACCTCGGCGGCGAACAGCTCGAGCGAGGCCAGCGCCTTGTCGATGCCGTACCAGGGCGGATAGTGCAGCATCAGCGAGCTCACCCCGGTCATGTGCTGGAGCCGCTGCAGCTTCTCGACCACGGTCTTGGGCGAGCCATGCAGGATGATGTCGCGCGCGAGCGTGTCGTAGTCGCGCCCGGCATTGGCGCCGGTGCCGACGGTGCCGAGATATCCCGAGGTATGGCCGCTGAAGAAATGCGACTGATGCCGCAGGATGCCGGCCTCGCTCTCCGCCTTGGCCTTGGCGTCGCTCTCGGCGACATAGACCCAGCGCGCGATGTCGACATGGCCGCGCGCGGGATTTTGCCGCAGCTCCGCCGGCGTCTCCTCGAGGGCTTCGCGGTAATGCTTCACCTGCTTCGCCAGCCCCTCGAACGGCGTCCAGGTCGAGAGCATCAGGCCGAAGCCCATGCGGCCCGCGACCGCGATCGAGCGGTCGGTGGCGCCGGCGAGCAGCACCGGCGGGTGCGGAAGCTGGCGCGCTTGCGGGAAGAGCTCGTACTCGCCGGTGACCTTGACCGCGAAATGCTTCCCCTGATGGTCGACGCGCTTTTCGCGCAGGAGCTGCATCAGCAGCGGCAGCGCCTCCTCCTGGATGTCGCGCCGCGCGTCGAAATCGACGCCGAAGCCCTCGAACTCGTATTGCCGGTAGCCGGAGCCGAGGCCGAGCGTGAAGCGGCCGTTGCTCAGGATGTCGACGAAAGCGGCGTTCTCGGCGACGCGCAGCGGGTTCGCCAGCGGCAAGGTCACCACCGCGGTGCCGATCTTGATGCGCCGGGTCAGCGCCGCGAGATAGGCCGCATAGACGAAGACATCCGGCATGATGCCGTACTGGTTGCTGAAATGATGCTCGGCGACCCAGGCATAGTCGAAGCCCAGCGCGTCGGCGCGCAGGACCTCGCGGGTGACGCGCTCATGCACGTCCCGATGCGGATAGGGCTCCGTCTCGGTGTTGGGATGGGATGTGAAGAGAATGCCGAATTCCATGGGCCGCGCCGCTCCTCCCTTGGGGGCTGGCCTTGCCGGCCCGCCTTCCCTCCCGCATCATCCCCTCGGACGGGTCGCAAGCCAAGAGAAACCAAACCGGGGAGGAAACGGTGAGCGCAGAGACGATCGGGTTTATTGGTGTCGGCCGGATGGGCCTCCCTATGGCGTCCCGGCTCATTGCCGCGGGGCATCGCGTCGTCGCCTATGACGTGCAGGGCCAGGCGCTGGGCGCCATCGCTGGCACGGGGCGCCGAAAAGGCGGCGTCCCCCGCGGACGTCGCGTCCCGCGCCGAGATCGTGCTGGCGAGCCTGCCGATGCCCGACATCGTGCGCGCGGTGGCGCTGGGCGAGAACGGCGTGGCGCACGGCAAGCGCGCGCGCCTCTTCGTCGACCTCTCCACCACCGGCCCGCGCATGGCGAAGATCATCGCCGCGGGGCTTGCCGAGCGCGGCATCACCGCGATCGACGCGCCGGTGAGCGGCGGCATCGCCGGCGCCACCAAGGGGACGCTGGCGGTGATGGTGTCGGGGCCGCCCGCCGACTGCGAGCGGCTCAAGCCGCTGCTGCAAGCCATCGGCAAGTATTTCTACATCGGCGCCGAGCCCGGCATGGGACAGATGATGAAGCTCATCAACAATCTGCTCTCGGCCACCGCCACCGCCGCGACGTCGGAGGCGGTGGTGCTCGGCGTCAAGGCCGGGCTCGACCCCTATGTCATGATCGACGTCATCAATTCCGGCAGCGGCCGCACCACCGCCAGCGAGGACAAATTCCCGAAATCGATCCTGCCGCGCAGCTTCGATTTCGGCTTCGCGCTCGGGCCTCATGTCGAAGGATGTGAGCCTCTGCATCGGCGAGGCGGAGGCGCTGGGCGTGCCGATGTGGATCGGCAGCGCGGTGAAGCAGCTGTGGCTCTATGCCCTGGCGCAAGGCGGGCCCGACCAGGATTTCACCAATCTCATCACCCATCTCGAGAAATGGTCCCACGTCACCGTCGGTGGCGCCGCGAAAGGCGTACTTCGTCGGCGGCGGGCGCCAGCGTCCGCCCCGCGAACGCGTAGCGTTGGGTGAGGTGGGGCGGCAAAGCTTGATCGCGAGAGCCCAGCACGGTGCGGCGCAATGTGCGCTTACGCCAGCCTTGGCGGCCGATGGGGTGCACGCCTATCATGATTGCGTCTTCGCCTCTCCCTGCGTCATCGACGTACCCATATTTTTTCGCCATTGGGGTACACCAATGGCGTAGGGGCCGGCCATGGCGCCAAGCATTAGAAGCAATGCCGCGCGATTTTTCCCGTCCAATATTTACATCTCGACAAGGACTGACTACGGATAATGCGGCAAGCAAGACTATCGCCAATAATACTGGTGATTGTCGGGGTTTTCTCTGGTATTTGCGCGACCTCGTCGGGATGGTCGCGGGCGAGGATGGCGTGAAGTTGATCACCTTCGAGACGCAATCACGGCTCGATCGCAGCTGGCGCACGGCCGGCATCTTCGACGATCGCCCCTCGGCGGTCGCCGAGGCCGAGCGCATCCTGGCGCTCAGGCGCTCGCCGGCGGTGCGCGTCGTCCAGGTGCTCTACGAGCCCGGCAGCTCCCGCTGCACCGAATACACCGTCTTCCGCGCCACCTGCTTCGACGAGGAGAACGCGCGCGGCCGCGCCGCCATCCCCGACCAGGAGATGTTCGACTGGGGCGATGACGGCCGCCCGCACGAGGACGGCCGCCCCAGCGCGGAGTGCGCCGAGCCCTGGGTCGAGCGCCACTGGCCGCGCTGGGCGCCGGACTGGGCGACCACCGCGCTCGGCCTCTCCTTTGCCGTGCTCATCGCCTCGATCATGTATCGCTGGGCGCGCTGATCTAGCGCACCCCTTGCGCCGGGGCGGCGGCGATGACACCTTCGCGCGCCATGAATCTGCTGGTCTATTCCGGCCTCGAGCTGTTGGGCGACGGGGTGATGAAGCTGCCCTTCCTCGGCGCCGTGCGGCGGCGCTGGCCGGAGGCGCGCATCACCTGGCTCGCCGGCAAGGGCAGGACGGTCTACGCCCACGATCTTTCGCCGCTGGTGGCGCCGCTCCTCGACGAGATCATCGAGGATGCCGGCATCGGCTCCCGCGCCGGCGAGCTGCTGCGCCGGCCCTTGCCCGGACGCCGCTTCGATCTCGTCATCGACACGCAGCGCCGCGTCCTCACCAGCCTCATCCTGCGCCGGATCGAAGCCGCCTGCTTCGTCTCCGGCGCGGCGCGCTTCCTGCTCTCGGACAAGCGCCCGCCCCGCGCCTATCAGCGGCCGGCCCGGCTCATCGACCAGCTGCTCGATCTCGTCGCCATCGCCGGCGGCGAGCGCGTCGAGCCCGCTTTCGAGCTCGCCATCGGCCCGCCCTGGAGCGCGGCGGCGGCACTGGCCCTGCCGCCGGGGCCGGTCTATGTCGGCATCGCCCCCGGCGCCGGCGGCACCCACAAGCGCTGGCCGCGCGACCGCTTCATCGCGCTGGCGGAAGCGCAGCAGCGCGCCGGGCGTTGCCCGGTGCTGCTGCTCGGCCCCGACGAGCGCGACTGGGCGGCGGAGCTGGCATCCTTGCTGCCCGGCGCGCTGCTGCCGCTGCAGGACGCGCGCATCGCGCCGGACGTCGCGGCCTCGCCGCTCTACACGCTGGCGGTGGCGCGCCGGCTTGCCGTCGCGGTCGCCAATGACAGCGGCACCGGCCACCTGCTGGCGGCGGCGGGCGCGCCGCTGGTGTCGCTGTTCGGCCCCAGCGCCGCGGCGAAATTCGCGCCCGCGGCGCGGCGTCTGATCCTGGTCGAGGCGCAGCGCTTCGGCGGCGACGCCATGGCGCTGATCCCGCTCGATGCGGTGAGCGAGGCGGTCGAGCGCGCCTTGGCCGCTACGCCGCCGCCATCACCCGGGCGGCCGGCAGCAGCACCGTGACCGTGGTGCCGGCGCCGGGCGCGCTGGCGATGGTGAGCGTGCCGCCATGCATCTCGACCAGCTGCTTGGCGATCGGCAGGCCGAGGCCGGTGCCCTCGTATTTGCGCTGCAGCCCGCTATTGACCTGGCGGAACGGGGTGAGCGCGATCGGGATCTCCTCGGGGGTCATGCCGATGCCCTGATCGGCGACGGAGATGGCGAGCGCGCCCTGCGCGTCGAATTCCGAGCGCACGATCACCGCGCCTCCCGGCTCCGAGAATTTGACCGCATTGGCGAGCAGGTTGATGAGCACGCGCTTCAGCGCCGTCTCGTCCACCTTGATGACGAGATCGCTGTGGTGCTTGTCATAGACCAGCAGGACGCCGACGCCGTCGGCGCGCGGCTTCACCAGGCGCAGCGCCGAGATGATGATCTCGCCGGGCTCGACCACGGCCTCTTCCAGCCGGAAGGAGTTCGCCTCGATCTTGGCGAGATCGAGGATGTCGGTGATGACCGTGAGCAGGTGGCCGGCGCTGTGGCGGATATCGGCGATATAGCCGTCGTATTTAACCGAGCCGAGCGGACCGAACAGCGCCGCCTGCATGATCTCGGAAAAGCCGATGATGGCGTTGAGCGGCGTGCGCAGCTCGTGGCTCATATTGGCGAGGAGCTCGGTCTTGGCCCGGCTCGCCGCCTCCGCCGCCTCCTTCGCGTGGCGGGTCTCCTCCTCGGCGCGCTTCTGCTCGGTCACGTCGATCGC
Organism: uncultured Alphaproteobacteria bacterium; assembly: GCA_963789275.1. Taxonomy (GTDB): domain Bacteria; phylum Pseudomonadota; class Alphaproteobacteria; order ATCC43930; family CGMCC-115725; genus DAHUYF01. The sequence continues at coordinate 23,501 of CAWBKF010000010.1, forward strand.
CGCCACGATCGCCGCGGGATGCCCGTCGAATTCCAGCCGGTGCGAGACGGCGTCGACGACGATCTCGCTGCCATCGGCCTTGCGATGATGGCAGATGCCGAGCCGGCCGAAAGCCGGGGCGGCCACACGCTCGCTCCGGCGCGCCCGCGGCACGGCCGCCTCAACCGGGGCGATGTCGCCGATGGTCATCGCCAGGAACTCGGCGCGGCTATAGCCGTACTGCTCGACCGCGGCGTCGTTGACCTCGAGGAAGCGCAAGGTCTCGACATCATAGGCCCACATCGGAATGGGATTGCCGGAGAACAGCAGGCGGAAGGTCAATTCGCTCTGGCGCAGCGCCTCCTCGAGGCGGCGCCGCTCGGTGCGGTCGCGCAGCAGCGCGATGAGCTTGCGGTCGCCGGTGATCTCGTCGACCACCGGCACGGCGCTGATATCCGCCCAGAAGGTCGAGCCGTCCTTGCGCCGGCAGGCGAGCTCGAGCCGCGACGCCTGGCCGCGCTCGCCCGCGGCGTGCAATCCCGCCACCGCCGCCGCTTGCGCGCGGCCGCTCCACAGCACGCTCGGCGGACGACCATAAAGCTCGTCCGGCTCATAGCCGGTCATGCGCGTCATCGCCGGGCTGGCATAGACGATGCGGGCGGCGCCGGGATCGTCGAACTTGCCATCGACCTCGGCGACCATCACCGCGTCATCGGCATGCAGCACCACCGATTGCAGCAGCGTGATCCGCTCCTCGGCGAGCTTGCGCGACAGCACCGGCCGCACCTTGTCGGCGAGCTCCTCGATGCGATCGGCGAGCTTCTCCATCTCGGGCGGCGCCTGCTCGAACAGGAAATTGAGCGCGAAATTGCGGCCGTTCTGCCGCACCGGCACGCAGATCGCGGCAGTGAGGCCGATCGCCAGCGCGTCGCGCGCCGCGGCGAAGCGGCGCGGCGACTGGCGGATATCGGGGACGACCTGGCGCTGGTTGCCGGTGAGCACGGCGCCGACCAGGCTGTTGTTGAGCGTCAGCGCCGAGGTGCGCTGCTGATCGAGGCGGTTGGTCCACACCGGGCCGGAGCGCCCCCAGGCGGCGACGAGCTGGCACTTCTTGCCTCGCCCGACCACCGTCCAGGCGCGGCCATGCGCGGCGCCCACCGCCTGGCAGATCAGGCTCAGCGAGGTCTCGAGCGCGGTGTTGACGCTCGGCGCCTCGGCGATCGCCAGCATCAGCTCGTTGACCAGCTTGAGATCGCGCTCGGCGCGGCTGCGGGCGCTGAGCTCGAGCCTGAGATCGAGCTCGTTCATCACCAGCCGCGCGAGCGTCTGGAGCTGCTTGCAATTCTCGTCGGAGAAATCGCGGCGCGGCGCACGGTCGACGATGCCGAGGACGCCGAGCCTATGGCCCTCGCGGGTCAGCAGCGGCGCGGCGGCGTAGAAGCGGATATGGGGCTCACCCGCGACGTAGCGATTGTCGCGAAACCGCGGATCCTGTCGCGCGTCCGGCACGACCGAGACCGCATCGGCGAGGATGGTATGGGCGGAAAGCGCGTCGGCGCGCGCGGTCTCGGTGACCGCCATGCCGACCCGCGACTTGAACCATTGCCGCTCGGCCTCGATCAGCGAGATGAAGGCGCTGGGCACGGAAAACAGCGAGGCCGCGAGCTGGGTCACGCGGTCGAACGCCTCTTCCGGCGGGGTGTCGAGAATTTCATAGCGCCGCAGCGCCCGCAGACGCTCCGTCTCTTCCGATGACAGCGGGACGGACACGCTTACCCCACCGCAAGCTTCATTTCCTGCGGGAAATACTGATCTTTGGGGGTAAACTTTCTATTAACCGCAACTGTTGGGCGTCAAACCCGTCCGGCTCAGGCCACGTCCAGCAGATGGACGCTGAAGAGGTCGGCCGGATCGGTCCAGTGGCGGACCGGCCGGAAGCCGCCGCGCGCCGCCAGGCGCTGGAACTCGGCGATGGTGTATTTGCAGGAATCCTCGGTATGGATGCGCTCGCCCGCGGTGAAGCGGATGGCGCGGCCGGCGACGGTGACGATCTGATCGGCAAGACTCCGGATGTAGATCTCGATGCGCCCGGCCGCCTCGTTGTAGAAGGCGTCATGCGCGAAGCGGTCGAGGTCGAAATCGGCGTCGAGCTCGCGATTGATGCGCTCGAGCAGATTGAGGTTGAAGGCGGCGGTGACGCCGGCGCGGTCGTTATAGGCGGCGTCGAGCAGCTCGGGCGCCTTCTTGAGATCGACGCCGACCAGCAGGGCGCCGCCGCGGCCGATCACGCGCCGGCAGCCCGCCAGGAAATCCACCGCCGCCTCGGGCGTGAAATTGCCGATGGTCGAGCCCGGGAAGAATCCCAGCCGCCGTCCGTCGCCGCGCGCCGGCAGCGACGGCAGACGCAGCGGCTGCAGGTAATCGGCGCACACCGCCACCACCGGCACCTCGGGAAAATCGGCGGCCACCTCCTCGGCGGCGCGGCGCAGCGGCTCGCGCGAGATGTCGATGGCGACATAGGCCGCGGGATCGCTGAGCGCCTCGAGCAACAGGCGCACCTTGCGCGAGGCGCCGCTGCCGAACTCGATGAGCTGCGCATGGCGGCCGGTCAGCGCGCCGATCTCATCGACGCAATCGCCGAGGATCGCCATCTCGGTGCGCGTCAGATAGTACTCCGGCAGCTCGCAGATCTCCTCGAACAGCGCCGAGCCGCGCTCGTCATAGAGGAAACGGCAAGGGATCGATTTGGCGCGGCGCGTCAGGCCGCCCAGCACCGCGTCGCGGAAGCTCTCCTCCGCCGGGGCCAGATCGTGGAAATCTGCAAGCGCTCCGCCTTGTCTCATGCGTCCTCCGCCAGCCTGATGCCGCCGAACGCCCAGCGCGACGCCGGCGGGAAGAAATTGCGATAGGTCATGCGCAGATGGCCGGCGGGGGTCACCGCCGCACCGCCGCGCAGCACCATCTGGTTCGACATGAATTTGCCGTTGTACTCGCCGACCGCGCCGGCTTCCGGGCGAAAGCCGGGATAGGCGGTGTAGGGGCTCGCCGTCCACTCCCAGGCGTCGCCGATGAGCTGCTGCAGCCCGTCCCCGCCGGGAGCGGGCTCGGGATGGTAGCGGCCGCGGTCCCTGAGATTGCCGGCGAGCGGCGCGCCGGCCTCGGCCGCCGCCACCTCCCATTCGGCCTCGCTGGGCAGGCGCTTCCCCGCCCAGCGGGCGAAGGCATCGGCCTCGTAGAAGCTGACATGGACGACCGGCTCGGCCGGGTCGACCGCGCGCCGTCCGCCCAGCGTGAAGACCGACCAATCCCGCCGCCTCGCGCTGCCAATAGAGCGGCGCCGACCAGCCCTGCTGCTGCACCACGGCCCAGCCGTCGGAGAGCCAGAATTCCGGCCGGCGATATCCCTCGGCGGCGATGAAGTCGAGATACTCGCCGCAGGTGACGAGGCGGCTGGCGAGGCGAAAGGGGTCGAGCCACACCCGGTGGCGCGGCCGCTCATTGTCGAAGGCGAAGCCCGCGCCGCCCTGGCCGATCTGCCGGAGGCCGCCGGGAACCGCATGCCAGGCGAGCGGCGGCGCCGAGCGCGGCCCGGCCGCGGCTGGCGCGCGATAGACCGGCTGCAGCGGATTGAGCGACAGCGCATGCTTGATGTCCATCAGGATCAGCTCCTGATGCTGCTGCTCGTGCTGCAAGCCGAGCTCGAGCAGCGGCGCGGCTTCGCGCCACGGCCCCGCCGCCAACCCGGCGATGAGCTCGGCCATCGCCGCGTCGACATGCTGGCGATAGCGCGCGATCTCGGCGATGCCCGGCCGCGACACCAGCCCGCGCTCGGGCCGCGGATGGCGCGGCCCCACCGCCTCGTAATAGGAATTGAAGAGATAGCCGTAAGCCGGGTCGAAAGCGCGATAGTCCGGCTGCAAACCGCGCCAGCACGAAGGTCTCGAAGAACCAGGTGGTATGCGCGCGATGCCACTTGGTCGGGCTGCAATCCGGCATCGACTGCACAGTCTGGTCTTCCGCCGAAAGCGGCGCCGCGAGTGCTTCGGTCTCGCTTCTGGTCGCGGCATACCGCGCCGCCATCCGGGCGCGCTCGACACCTGCCGGGACGCCGTCCCGCGTGATCGGCCTCATGCCTCCCCTTCCCCTGCTGCGGCGCCGTTATGCCTTCAACAATGCCGTTACCGCAAAGTTGCGGTACGCGCCGCCCGCCGCCAGCCTACCCCGGGGCCGGCGCTGGGCAAAAGCCGCGCGAAAGGGAGAGATGGGAAGCGCCGGCGCGGACGACAAGTCGCCCGGCCAGGCTCCTAGATCGGGCTCGCGCCGGCTTGCAAGGCGAGACGCACCTCGGTGGCGATCTCGTCGGGTCGGTAGGGCTTGTGGATCAGCTTGCCGTGGAGCGGCTCGCCGGGACGGCGGGAGATGTTCGAGTGGCCGGTGGCGTAGAGCACCTTGAGCTCTGGCTGCAGGCGCTTGGCGCGGTCGGCCAGCTCGAACCCGTCCATGACGCCGGGCATCACGATGGCGGTGAACAGCAGGTCGAATTTGACCTGCTCCAGGAGGATCTGCAGCGCCACCTCGGCATTGGGGACGGAGAGCACGGAATAGCCGCCATGGCGCAGCGAAGTCGCGACCAGCTCCCGGACGTCATCCTCGTCCTCGACCACCAAGATACTGAAGCTCATCGCGCAACCTCTGGACTTCCACAACTTCCGCACGCGTCTCAGCCTGATGCCAGGGCGCGGCTGGCGATCCCTCCCGAGTGTCGATCGTTTTGAATCTAGCGCGTTTTTTCGTTTTGTTGGGTGACATTGCGCGGCTCCTTTCGTCGGCCGGCGCAAATCCTCGGCAGCAGCCGCCGGAAAGGCCGCGCATCGCGGCCGGCTGCGGCGATTTTTCAGGCAACCGGTTAAATGTCTTCATGCCATAGCATGCATCGACGCGCGTCCAAGCTGCGGCAGCGTCCAACTCGCCCTACCGCAGCGCGACGCAGGTGCTGCCGTCGACCCGTAGCACCGTCTTCTGCTGGAACCGGGCCTTGTAGCTGGCGATCACGGCATCGACCCGGGCATCGAGCTCCCGCGGGTCGAGCACGACCATGATCAGCAGCTTGCTGCGCTCGCGACCGGCGGCATCGCCGGCGCGCTGCTGGCCCACGGCATCGAGGATCGTGAGCCCGTCAGGAAACCGCGGCGTCACCTCCTCGTCGACGAAGCCGAGCCAGGCCGCGTCGCTGACCTCGCCGCCATCGGGCAGGCTGCGCCCGAAGAACAGCTCGACCACTGGCGCGGCCTCGGCCGGCGGCACGCAACTGGCCTGCCCCGCCGGCCCCGCGCATCCGGCCAGCAGCGCCGCGACGATCAACCCCGCCCTACCCCATCCTCCCGCCATCGCCGCCCCTTGCTTGACGCGCCTGGGCGAGTATAGGACGCTCGCGCCTGGCAAGGAGATGGGGCATGGGCTTTGCTGCGATTCTCTTCGATATCGGCGACGGCGTCGCCCGCTTGACGCTCAACCGGCCGGACCGGCTCAACAGCTTCAATACCGAGATGCATGAGGAGGTCGCGGTCGCGCTCGACACGGTCGAGCGCGACGCCGCGATCCGCGCGCTGCTCATCACCGGCGCCGGGCGCGGCTTTTGCGCCGGGCAGGATCTCAACCTGCGCGAAGCCACCGCGGGCGGCGATTTCGACACCGGCGCGGCGATCGACCGCTTCTACAACCCGCTGGTGCGCCGGCTCAAGGCATTGAGGAAACCGGTGATCGCCGCCGTCAACGGCCCGGCCGCCGGCGCCGGCGCCAACCTCGCCTTCGCCTGCGACATCGTCATCGCGGCGCGCTCGGCGAGCTTCCTGCAGGCCTTCTGCCGCATCGGCCTGGTGCCCGATACCGGCGGCACCTGGTTCCTGCCGCGGCTCGCCGGCTCGGCCCGCGCCATGGGCATGATGCTGCTGGGCGAGCCGCTGCCGGCGGCGACCGCGGCGGAATGGGGCCTGATCTGGAAAGTCGTCGACGACGCCAGCTTGATGGACGAGGCGCGTGCGCTGGCGCTGAAGCTCGCGCAAGGCCCGACCATCGGGCTCGGCCTCATCAAGGAAGCGCTCAACCGCTCGCTCGAGAACACGCTCGACGCCCAGCTCGACAGCGAGCGCGACCTGCAGCGCGTCGCCGCCACTTCGGCCGATTTCCGCGAGGGCGTCGCCGCCTTCCTGGCGAAGCGGCCGGCGCAGTTCACGGGGCGCTGATGGACGGCAAGTCGCCGGAAGAGCGCCTCGCCGAGGCGGTGGGGCGCGCGATGCTGGCGCAGGATGCGGCCTCGCGCGGGCTCGGCATGGTGCTGGACGAGGTCGCGCCCGGCCGCGCCCGGATGCGCATGATGGTGCGCCCGGACATGATCAACGGCCATGAGCTCTGCCATGGCGGGCTGATCTTCACGCTCGCCGACAGCGCCCTCGCCTTCGCCTGCAATGCGGGCAACCGCGTCACCGTCGCCGCCGCCGGCGAGATCCAGTTCGTGAGCCCGGCGCAGAAGGGCGAGACGCTGGTCGCGGTGGCGCAGGAGCGCGCCGCTACCGGCCGCACCGGTATTTACGATGTCGAGGTGACCGAGCACGGCACGGGGCGGCTGGTCGCGCTGTTCCGCGGCCGCACCCACCGCATCGACGGCGTCGTCGTCGAAGAGACGCCGGCATGAGCGCCGGCCTGCCGAAGGTGGACGCGCCCAAGCGCAGCGAGCTCGATCCCATCGAGATCGCCAGCCGCGACGAGATCACGGCGCTGCAGCTGCGGCGGCTCAAGGCGACGCTGCGCCATGCCTATGACAACGTCGCGCATTTCCGCGACAAGTGCCAAGCCCATGGCGTCCATCCCGAGGATTGCCGCGATCTCGCCGATCTCGCGCGCTTCCCCTTCTCCACCAAGGAGGATCTGCGCCGGACATATCCCTTCGGCATGTTCGCGGTGCCGCGCGAGAAGCTGCTGCGGCTGCACGCGTCCAGCGGCACCACCGGCAAGCCGACGGTGGTGGGCTATACCGAGCGCGATCTGCAGGTGTGGTCGGAGCTGGTGGCGCGCTCGATCCGCGCCTCGGGCGGAAGGCGCGGCGATCTCGTCCATGTCGCCTATGGCTACGGCCTCTTCACCGGCGGCCTTGGCGCGCATTACGGCGCCGAGCGCCTCGGCTGCACCGTAATCCCGGTCTCCGGCGGCATGACCGAGCGGCAGGTGCAGATCATCCACGACTTCAAGCCGGACATCATCATGGTGACGCCGTCCTACATGCTGGCGATCGCCGACGAGTTCGAGCGCCAGGGGCTCGATCCCCGCGCCTCCTCGCTCAAGATCGGCATCCACGGCGCCGAGCCCTGGACCAACGCGCTGCGCGGCGAGATCGAAAGCCGCATGGCGATGCATGCGGTCGACATCTATGGCCTCTCCGAGGTGATGGGGCCCGGTGTCGCCAATGAATGCATCGAGACCAAGGACGGCCTCCATCTCTGGGAGGATCACTTCTATCCCGAGGTGATCGATCCCGCGACCGGCGAGGTGCTGCCCGACGGCGCGGTCGGCGAGCTGGTCTTCACCACGCTCACCAAGGAGGCGCTGCCGATGATCCGCTACCGCACGCGCGACCTGACGCGCCTCTTGCCCGGCACGGCGCGCAGCATGCGGCGGATGGAGAAGATCACCGGGCGCAGCGACGACATGCTGATCATCCGCGGCGTCAACCTGTTCCCGAGCCAGGTCGAGGAGCTGATCCTGAAACAGGCGGCGCTCTCCGGCCATTACGTCCTCGAGGTGAGCCGGCCGCGCCAGCTCGACGAGCTCGCGGTCATCGCCGAGCTCAGGCCCGAGGCGACGCCCAACAGCGCCGAGGCCGAGGCGCGCATCGCCGCCGCGCTCGCCCATGACATCAAATCGCTGATCGGCGTCAGCGCACGCGTCGAGATCGTGCCGGTGGGCAAGATCGAGCGCTCAATCGGCAAGGCCAAGCGCGTCGTCGACCTCAGGCCCAAGGGCTGACCCCGGGAGGGCTGTCTTGCATCCGGCACCGCGCCGCCCGACATTATGCGCAACGGCCTTCAGCCGATGGGGACGAGAATGTCGCGAGGACGGAATTTGGCGGCCGCGCTGCTCTGCGCGGTGATCCTGCTCAGCCCGGCGCTGGCCGCGGCACGCGCCGGCGGCAGCTACAGCTCCGGCGGCATGGGCTATTCCAGCCAGGGCAGCCTCGGCTCGCGCACCTACAACTATAATGGCGGCCAGGCCATCGACCGCAGCACGACGCCGCAAAGCCAGAACAGCTCGCCCTATTACGGCGGGCAATATGGCGGCTTCGCCCAGAGCCACCCCTTCCTCACCGGGCTTGCCGGCGCCTTCTTCGGCTCCTGGCTCGGCTCGCTGCTGTTCCCGCATTGGGGGTATGGCTACGGCATGGGCTTCGGCCATGTCTTCGGCTCGCTGTTCTCCTGGATCATCCTGCTCGTCATCCTGTCGATGGTGTTCCGCCGCTTCCGCCGCAGCCACGGGCCGCTCACCGCGGCGCCGCTGGCCGGCATGGGCTTCGGCGCGCCCGGCCCGGTCTCGGGCTATGGCGGCGGTGGCCTCTGGCGGCGGCGTCCAGAGCCGCGATCTCGCGGTGAGCGCCGCCGATTACGCCGCCTTCGAGGCCATCCTGAAGGCGGTGGAAGAGGCCTGGAGCCACGGCGATCTGCGCACGCTCGGCCATTATACGACGCCGGAGATGCTGGGATATTTCAGCGAGGAGCTCGCCGGCAACGCCAGCCAGGGCGTCGAGAACCATGTCGAGCGGCTCGAGCTCATCAACGGCGATGTGCGCCAGGCCTGGGATGAGGGCGCGCTGCAATATGCCACCTGCCTGCTGCACTGGCGCGCGCTCGACTACACCGTGCGCAACGACCGCAGATCGGGCGAGCCCGGCTGGCTGGTCGAGGGCGATGTCGAGCATCCGAGCGAGGCGCAGGAGCTCTGGACCTTCGCCCGCAGCCCCGGCGGCCACTGGCTGCTCTCGGCGATCCAGCAAATCTAGCGCAACGCGAAGGTCGCGGCGGCACAGCGTCGTCGCAGCGCGGGCCGCCGTGCCGGCTGGCCGCCGGCGCCTTGCATCCCCGCCCCGGACCGGCCATGGATCGCGGCGGGAGGCGCTTTCATGACCCATCTCACCGCCGAGCAGCACCGCATCCGCGACGCCATCGCGCGGCTGTGCGAAGGCTTCGACGACGCCTACTGGCTCGAGCGTGACCGCGAGGGCGGCTTTCCCGAGGCGTTCTACGCCGCCATCGCCGAGGGCGGCTGGCTCGGCATCGCCATGCCGGAGGAGTTCGGCGGCGCCGGGCTCGGCATCGCCGAGGCGGCGGTGATGATGCAGGCGGTCGCGCAATCCGGCGCCGGCTTCAGCGGCGCCTCGGCGCTGCATATGAACATCTTCGGCCTCAATCCCGTGGTGAAGTTCGGCACGTCCGAGCAGAAGCGGCGCTTCCTGCCGCCCTTGATCCGCGGCGCGGAGAAGGCGTGCTTTGCCGTCACCGAGCCCGATGTCGGCCTCGATACCACCCATCTCAAGACCAAGGCGGTGCGCCGCGGCGACCACTATGTCGTCTCCGGCCGCAAGATCTGGATCTCGACGGCGCAGGTGGCGCATAAGATGCTGCTGCTGGCGCGCACCACGCCACTCGACGAGGCGAAGCAGCCGAGCGACGGCATCAGCCTGTTCTACACCACGCTCGACCGCAGCCGGGTCGAGGTGCGCGAGATCGCCAAGATGGGGCGCAAGGCGATCGATTCGAACATGCTGTTCATCGATGCGCTCGAAGTGCCGCGCGCCGATCTCATCGGCGAGGAGGGCAAGGGCTTCCAGCAGATCCTGCACGGCATGAATCCGGAGCGCATCCTGATCGCCGCCGAGGCGGTGGGCCTGGGCTTCGCCGCGCTCGACAAGGCCGCTGCCTATGCGCGCGAGCGCGTCGTCTTCGGCCGGCCGATCGGGCAGAATCAGGGCATCCAGCACCCGCTGGCCCACAGCTGGGCCGAGCTCAAGGCGGCGGAGCTGATGGTGCGCCACGCGGCGGCGCTCTACGACGCCGACCAGCCGTGCGGCGCCGAGGCCAACGCCGCCAAATATCTCGCCGCCGAAGCCTGCTGGCGGGCGTGCGAGACCGCGATCATGACCCACGGCGGCATGGGCTATGCGCAGGAGTATCACGTCGAGCGCTATCTGCGCGAGGCGCAGATCGCGCGCATCGCGCCGGTAAGCCCGCAGCTGGTGCTGTGCTACATCGCCGAGCGCGTGCTGGGATTGCCGAAATCCTACTGACCGGCCGGTCCTTCGGCCGGGGCGCCGCTCATGTCGGGATCGCTATTCCTGCCAGCGAGGGCCCGGGTTCCTGCCTTCGACATAATTCTTCAGCCGATGCATCAGCTCGCCCCAGGTCGAGTTGCACCGGGCGTAGAAATCGCTGATCGACTTCCAGCCGCTATGGGTGAAGCGAAGCATGGTAGCGCGGTCTTCGCGGGCGATGGTCCAGGTCAGCGTCGTCCCGTTCCATTCCGGCTGGTCGCCCTGACACGTCCAGACGACCTGCTTTCCAGGCTCGAGCGCCTCGATCGTCATGCGGTAAACCACCTGCCGCTTTTCGAAGCCGAATTCCGCCGTGCCGCCCACCCGCTCGTCCGCACGGGCATCCGCCGTCCACCAGCCGCGCAATCCCGCCTCGGTGGCAAGCGCGGCATAGACCTTGTCGGGCGGCGCATCGATCGGTATCTGGTGCCTGATGTCGGCCATGGTTCCTCCGGTCATGTTGCGAGACGCGATGTGGAATCTCAGCGCTTGTCAGCGTCACCGTTCCTTGCCGGCGGCGTATTCGTCGTGCCGGCGCACCCAGAATGGTCCGCGATCGCCTTCGTCACGCCCTTTGGGGACGAGATCGAGCAGGTTGTACGCCGTATTGATCATGTCGATGCCGCGCGCATAGGTCGAATAGGTGTGGAACACGCGGCCTGCGGGGTCCTTGTAGAAGACGCTGAGCCCTTCCCGCTCCGAGATGTCCGGAGCTTGCGTGGCGAAGTTGTAAACCGCCTCTTTCGCGTTCAGCGCGTCTTCCGTGAACGATACCTGGAAATCGAAATTGAAATCGGTTCCGAGCGACGAGACCCAGTCGAAAGTCCATCCCATGCGCTGCTCATAGGCCGCCAGCTTGGCGTAAGGTGCCCGCGAGACGGCGATCATCGTCACGTCGCGCTGATTGAGGTGAACGATGACCTCGTCGAAATTGTCGGCCCAAAAGGAGCAGTGCGGACAGCCCGCATCCCATGTCGGGCCGAACATGAAATGATAGACGACGAGCTGGCTCCTGCCGTCGAAGAGTTGCGCCAGTGTCCGCTCGCCGCGCGGCCCGTCGAAAACATAGTCCTTGTCGATGGCGACCCATGGCAGATCACGCTGCTGCTGACTCATGTGGTCGCGCAGGCGGGTGAACTCCTTCTCCTTGACGAGGAGGCGCTTGCGCGCCTCGATCCACTCGCTCCTGGACACGATCTTGTGATTGAGCGTCATCAGACCTCTCCTCAACGAGGATTGGCGCAAGGTTGGCGCGGTTGCGCGCGAGATCGCCCTTTGCGCCGATACTCGGCGGGCTCCAGATATCCAGAAAGGCGCCGCTTGATCAATTGGTTAGAATCAATATAACGTCGCGTGTCGCATTGTGGAGTTGCACAATCGATGCGGACGATGCGCGCCGGCATGTTGGTCCGTCAGTGGCGGGAGCGCTTTCGGAAGGACGCGCTCGCCGCCAGCGTGATCGTCGATCTGCGCGGGCGAAGCGCCGAGATCTGGCGGCGCGCCTTCGAGCTGATGCAGCGGGAAAGTCCCGAATATCGCAATTCGGTCGATGATGAATTCGCCCAGGAATTGAAGACCCACTGCGGTGAGCTTCTGAAGACGATCGTCGCGATTGCCGACGGTCGCGCGAAAGAACTCGGAACCGACCCGTTTGATTTCGTGCGCACGCACGCCGAATGGCGCGCACGCCACCACGTGCCACTCCTCGCATCGCTCGACGCTTACCGCCTCGCTCACCGCATCTATTGGGAGATCACGCGCGAGACGTTGCTCCGGCATTCCCACCCGAAAACGGCGATGCCCTCTTTGGCAACACTGTCGGATTTCTGGATCGAGTTGTTTGACTATGTCGGCGCCGTCCTGGCGCAAGCGCATGCCGTCGAAGACGGATTGGTCGCTGCCCAAGGCACGCAGACCTATGTCGACCTGATCGACGATCTCTTGCGCGGACTCCACCCAAGAGATCCGCAGGCGCAGCGACTTTGCGCCATGTGCGGAATTCGCTCCGGCGCGTCGATGGCGGTGCTCGTCGCCCGACCGCGCTCATCGGAAAACGGCGCGCCGATCGACCTCGAGGTGACGCTGCGCTCGTTGGTCCGCCTGATCGAGCAGGTGCTCCCCGCGGCGAGCTTTGGCAAGCTGATCGACATTCGAAACGACGAGGTCACGGCGATTATCTGCAGCAAGACCGACACGGCCCGCACTCTCGTGCAGGCCTTGCGCCGGCACGCCTTCCTGCGGCGCGCGCCAGCGAGACCCGCGCCGCGCATTGGCGTCGGCCTGGACACGAGCGAAATCCCGCAGCTTCCGCGATCCCTGGAGGAAGCGAGGCTCGCGCTGGAATTTGCTACCACCGAGCAGCCTCTCATGCATTTCGGCGATATCGATGTGCTGGAGCTGCTCGTCCAGCGCGCCGACCGTGCCGCCTTCCGTCTCATTCCCGACTGGGCACGGCACTTCCATCCGACGAGCGATGGCCAATCGCGGGAGATGCTGCGCACGATCCGGACCTTCGCCGATTGCAATTTCAACGTGAAGAAAACCGCGCGGGGCCTCGGCGTACACACGAACACCGTCTATTTCCGCCTTAATCGCGTCAAAAAACTCACCAACATCGATCCCAGGACCTATTCCGGGATATCGCATTTGCTGACGGTGCTGCGGCTGCACCAGCTTGGCAGCGCGCCGCGCAATGGCAGCTGATGGCGCAAAGCGCTCCGAGTTGTCGCCGGCACGGCAGAGGCGCTATCCTCGGCCGAGGGCGACCCCTGGAGGAAACCATGCCGCTTACCCAGCTCAACCACGTCACCGTGCGCACCGACGATCTCGAGGGTACGCGCGATTTCTACAGCGAGGTCCTGGGATTGAGGGACGGCGAGCGGCCGCCGCTCACCTTTCCGGGATATTGGCTCTATTGCGGCGAGCAGGCGGTGGTGCATCTGGTGCCACGCAGCGCCGGGATCGGCGCGGGGCCGGGCGACACCACCGGCAATTTCGACCATGTCGCCTTCGTCGCCGATGATTTCGAGGGCATGCGCGCCCGCTTCCAGCGCATGGGGCTCAAATTCCGCGAGCAGGAAGTGCCGGGCATCCGGCTGCGCCAGCTCTTCGTCCAGGACCCCAATAAGGTGATGATCGAGATTAATTTTCCCTCTCCCAAAGGCTGACGCCGGTTTCCCTTTCGCGCCCCCTGCCCTAAAGAGCGAGCCCGTGGCCGGCATGTCACGATGATGCCGCGATTCCATCACGGTGGGACCAAACTCTGCCGTTAGACGTTAGCTGCTTCGGGAGGACAACCGGAGCGGGATGGGTATGATCATGTCGAGTCTGGGCTGGGCAATCGTACTGGTGGGTGTGACCTTGGCAGGCGATGTCGCGTGGTCGGAGTTCCGCGCGCGCAAAAGCCGGCGGGAGGCCGAGAGGCGCGGCAGCACTCTGACGGCGAAATTCGGCATCCGCCGGCACTAGCCGGGGCGCCTAGTAGGAGCGCGGCAGTCCCAGCACGTGCTCGGCAAGATAGGCCAGGATCAGGTTGGTCGAGATTGGCGCCACTTGATAGAGCCGCGTCTCACGGAACTTGCGCTCGACATCGTATTCCTCGGCGAAGCCGAACCCGCCATGGGTCTGGAGGCACATGTCCGCGGCGGCCCATGAGGCATCGGCGGCGAGCAGCTTCGCCATGTTCGCCTCCTTGCCGCAAGCCTCGCCCGCTTCGTAGAGCCCGGCAGCGCGGTCGACCATGAGCGCCGCCGCCTCGCTGGCGGCGTAGGCGCGCGCGATCGGGAACTGGATGCCCTGGTTCTGGCCGATCGGCCGGCCGAAGACGATGCGGCTCTTGGCGTAGGCACTCGCCTTGGCGATGAACCAGCGGGCATCGCCGATGCATTCGGCGGCGATCAGGATGCGCTCGGCATTCATGCCGTCGAGGATGTAGCGGAAGCCCTTGCCCTCCTCGCCGATCAGGTTTGCGGCCGGCACCACCAGATTGTCGAAGAAGACCTCGGTGGTGGCGTGGTTCATCATGGTGCGGATCGGCCGGATGGTGACGCCGTTGCCGCGCGCCTGGCGCAGATCGACGAGAAAGACCGAGATGCCGTCGGTGCGCTTCGGCGCCTCGGCGCGCGGCATGGTGCGCGCCAGCAGCAGCATCAGGTCGGAATGCTCGACGCGCGAGGTCCAGACCTTCTGGCCGTTGACGATGTAGCGGTCGCCCTCGCGCCGGGCGACGGTGCGGATCGCGGTGGTGTCGGTGCCGGCGGTGGGCTCGGTGACGCCGAAGGCCTGGAGCCGGATCTCGCCCGAGGCGATTTTCGGCAGCCACTCGGCCTTCTGCGCGGGGCTGCCGTGGCGCAGCAGCGTTCCCATGATGTACATCTGCGCGTGGCAGGCGGCGCCATTGCAGCCGCTCTTCTGCACCTCCTCGAGGATCGCCGCGGCGGCGACGATGCCGAGGCCGCTGCCGCCATACTCCTCGGGGATGAGGCAGGCGAGGAACCCGCCGGCGGTGAGCGCCTGGACGAAATCGGTGGGGTAGGCCCGCTCGCGGTCGAGCCCCCGCCAATACTCGCCGGGAAACCGCGCGCAGAGCGCGGCGACGGCCTTGCGGATGTCGACGATATCGGTGGCGGCTGCCATGGTCGGGACCTCGCTCGCGGAGAGCCCGACCCTATGGCAGCCGGGCCACCGGCGCAACGCGGCGCAACGCGAAGCGTTGTCGCCGGCGGGCGCCAGCGGTTGCCCTTGCAACCGCGGAAGCCCGCGCGGTTCCGGCTAGGTCCAATCGACATTTAGGATTCCCGCGCGGCGGAATGTGTAATTCAAGGAACTCCAAATTCGTCGATCTGGAGTTGGCACCATGGTCAAACGGTATGAACTTTCCGATGGGCAGTGGGAACGCATTGCACCGCTGTTGCCTGGCAAGCCCGGTGATCGAGGCCGGAGCGGCCGCGACAACCGCTTGTTCGTGAATGGCGTACTGTGGGTTTTGCGGTCCGGCGCGCGGTGGGAGGATCTCCCCGAGCGGTACAGCAAATGGAAGACCACACACAAGCGCTTCACTCGCTGGGCCAAGTCCGGCGTGTGGGAGAAGGTATTCAACTCGCTCACCGGCGATCCCGACAACCAATATCTGATGCTCGATACCACGCTCGTCCGGGTCCACCAGCAGGCGGCCAGCGGAAAAGGGGGGCCAAAGATCAGGCTGTGGGGCGTTCCCGAGGAGGATTGACCACCAAAATCCACGTTCTTGTCGATGCCCTGGGTCGCCCTCTCAGCTTCATCCTGACCGGCGGCGAGGCGCACGACAGCACAACCGCCGCCGCCCTTCTCGCCGGCCGCACGACGGCCGCCGTCATCGCCGACAAAGCCTACGACAACAATGCCTTGCGCAAGCTTATCGGCGATACCGGAGCGACAGCCGTCATTCCCTCCCTTGGCTCCCGCAAGATCCTCATCCCGCATGACGCCGTCGCCTACAAGCTGCGCAACCGGGTCGAGCGCTTCTTCAACAAGCTCAAGCATTTCCGACATATCGCAACACGCTACGATCGACGCGCCATCCACTTCCTGGCCGCACTCCATCTCGCCAGTGCCATGATCTGGATGCGCTAAATGTCGAATTCGTCCTAGCCCGCACGGTGCGGCTCCCGCGCTTGCTGCGCAAGCGCTGACGCCGCCAGCGACGACGCTTCGCGTACGCGCTGGCCCAACGGCGTTGCCGGCGGTGCCGCGATGGGCCATATCTGGCGACGCAGCAGCGGAGCGACACTGCATGGAGCCGCGGCTCAAGACGAGGATGCAGGTCATGGCGGCGGTGCGCCTGTGCGGCGTGCGCGCCATTCCCATCGTGATCGCCCGGCGCGGCGACGAGGATGCCGGCACCATCCTGATCAAGCTCAACCAGCTCGAGCGCGGCTTCACGGTGCTGGCGCAGACCCGCCTGCCGCAAGGCGACCTGGCCTGGCTGCGCGCCACCGGCGAGGCGCCGGTCGACGAGCCCACCGCGGACGCCTATATCGCCCGGCAGGTGGGACGGGACCCCGATCTCTGGGTGGTCGAGATCGAGGACCGCGAGGGCCGCCCGATCTTCGCCGGTCGCGTGCTCTAAGCCCGGCCCGGAAGGGCCGCCGCGAGGAGCCTAACCGCCATTGGCCAGCGCACGCGCCAGCTGGCTTAGGGCTTCCTGATGGCGCTCGTTGGTGATGCCGGTGAAATTTCGGGCAATCTCCAGCACCATGCGCTCGCGCGAGGTGATCGGCTTCGGCTCCTCTTCCCCCACGCCCTCGTAGAAATAACTCATGGGGACGCTCAACACCCGCGCGATCTGGAATAACCGTCCCGCAGAGACGCGGTTGACGCCTCGCTCGTATTTATGCGCCTGCTGATAGGTGACGCCGATAAGCTCGGCGAGTTGCTGCTGCGTCAGTCCCAGCATGATGCGCCGCTCGCGGATGCGCGCGCCGACATGCCGATCTATCGTCGCGGTTGATTTGCCTCGCTTCGGCTTCGCCATAATATCACCACGATCTATCATCCCGCGGCCCTCCTCTGGCCGGCCCCTACTTGCCGGGTGCAACCGGTCCTACCCCACTAACAGCGGCAATCCACAATTATTCCAAATCCTTCGCGCCGCGCTCTCACGCGAGGATCAAGCCCGCGCCGCGGGCCGGATTGGACTTGGAATAACCGGATCTTAACCAGATCCCGGCACAGTTCCGGCCATGACCACAGCCTCCGTCCTGCCCGCCCCGGCCGGCGCCTTGCCCGAAGGGGCGGTCGCATCGATCGGCCGCGTCGCGCCGCCCTTCGAGATCGACCGCTTCGGCGCCTCTTTCGGCCTCGATCCGGCCCGCGCCTCGGGCGTGCTCACGTTCCACTTCTGCTTCCAGGAAGTGCCGTTCACGGCGCGCACCGAGCGCCGGCAGGACCGGCCGGTGCTGCATCTCACCGGCGATCTCGGCGTGCTCCCCTACACCATCGAGAACGCGCCGCGGCGGCGGCGGCTGCGCAAGGTGCTGGCGGCGGCGCAGCGCGCCTCGGGCCTGCGGTGGGAGCTCACGCCCCAGCATGTCATCCGTGCCAGCGGCGAGATCGATCTCGGCCTACCGCTGACACCGGTCGCGATTATCGCCGGCGCCACGACGCTGCTGCTGCGCAGCCGGCCCTATCTCGAGCTCATCGTCGCGGTGGCCAGCGAGTAGCGCGGCGCGAAGCGCGCGCTACTCGCTGGCGGGCGCCCAGGCGAATTCGCGCAGCGAATTCGTCCGCGGCGGCGCCAGCAGTTGCGCAGCAACTGCGAGAGCCGCACCGCGCGGGCTAGTTGACCGCGCGGGTTGCGCGTTCGCTGCGCAACCGCTGCCGCCCGCCAGCGACGACGCTACGCGTCGCGCTAGGGTTTCTCCGGCACCGCGAGGACCTGGCCGGGATAGATCAGATTGGGATCGCGGATCTGGGCCCGGTTGGCCTGGTAGATCACGGTGTAGCTCAGCCCATCGCCATAGGAGCGCTGGGCGATGCGCCAGAGATTGTTGCCGGGCTGGATATCGACCGCGACCGCGCCGGCGGGCGGTGCCACCCGGGTGAAGTTCAGCGCCACCTCACCCAGCTTCTGGCCCTTGCCGTCGAGCGCATCGAGGCGCAGCCGGTACTTGCCTTCCGGCACGGCGCGGTCGAGCGTGATCGACCAGCCGCCCGAGGCATCGGCCATGCCGTGGCCGACAAGCGCGTCGTCGAGATAAGCCTCGATGCGGCTGTCGGGCTCGGCGCGGCCGAGCAGCTGCACCTTGCCGCCGGCATCGTATTCGATGACGTCGAGCGCGAGCTTCTTGCCCTGCGGCAGCAGCAGCGCCTTGGCCGCGCCGCTGCCCTGGCGCGGCACCAGCACCGCGACCGGCCCGCCCGCCTGCTCCGGCTTTGCGCCCGGCGCGCGCTGCGGCACCATCATGGCGACGACGCCCTCGGAATTGCTGGTGGCGCCGTCCTTGTCGCGGGCGCTGAGGCTCAATTGATGCTGCCCCGGCGTCAGCGGCGCCTTCGGCAGCATCACCCAGTCGCCCTTGGCATCGGCGGTGACCTGGCCCAGCACCGTGTCGCCGTCATGGAGAGTGACCTCGGCACCGGGCGCGGCGCGCCCGGCGATCACCGCCTCGCCTTGCGGGGTCACGCGAACGATATCGAAGCTCGGCGCGGCGGCGGCAGCGGGAGGCGCCGACGAGGGCGCGGCGGCTTCCGGCGGCGCCGCTGGCGGCGGCACGCTTGGCGGCGTTCCGTTCCAGCGCCAAAAGGTCAGGCCCGCCACGATGATCACCGCGACGGCAATGAGGCCGATGAATGCTTCCCGTCTCATATACCCTCGTCGACCCTTGCCAAGCGTGGCAGGTCAGGCATTCTACCCCGGCCTGACAACCCTGGGAAAGCAGCACTCGTATGGCGGCGATCAAGCGGCTTTGCGTCTATTGCGGCTCGTCGCGCGGCGCCGACGAGAGTTACCGCCAAGCGGCCGTGCGACTCGGCACGCTGATGGCCGATAGCGGCGTCGAGCTGGTCTATGGCGGTGGCCGGGTCGGTCTCATGGAACTCATCGCCGACGCCGCCCTCGCACGCAACGGCCGCGTGACCGGCATCATCCCGACCCATCTCTATGACCGCGAGGTGGCGCATCCCAATGCGCGCCTCGTCATCGTCGCCAGCATGCATGAGCGCAAGCAGCGCATGTTCGACCTCGCCGATGCCTTCGTGACACTGCCCGGCGGGCTCGGCACGCTGGACGAGACCATCGAGATCATCACTTGGCGCCAGCTCGGCCTGCACGACAAGCCGATAGTGCTGGTCGATGTCACCGGCTACTGGGCGCCGCTCACGGCGCTGATCGAGCATACCATCGCCCACGGCTTCGCCCCCGCCGCAGCGCGGGGATATCTGCGCACCGTCACCCATGTCGAGGACGTGCTGCCGACCTTGGCGGCGATGCCGGAGCCGAAGCTCAGGAGCGACAGCACCCTCGCCTGAGCGGCGCCGCCGGGGCTGCGCTTGCGTCCCGGAGGTTGCATGCTATGTTCCGCCTCGGGCGCTGCTAGGGAATCGTCGGTCATGAAGAAAATTAAAGTGAAGACTCCGGTCGTCGAGCTCGACGGCGACGAGATGACGCGGATCATCTGGAAGTACATCAAGGACAAGCTGATCCTGCCCTATCTCGACATCGATCTGAAATATTACGACCTCGGCATCGAAGCCCGCGACAAGACCGACGATCAGATCACCGTCGACGCCGCGAACGCCATCGCCAAATACGGCGTCGGCGTCAAATGCGCCACCATCACTCCGGACGAGGCGCGCGTCGCTGAATTCAAACTCAAGAAGATGTGGAAGTCGCCCAACGGCACGCTGCGCAACATCCTCGGCGGCACCATCTTCCGCGAGCCGATCGTGTGCAAGAACGTGCCGCGGCTGGTGCCGGGCTGGACCGCGCCGATCGTCATCGGCCGCCACGCCTATGGCGATCAATACCGCGCCACCGATTTCCTCGTGCCCGGCCCGGGCAAGCTCACCATGACCTTCACGCCGCAAGGCAGCGGCAAGCCGCTGCAATTCGAGGTCTTCGACTTCCCCAGCAGCGGCGTCGCGCTCAGCATGTACAATCTCGACGACAGCATCAGCGGCTTCGCCCGCGCCTGCCTCAATTACGGATTGCAGCGCGGCTGGCCGGTCTATCTCTCGACCAAGAACACCATCCTCAAAGCCTATGACGGCCGCTTCAAGGACCTCTTCCAGGAGATCTTCGACAAGGAGTTCGCGGCGAAGTTCAAGGCGAAGAACATCACCTACGAGCACCGGCTGATCGACGACATGGTCGCCGCCGCGCTCAAATGGAGCGGCAATTTCATCTGGGCCTGCAAGAATTACGACGGCGACGTGCAGAGCGACATCGTGGCGCAGGGCTTCGGCTCGCTCGGCCTGATGACCTCGGTGCTGCTGACCCCCGACGGCAAGACGGTCGAGGCCGAGGCGGCGCATGGCACGGTGACCCGCCACTATCGCCTGCATCAGCAGGGCAAGGAGACCTCGACCAATCCCATCGCCTCGATCTTCGCCTGGACGCGGGGCCTGGCCTATCGCGGCGAGTTCGACGGCACGCCCGACGTCAAGCGCTTCGCCGAGACGCTGGAGAAGGTCTGCGTCGACACCGTCGAGGCCGGCTTCATGACCAAGGACCTCGCCATCCTGATCAGCCCGGAGCAGCCCTGGCTGACCACGACGAAATTCCTCGACAAGCTCGATGAGGGCCTCAAGCAGGCGATGAAATAGTCGTCCGCGGCTACTCGCCCGCGGCGACTCAGCCGGCGAGGACGACCCAGGCCAGGCCGGCGGTGGCGGCGAGCAGCACGACCAACCGTGCCGTGTTGCGCTCCGGCGGGCTCCAGCGTCGCCAATCTCCCGCGAAATCGCGCATCACGCGCGGAGCGACCATCGGCCGGGAGAGACCGATGGCGCGGGGCTGACGGCGGGAGCGGCTCATGGCGGTGGGTCCGTGGCTCAATGGATGCTGACGGGCTCGAGATCGTGCCGGCGCAGCTCGGCGAAGGCGGCATCGCGGTCGGCGAAGAGCATGAGATAGCTGCCATCGGCGGCATGCACCGCATAGGCTTCGATGCCCTCGGCGTCGATGCGCTTCACATAGGCGGTATCGGGACAGCCCAGCTCGGAAAATTCCTGCTGCGACAGCAGCTTCGACTTCGACAAAGCCAGCATCGGATCCTCCGTGCGCGGCACACCTGCCCCGGCATCAGAGAAGCCTAGCACCGCTTCCGTTAACGCCGGCTTTAAGCGGCGGCACGCTGGAGGAGTTTTTTGCCGCCGCAGCGGGCAGCGCTAAGCCGGCGCCTCGGCCTTTTCCGCCACCGCGCGCTCGACCGCGGCGAGCGCCGCCGCGGCCTTGCCGGCATCGGGGCCGCCGGCCTGCGCCATGTCGGGGCGGCCGCCGCCGCCCTTGCCGCCCAGCGCCTCGGCGCCGATGCGCACGAGATCGACGGCGCTGAAGCGCTTGGTGAGATCGTCGGTGACGCCGACCACCAGCGAGGCCTTGCCCTCGGCGGTGGCGACGAGCGCCACGACGCCCGAGCCGATCTCCTTCTTCATGTCGTCGGCGAGGCTCTTCAGCTCCTTCGCCGGCAGATTGTCGACGGTGCGGCCGGCGAATTTGACGCCGCCGAGATCCTTGGCCGCCACAAGCGGCGCGCCGCCGCCGCCCGACGCGATGAGGCGCCGCGCCTCGGCGAGCTCGCGCTCGAGTCGGCGGCGCTCCTCGAGCAGGCCCAGCACGCGGGCCGGCAGCTCGCTGCGCGTCGCGCGCAGCGTATCGGCCGCCTGGCGCAACAGCGCCTCCTCCTGCTCGACATACTGCTCGGCGCTGGCGCCGGTGAGCGCCTCGATGCGGCGCACGCCGGCGGCGACGGCGCTTTCCGAGACGATCTTGAAGAAGCCGATATCGCCGGTCCGCCGCACATGCGTGCCGCCGCAGAGCTCGACCGAAAACGGCAACGCCTGGCCGTGCGCCGAGGCGTCCTCGCCCATGGCGACGACGCGCACCTCGTCGCCGTATTTCTCGCCGAAAAGCGCCAGCGCGCCGGCCTCGACCGCCTTGTCCGGCGTCATCAGCCGCGTCGACACCTCGGCGTTCTGCCGGATGCGGCTGTTGACCTCGGTCTCGATGGCGCGGATGTCGTCGG
The DNA here is from genome assembly GCA_963789275.1 of uncultured Alphaproteobacteria bacterium. Lineage (GTDB taxonomy): Bacteria > Pseudomonadota > Alphaproteobacteria > ATCC43930 > CGMCC-115725 > DAHUYF01. The sequence continues at coordinate 45,557 of CAWBKF010000010.1, forward strand.
GCGAGAGCGCGCGCGGATGGCTGAAATCGAAGCGCAGCCGTTCGGACGCCACCAGCGAGCCCTTCTGCGTGACATGCTCGCCGAGTCGCCGGCGCAGCGCCTGGTGCAGCAGATGCGTCACCGAATGGTTGGCGCGCAGCGCCGCGCGCCGCGTCTCGTCGACCCTGAGCTCGACGAAATCGCCCGGCTTCAGCACGCCATGCATCATCTTGCCGAGATGGACGAAGAGTTCGCCCGCGCGCTTCTGCGTGTCGGCGACGGCGAACTCGCCGCCTTGCGCCGAGAACATCGCGCCGGTATCGCCGACCTGGCCGCCGGATTCGGCATAGAACGGCGTCTGGTTGACCAGGATCGCCGCGTCGTCGCCGGTCTTGGCCTCGGCCACGGGCTTGCCGCCGACGATGACGGCGGTGATTTTGCCTTCGGCGACATGGGTGTCGTAGCCGAGGAACTCGGTGGCGCCCAACTGGTCCCTGAGATCGAACCAGAGCTGCTCGGTCGCGGCCTCGCCCGATCCCACCCAGTGCTTCCTCGCCTCGGCGCGCTGACGCTCCATCGCCGCGGTGAAGCCTTCGATCGCCACCTGCCGGCCCTGCACGCGCAGCACGTCCTGGGTCAGGTCCAGGGGAAAGCCGTAGGTGTCGTAGAGCTTGAAGGCGACCTCGCCGGGCAACGCCTCGCCCGTGCCCAGCCGCCCCGTCTCCTCCTCGAGGAGCCGCAATCCGCGCTCCAGCGTCTGCTTGAAGCCGGTCTCCTCGAGCTTCAAGCGTCTCGGTGATCAGCGCGTCGGCGCGCGTCAGCTCCGGGAAGGCGGCGCCCATCTGGCGCACCAGCGCCGGCACCAGGCGCCACATCAGCGGCGCGTCGCAGCCGAGGATGTGGGCGTGGCGCATGGCGCGGCGCATGATCCGGCGCAGCACGTAGCCGCGCCCGTCCTTCGCCGGTAGCACGCCGTCGGCGATGAGGAAGGCGCTGGAGCGCAGATGGTCGGCGATGACGCGGTGCGACACCGCCAGCGGCCCGTCCGACGGCACGCCCGAGGCCTCGGCCGAAGCGAGGATGAGCGTGCGCATCAGGTCGGTGTCGTAATTGTCGTGCTTGCCCTGCAGCATCGCGGCGATGCGCTCGAGCCCCATGCCGGTGTCGATCGACGGGCGCGGCAGCGGCCCGGCGCTCCGCCTTCGTCACCTGCTCGTACTGCATGAAGACGAGGTTCCAGATCTCGACGAAGCGGTCGCCGTCGGCGTCGGGACTGCCCGGCGGGCCGCCGGGGATGTGCTCGCCGTGATCGTAGAAGATCTCCGAGCAGGGGCCGCAAGGGCCGGTATCGCCCATCGCCCAGAAATTGTCCGAGGTGCGCGATGCGGATGATCCGGCTCTCCGGCAGGCCCGCGATCTTGGCCCAGAGCCGCGCCGCCTCGTCATCCTCGGAATAGACGGTGACCAGCAGCTTGTCCTTGGCGAAGGCCGAATTCCCGCGTCACCAGGGTCCAGGCGAGCTCGATGGCGCGGTCCTTGAAGTAGTCGCCGAAGGAGAAATTGCCGAGCATCTCGAAGAAGGTGTGGTGGCGCGCGGTATAGCCGACATTCTCCAGGTCGTTGTGCTTGCCGCCGGCGCGAACGCATTTCTGCGAGGTGGTGGCGCGGACATAGTGGCGCTTCTCGGCGCCGGTGAAGACGTTCTTGAACTGCACCATGCCGGCGTTGGTGAACAGCAGGGTCGGGTCGTTGCGCGGCACCAGCGGGCTCGAGGGCAGGACTTCATGCCCATGGCGCTGGAAATAGCCCAGGAAAGCGGCGCGGATGTCGTTGGTGGTCTGCATGGCGCTTATTTGGGCCTTCCTCCGGGCGGGGCCAAGCCGGCATTACGCTGCGCCGGCAGCCCGGACGGCTCGCTTTTAGCGCGCGGACTCGCGGACTGTCCAGAAGCCGGGCCGGCCCATTGGACCAGACTCACGGCGAGAAAAAACGGCGCCGGCGGGGAGGAACGCCGGCGCCGCGGGTCCGTTTCGTCGGGGGGGAAGAAAACGGACCGGAAGCTATTCCTCGGCCGCGCCGTCGCTGCTGGCGATCATCATGGCATCGGCGACGAGGCCGGCATTGCTGCGGATGGCGCGTTCGATGGCATCGGCGGTCTCGGGATTGTCCTTGAGGAAGAGCTTGGCGTTCTCGCGGCCCTGGCCGATGCGCTGGCCGTCATGCGAGAACCAGGAGCCGGATTTCTCCACGACGCCGGCCTGGATGCCGAGATCGAGCAGCTCGCCGCGCTTGGAGACGCCTTCGCCATACATGATGTCGAACTCGACCACCTTGAAGGGCGGCGCCATCTTGTTCTTGACCACCTTGACCCGGGTCTGGTTGCCGATCACCTGCTCGCGCTCCTTGATCGCGCCGATGCGGCGGATATCGAGCCGGACCGAGGCGTAGAATTTGAGCGCGTGGCCGCCGGTGGTGGTCTCGGGATTGCCGAACATGACGCCGATCTTCATGCGGATCTGGTTGATGAAGATCACCATGGAGCGCGACTTCGAGATCGAGCCCGTGAGCTTGCGCAGCGCCTGGCTCATCAGCCGCGCATGCAGCCCCATGTGGTTGTCGCCCATCTCGCCTTCGAGCTCGGCGCGCGGCACCAGCGCCGCCACCGAATCGATCACCAGCACATCGATGGCGCCCGAGCGCACCAGCGTGTCGGCGATCTCCAGCGCCTGCTCGCCGGCATCGGGCTGAGAGATCAGCAGCTCGTCGATATTGACGCCGAGCTTCTTGGCGTAAGCCGGGTCGAGGGCATGCTCGGCATCGACGAAGGCGCAGGTGCCGCCGGCCTTCTGCGCCTCGGCGATGACATGCAGCGCCAGCGTGGTCTTGCCCGAGCTTTCAGGCCCATAGATCTCGACGATGCGACCGCGCGGCAGCCCGCCGATGCCGAGCGCGATATCAAGGCCGAGCGAGCCGGTCGAGATGACTTCGGTGTCGGAAGCAGCCTCGCGCGAGCCGAGCTTCATGATCGAGCCCTTGCCGAACGCCCGCTCGATCTGGCCGAGGGCGGCGTCCAGGGCCTTCTGCTTGTCCATGGTGTCCTTGTCCAACAGGCGCAAAGCCGGCTGCGTCATAACCGCCCTCCTTATTCCATAGGGTCCCTGCGCTTGCAATGAACCCCGTTGAGGAGAGGCAGCGTACATGCTTTGTTCACTGTGGCAAGTTCTTTTTTTGTCCCAATTATGCCCTTGACTGAACAAACCTCCTAAGGCATGATTTTGCTGGGTTTGGAGGTGAAAATGGTCCCGACAGAATTGTCACACCCGGCGTATAGCGACGAGAACGAAGCCAGAAAATTTCTTGAAGCTATACGCTGGCCCAACGGCGCCTTCTGCCCCTATTGCGGCCTGTTCGAGTTTGTGAAGGCCCTAGGCGGCGCCTCAATGGGGCCGGGCTGGTATCACTGCGGCGACTGCCGTCGCAAGTTCACGGTGCGAGTTGGGACGGTTTTCGAGCGCTCCCACATTCTGCTGCACAAGTGGTTGCTGGGCTTTCGCATGTATGCGTCGAGCAAGAAAGGCTTCTCGGCGCACCAGCTCCACCGCACGCTCGGCATCACCTATCGCTCGGCTTGGTTCATGGCGCACCGCATCCGCGAGGCGATGCGTGATGGCGACCCCGCCCCGCTCGGCGGCAAGGATATGGTTGTCGAGGCTGACGAGACGTTCATCGGCCCGGCAAAGGATATCTATATCAATGAGCGCGGCTGGGTGAAGGAGCGCGGCACCGCCAGCAAACGCAAGGTGATCTCACTGGTCGAGCGTGGCGGCCGTTCCCGCTCAATCAAGGTGGAGGATTTGAGCGCGAAGACGATCCGCAAGGCGCTCTTTGAAAACATCGTCCTTGATAGCCGTCTGCACACGGACGAGGCGCACCACTACCGCAAGCCCGGCGAGGAATTCGCCACGCATGAGCGCGTCAACCACTCGGCCGGCGAGTATGCCCGCGGCGACGTGACGACAAATACCGTTGAGGGTTTCTTCTCGATCTTCAAGCGCGGCATGCACGGCGTCTACCAGCACTGCGGCGAGCAACACTTGCAGCGCTACCTTGATGAATTCGACTTCCGCTATTCAAACCGCGCCGCCCTCGGCGTGGACGATGCGGAGCGCACGACTCGCGCGATCAAGGGTGCGGAAGGCAAGCGCCTCACCTATCGGCGGACTCGTAAGGACACCGCCGCTTAAGCGCCGCAAGCGCAGGCTCACGCACAAGGATTTCGAGGGGGCGATCGACGCCCTCCTGCGTCTCCTGTTCGGCTGGAAAACCTAGCGCCGAGACTTGCCTTTGCGGACCCGACCTTTGCTGGCCGGGCGCCGCTTCTTGCGGGGCGGCTCGGCTTGCGGCTTGTGTGGCATGTTGAGCGCGCGCCTTAGGCCGCGCTCCATGCGCTCGGCCGTCTCTGCAGGTGTGTATTGGTCATCGTCCATGCGGCGCAGAATAGCAGAACGGGAGTGGATTCGCACCCACTCCCGCTTCGCTATATCCTAGATGGTGCCAACCTACCTAGGAGCGAATCATGCCCACTGATCCGGCGGCTGTCGCGAAGCCCATCTCAATAACTGAGCCAGGTCGTTACATTCTTGAAGGAGAGCTAAGGTTTGTAGATCTAATGCCCCCTCGGGAGGGAGGGTCAGAAGCAGCGCGTATCCGCCTGATGCTAAGCCCCGCCAGTACACTCGATCTCCCTCTGTCACAAAATGCTCTAGCCGCTCTATCCCATGCGCTGATTCCAAAATTTCCGCCGGAGGGCTGGCGCAAGGTTGAGTGATTTCGGCCATGCGGGACGATCTCCTAGACGCTCAAGCAAGCGTCAATTGGGCCGCAACCCAAATCAAAATCATGCAAACCAAATTCATGGAGTGGGAGCGACGCTACCCCTATGAGTTCGCTCAGGATCGTGACCCTGACTCCGGACAGGAGTTTGCGGTAGCGATCGAAAAAATCCCGCTCCCGTTGGAATTCAGCGCCGAGGCTGGAGCCATCATCAACGCTATGCGCGGCGCCTTGGATATCCTCGCGTCCAGTCTCGCGCGCCGGAACGGCAAAGAACCTAATCCCCAAAGACACTTTCCGATTTTCTGCTCCGCCCAGCAAATGGTCGATCCCGTGACCGGAATTGATAGCGCTGAACGAAAAAAGTGGTTGTCCGAGGCCGAGAGAGCCACGATCAAATCCCTGAAACCGTATCAGGGAGGGGATCACACCATATGGTCCATACACGAACTCGACATCTTGCGAAAACACGAGCGGCTTTTGTCTGCTACTGCGCAAATCCGCAGCATGCTCATTCTTGGCAATGGTAGCATGCGCGTCATTGGCGAAAGCGGTCTCACGCGGAAGCGCTTGGATAAGAAAACCTTTCTGTATCCCCTCCGCCCAGGGGAAACTCTCAGCTCTGCGCAAGGCGATACACTGCCTGTGATTGATATAATGCTCAACGAATCCGGGCTTGGTGTCAGCGATGAGGAAGTCGTGCCGGCGCTGATGCGGTTCGGCAATAGGGTCGCTGAAATCATCAAGCTGTTCGACACGTAGCTCTGAGGCGTCCTCGCGCGCGCGCATGCGCGGAACATGCTCTTACTGAACTGATAGCAAAATCAATCATTAAGTGAACGGATTTAGCGTTGCACATCAGCGGCTTTGGTTAATCGTTCACGGTTCAGTCAAGGATATAAGTTCCTTTTTTGTTCTCTTTAACCGTGCGCGGAAGCCACACCACTGCCAGCGCCCGGCGAACCCCTTGGGTTCGTCCGGGGCGGCGTCAGCGGCTGCGCCGCGACCGCGGGGGGCCGCGCAGTGAGGAGTAGCCTCCCCGGCCGCCGATTCCCCGGACTCGCCCCCGTTGACCTTGGCCCGCCGAATCAGGGTCTTCGCAGGAAAGGGCTGCTGCCCCACCCGCCCTAGCGCTGTTGCCCCGGCTGCTGCGGCCCCGGCGGCGGGGCCGAGCTTCCCTCATTGGGCAGGTTGCTGGCCCGCAGGCAATTCTGCCGCGCCTGCTCGCGCTTGGCGTTCGACTCGCGGGTATAGTCGGGAAACTGCTTGCGCGCGGCCGCCGTGCAATTGTCCATCTGCTTCCACACGGCGCTGTTCGTCTTCCAGCTCGAATCGGCCGCCGCCGGTCCCGGCAGCAGCACACTGGCGACGAGCAGTGGCGCGAGGCGGAGCATCCGGTCCATGACAGAGCCAACATCGGCATCCGCCGATCGTCAGCGACCCGGGACAGCGCTCTTGCCGCAAAACGCCGCCGAGATTTTCCCATCAGGAGGCTTTTCGCGATCCCGCTCAATCGGTGATTTCCGCGCGCGCTGCGGCGCGCCGCACGCCGCTTCTTGCTACGGCCGGTCCGCCAGCATCACTTCCTTGACCTTGCCGGCGAGCTGCTTCAGCGAGAAGGGCTTGGGCAGGAAATGGATGTCGCTGTCGCGATCGAGGCGCTTCCTGAACGCGTCCTCGGTATATCCCGAGATGAAGATCACCCGCATCGTCGGATGCAGCTCGCGCACCAGCTTCACCAGGTTCGGCCCGTCCATGCGCGGCATGACCACGTCGGTGATCAGCAGCTCCACCTCCTCGGTGCCCGAGGTGATGATCTCGAGCGCCGCCTCGCCGCTCTTGGCCTCGATCACCTTGTAGCCCTTGTTGCGCAGCGCCCGCGCGCTGAAGAGGCGCACGGGATCCTCGTCCTCGACCAGCAGCACGGTGCCGGCGCCGGTGAGGTCGCGGGCCTGCTCGCCTGTGAGGTCGGCGCGGCCGCCGACCACCGCCTCGGTGCCCTGGTGGCGCGGCAGGAAGATCGAGAATTGCGCGCCCTTGCGCTCCTCGCTGTCGACGAAGACGAAGCCGCCGGTCTGCTTGACGATGCCGTAGACGGTGGAGAGGCCGAGGCCGGTGCCGGAGCCGACCTCCTTGGTCGAGAAGAACGGCTCGAAGATCCGCACCAGATTCTCGCGCGGGATGCCGACGCCGGTATCGGTGACCTCGACCAGCACATACTCGCCCGGCGGCATCACCTCATGCCCGCGCCGCATCGGGTAGTCGCTCGACATGTTGGCGGTGCGGATGGTGAGCGTGCCGCCGCCCGCCATGGCGTCGCGGGCGTTGACGGCGAGGTTGATGATGACCTGCTCGAGCTGGCCCTGATCGACCTTGACCAGGCCGAGGTCGCGGCCGTGCACCACCTTGAGCTCGATATTCTCGCCGATGAGGCGGCGCAGCAGATGCGACAGCTCCACCAGCACGTCGGTGATGCTGAGGACGCGCGGCTGCAGCGTCTGCTGGCGCGAGAAGGCGAGGAGCTGGCGCACCAGATTGGCGGCGCGGTTGGCGTTCTGCTTGATCTGCATGATGTCGGCGAACGACGGATCGCCCGGCCGGAAGCGCAGCAGCAGCAGGTCGCAGAAGCCGATCATGGCGGTGAGCAGGTTGTTGAAGTCGTGCGCCACGCCGCCGGCGAGCTGGCCCACCGCCTGCATCTTCTGCGACTGCGCGAATTGCGTCTCGAGGCTCTTCTGCTCGGTGGTGTCGATGAAATGCAGGATGACGCCCGCCTCGCCCTCCTCGGCGGCGGCGTCGAGCCGGCTGACGAAGAGCGAGGCCGAGCGGTCGCGCGGGCCGCTGAGGCGCACCTCCACCGGGCGCGCGATCACCTGCCCCTTGGCCGCGGCGGCGATCTTGATCGCCACCTCCCCCTGGCTCTCCGGCGACAGGAAACGCACCAGCTCCTTGCCGATGAGCTCGCCCGGGGGCGTGGTGAAGAGCTCGCCCAGCGCGCGATTCGCCTCGACCAGACTGCCGGTCTTGTCGAGCAGCGCGATGCCGACCGGCGCGTTGGCGAAGAAGCGCTGGAAGCGCAGCCGCGACAGCCGCAGCGCCTCCTCCCATTCGCGCTCCGGGGTGAGGTCGCGCACCACCGAGCGGGTGCGCAGACTGTCGCCGACCTTCACTACGCTCTGGCTGATCGAGGCGTAGACGGTGCGGCGCTGGCGGCCGCGCAGCACCACCTCGCCGCGCGGCGCTCCCGCCGCACCCCCTTCGAAGGGCGCGTGCGGCGGACTGCCCGGCGGCACGTCGCTGACCAGGAAGTCGCGCAGCCGCGCGCCGCCCTCGACCAGCTCGCCAGGCGAAGCGCCGAGCCAGTCGGCGAGCGCCTGGTTGACGAACAGGAAACGGCCGTCGCCATCGACCGAATAGAAGCCGATCGGCGCATGGTCGAGGAAGTCGGCGAGCTTCATCTGCTCGTCGCGGATCACCTGCTCCATCTCGTGGCGGGCGGTGACGTCCTCGAAGCTCCAGAGGCTGTAGCCGGGCCGTCCCGCCAGCAGATGCGCCGACAGGTTGAACCAGGCGGTGGTGGTGGCGCCGGCGTCGCAGCGCAGCGCCAGCCGGCCTTGCGCGCGGCTGTAATGCGAGGCCTCGTGGCGCAGCCGCGCGAACTCCGTCGCCGCGGTATCGTCGGCGGCGAAGCGCTCGCCCAGCAACTCCAGCACCGGCGCTTCCAGCGCCGGGAAAAAGCGGTGGAAGGCGGCGTTGGCATAGGCGACGGTGCCGTCGGGCGCGAGGATGAGATGCGCGTTGGCCGAGGCCTCCAGCGCCTGGCTCAGCAGGTCGACGCGGCCGCCCAGCGCGCGATGCAGCTGGCGCCCGACGATCGCCGCCATGCCGAAGATGCCGGCGAACGCGAGCAGGCCGACCGCTATCGGCCGCGCCGTGGCATGCGCGACGAAGTCGAACAGCGACACCACCAGCAGCAGCGCCGCCAGCACGGCGCAGGCCATGGCGATCAGCCCGAGCCGGCGCATCCAGGCCGGCATGCCGACCACGCCGATGGACGCCGAGTCGGCCCCGGCCGTGACCTCGGCGCCGACCGGCATCAGCGGGATTGCCTGCTTTGGCGTACCATCCATCAAACTTACCCTAGCATATCCTGACGCGCCTATCTCGGCTGCAGCTTGCCCTTGAGACGGAAGACATAGCTGATGATCTCGGCCACCGCGCGATAATGCTCCTGCGGAATCTCCTCGTCGATCTCGACGCTGGAGAAGAGCGCGCGCGCCAGCGGCGGGTTCTCGACCACCGGCACATCGTTCTCCTCGGCGATCTCGCGGATCTTCAAGGCGATGAGGTCGGCACCCTTGGCGACCACCTTGGGCGCGCCCTTGTCGCCCATCTCATAGGCGAGCGCCACCGCGAAATGCGTCGGGTTGGTCACCACCACCGAGGCGCCGGGCACCGCCGCCATCATCCGCCGGCGCGTGCGCTCCATGCGGATCTGGCGCAGCCGCGCCTTGACCATCGGGTCGCCTTCCGCCTGCCGGTGCTCCTCCTTGAGCTCTTGCTTCGACATGCGCATCGAGTTCATGAAGCTGATGCGCTGATAGCCGTAATCGGCCGCCGCCAGCGTCGCGACCAGCAGCAGCACCGCCAGCGCCAGCCGCAGCAGCAGATGGTGGATCTCCGCCGCCAGCCCGGCGGCGCCGAGGCTGCTCAGCAGCGGCAATCGCACCACCTCCGGCAGCAGCATCCAGCCGGCGATCGCCATGATGATCGCGACCTTGGTCAGGCTCTTGATGAATTCGATCGCCGAGCGCGGCGAGAACAGCCGGCCGAGGCCCGAGATCAGCGACAGCCGCGACGCGTCGAAGCCGATCTTCTCGGTGGCAAGGACAAACCCCGTCTGCAGCACCGTGCCGGCGATCGCCGTGCCGATGAGCAGCAACAGCGGCAGGATCATGGCGCCGGCGATCGCGCGCAGCAGGTTCGTGACCGCCCCCCACAGGATGCCGCCGCCATCCGACAGGCTGGCGGGATCGAGGAAGCGGGTGAGCGTGATGTCGAGCCGCTGCGCCAGCGGCGGCGCCAGCAGCAGCACGATCACCGCGCCGGCCGACAGCATGAACAGGGTGTTGATCTCGCGCGACTGGATGACCTGGCCGCGGCTGCGCGCCTGGGTGAGCTTGCGCTGCGAGGGTTGTTCGGTCTTGTTGTCGCTGCCCTCCGCCATCGCGTCAGCCGCCGGTCAGCGCGGCGAATTGGCGCATGAAGGCCTCGAGGAACCATTCCATGCTGGCGGAGAGCACGAACACCATGGCAAGGAGGCCGCCGATGATCTGCACCGGCTGGGTCACGAACAGGATCTGGAGCTGCGGCACCAGCCGGCCGATGATGCCGATGACCGCGAAGAAGAGCACGCCAAGCAGCAGGAACGGCGCCGCCATCGCCATGCCGATGGCGAAGGCGGCGGCGACGCTGCGCGCCATCATGTCGGAGAGGTCCTCGATCGGCGGCATCACGCCCGCCGGGAAAACGGCGTAGCTGTCGACCACGGCGCGCAGCAACAGATGGTGGAGATCGGTGAGAAATATCATCAGCACGCCCATGACACCATAGAGCGTGCTGATCAGCGTGCCGGTCGCCGCCGCCATCGGGTTGAAGATCTGCGCCGCGGAGAGGCCGATCTGGAGCGAGATGATGGTGCCGGCGACGTCGAGCGCGCCGAGCAGGACCCGCGCCACGGAGCCCAGGAAGAGGCCGATCATCGCCTCGCTGCCGACGTCGACGACGAGGCGCACCGCGCTCCCGGGCAGCGGCGGCAGCACGGGTTCGAGCACCGGCGTCAGCAGCGCCGAGATCAGCGCCGCCAGCAGCACCCGATAGCGCTGCATCACGTAGAACTCGCCGATCCCCGGCAGCAGCATCATCGCCGAGCCGACCCGCGCGAAGATCAGCGCCGCGGCGAAGATGTTGGCCGGCAGCACCTGCTCGAGCATCCCCTTACCCCGAGATGATGCGGTCGACGAGGGAGTGGGTGAAGGTGGTCAGCGTCTGGAGCATGAACGGCAACAGCGCCAGCAGCGCCAGCAGGATGACCACCATCTTCGGCACGAAGGTGAGGGTCATCTCCTGGATCTGCGTCAGCGCCTGGAGGAAGGAGATCGTCAGGCCGACGGCGAGCGCCAGCAGCATCACGGGACCGCCGAGCTTGAGCGCGACGACGACCGTCTCATGCGCGAGATCGATGGCGTCGGGGCCGGTCATCAGATGGCGAGTTTGGAGATGTCCTGATAGGCGGCGATGACCTTGTCGCGCACCGCAAGCACCGCTTGCAGCGCGATCTGGGCGTTGTTCACCGCCTCGGTGACCGCGGTGAGATCGGCCTTGCCGGTCACCGCCTGCAGGCTTTGCGCCTCGCCGGTCTTCAGCGCCCCCACGACATCGCCCGCGGCCTGCTGCAGCAGATCGGAAAAGCCGCCGCCGGAGCCGCCGGCCGCGCCTCCGGTGCCGGTCATCTTGCTGGCATTGGCATAGGCGGCAGCGGCGTTGGCGACGGAAGCGACCATGAGGGATCCTTTCGAGAGGGTTGGCGCGCGCTCAGCTGCGCAGCAGGTCGATGGTGCGGCTGATCATGGAGTTGACCGCGGTGATGGTGTCGAGATTGGCCTGATAGCTGCGCTGCGCCTCGCGCATGTCCATCAGCTCCATCAGCGGGTTGACGTTGGGTTTCAGGACGTAACCCTGGGCATCGGCGCCGGGATTGCCGGGATCGTATGTGCGCTCGAACTCGCCGCCGCCCGGCATGATATGCGCCACCTTGACGCTGGTGGCGCCGATCGACTTGTCGAGCACGCTCTGGAACGTCACGACCTGGCGCCGGTAGGGCTCGCCGCCCGGCGTTTGCGACGTCGAATTCGGCATTGGCGAGGTTCTCGGCGATGACCCGCAGCCGCGTGCCTTGCGCGTTCATGCCGGCAAAGGAGAGCTGGAGCGAGGTCTGAAGATCCATGCGGGCTTACTCCTGACTGCTAACTGCCGCTGCTCTGGCCGAGCGCGAGCTTGATGAGCCCAAGCTGCTTACGATAGAGGCTGGTGGTCAGCGCGTAGTCGCCGGTGGCGTCAGAGATCTTCATCATCTGGTCCTCGAGCTGCACGGCATTGCCGTTAGGCGCGCGCTCGGTGAGCTTGTCCGTGGCGTGATCTTGAAGCTGCCGGCATCGCTCACCGGGATGATGTGGCCGGGCGCCGTCACCGCGAGCGCAAGGCGCGGCGACGCGCCCGAGACCAGCTCGGCAAAAGTCGGCGCCTTCACATCCTTGGGGGTGTAGCCAGGGGTGTCGGCGTTGGCGACGTTCTGCGCCAGCACCGATTGCCGCTCGCCGATCCAACTCATGCGCTTGGTGATGGCTTCGAGCAGTGGAATCTTGCTGAGATCCATGGCTTTCCTTGCACGGCGGCCGAGGAACCACGATCTTCGCGGGTTCTAATTAATAACTGGTAAAATCCGGCGTATTTTGCCGGCGGCTCAAATAGTTAATAGTCGGGCGGAGGCATCGCGCGGGTTATTGTCTGGCGATGCTCGGCAACCATTAATTAAGCATATCCGGCGCAGGATGCTCTCGGCTCCCCTGCCGGAAGGACTGACGTGTCGAACCCCCGCCCCTCGCCCGAGCGCACGCCCATCGCCGTGGCGCTGCGTTACGACCGGCGGGACGACAAGGCGCCGCAGGTCGTCGCCAGCGGCCGCGGCGCACTGGCCGAGCGCATCCTCGCGCTCGCCTTCGCCCACGGCGTTAAGGTGCGCGAGGATGCCGACCTCGCCGAGATCCTCGCCGCGGTCGAGATCGGCCAGCAGATTCCGCTCGCCGCCTTCGCCGCCGTCGCCGAGATCCTGTTCTATCTCTACCAGGTGAACGAGCGGCAGGCCGCCGCGGGCGGCGCATCGTGAACGCGCAGGCGCGGCTGGCGGAAATCACCGCGGCGGTCGCCGAGGCGCATCGCGCGCTCGCCGGCGGCGCCGAGATCGATGTCACCGGGCTCGACGCCGCCGTGAACGAGTTGTGCGACGCGGCGCGCGCCCTCTCGGCCGATGAGCGGCCGGAATTCGCGCGCGCGCTCGCCGCGCTGGGCGATGCGCTCGACCGGCTCGCCGCCGACCTCACCCGCCAAAGCGAGGCGGTGCAGCGCCGGCGCGCCAATGACGCCTATGGCTCCGAAGGGCCGCGCTGAGCCATGGGGTTCGACACGTATTGGCGTTTTCTGCTGGCGCTCGGCTTTGTCATCCTGCTGATCACGCTCTGTGCCTGGCTGGCGCGCCGCCTCGGCCTCGGCGGCAGGATCGTCGCCCGCGGCGGCAAGCGCCGGCTCGCCATCCTCGAGGTGCTGCCGCTCGACGGCAAGCGCCGCCTGGTGCTGTTGAAGCGCGACGGCGTCGAGCACCTGCTGCTGCTCGGCGCGCAAAGCGATCTCGTCATCGAAAGCGGGAGTGCCGCGGGTTTCGCCGGCATGATCGAGGGGGGAGCGCCGTGAGCCGCCGCTGGCGGCTTGCGGCGCTCGCCCCCCTGCTGCTCGCGCTTTCGGCTGCGCCGGCGCTGGCGCAGGCGGTGACGCTCGACCTCGGCGGCGAGGGCGGCTCGAGCACCGGCCGCATCGTCCAGCTGGTGGCGCTGCTGACGGTGCTGAGCCTGGCACCGGCGATCCTGGTCACCGTCACCTCCTTCACGCGCATCATCGTCGTACTGTCCTTCCTGCGCAACGCGCTCGGCATGCAGCAGACGCCGCCCAACATCGTGCTGATCAGCCTCGCCCTCTTCCTCACCGGCTTCATCATGGCGCCGACGCTGGAGAAGTCGTACAACGACGGCATCGCACCGCTCATCGCCGAGAAGCTGCCGGAGCAGGAGGCGCTGAGCCGCGCCGCGGCGCCGCTGCACGATTTCATGACGCTGCATGTTCGCAGCCAGGACCTGCAGCTCTTCGCCGGCATGGCCAAGCTCGAGACCATCGCCGAGCCCAAGGACGTGCCCTATCGCGTGCTGATGCCGGCCTTCATGATCAGCGAGCTGCGCCGCGCCTTCGAGATCGGATTCCTGCTGTTCCTGCCCTTCCTCGTCATCGATCTCGTGGTCTCGTCGATCCTGATGTCGATGGGCATGATGATGCTGCCGCCGGTCACCATCTCGCTGCCGTTCAAGCTCATCTTCTTCGTGCTGGTCGATGGCTGGTATCTCGTCGCGGGCTCGCTGGTGCAAAGCTTCGGCCCGAGCTGACCGCTAGGAGCCTGGCTGGGAAATGAGACGGGTCTGCGACATCGTCATTTCGCGTCTGGCTAGGAGCGAGGAGCGAAGCGATGCCGTGCGCATCGTGAGCGACGAGCAACGAGCGACCCGTCCGACCGCTTCGCGGTCGGACCCTCCGGGTTCGATCGCAAAGCGATCGAACGGAGTCGCTCCAGACGCGAAATGCCGATGTCCCGGAGGGTTGCACGAGGATGGGGCGCTGCCGCGTCGCGCGGCCTTGACGATGCTTCCAGCATCGCCTGCGGCCACGCTCCTAACATCGCCCCATCCTCGTGCAACGCAGACCCGTCCCATTTCCCAGACAGGCTCCTAGCCGCGCGATGGCTCGTCACGCTAATCTCGCTTCTCCGCTTCCGAGCCGAGGCCGTCATGCGACGCCACCGCCGCTCTCTGCTGCTTCTCGCGAGTCTGCTGCTGCTGCGGCTCGCCGCGCCGGCGCTCGCCCAGGACGCGCCTCGCCACGCGCCGGCAGAGAAGCCGGCCGCCGCCGCTGCCGCGCCGGCGATGCCGATGTTGCCGGCGGATGCCGTCACCCATCACCAGCTCACGCTGGCCGGCAAGGAGCTCAGCTATACCGCCACCGCCGGCGCGCTGCCGCTGCGCGACGAGAAGGGCGAGAAACAGGCCGACATCTTCTATCTCGCCTTCACGCTCGACGGCGTCAGCGACCGGTCGCAGCGCCCCGTCACCTACGCCTTCAACGGCGGCCCCGGCGCCGCCTCGGCCTATCTCGACATCGGCGCGCTCGGTCCCCGCGCGCTCGATTTCGGCGCCGCCGGCCTGCCGCAGCCGGCGGTCGACCGCGTCAGCGACAATCCCGACACCTGGCTCCCCTTCACCGACCTCGTCTTCATCGATCCCGCCGGCACCGGCTACAGCCGCGCGGCGAGCGATGACGCGGCCAAGAAGCTGTGGAGCGTCGGCCCCGATCTCGATGCCCTGGCGCAGATCATCCGGCTGCATCTCGCGCGCTCCGACCGGCTGGCGTCGCCGGTCTATCTCGTCGGCGAGAGCTATGGCGGCTTCCGCGCCGCGCGGCTCGCTCAGCAATTGGCGCAGGGCGAGGGCATCGCCGCCGCCGGCGTGATGATGGTCTCGCCGGTCATCGAGTTCCGGCTGATGAGCGGCGACCGCTTCGACGTGCTGTCCTGGGCGTTGCGGCTGCCGTCCTATGCCGCGGTGGCGCTCGAGGACAAACACGCGCTGTCGCCCGAGGCGCTGGGCGATGCCGAGCGTTTTGCGCTGGGCGACTATCTCGTCGGCCTTGCCGCCGGCGCCGAGGGACGGCCCGAGAGCCTCTACCACCGCGTCGCCGAGCTCACCGGGCTCGACGAGGCGCTGGTGGCGCGCTGGAGCGGCCGCGTGCCGCCCGGCGCCTATGTCAAGGCGATGCAGCGCGCCAAGGGACGGATCGTCAGCCGCTATGACGGTACCGTCGGCGCGCCCGACCCGGAGCCCTCCAGCCCCTACAGCGAGGAAGATCCGATCCTCGAAGGCACAGTCGCGCCCTTCACCCGCGCGTTCACCGCCTATGTCCGCGACGAGCTCGGCTTCGCCACCGACCTCGCGTATGCCCTGCTCAACGGCGAGGTCAGCCGCCATTGGGATTGGCACGAAGGCAAGTCCGGCGGCCGCGACACCCTCGGCGCCGCCGACGCGCTCGCCCACGCACTGTCGCTGCAGCCGAAGCTCAAGGTGCTGATCGCGCACGGAATGACCGACCTCACCACGCCCTATATGATGAGCCGCTACATCGTCGAGCACCTGCCGGGCAACGTCACCGCCGAGCGCGTCGCGCTCAAGCTCTATCCCGGCGGTCACATGATGTATCTGCGCTCGGGCTCGCGCCAGCGCCTGCACGACGACGCGGTGGCTTTCTACGCGGCGCCGTGAGCCGGCCTCGCGTCGCGACTAGCCGCGCCTAGTTGATGTCGCTCAGCTTGTCCTTGGCGAGCCGCTCTTTGTAATTCGCCATGAAGCTCTGCAGCTCGCCGACTTGCGCGACGCGGCTGGCGACGGCGCGGGGATCGCTCGCGCCGCCGACGGACGGCCCATCCCCGGCGACGACGTTGAAGGCATCGGCGACGGCGGTCGCCGCCATCGCCTTGCCATAGGCCTGGCGCAGCTGGGCCAGGCCCTTCTGATCGCCGGCGAGCGTCAGCGCCGAGGCCCAGTTGAGCACCAGCTGGCTCGACGGTGCATCGAGCGTGCCGTCGGCGGCGGGCGGCGGCACCAGCCGCGCGAAGGCCTTGGCCGCCTCGGCCCAGTTCTGTGTCCGCCAGAAGATATCGGCGCGCAGCCGGTCGGCGTCGCGGCTGGTGTCGCTGGCGAGGATGGCGAGCGCCTCGTCGGTGCGGTTGAGCTGGGCGAGCGCGCGGGCGCGCAGCTGCTGGCGCTGGCGCTGCAGCTCGGGCGGGATGTCCTTGCCGGCGTCGATGTCGAGCGCCTTGATCGCGCCCGGGGGATCGTTGTCCAGCAGCCGCAGCAGCGCGAGCTGGGCGGCGACGCGCGCCTTGTCGCGGCCCACCAGGCGGTGCGTCACCTGGTCCTCGAGCAGCGCCCCGGCGCGGTCGAGCAGATCGACGGCGACGAGCCGATCGACCAGCCGGCGCACGATCGCATCGCCGCGCTCGCCGACCGGCGCGTAGTCCTTGAATTCGTCGTAAAGAGCCAGCGCCTTGAGCGGGGGCACCGCCTCCATTCCCTTGCCGAGGAAGACGTCGGCGACCCCGTCGCTCAGCTCCTGCATCACCTCTTTCGACTGCGGATAGTCCGGGAAATTGGTGGCGGCCTCGCGCAGCGCATCGAACCCGCCAAGCTGGTCGCCATCGGCGAGCTTGAGCTCGCCGAGCTGGCGCAGCAGATCGAATTCGAACAGGTCGCCGCGCCAGGCGAAGCGCAGCTGGTCGAGCTGCTTGATCGCCTCGGGCCGGGTGATCTTCTTGGCGCCGAGCTCGGCCACCGTGCGGGCGAACAGCGCGCGCGCCCGGCTCGGGCGATCGTCTATCGCCGCCGCCTCGGTCCAGTGGTCGATGGCCTTGTCGTACTCGCCTTGCGCCAGGAGGCGCTTGCCGTCGAGATAGAGCGCCATCGCCTTGTCGCCGGCCGGTGGGTCGCTCTTGAGCACCAACTGCGTCACGGTCTGCGCCTCGGCGGGCTGGCTGGTCTCGAGGAAGGCCTGCGCCGCCTGCAGCGCAAAGCGGTCGCGCAGTAGCTTGGGATAACGCGGCATCAGATTGGCGGCGAGCGCGAAGCCATGCGCCGCGGCCGGCCAATCGCCGAGCTCGGCCGAGAGCGAGGCGCGCCACAGCCCCGCCTCGGCCTCGTTGTCGAGGGTCTTCTGGCCGAGCTCCTGGGCCGCGCTCTTCTGGTCGTCGGTCATGAGATGGACCGCGCCCAGCATCAGCAGCACCGAGGGATCGCTGGCGAGGGTCGGATCGTCGCGCTGGATCGCCTCGAGCACGCCCTCGGCCTCGGGCGCGTAGAGATTGGCGAAATAGAAGCGCGCCAGCGCGAGCCGCGGCCGCGAGCGGTAAGCCGCCGGCGCCGCCGCCACCGCTTGCTCCAGGCGCGAGCGCTTCTGCAGGAAGCTCTGATCGGGAGCGCCGCGCCAGCCGGCGAAATCGAACAGGCGGCCGAGCCCGCCCGGCTCGCGCGCGAGCTGCCGGTCGGTGGCCGAGGACAGCAGCAGCCCGCCGGGCCGCGTCACCCGGATGCCGTCGGCGCCGCGCGTCACCAGGAGATCATCGCTGTTGGGACGGAGCGCGACGCCCTGCACGCTGCCCAGCGCCTGGAAATCGACGAAATCCTGCGCCTCGCCGATGCCGCGGCCGATCTCGGTCACCGGCACCACCACCAGCTTGTCGCCGATCTCGGGATCGCTGAGCCATACCGGGTCGCCCGCCTCGGCGAGGTCGAACAGCACGTCGGGCGTCTCCGCCTCCGGATGCACCTCGACGATGATCGGCGCCTCGGCACGCGCCTCCTGCGGCTTGAGGTCCACGATCCAGGAATTCTCGGCGCGCCGCAGGCTCGGGTTGAGCCCCGGGCGCGCGACCAGCCGCAGCACCGTCGCCGAGGCGTCCGCCAGCTGGTCGGCGCGCGAGAGGATATCGGGCGGGGCGCGACGCAGCTCGCCGAGATCGAGCGGCGTCGCCCCGGCGAACACCAGCCAGAGCGCCGCGCCGCGGCGGAACGCGGCGACCGCGGTCGGCTGCGGCCAGTCGAAACGCAAACTCGCGCCCTGCGGCGCGAGTGCGAAGTGAACCGGAAGCGACCCTGGCGGCGAGGCCTGGCTTTGCGGTCGCGTCAGCGGCCGCGGCGCGCCGATCGGCGGCTTCCTCTCCTCCGCCGGCGTCCCGGCCGCGGGCTCGATCAGCTCGGGCGGCGGCACGATGCCGCTGGCGCTGCGCGCCCTGGCGGCTTCCGGCACGCGCCCGAGCACATCGAGCACGATGCTGGTGCCGCTGCGAAAATCGCGGAGGCTGCTGCCGGCAGGGACGGTCAGCGTCAGCACGCTGCCGCCATCCGCCTCGCTGAGCACCGGCGCCAGGTCGGGCAGCGCCGCTGCCAGCCGCGCCATGTCGAGCTTCGCCCGGCGCCCGAAGCGCAGCTCGGTGCGTCCATCCTTCTCGCTCCTGCCATAGGCGACGGTGTCGCGCCAATCGAAGACGACGCGGCGGAAGCCCGGATGCTCGCCGAAGCGGAGCGCCACGGCCTGCGCCCCGCCCGCCGTCGCCATCACCGCCGGCGCCGGCCTCTCGGTGGCGCTCGCGGCCGCCTTCTGCACCGCCGGTGCGGCCGCCTTGGCCGGATTGCGCTGCGCCGCGGCGGCGACGATGTCGAGCGCGATGGTATTGCCGTCGGTGAAGCTGTGCAGCCGCGCCGGCAGCTTCAGCTGCGCCACGACGCTGGCGCCATCGGCGCCGATGCTGATGGCGCTGACATAGCCGTCGAGATGGCTCGCGACCGCGTCGAGCCTGGCGGCGAAGGGCCGGCCGAAATGCACGGTGAGCGTCTGGCCGTCGATCTTGGCGTCGAACGTGACCGGCGCCGGCCAGTCGAAGGCAATGCGGCCGAAGCCCTCGGAATCGTGCTCGGCGGCGCGCACGCCGACCGTGTCGACGGCGTGCGCCGGCAGCGCCAATACCAGCGCCGACAGCAGGCCGAGGAGGGCGGCGCGCAGGCTCATTGCCGATCGAACTCCGCCATGATGGCGTCGATCTCCGCCTGCTTGTTGGCCTCCTTGGGAAGCTGCGGCCCATGCATCAGCTTTGCATCCTCGTCCACCGGCTCTGCCGGCGGCGGCGGCGCGAGCTCGCGCATGTCGGCGATGTCGCTGCCGAAAGCGCCGAGCAGCGCGTCGATCTTCTGCTCGATGAACTTCAAGGTCGTCACCACCTTGGTGATGCGCTGGCCGGTGACGTCCTGGAAGTTGCAGGCCTCGTAGATGCGGGTGACGGCCGCGCCGAGGATGTTGCGCGCCTCGACCGGCAGGCTCGGCCCCAGCTTCTCCAGGGTCTCGGCGACGTCGAGGATGGTGCCGGTGGCTTCGGCGGTGTGCTCCACCACCGCGTCCAGCTCGTCGGTCGCCGCAGGAATGCGCTCGCTGATGTCGTGCGGACGGAGCGCGGCAATTTCCTGCTTGGCGCTGTGGATGAAGTCGGAGAGCCGCTCGAGCTCCTGGTACAGCTTGAGATCGGCGACCGACATGTCGCCCGACAGGCTGGCGACCACCGCCTCGACCACCGAGGCAACGGCGCTGGCATCGATGGCCGGCATCTCCTGGGGCGCGATGGCTTGGATCTTGCGCACGAGATCGGCATCCTCGCCGCGCGCGGTTATCGAGAAGCTTCCCATTGTGCCACCCTTCGTCACGGCTTGGCCGCCGGCGGCGGCTTGTCGGCTGGCCCTGCGGCCGGATCGTGCTGGCCCTTGCGCTCGGCCATCGCCTGCGTCACCGCCTTGGCCTTGCTCGGATCCATGGCGGCAAGGACCGGCGCGACGTTGCGGTCCTTCATGTGCTCGATCACCCCGAGCAGCACCGGCATGTCGAGCTGCGCGAAGATGCGCGCCGCGTCGGCCGGCTTCATCGTCTCGTAAATCTTGACCAAGCTCTTGATGCGCGCCTCGTCCTCTTCGCTCTGCTTGTCGACGATGCCGCCGATATCCTTCTCCAGCGTCTCGAGCCGGGCGATCTTCTCGTCGATGCGCTTCTCGGCGGCTTGCAGCAGCACTTCGCGCTGGCTGAGCGCCGCCGCGCGCTTGTCGAGATCGGCGCGGCGCTCGGAGAGCTTCTGCAGCAGCTCCACCTCCGACGGGCTCATGGTCAAGGGATCGAGCGCCTGCGCCTTGTCGGGAGCGGCCGGCGACGCCGCCGGCGTCGCGGGCGCCGCCGCTGGCGGTTTCGCCGCGGCGGCGGGCGTGGTCCCGGGCGCCGCGGTCGCGGGCTTGTCCGGCGCCGGCGCCGGCTGCGCGCGCGCGGCGGTGACCGGCGCATCCACCGTCAGCCAGGCGTCGCTGAGCTTGATGCCGAGCAGGCCGATCGTAGCGAGCAGCGCCACGGGCATCAGACGCAGGCGGAGTTCCATCGCGCGCCCTTAGCGGCGGCCGGCCAGCGCGCGCAGCAAGTCGCGCTCGGCGCGAGACGGCGCGCCCGGCGCATCAGCGGCGGCGGGCGCCAGCCGCGCCGCCATCTGCTGGATGAAATTGCCGGTGCCTTGCCGGGAACTCGCGGCGCGGCGCCTCGGCCGGCGGCCGCGGCGCTTCCGCCGCCCGCGGCCGGACCGCTTCCGGCGCCGGCGCCTCGCGGCGCGGACGCAGCGACACCTCCATGCGATCGGCAAGCGTGCCGCCGCGATCGATCATATAGGCGAGATCCTCGCGCAAGGACTGCGCCGCTTCCAGCTTGCGCTGCAGCTCGCGGCCGACCTCGTCAGCCGTGGCCTTGAGCCCCTTGATGCCGGCCTCGGCGCTGGCCGAGGCCTGCGTCAGGCTTTGCACCAGGGTCTGAAGCGTCTTGTCGCCGCGCAACGCGCTCAGCTTGTGGCTGAGCCTCGCCGCATAATATATTGTAAATACAAGAAGAAAGGCGACGATAAGGTCGGCGGCAAGGGTGATGTTCATGGCGTGTGCCCTCGATCCTTTTCAATCTTTTCGCTGATGCGAATGGCGATATGCCCGGCTTTGCGGCCCATCTTCCCGGTGAACATGGCGAGATCGCCGCAGACGAGATGCACGTCCGAGCTGGAATTAACGTTGAGCAGCACGCGCGACCCGACCTTGAGATCGAGCACGTCGCGCAGCGGCAGCTCGACGGTGTCGAGCACCGCCTCGATCGGCACGCTGGTGTACCAGAGCTCGCCGGCGAGATGCGCCTCCCAGATGGAATCGCGGCCGAATTTCTCGCCGAGGAAGCCCTGCAACAGGATCTCGCGCACCGGCTCCAGCGTGGCATAGGGCAGCAGCACCTCGAGCCGGCCGCCGCGATCCTCCATGTCGACGCGCAGCCGCGCCAGCACGGCGGCGTTGGCCGGCCGGCCGATGGTGGCGAAGCGCGGATTGGTCTCCAGCCGCTCGAAGCGAAAGGTCACCGGGCTCAACGGGTCGAAGGCGCCCGAGAGGTCGGACAGCACCACCGAGACCAGCCGCTCGACGAGGTTGCGCTCGATGGTGGTATAGGGCCGTCCTTCGATGCGCATGGCGGCCGTGCCGCGCCGGCCGCCGAGCAGCACGTCGACGATGGAATAGATCAGCGCGCTGTCGACGGTGAGCAGGCCGTAATTGTCCCATTCCTCGGCCTTGAAGACGCTCAGCATCGCCGGCAGCGGGATCGAGTTGAGATAATCACCGAAGCGGATCGAGGTGATGTTGTCGATCGACACCTCGACGTTGTCGGAGGTGAAATTGCGCAGGCTGGTCGACATCATGCGCACGAGGCGGTCGAACACCACCTCCAGCATCGGCAGGCGCTCGTAGGAGACGAGCGCGGAATCGATGATCGCGCGGATGCCGGAATTGTCTTTGCCGCCGCCGGCGTCATCGCCGAATCCCAGCAGGCTGTCGATCTCGTTCTGATTGAGGACGCGAGCGGTGCCGACCTGGCCTTCCTCGCCCTCGGCGCCGGGCTCGCCCTCGAGGACGGCGCCGTCGGCGGCCGCACCTTCGGCGCCCGCCGCCGGCGGCGCCTCGGCCATCGCCGCCCATTCTGCGGCCATTTTTTCTTCTTCAGACTGGGCTTGCTCTTCAGCCATCCCCATGATCCCCGATCGCAGGCCCTTATTGGACCAGCATTTCCTTGAACAGGACGTCGACGATCTTGACCGGCGCCGCGGCGCTGTTGACGCGCGCCAGCAGCTCCTCGCGCAGCCGGTAGATGCCGCCGGAGCCGCGCAGGTCCTCGACGCGCAGCTCGCGCAGATAGACCTGGAAGTTGTCGACGACGCGCGGCATCACCGCCTGCAGCCGCGGCAGATCCTCGGCACGCTCGAGCTCGAGACTGACCGACAGCTTCAGGAAGCTCGCCTTGCGGCCGCTGGTGTTGAGATTGACCAGCAGATCCGGCAGGTCGAAGAAGGCCGGCGGCGGCAGCGGCTTGTCCACCACCTTCTCCGGCTCCTTGTGCCCGATGAACTTGTCGGCGATGCCGGTGACATAGAGCACGCCACACGTGATCAGCAGCAGCAGCACGGCGCCGCCGACAAGCAGCAGCAGCTTCTTGCGGTTCGGCTTTGCCCCGCCTTCGGCGGGGGCTTCAAGGGCTTCGTCTGCGGTCCGCTCGGACATGGGTGTAATGGGGCCTGAGGGGCTCTGAGTGACAGGGCTCAGCTTAGGCCGCACAAGCTTAATAACTGGTGAAATGCAGGGTTGCGGCACACCGGCGAAAAACGCGTGCCGCGCGGGCAGGAACTACCCGGCAAAGCCTGCCCTCGCCGGTGATTCCTTCGGCGGAAATCCGCGGCGTCCCGCGGTTCTCGGCGCTGGCACGCGCCGTGCATTCTAGGCGCCACGGGGATCCGCCCCCGGATTTGAGAAGGCCGTCGATGCAGAACGCAACTTATATCGCGCTATCGGGCCAGATGGCGATGCAGCGCCAGATGGACGTGGTCGCGAACAACCTGGCCAACCTCTCTACCGCCGGCTTCAAGGGCGAGGAGACGCTGTTCAGCCAATACCTGGTCCGCGCCGCCGGCACCAACGGCCCGCTTGCCTTTGCCGAGGATGCCGGCACCACGCGCGACCTGCGTCAGGGCAACCTGTCCGCCACCAGCAACCCGCTCGATTTCGCGATCCAGGGCTCGGGATATTTTACCGTCCAGACGCCGCTCGGCCCGCGCTACACCCGCAACGGTCATTTCCAACTCGACAGCCAGGGGACGCTGGTCACCAGCCAGGGCTATCCCGTGCTGTCCGCTGGCGGTCAGCCGATCGTGATGCCCGCCAATGCCCGCGGCGTCACCGTCGCGCCGGACGGCACCATCTCCGCAGGCCAGGCCGGCTCGACCACCCAGGCGCAGTTCGGGCAGCTCCAGGTCGTCGATTTCGCCTCGCCCCAGGCCGTGACCCCTTCGGCCAACGGCCTCTGGGTGACCGACCAGGCGCCGCAGCCCAGCACCGCCACGGTGCAGCAGGGCATGATCGAGGAATCCAACGTGCAGCCGGTGGTCGAGCTCACCCGCATGCTCACGGTCGGGCGCTCCGCCACCAACTTCAAGAACTTCCTCGACGAGGAAGATCAGCGGCGCAGCAACGCCATCGACAAGCTCAGCCAGACATCCTGAGAAAGGCTTTTTGAACCATGAGCGCCATGAACATCGCAGCGACCGGCATGATGGCCCAGCAGACCAACGTGCAGGTCATCGCCAACAACATCGCCAACCTCAACACCACCGCCTTCCGGCGCCAGCGCGCCGAGTTCCAGGATCTGCTCTACCAGACCGAGCGGCGCGAAGGCGCGAACTCCTCCGACAACAACACGATCGTCCCGGTCGGCGTGCAGATCGGCACCGGCGTCAAGACGGCGGCGGTCTATCAGCTCACCACCCAGGGCAACCTCGCACAGACCAGCAACCCGCTCGACATCGCCATCCAGGGCCGCGGCTTCTTCCAGGTCCTGATGCCCGACGGCACCACCACCTATACCCGCGACGGCTCGTTCCAGCTCAGCCCGACCGGCGAGATCGTCACCGCCGACGGCTATGTCGTCCAGCCCGGCATCACGTTTCCGACGAACACCACCGCGATCATCGTCACCGCCACCGGCCAGGTCCAGGCACAGGTCGCGGGAACGACCACCCCGTCGGTCGTCGGCCAGCTTCAGCTCGCGAACTTCGCCAATGAGGCCGGCCTCGAACTGCTTGGCAACAACCTCATGCAGCAGACCGCGGCCTCCGGTACGCCGGTCACCGGCAATCCCGGCACCACCGCCTTCGGCACGCTGCAGCAGGGCTTTCTCGAGACCTCGAACGTCGACATCGTCACCGAGATCACCAACATGATCACCGCACAGCGCGCCTATGAGATGAACTCGAAGGTCATCCAGACCTCCGACCAGATGATGTCGACTTTGAGCCAGATCCAGTGACGGAGCCGGCATGAGCACCCGCGCTATGACCCGCCTCCTCGCCGCGCTCGCGCTTGCAGGCTTCGCCGCGCTCGGCGTTGCGCCGGCGCGGGCCGAGCCGGCGCTGCGCCCGGCTGCGACCGTCGAGGGCGACGTCATCCGCCTCGGCGATCTCTTCAGCGATGCCGGCGACCGTGCCGGCGACGTCGTGGCGCCGGCGCCGCCGCCCGGCGCGAGCACGATCTTCAACGCCGACTGGCTCGCCGACACCGCGCGCGAACATGATCTCGCCTGGCAGCCGGGCTCGCGCTTCGACCGCGCCACGGTCGAACGCGCGACACGGGTCGTCAGCGGCGAGGCCGTGACCCAGCGGCTGCGCCAGGAGATCGCGCTCACCCAGCCGATCGACGGCGCGCAGCTCCTGCTCGACAACGCCGCCCTCCACCTGCTGGTCGCCAAGGACGCACCCGACACCATCGCGGTCGAGGGGCTGACCTTCGACGCGCGCAGCGGGCGCTTCACCGCCCTGGTCTCCGCGCCAGCCGGCGACGCCGCGGCGGAGCGCCAGCGCGTCACCGGTCGGCTCATCCGCATCGCCCGGCTGCCGGCACTCAACCGCCCCATCGCCCCCGGCGAGATCATCGCCGCGCGCGACCTGGAGACCCAGGAGCTGCGCGCCGACCGTGTCGGGCCGGACCTGATCGTCGACGCGCGCGAGCTCGTCGGCAAGACGCCGCGCCATGCCCTCCACGCGCACGAGCCGCTGCGCCCCTATGACGTGCAGGTGCCGGTCATCGTGCGCAAGGACGACCTCGTCACCATCATGCTGGAGACGCCGGCCCTGCAGCTCAGCGCGCAAGGCAAGGCGCTCGAGGATGGCGGCATGGGCGCCACGATCCGCATCGCCAACACCAAATCGAACCGGGTCATCGACGCCAAGGTGACCGGCCACAACCTTGTCGCGGTCGCCGCCCCAGCGCTCCTGGCCGGCCGCTAGGAGACGCATGATGACCTCCCCTCGCCTCGCCCGCTGCCTCGCGCCGCTGCTCGCCGCGACGCTGCTTTCCGGCTGCAACGCCTGGTCGCGGCTGTCGCAGATCGGCGAGACCCCACCGCTCACCACCATCCAGGATCCTCGTCAGCAGCCCGGCTACAAGCCGGTCTCCCTGCCGATGCCCGCCCCCATGGTCAGCGAGCGCCGGCCAAGCTCGCTGTGGCAGACCGGCAGCCGCGCCTTCTTCAAGGATCAGCGCGCCAACCTGCCCGGCGACATTCTCACCGTCGTCGTTTCCTTCGACAACAAGGCCCAGTTCGACAACAACACCCAGGCCCAGCGCACCACCCAGGAGCAGGACGGCGTCTCCGCGCTGTTCGGCTTGACCAACCTCATCAATCACCTCGGCTCCTCCACCAACAACGTCGCCAACATAAACGGCATAACCAACAATCAGGCCGTGGCCGAGATCAAGCGCGAGGAGCAGGTCACGCTCAACGTCGCGGCGATGGTGACGCAGGTGCTGCCCAACGGCGACCTCGTCGTCGTCGGCCACCAGGAGATGCGGGTCAACTACGAGGTGCGCGACCTGCAGGTGACCGGCGTCGTGCGGCCGCAGGACATCAGCTCGATCAACACGGTGAGCCTCGACAAGCTCGCCGAGGCGCGGGTGTCCTATGGCGGGCGCGGCCAGATCACCAACATCCAGCAGCCGCGCTACGGCGAGCAACTCTTCGATATCATCTCACCGTTTTAAGGCGAACTCGCGTAGCGAGTTCGTCCTTGGCGGCGTCAGCCGTTGCGAAGCAACGGCGAGAGCCGCACAGGGCGGGGTAGCCGCTTGCGCATTCGCGTGATCCGAGGATAGCCCGCACCTGTGCGGCTCTCTCGGTTGCAAGAGCAACCGCTGTCGCCGCCCGCGACGACGCTTCGCGTCGCGCGTCAGTCGTCGCGGTGGGTGCGCTCCATGCGCTCGTGGCGCTCCTGCGCCTCGAGGCTCAGCGTCGCGATGGGACGCGCCTCGAGCCGCCTCAGGCTAATCGGCTCGTCGGTCTCCTCGCAGAAGCCGTAGCTGCCATCCTCGATGCGCATCAGCGCCGCATCGATCTTCGAGATCAGCTTGCGCTCGCGGTCGCGCGTGCGCAGCTCGATGGCACGCTCGGTCTCGAGCGAGGCGCGGTCGGTGAGATCCGGCTCGGCCAGGCTCTCTTCTTTCAGATGCTGCAGCGTCTCGGTCGATTCCGCCAGCAACTCCGCACGCCAGCGCAGAAGCTTCTGCCGAAAATATTCGAGCTGCAGCGGATTCATGAACTCTTCTGCTTCAGAGGGCCTGTAGTCTGGCGGAAGCGTCGGCCGCATTACCTACTCCGTAAGCCTCGGGAGCGAAAACGTGCGAGAGTATATGAATCCGGTGCCCTCGGAGCAAGCGGCTAGAAAGATGACAGTTCGTTGAAAACGCTGATGGTTTTTGCGACGATCAAACCAGGAGGTCGAGCTTCGCCAGTTCCACCGCGACCCGCAGATCGATCTCGTCCAATATCGCGCTCAAGGTGGGATCATCGACGCTTTCGCGCGCGGTTCTCGCCAGCAGGGCAAGCTCGTCCAGCCGCTCGCGCGGGAGGCTGCCGGTCAGCAAGCCGAGACGCAGGTCTTCCAGCCGGTCGAGCTGGGTATTGCCGCGCTGCACCGCCCGGCGCCGATTGGTAAGCGCGTCCGGCACTTCCTGGGCGGTCAGCAGCAGGTCGACCGAGTTGAGCGGCGGCGCCGCGGCGGCCGGCGCAGACGCCTGCTCGCCGGCCAGCGCCTGGGCAAATTTCTCGCCCGAGCTCGGATCGGTCTTCCCGTCGCGCCGCGACGTCGTCCGGCGCAGCGGCTGGGTCCACTCAATTCTCATCGTGGCGTGGCGCCTTTCGCGGGCTCGCAACGGGAGCAGCATGCCCAGCCACGGTTAAGGTCTGCTTAACGCACCACGGCGTCGCGGCAAATCTTGCCGAGCCGGCATGGTTTGCCGCGCCCAGCGGCCCCGCAAGTGCGCAAATCCGCGGCGCGGCGCCGGTTTTGCTGTGGCACGAGTCTGGCAAGACGCGCAGGCGATGACCGCGAACCCCATGCCACGCCCCGCGCCCATGCCCCGCGCCGCCCGCTTCCGCCGCCTGGCGCTGAGCGTCCTTGCCGGGCTGCTGCTGCTGCTGTCCGCGGCGCCGGCCAGCGCGCTGTCGCGCATCAAGGACATCGTCGATTTCGAGGGCGTGCGCGACAACATGCTGGTGGGCTACGGCCTCGTCGTCGGCCTCAACGGCACCGGCGACAGCCTCAACAACTCAATCTTCACCCGCGAGAGCCTGATCGGCATGCTCGAGCGGCTCGGCGTCAACGCCCGCGACACCGCGCTGCGCACCGCCAACGTCGCCGCCGTCATGGTCACGGCCACCCTGCCGCCTTTCTCCCGCCAGGGCGGGCGCATCGACGTGCAGGTCTCGGCGCTGGGCGACGCCAAGAGCCTGATGGGAGGCACGCTGCTGGTCACGCCGATGCTCGGCGCCGATGGCGAGGTCTATGCCGTCGCCCAGGGCAGCGTCGCCACCGGCGGCGTCCAGGCGCGCGGCCAGGCCGCCTCGATCACCAAGGGCGTGCCGACATCCGGCCGCGTCGCGTCGGGCGCCATCGTCGAGCGCGAAGTGGGATTCGACCTCGCCAAGCTCAAGACGGTCAACCTGACGCTGCGCAATCCCGACTTCACTACCGCGCGCCGCGTCGCCGAGGTCATCGACAGCTATCTCAAGGCGCCGGCGGCGAAGCCGATCGACCCTTCGACCGTGACGCTGAGCATGCCCGCGGGCTTCACCGGCGACTCTGGTCGCGCTGCTCACCGACATCGAGCAGCTGCGGGTCGAGCCCGACCAGGTGGCGCGCGTCGTCATCGACGAGGCCAACGGCGTCATCGTCATGGGCGAGAGCGTGCGCATCAGCACCGTCGCCGTGGCACAAGGCAACCTCACCGTGCGCATCACCGAGACGCCGCAGGTCTCGCAGCCCAACCCGTTCGCCCCGGCGGGGCAGCCCGTCACGCCGCCGGCCGGCGGCGGCTCGCCGGCGGCGCCCGGCCAGGAGGGCGTCCAATTCGCGCCGGGCGGCGGCGGCGCCACCGTGGTCGTGCCGCGCACCAAGATCGACGTCGACGAGCAGTCCGACCGCCGCATGGCCGTGCTGCCCGCGGGCGTGACCTTGCAGGAGCTGGTCGCGAGCCTGAACGCTCTCGGCGTCGGCCCGCGCGACATGATCAGCATCCTGCAGGCGATCAAGACCGCCGGCGCGCTGCAGGCCGAGATCGAGTTGATGTGATGGATACGGACGCCGCCCTGCCGCTCTCCTTTGCCACGTCGAGCCTCGACAGCCTCGCGGCGCCCTCGACCGCGGCGACGGCCGACCCGGCCGCGGCGCGCAAGACGGCGGAAGATTTCGAGAGCTTCTTTCTCTCGCAATCCTTCGAAAGCATGTTTGCCGGCGTGGATGCCGACAGCGTGTTCGGCGGCGGCAGCGCCGAGACGGTCTACCGCTCGCTGCTGCTGCAGGAGTACAGCAAGGTCGCGGCGCGACGCGGCGGGATCGGCATCGCCAACGCGGTCCAGCAAGAGGTCCTGCGCGCACAGGAGAAGAGATGACGCAGACGACGCAATACGCGGCCCCATCGTCGCAGATCACGACGCACGCCACCGGAATGCTCGACCTGATGATGCGGCTCGCCGATCTGCTCGCGCACGAAACCGAGTTGGTG
Source organism: uncultured Alphaproteobacteria bacterium (assembly GCA_963789275.1). GTDB lineage: Bacteria > Pseudomonadota > Alphaproteobacteria > ATCC43930 > CGMCC-115725 > DAHUYF01. Next base: position 74,995 of record CAWBKF010000010.1, read on the forward strand.
CGCGACGGGCATGTGCGCGACATCGGCGCCTTGCAGCGCGAGAAGCTGCGCCTGTCGATGCTCTATCAGACCGCGATCAAGCAGCTCAATGCCAGCGGCATCAAGATCATCGCGCTGCCGGCGCCGCTGCGCGCGCAGATCGTCGCCGCCAGCAGCCGCCTCGCCGACGTCGTCGCGCATAACGAGCGCACGCTGCGCGTCGGCCGGGCGGCGACCCGCAAGCTGCTCGACATGGTCGTCGAATCCGTGAAATCACAGATGCGGTCCACGACCCGCTACACCGCGCGGCGGATGGCGCCGAAACGGCATGCGCCGGCGCTCGCCATCGCCATCGACCAGCGGCTCTAGACCGGGCAAGCGCGCATGAGCCTCACCCTCTCCCTGGTCAACGCCCTCACCGGGCTGCAAGCCGCCCAGAACAATCTCGCGATCATCGCCGGCAATATCGCCAACGCGAATACGGCCGGCTACTCGCGAGAGGTTCTGACGGAGACCCAGATCGACCATGGTCAGGGCGGCGAGGGCGTCTCGACCAGCGTGGCGCAGCGCATCTCCGATCCGATCCTCGTCGCCAGCCTGAACACCCAGAATACCGTCACCTCGTCAGCGACCACGCTCAGCAACTTCTACCAGGATATCCAGAACCTGTTCGGCAGCGTCAGCGGCGCCAACTCGCTGAGCGACACCCTCGGCACCTTCAGCAGCGCGATGCAGACGCTCGCCACCACCCCCGAGGACACGGTGGCGCAGGAGAACGCGGTCAGCGCCGGCCAGGCGATCGCCTCGCAGCTCCACAGCCTGTCCTCCGGCATCCAGACGCTGCGCAGCAACGCCGATACCGGCATCGGCACTGCCGTGGCCCAGGTCAACACGCTGCTCGGCAACATCGCCAGTTACAACTCCGACATCGCGCGCGCCCGCTCGATGGACCAGTCCACGGCGACCTTCGAGGACCAGCGCGACCAGGCAGTGCAGCAGCTCGCGCAGCAGATGAACATCCAGACCTACACCAACGCCGATGACAGCATGGTGGTGACGACGCCGAGCGGCAAGACGCTGGTCGACGGCATCGCCGAGCAGCTGACCTTTACTCCCTCGGGCGCGTTGACCGCCTCAGTCGCGGGGTCCGGCATCAGCATCAACGGCCTCGACATCACCGGCGATATCACCGGCGGCAATATCGGCGCGCTGCTGCAGATGCGCAACCAGCAGCTGCCGGCGCTCACCGCAGAGCTGAACCAGTTCACCAACCAGCTCTATAACGCCGGCCAGGTCGCCACCGCGCAGACGCAGACCATCACCGGCACGACCGCCGCGGGCGACCAGCTCAGCGGCACCATCGACGGCGTCAGCTTCACCACCGCGGCGCTTCCCGCCAACGCCTCTTCGTCCGACATCGCCGCCGCCATCCAGACGGCAATCACCCCGCCCAACGGACCGTTGCCGAACATCAGCGTGCTCGCGACCGGCACCAGCAGCATCCAGGTCGTCGACGCCGCCGGCAACCCCATAACCTCGAGCGTCTCGCTCGCCAGCGGCGGCACCGGCACGGTGAGCTTCACCGCCAGCGCCCCGGCGAACCCGGCGGCGACGCAGACGCAGACTTTTACCGGCGCGACGGCGGCGGGCGACCAGCTCACGGGCAGCGTCGACGGCGTCAGCTTCACCACGGCGGCGCTCCCCGCCAATGCCTCGTCCGCCACCATCGCCGCCGCCATCCAGACGGCGATCACGCCCCCCAACGGAACGCTGCCGAACTTCAGCGTGATCGCGACCGGCGCCAACAGCATCCAGTTGATCGACGCCGGCGGCATCCCCATCACCGCGACCATCGTGCCGACCGGCGCGAGCAGCGGCAGCGAGAGCTTCACCGCGAGCGCCGCCGCCACGCCGATCATGTCGACGCAGGCGCAGACCATGAGCGGCGCTACGGCCGCGGGCGACCAGATCACCGCCGTCATCGACGGCATCAGCGTGACCACGGCGGCGCTTCCCGCCAATGCCACCACCGCTGAGATCGCCGCCGCGCTCCAGGCCGCGTTGCCGGCGTCGCTGCCGACCATCCAGGTGACCGCGCCGGTGGTCGGCAACACGCCCACCCCGAACCTTATCCAGATCACCGATACCGCGGGCAATCCGCTCTCGTCCAGCCTCGCCATGACCGCCGGCGGCACGGGTACCGAGACTTTCGCCGCCAGCGCGCCATCGAATCCGTTGCCGAACAGCAGCAACCGCTTCTTCGCCAATGTGACCCCAGGGAGCATCGACAATGCCGCGACCATCACGGTCGATCCCGGCCTGGTCACCAACCCCGGCCTGCTCGACGGCAGCGCCAACGTGCCGAGCCCGTCGATCGCGCTGGCGCTCGCCAACAGCTTCGCGCAGTCGTACGCCGACCTTCGCCGCCGCCGGCAATTTCGGCTCGCCGCTGACGCTCACCCTCAGACCAATACGCGTCGCAGATCCTCGGCCAGACTTCCACCGCCGCGGCCAACGCGCAGGACAATGCAGACATTCCAGACCTCGGTGCTGCAATCGGTGACCACCCAGGCGTCCTCGGTCAGCGGTGTCAACATGGACGAGGAGCTGTCCAACCTGACGATCTATCAAACCGCCTATCAAGCGTCCGCCCGTGTCATCCAGACGGTCAATACGATGTTCGACTCGCTGATGCAGATCCAGCCGTAACCCTGAGGCTCCCGCCATGACCCGCGTCGCCACCGCCGCAGAGAACAACCTGACCCTCTACTACATGCAGCTCAATCAGAGCGCGGTCAACAATCTCAATGCCGAGATCTCCACCGGCTCCATCGCCCAGACCTACTCCCAGATCGCGCCGCAGACAGCGCCGCTCGAGCAATACCGTGCCGAAGTGTCGCAGCAGCAGGGCTACATCAACACGATCAACACCGTGTCGACGAGCATGCAGACCATGGCGCTGTCGATGCAGCAGATCCTGAGCCAGGTGCAGAACTTCCAATCGACGCTGGCCGACGATGCTTACAATACGCAGCAGCCGACCATCCAGGCGCAGGCGTCAGAGCCTGCTGCAGCAGGTGGCGGGCTATCTCAACACGCAGGGTGTATCCGGCTATGTGTTTAGCCGGCACCAATACCGACCACGGCGCCGGTCGATCTCTCCGACCTGCCGCAGGGCGCCGCCGCGACGTTGACCACGCCGTCGGCGGTCCGCCGTCAAGCGGCGGCTACTACGCCGGCGGCGCCAACATCCCGCCGGTGCAGATCGACAATCAGGTCAGCGTCAATTACGGCATCACTGCCGACAACCCCACTTTCGAGCAGATCATCCGCGTGCTCAACTTCGTCGCGCAGAGCGGCGCCTTCAGCTCGACCAGCCCTACCGACCAGGCCAATGTCAGCCTGGCGGGGCAGATGCTCACCAACGCCACCCAGGCCCTCACCGGCATCACCGGACACGCTGGCCCTGCAGCAGGCCCAGCTCAATACCGCGGCGAACGGTGCATCAGAGCACGATCAATATCGCGCAGAACGGCATCAGCAACATCGTCTCGGTGAACCAGGCGACCGCGATTACGCAATTGCAGAGCCTCGAGACTCAAATGGAAGCGTCCTATTCCGCCACCAGCGAAATCCAGAAGCTGAGCCTGGTCAACTACCTGAGCACCTAGCGCCGGCCGACCGGCGCAACTGGATCTTAACTCCGTCGGAGCATTATCGCCTGATGACGCTCATCGCCATTAACCGTCTTCGCGGCTCCGCCGGCCCCGCTCGCGCCGCCAAGGAATGGCGCGCGACGCTGGTGCGCGATGACGCCACCATTCGCGAGGCGATTCGCGCCATCGACGAGAGCGCGCTGCAGATCGCGCTGATCGTGGACATCGAGCAGCGACTGATCGGTACCGTCACCGATGGCGACGTGCGCCGCGGCCTGCTGCGCGGTACTGCGCTCGATACCCCGGTCGCCGAGATCATGAATCGCGATCCCATCGCCTGTCCGGTTTCGCTAGGCCGCGAAGCGGCGCTGACCGTCATGCGCGGCAGCGACGTGAAGCAGGTCCCGCTGGTCGACGACAGCGGCCGGGTGGTCGGACTCGAGCTGATCGGCGATGTCATCAAGCGCACCGAGCGCAGCAATTGGGTGGTGCTGATGGCCGGCGGGCTCGGCCAGCGCCTGCGGCCGCTGACCGAGGATTGTCCCAAGCCGATGCTGCCGGTGGGCGGGACGCCGATCCTCGAGATCATCCTGAAGAACTTCGTCCGCCAGGGCTTCGAGCGCTTCTTCCTCGCGGTCAACTACAAGGCCGAGATGGTGCGACGACATTTCGGCGACGGCGGGCGCTGGGGCGTCGCCATCGACTATATCGAGGAGCGCGACAAGCTCGGCACCGCCGGCGCGCTGGGCCTCCTGCCCGAGCGGCCGCGCGAGCCGCTCGTGATCATGAACGGCGATCTCCTGACCGCGATCAATTTCGCCAGCATGCTGGAGTTCCACGCCGAGCATCAGGCGACGGCGACCATGGCGGTGCGCGAGCATACGGTCGAGGTGCCCTTCGGCGTCATCGATCTCGCCGACGATTATCTCGCCGGCCTCACGGAAAAGCCGCGCTATTCCTGGTTCATCAATGCCGGCGTCTATGTCATCGAGCCCAGCGTGCTCGATCTCGTCGAGCCCGGCCTGGCGCTCGACATGCCGGCGCTGTTCGAGCGCGTGCTGAAACGCAACGACAAGATCGCGGCCTTCCCCATCCGCGAATATTGGCGCGATATCGGCCGGCTCGAGGATCTCGAGCGCGCCAGCGTCGACTATCCCGCGGCGTTCGATCCATGACCGGCGGCGCCCTCGTCGTCGGGCAGGGATCGATCGGCCAGCGTCATGCACGCCTGCTCGGCGAGCTCGGCGTCGCGGTGGCGGCGGTGAGCCGGCGCCGCGACGCGGCGCCGCGCTGCTACGGCTCGCTGGCACAGGCGCTGGCGCGCGAGGCTCCGGACTATGTCGTCATCGCCGACGAGACGGCGGCGCACCGCGCGACGCTGACGGCGCTCGCCGATTCCGGCTTCGCCGGCTCGGTGCTGGTGGAGAAGCCGCTCTTCGCCGCGCCGGCGCCGCTGCCGGCCAACCGCTTCGCCGGTCTCTATGTCGGCTACAATCTGCGCTTCCATCCCGTGCTGGCCGAGCTCAAACGGCTGCTCGCCGACGAGCCGGCGCTGTCGGCGCATGTCTATGTCGGTCAATACCTGCCGGAATGGCGGCCGGGACGCGACTACCGCGCCACCGCCTCGGCCTCGCGCGCGGCCGGCGGCGGCGCCTTGCGCGACCTCAGTCACGAGCTCGACTATATGAGCTGGCTTTTCGGCCCGTGCCGGCAGGTCGCCGCGCTGGGCGGGCGCTCCGGCGCGCTCGATATCGACAGCGACGACGTCGCGGCGCTGCTGCTCGCCTTCGAGCGCTGCCCGGCGGCGACGGCGCAGCTCAACTATCTTGACCGCCCCGGCGCGCGCGAGGTCATCATCAACACGGCACGCCATACGCTGCGCGCCGATCTCGTCCGCGGCAGCCTGCAGGTCAACGGCGAAGAGCGCCGCTTTCCGGTGGCGCGCGACGACACCTACCTGGCGGAGCATCGCTCAGTGCTGGGCAACCGGCGCGAGACGCTTTGCACCGCCGCGGAGGGCGCCGCGATCGTCGCGCTCATCGCCGCGGCCGAACAGGCTGTGGCGAACGGCGCCTGGGTCGCGCCGTGACCCGACTTTGCACCATCTGCGCGCGGGCCGGCTCCAAGGGCGTTCGCTCCAAGAACACGCGGCTCATCGCCGGTAAGCCGCTCATCGCCCATTCGCTCTATCAGGCGTGCGCCAGCGGCCTCTTCGACGCCATCGCCGTCAGCAGCGACAGCGAGCACATCCTGTCGATCGCGCGCAGCTACGGCGCCGCCTGCCTGGTCAAACGGCCGGACGAGCTCGCCGGCGACGCCGCGCCGAAGCTCCCGGCGATCGGCCATTGCCTCGCAGAGGCGGAGCGTCAGCTCGGCGCGCATTTCGACGTGCTGGTCGACCTCGACGCCACCTCGCCGCTGCGCCTGCCCGAGGACATCGCCGCGGTGGTCGAGCTGCTGGAATGCGAGCCCGGCGCCAACGTCATTACCGGCGCGCCGGCGCGCCGCTCGCCCTATTTCAACCTGGTGGAGCGCCGCGCTGACGGCACGGTGACCTTGAGCAAGCCACCTGCCACGCCCGTGACGCGCCGCCAGGATGCGCCGGAATGCTTCGACATGAACGCTTCCATCTATGCCTGGTGGGCCGATGAGTTCCGCGCCGCGCCGGCGGTCTTCGCCGCCCGCACCCGGCTCTATGTGATGCCCGAGGAGCGTTCGCTCGACATCGATTCCGAGCTCGATTTCCGCCTCGTCGAATTCCTGCTGGAGAGCCGCGCGGCAAGCGTTGCGGCGGCGGAATGACCGCGATGGCGCAGACCTCCTACCGCGCTCTCTTCGATCTCGCGGGCAAGACGGCGGTGATCACCGGCGCCTGCGGCGTCCTGGGCCGCCGCTTTGCCGAGGGCTTCGCCGAGTTCGGCGCCGATCTCGCGCTCGTCGACCTCGACGAGGCGGCGGCCGGCGCGCTCGCCGCCGAGCTCACGCGGCGCCACAAGGCGAAGGCCGTCGGCATCGCCTGCGACGTCGCCGATCCCGCCGCGGTGAAGCGCCTGGCCGAGCGCGTCGACGGCGCGCAGATCCTGATGAACAACGCCGCCACCAAGGGCTCCGACCTCGATGCCTTCTTTGCGCCGATGGAGGAGTTCGACCTCGGCACCTGGCGCGAGATCATGGCCGTCAATCTCGACGGCATGTTCCTGGTGGCGCAGGCGATCGGCGGGCGCATGGCCGAGCGCGGCGGCGGCAGCATCATTCAGACCGCCTCGATCTACGGCCTGCTCGCCCCCGACCCGCGCATCTATGAGGGCTCGGAATATAACGGCCGCGCCATCAATACGCCGGCGGTCTATACCGCGTCCAAGGCCGGGGTCATCGGCCTCACCCGCCATCTCGCGACCCACTGGGCGCCGCGCGGCGTGCGCGTCAACACCCTGACCCCGGGCGGTGTCGCCAGCGGCCAGAACAGCGAGTTCAACCGCCGCTACGCCGCCCGCATCCCGCTCGGCCGCATGGCCGAGGCCGATGACATGGTCGGCGCCGCACTGTTCCTGGCTTCCGACGCCTCGCGCTATGTCACCGGCCAGAACATCGCCGTCGATGGCGGGTTGAGCGCCTGGTAGCCCAGCGAGGCTCCTAGGAGCCTGTCCGAGTAAGCGCAATTTTCTCGACGTTGGGTCTGGGCTGTGATTCGCTCTTGGTATGAGCAAGAGTTTTCGACCGTGGAAGGTGGACGAGGCGTGGCTGTTGCCGGCGTCGATCCATGACTTTGTTCCGCCCGGCCATCCGGCTCACTTGGTCCGCGACATCGTGCGCGAAGAGCTCGACTTGTCAGCGATCTTGTCGGGGTACGAGGAGCTGCGAGGTTATCCGCCCTATCACCCCATGATGATGACGGCGCTGCTGTTCTATGCTTACAGCCGCGGCGTCTATTCCTCGCGGCAGATCGCGCGGGGTTGCGAGGAGCGACTGGACTTCCAGGCGGTGACGGCGCTCAACCGTCCCGACTTCCGGACGATCAGCGACTTCCGCAAGCGGCACTTGGTGGCGCTGGCCGATCTGTTCGTCCAGGTGCTGGAGCTGTGCCAGCGCGCTGGGTTGGTCGCGCTTGGCCATGTCGCACTCGATGGGACGAAGGTGCAGGCGAACGCCTCCAAGCACAAGGCGATGAGCTATAGCCGAATGCAGGAGGCGCAGGACAAGCTTGCCGCGGAAGTGGCGGGGTGGCTGGAGCGCGCGCAAGCGGCCGACGCCGCGGAAGACACCGAACAAGGCCCTGATCGGCGGGGCGACGAGCCCCCCGATTGGATGAAGAATAAGCAGCGGCGCCTGGAGCGCATCCGTGCCGCCAAGGCCGAGTTGGAAGCCGAGGCGAAGGCCGCGGCCGAGGCCAAGCCTGAGCCGCGCTATCGGGGCGGGCGCAAGCCCAAGCATCCACCTGGCACGCCCAAGCCCAGCGCGCAGCGCAACTTCACCGATCCCGAGAGCCGGATCATGAAGGGCAAAGACGGCTTCATCCAAGCCTATAACGCGCAGATTGCCGTCGATCAGCGCCGCCAGATCATCCTAGCTCACCGCCTGACCAACAATGCGGCCGATCAGGACGGCTTGGTGCCCCTGGTTGACGCCATTGAAGCCTATGCCGGTTGCAAGCCCGCCGAAGTCTCCGGCGATGCCGGCTTCTGCTCCGAAGCCAACTTGGCCGCGCTCGCCGCCCGCCAGATACCCAGCTATATCGCCACCGGCCGCGCCAAGCACCCGGAGAGGGGCGAGGAGCAACGTCGCGGGCCACTGGTCGCTGCCATGCGCCGCAAACTCAAGATCGCCGGCCGCCGCAGCCGATACCGGCTACGCAAGCAGATCGTCGAACCGGTCTTCGGCCAGATCAAGCAGGCACGAGGCTTTCGACGCTTCCTGTTCCGCGGCATCGACAAGATCGCTCACGAATGGGCGCTCATCTGCATCGCCCATAACCTTGCAAAGCTGATCACCGCATGAGGCGCTCGAGACCTCTTCGCCACAGCCGCCTATGCCGAAATGACCGCCCACGGATCGACATTACTCGGACGGGCTCCTAGCGCCGGCGCTCCTGGCGGATATCCTTCGAATAGACGACCATTCCGTCCGCCACGTCGCGCAGGATGATCGCGCCGGCGCCGATGATCGAGAAGCTGCCGATGACCACCCCCTGGATCAGCACCGCCCCGGCGCCGACATGCGATCCGGCGCCGACGACGACGTCGCCGCACAGCACAGCCCCCGGCGCAATATGACAATGCTCGCCGACGCGGCAGTCATGATCAACGGCGGCGCGCGTGTTGATGATGGCATCGGCGCCGATACGCACGCCCGGCTGGATCATTGCCCCGGCCATGATCTGGCAGCCCTCGCCCAACACCACCCCTGCCCGCGCGACGCTCGCCGCCGGGTGCCGCACCCGGACGAAGCTGTAGCCCGCCGCGCCGAGTCGCTCGAAGACGCTGCGCCGGTGCGGCTCGCCGACGCCGCCAATGCCGTTGGCGAGTTGGTACTCCTCGGGCTTGTAGTCGGCGAGCGTCTCGTCGCCGCCGAGCCAGGGCACGCCGTCGGGCAAGGTCGCTGCGACGCTGGGATGCGGGTCGATGACGCCGGCCACTTCGGCGCCGGCGGCGAGCAACGCCTCGATCACCACCCGGCCATGGCCACCGCCGCCGATCACCAGGATGGGCGGGTTCATAGCTCGATCGGCTCGTCGGCCGCGTAATCGCGCTCGGCGATCCGCCCCAGCGCTTCCCAGTAACGCATCGCACTCACCCCGCTTTCGGCTCGTTTGCAGTCCAGCGTCTCGGCCGTGAAGGTCTCGCCGCGGCGGATCGCGCGCGCCGCCACCAGGCCCTTGCGCGCCACCGCCCGCATCGCATCCTCGCCCTGCGCCGGCGCCTTGAGCGCGCTGCCGAGCGCCGCCTCGACGGTGCGGATCGCCGCCACCATCTGCTGCAGCTCCGCCGGCTCGAGCGAGGCCTTGTGGTCGGGCCCCGGCAGCGTCCGGTCGAGCGTGAAATGTTTCTCGATCACCGCCGCGCCGCGTGCCGCGGCGGCGATGGCGACGGCGCTGCCGAGCGTATGGTCGGAATAGCCCGCCGGTAATCCAAAAGCATCGCGCAATGTCCCCATGGCGCGCAGATTGACCGAGGCCGCGGGCGCAGGATACCGGCTGGTGCAGTGGAGGAGCGTCACGCGCTCGCCAAGCGCCTGCTGCCCGGCGGTGCTGCCATAGGCCGCGGCGAACGCCGCCGCGCCGGCCGGGTGCTGCCGCCCGGCGGTCATGCCGAAGGCGAGCACCCCCAGCGCCGTCTCGACCTCGCCCAGCGTGCTCATGCCGGTCGAGAGGATGATCGCCGCGCCGCTGCGCGCGGCGGCAAGCAGCAGCGGTCCGTTGGTCAGGTCGCCCGACGAGATCTTGAGGCGGCGCAACCCGTGGCGCTCGGTCAGCAGCGCCACGCTCGGCAGGTCGAAGGGCGTCGACAGGAACTCGATGCCGCGCGTGCGGCAATAGGCGATGAGATCGGCATGCGCGGCCTCGTCGAGCTCGAGGCGCTGCAGCATCGCGTGCTGGCTTTCCGCTGCCGCTCCGGCTTGCTTTTGATACTCGGCCTTGCCCACCGAGCGGGTGGCGATGCGGTCGGCGCGGAACGACTGGAACTTGACGATATCGGCGCCCGCCGCCAGGGCGGCGTCGACCAGCGCCCGCGCCTGCGCCGGCGAGCCGTCGTGATTGACCCCGGCCTCGGCGATGATGAGGACACGATCGCTCATGTCAGGCCGCTCCGGGACGGTCGACGAAGCGCTTCCTCGTCAGGGCACGAAAATCGCCGATCCCGGCGAGGATCTCGACGATGCGGCGTGCGCTGTCGCCGGCGCCGTAGCGATTGGCGACGGCGGGCTTGCCGCGCCGCAGCGCCTCGGCGATGGCAGCGGCGATGGCACCGCGCTCGGGTGGACAGGCGCGCCATGGGCTCAGGCCTCGCGCTCGGGCGCGAGCCCGGCGCCGCTCGGCAGGTTGACCAGCCGCCGCTCGAGGCTCTCCGCCACGGGCAGCTCCATGCGCGGGCAATCGCGGAACATCGGCAGGTGATGCATCAGGGTCCAGGCCGGGCGGCAGGCCAGCCCCTCCTCATTGCAGCGCTGCAGCAGGCGCTCGCGCTCGCCGGCATGCGGCTCGTCGACCAGCAGCGCGTTGAGCCAGTAATTGCTGCGGGCGTAGGCCGGCTCGGCGACGAAGGCCACGCCGGGCACGCCGGCCAGCGCGCGGCGGTAGCGCTCGGCGAGCGCCCGCTTGGCGGCGAGGAAGGTCGGCAGCTGCTCGAGCTGCGCGCAGCCCAGCGCGGCGTTGAGGTTGGGCATGCGGTAGTTGAACCCCACGCGGTCGTGCACGAAGGCCCAGGGATGCGCCAGCTTCGCCGTGGTAGTGAGATGCCGGGCCGCCTGAGCCAGCCGCTCGTCATCGGTAGCGATGGCGCCGCCGCCGCCGGTAGTGACGATCTTGTTGCCGTTGAAGCTGAAAGCGGCAAGCCGCGACCAGCAGCCGGTCGGCTTGCCCTTGTAGCGGCTGCCGAGCGATTCCGTCGCGTCCTCGATCACCGGCAAGCCCCACGCCGCGGCGAGATCCAGCAGCGGCTCCATATCGACAGGATGGCCGAAAGTATGCATCGGCACGATCGCGCCGATGCGCCGGCCGCTGCGCCGGTTGACGACATCGCCGCCCCGCCGCTCGGCGATGTCGCGCAGATAAGCGGCGAGCCGCTCGGGGTCGAGGCCGAGGGTGGCGGGGTCGGCGTCGACGAAATGCGGCGACGCGCCGCAATAGCTGATGGCATTGGCGGTGGCGACGAAGGTGAGCGCCGGCGCCAGCACCTCGTCGCCGGGCCCGATGCCGGCGAGCAGCAGGGCCACATGCAGCGCCGCCGTGCCACTGGTGACCGCCACCGCATGCGCGGTGCCCGCCGCCTCCGCCATCTGCTGCTCGAAGCGGGTGACGAAACCGCCGACCGAGGAGACGAAGGTGCTGTCGAGGCATTCCTTGACGTAATCCCACTCCTTGCCGGCAAAGCGCGGCTGGTGCAAAGGCGCGCGGGCGACCCCCGCGGGCAGCGCCTGGCGCAGCGCCGCGATGGTGCGCTCGACCTCGAAGCTCGGCTTGAGTTTCGCCTGGGACATCAGCGGTTGTAGGCCATGCTCTTGTAGAGGCCGAGATTGGCGGGGTCGCGAAACCAGTCGATGGTCTCGCCGAGACCGCGGCGCAGCCCTTCGAGACCGGCATAGCGCGGCCGCCAATCGAGCAGCCGGGCCGCCTTGGCGTTGTCCGACAACAGCCGCTCGACCTCGCTCTTGTCGGGACGCAGCCGGGCGCCGTCCCGCTCGACCACCAACTTCACGCCGGCGATCTCGGCGATCTCGCGCGCGAGGTCGCCGATCGATATCTCGAAGCCGCTGCCGAGGTTGATCGTCTGGCCGAGCACCTGCTCCGCCGGCGCCGCGAGCCCAGCGAGGAGCCCTTGCGCCGTGTCGCGCACGAAGGAGAGATCGCGCGTCGGATGCAGCGCGCCCAGCCGCACCGGCCCGGCGCCGGCGAGAAGCTGGGTGATGATCGTCGGGATCACCGCGCGCGCCGATTGGCGCGGTCCATAGGTATTGAACGGTCGGATGACCGTCACCGGGGTCGCGAAACTATCATGGAAGGCAAGCGCCATCTGGTCGGCGCCGATCTTGGTCGCGGCATAGGGCGATTGCGCCTTGAGCGGATGCCGTTCGTCGATCGGCACCGACTGCGCCGTGCCATAGACCTCGCTGGTCGAGGTCTGGACGAAGCGCTCGACGCCGAGGTCGCGCGCCGCCAGCAGCAGGTTGAGCGTGCCCTTGATGTTGGTGTCGACATAGGCTTCAGGCGCGTCGTAGGAGAAGGGGATGGCGATCAGCGCCGCCAGATGCAGAACTCCGCCGCAGCCCTTCACCGCGCGGCGGACGCAGTCGCCGTCGCGGATGTCGCCCGCCACCACTTCGATAGCGCCGCGGGCGGCGTCGGGCAGGCGGTCGAGCCAGCCCCAGGAATTGAACGAGTTGTACATGACCAGGGCACGTACCCGCGCTCCTTGCGAGAGAAGCTCCTCCACCACATGCGACCCGATGAAGCCGTCGGCGCCAGTGACCAGGATCGGGCTCTTGCTCAGCGATCTCATGCGCGTCCTGCCAATGCCGCCTCAGGAGTAGCAGAGGCTTGGCAAATAAACCCTTAACGGCGCGGGAATACTGGTGGAAAAGCCCGCGTTTGGGGCGGAGAAACGGCTTTTGGGCGCTCTCGATCTTTACCGCTCTTTTACCTCGGTAAACTAGCCTGAAAGCGTGAAAAACCAGCTGCGGGGCGACAAAGGCTCCGCAGCCGCTTGGAGGCTACGACGGTGACAAGTTCGAGCATCAGTTCCTACCTGGCGAGCAGCACCGCGCTGATGACCAAGCTCGCCTCGCTCAATGCGGCCAACGCGACGTCGCAGACCAACAGCCGCCTGACGCTCATCGGCAACGACTTGCAGGCGCAGCTCAACAAGAAGGTCGCCGTGCTTGCAAGCAGCAGGCGCAGGACCCCGTCATGACGGAGCTGCAGGCGCAGCGAACAGACGCTCACCACGCAGCTCAACACCTATCAGAGCGCCGAGCAGCAGATCGGCACCAATATCAGCGTGCTGGGCGACTTGTCGCTGCAGCTCAGCGATCTCGCCGTCGCGGCACAATCGGGCGATTCCAGCACCTTCGATCAAGCGCTGACCAGCGCTCAGGCGAGACGTCAACTCGCTCGGGGTCGTGAGCCTACACGCCCGGCCTGCAGCCCGACGGCATCACCTCGCTCAAATACGCCGGACTCGGCATCCAATCGAGCAGCAGCTACGATCTCAGCACCCCGGCCGGCCAGGCCCAGGCGCTTGCCGCCGTGCAGGCCGCGCAGGCGGTGGTGAAGCAGATAAGCACCACCAGCTCGCAGAACCAGGAGATCAGCGCCAGCGTCCAGCAAACGCTGCAGACGCAGATCTCCAGCATCACTACCCAGATCGGCAATCTGCAGCAGACCGAGCTCGCCGGCGCGCAGACGCAGATCACCAATCTCGAGACGCAAGAGCAGACGGAATACCATCTCATTCAATTGAACTTCGGCAACTCCACCAACGCCGCCAGCGTGCTGACGAGCTTGCAGACCACCGCCAAATCTCGCGGCGGTGCAGCCGGGCACCACTCTGGGGATCCTCGATCCTACGCCCGGCTCGCCGGCGCTTTTCGTGGCCAATCTCACGACCAACACGCCGACGACCAGCAGCACGAATTCAAGCTCAAGCTCGTCGTCGGGGTCGTCGTCCTCGGGATCGACCTCGACGAGCTCGACCTCTTCCGTACCGCAGACCTCGCTGCTCGGATCGATCCTCTCGACCAGCGCCTGAGGCGGCCGAACTCGGCCCTCAACCCGCCGCGGCGGGCGCGCTCGCCACGCCGGAAAGCCGCTCGAGCAGCTCGTCGGTGCCGCGCTCCATCGCTTTGAGCGCGCGCTCGGTCTCGGCGCGGAAGGTGGCGAAGAGCCGCCGGCGCAGCGCTTCGTCCTGCGCGCGGCCGCCGTAGAACATGGCAATGCGCGGCAGTGCGTGCAGAGTGCCGTCAGGGACCGCATCCGCCTGGCCGTAGGCGTTGCCGGCCTTGCTCGCGAAATCGCGCATCGCCTCGTAGACGCCGGCGAAGTCCGCCGCCTCGCCGTCGAGCCCGGCAATCAGCGCGCGCAAATCGGCAAACATCCTTTGTGACTGCTCGCGCAGGCCCTCGAGCCGCCGGCCGCGCAGGATCTCGCCCGGCCGGAACTGCGTCATGGTTCGCTTCAGCTCGGTGATGATCCGCGCCTGGTCGATCACCGAGCCGTCGACGTCGAGCGCTTCCGGCACGCGCGGCGTCGCCCCAGTGATGAGCGCGCCGTCACTGCAGTTCACGACCTTGAGCCGGTAGGTGGCGATCAGGTCTATCAGCATGCGCCGGCTCGCGTCATAGACCCAATTGGTAACCGCGATGCCGCCGAAATTGCCTTCGACCTCAAGCGGATAGCGCGCGCGTTGCGCGAGATATTTCTGCCATTTCTCGACATCGCGGTAGATCGTGCCCTCGGCATGGTCCGGCATGCCCGGCCGGGTCCCGCAATCCGCGCCGAACAGGACGAAATCGGTGAACCCGAGCGCGGCTGCGGTCGCCATCGCCGTGTTGACGCAGGTCGGCGCCGCGCCGCTGACCGGCACCACCTTGCCCCGCAGGATGCGGGTGGAGCTGACGGTGTCACGGAAGAACAGGATCGCCTCGCCGAACATCGGCGCGACGCGCGGGTCAACCGTGGCCGAGGCAATAAGCCTGATCTGCGAGAGATCGCCGTGCTTCTGCGCCTCGCTGATCACCTCATAGACCTGCGGGCCGTTCTCCAGCTCGCAATGGAAGTCAGGCACCAGACCCGCCCGCAGCAGCGGCCGCAGCGCCGTGCCGCACGAGAACAGCACAACCCGGTCGCGGATCTGATGCAGCGTCTCGAGGCCTTCGTCGAGCGACGGCCCGGCGCCGGCGACAACCGCCGTCTCCGGCCGACGCCGCCGCGGCCTTGGAGTCGAGCAGCGAGAAAGGAGTGGGTCGAGAAATTCGCCACGGCGTTCGTCAGCATCACGATCTCGTCTTCGAAGAAGCCGCGGTTGACGTAGGCGAACTCCGCTGCACCATGCAGCCGCTTGCCGGTCTCGGCGAAGGCCCAGAGCGGATAGTGGGTGAAGATCCAGGCGCCGTCGAGAAACGGCGTGCCGTGCGCCGCGACCTTGGCCATGACCGCGCTGATGATGCGGCCGGGGTCGAGATCGGTGACGAAATGAATCGCGCCCGCATCCGCCTCGATCCGCCCGAGCAGCGCCTCCCACTCGATCGAATTGAAGGAGTGGCCGATGAATTCGAGGAACGGCTCGACGACGATGATCCAGCGCGCGCCGGTGCGCCGGATCAGCTCCTCCAGGTGGTAGCCGAGGCCGAGGCCGAAGACGATGAGAAACGTCGGCGCCGAGATCGGCCCGCGCGGCAACTCGCCGACACCGGCCTCCCCCAGCGTGCGCTCCATGGCGTGCATCAGGTTGATGCAGATCTCGCTCACCAGTCCCGCCGCTTTCGGCGATTCCATGATCAGCCGCAACGGCTTCGCCATGAAATCGTCGACCTGGGCCGCCGAGCGCGGGCGCGCGTCACCGCCATAGATGCGACGGTCGCCGGTCAGGATGTCGACGGGAACCTCGCCGTCGAAGACGACCGATGCGTGCGCCGGCTGCGCGGCGATGGCCTCGGCGAGCTCCGGAAATCGCCGGGCGAAGGCCGCGCGCGAACGCGCGGCGCGGTCGGCGAGCGTCATGCGGCGGCCTGGCCGAGCATCGCCCGGGAGGCCTCTTCGATGGCGCCAGCGATCGCCGCGGCGGTGTTCTCGCCGTCCGCCGCGACCGCTTCGACCGCCGCGGCCGCGCGCGCCCGCTGCTCGGGCGAAGCCGCCAAGCCCGCGGCAAGGGAGACATAATCCGCCGCCGTCGCCGCCACCAACGTCGCCAGTCCGAGATCGCGCAGCAGCGCGGCATAAGGTCGGGTCGCGCCGTCGCCGTCGAGCGCCAGCACCGGCACGCCGCAGGCGAGCGCCTCCGCCGCCATGCGCGCCGACGACCCCAGCCCCGGCGCCAGCGCCACGTCGACCTGGCGATAGAACTCGTCCGCCTCCGCCGCCGTCACGACGTCGATGCGCGCGGCGAGATCGCCGAAGCGCTCGACCAGGCGGGGGATGTTGGCGCTGTAGTCGAGATTATTGCCGCGCAGCAGCAGCACCGCCTGCGGCGCCGCCGTGAGCACGCTGCGCCACAGCTCCGTCGTCGCCGGATCGATTTGGGCCAACTGCACATCGACGCCGAAGCGGCAGGCCCCATCGGCGATCCGCGGGCGCCGGCGCGTCCAGTCGCGCAGCAGCGGATAGGCGCCGCAAGGCGGCTGCCAGAGGGCGATCTCCGGCGCCCCGGCGCGCGCGCTGCGCGGCACGATGGCGGCGTCGTAGATCTCGCGCTCGAGGCCGCGAGGATCGACGAGCCAGGCGGCGCGGACCGCCGAACTGACACGCGCCAGCGCGCGCAGCGTATCCGGCGCGGCGAAGCCGCCGACATCGATCACCACGTCGAGATTGTCGCCGGCGAGCATCTTGGCGAGCGTCGCGGGATCGACGCAGATGATGTCCCGCCATTTGTCGAAGCCGCCCCGCAGCGGCGCGTTGTCATCCCAGCTCTGCGCGCCGAGCCCGTAGGCGATGACGCGGGCGCCGTGGCGCCGATGCGCCTTCGCCACCGCGGCAACCGCCGCGGCGTCGTCGCGATCGGCGAAATGCGACACGAGATATCCCACCACCAGCGTCTCTCTGGGACGCCGCCAGTGGCGTGCCTTGGCCGGCCGGGCGAACCGCCCGACCCAGTCCTTGACCCAGCCATCGCGTTGGCGCGCCTCTGCGCCGAGCCAAGGCGCGTCGGCGATGCGGGCGGCGGCGATCGCGGCATCCTGCGGCGCTCCGGCGCAAGCGCGCTCATGGCCGCGCGCCGCAGCCTCCGCCTCGCCGATGGCGGCGAGGCTCTGCGCCATGAGGCTCACGATGTCCGGTGCGGGCTCGTCGCCGCTGATCAGCGGCGCCAGGGTCTCGGCCGCGAGCGCCGCTTGGCCACCGTGCAGCAGCAGGTCGGCATAGAATTGCCGGCCCTCCACATCGGCTTGCGCCACCTGCACGTGCTGGCGCGCCTTATCGAGCGCCTGGACACGCTTGCCGCCCGCGAGCAACAGCCGCGCCTGCGCCAGCAGCGGCTTCTCCCGGATCGTCAGGAAGGCTCGGCCGAAAGAGGGAAAGCTCGGCGGTATCCAGTTGTGCATGCTTGGCTCGGGACCGAGCGCGGTCGCGAGCTTGCCGTAATAGAGGCTGTCCAGCAGGTCGCCGGACTGCGCATAAAGCGAGGCGAGGACTTCCGCCACGGTGCCGTTGCCGGGCTCGCGGTCGAAGCAGGATTGCGCCAGGCGCAGCGCCTGCGCGATGTCGCCCAGGTACCAGGCGGCAAGCGCGCTCGCGAAGTGCAGCCGCAGATCGTCGGCGTCCCGATCGCCGGCAGCGGCGAGCGCGGCCAGCGCGGCCTCGACATCGCCGACGCCGAGATGACGCGCGGCGTCGTTGACAAGCTCCGCGACCGTCATGCTGGGATTGAGGGTTGCATTACGCCCGTCCACGACAGCGCGCCTCCGATTCTAGACGGTCTCTCGCAGCTGCGGCGCCGGCGGCGTCGGGGCGTTCGCGGCCTTCGCCGCTGCCGCGCGCTGGCCCTCGAGCAGGCCCTCGCCGATCTGGCGGTTGATGTTCACCAGCACGTCGATCTTCGCGGGATCGGGCTGACCGAGAATTTGCGCGGTGTGGCGGTCGATGAAATTGCTGAGCCCGAGGAGGTTGGCGCGAACTTCCTTCGGCAGCGTGCATTCAGCGTCGACGAGGTTCGCCTGGAATATCGTCCACAGCCGCCAATTGCGCCGGACCGCGTCGAGCAGCTCGGCCTTGTCGCCGTTCTTTGCGCCCTCCATCAATCTTGCGGATTCAAGCAGCGCCCAGGCCTCCGTCTTAGCCGGATTGCCCGGCTCGGGCAGCCTCTTGTATCTCTGTGCCGGTGACGCCATCCAGGATCTCCTGCTCCTTGGCAATGAGCTGTTTTGCTGTTTTCAGTGCGGGATAAAGCTGATCCGCCGCGAGCTCCTGCTCGATCTTGCGCAACAGCGGCAGCGCGCTCGGCGCCGCCTCGGAGAATTCTGCTAAAAACCGATGAATTATGGGTAAATAGACCTCGCTTTTGCCGGGGAAAAGGTAGAGGCATTGCACGGTGAAATAGATGCGGCGCGCCGGCGTGGTCGCTGCCTCATCGGTGATGATGTCCTTCTCGCGCAGCAGCGCCGCCTCGTTGTGCACGACGAGCTTTGCCGCGTGGTGCGAGTTCTGCAGGACGACGCCGTTGACGATCAGCTTCTCGCCAGGCTTGAGGTTGATGGTGAGCGGCATTCCACGGCTCCTACGGCGTTCGCTCGCGGATCCCATGCTGACGCGTGTTGGTTAACATCCTGATAACGCGGTCCGCGCATAATGCCTGCAAGCACGCTACCGCCGGCGGCGATTTTTCCGAGGAGCTCATGGCCGACTGTCAGCGCTTTGTGATCGTGTCGTGCCCGCGTACGGGCTCGACTCACCTGGTCGATTACCTCGAGGCCATCGACGGCGTCCGCTGCCTCTCGGAGGTGTTCAACGAGCGCATGGTGCTGCTGCGGCATCACCAGCCCGTCGACCCGCGGCTGGAAGAGATGGGCTTCCGCAATTCCGACCCGCTCGGCTTCCTCGCGCGCCTCGAGCGGGAGGTCGGCGATTGCGGCTGGTTCGGCTTCAAGCTCTTTCCCAACCAGAATCTGCCGCTGCTGCAGCAATTGTGCGCCGATCGGCGCTGGCGCAAGATCTTCCTGTGGCGCGACAATCTGGTGGAGCAATACCTGTCGTTCCTGCTCGCCGCCTCGCATTTCGGCCGCAAGGAATGGGGCCGGGTCCCCGGCGGGTCCAAGTTCAGCGCCTCGACCACCGATCTCATCCGCGACGTCCACACCATCGAGAACAACTATCAGGTGATCGAGAAGGCGCTGGCCCATGCCGATCCCGGCGGCGTCTTCGCGCTGGAATACGAAGAGCTCGGCGATGCCGGCGTCATGCGCCGGCTGCTCCAGTTCATGGGCTTGCCGCCGGACGCCATCGAGACCGCGCTGGCGCGCGCCGCGGCCGATCCGGCGCTGGCCTTCACGCCCGGCCCCAACAGCGCGCAGCGTCTGCAGAACTACGACGAGATCCGCGCCGTCCTCGAGCGCGGCCGCTACAAGCGCTGGATCCGGCCCTAACGCGGATTCGTCACGCCGCCGCCGGCCGGAACTGCGTCGCGAAATTGCCGGCGAAAGTGATCGGGTCCGACGTGGTTGAGCTTGCTCGCGACGTCGACCCAGATCTCGCCGCCGAGATCGGTCCAGCGCCGGCAGAAGGCGTAATCCTCCGACAGGTAGACGCCGCTCGCCTGGTCGATCATGCAGTCGAACAGCGCGAACCGGTGGGGGCTGTTGCCGAGCGGATCGGTCGTGCTGCTGGTGCGGCGGTATCTCAGCTCGGGATGAGCGGCGCAGAGCGCCGTGAGCACCGAGCGACGGATCATGAGAAAGCCGGTGCCGGCGTAGCGGACCTTGGCGAAGCCGTCGCGCGCGGCAATGCGCGCGGGATCCTCGACCTCGAACACGTATTCGAGCGCGCGTCGATTGCGGATCGGCCAGTCCGGCGGCGATGACCTCGCGCACCCGCTCCCAGTCGATCCGCTTCGCCGGATATGCGCCGGCGGCGACGTCGGCGCCGAAATCGATCAGGCGGAACACCTGATCGGGCTCGAAGCCGATATCGGCGTCGACGAACAACAGGTGGGTCGGGTCGGGGCGGTCGAGGAAATGCGCGACGAGATCGGCGCGGGCGCGAGTGATGAGCGCATCGCCGTTGAGCATCAGCCATTCCAGATCGACGCCGCGCGACCGGCACGCCGTCTGCAGCTTGAGCAAGCGAATTGGCGTAGGCGGTGGTGACCTGCCCGCCGTAGCAGGGCGTCGCCACCATGAGACTTGGACGCTGGGGCATGCGTTCTCCTGCGCCGAGCATGCCGCGTTATCGTCAATAATTGGTAAATCACTGACCGACGCGGCGGGCCGACGAGGCGAATGGACGGCCCGAGCCGCCCACCCGTCAGTGGTCGAAAGATAAGGCTTAGTGGAAGAGACGCAGCACATTCTGCTCCGACTGGGTCGCGATCGACAGCGACTGTATCGCAAGCTGCTGCGATGTCTGCAAGGTGACGAGGTTCGTGCTCTCCACGTTGACGTCGGCGACCGTCAGCTTGTCAGCGCCGCCCTGGAGGGTCGTGAGATACTGGCTGGTGAAGTCCAGTCGGGTATTCAGGAAGGTCACGTTGCCGCCCAGCGACTGCGCCTGCGACTGCGCGGTTTCGACCGCGTTCTGCAAGATGTTGAAGCCCGCGTCGAACTTCGAGGTCTTGGAGCTGACCGTGGAGAAAGCGACGCCCACGACCGCGGTGGCAAGCAGCGATGCCGCAGCGTGCGTCGTCACCAGCGCGCTGACCTGCTGGTTGAAGCCATAGACCTTCAACGTCGAGGTCGAAGACAGGCTGAACTGCAGCGACAGCACCGACGCGGTCGAGTTCACCAGGTTGAGGCCCTGGTAGGACGCGTCGTTGACCAGGTGGTTCAACTGGACCGACAGCGTGTTGAACGTCTTCGCGGTGGCGGCCTGCTGCGACGCGGTCTCGGTCTTTGCCGAGTTCAAGAGACCTTGCAACTGCTGCAAGACTGCCACGACACTCTGGGTCGCCTGAGTCGCCGCTGTCAGGGACGAGATGCCCTGATCGATGTCCGACTTGCGCTCCGAGAGGTCGTTGGCGCGGTTGTTCAGGCCCTGCGCCTGGAAGAACAGCACCGCGTTGTCGACGGCGCTTGCCACTTTGAGGCCGGTGGCGAGATGGTTCTGCACCGTGCCGATCGTGGAGTTGATATTCTGCAGCGCGAGCAGGTTTTGGCGGGTCGCGTTGCCGAGAACGATGTTATTGGACATGGGAGTTCATCCATCTGCGTGGAAAAAGGGCGCTTCGCGACCCCGATCTACAATCGCAATGCCCATGCCACCACCGCGATCGGCCAGCGCGCGGCGCCGCAGCGCGGAAATCTGCGGGTTTCGCGAAGCCCCTCTGGTCTCCGGCGCGTCCGAAGCAGGCGGAGTCGGAAAATTTTTCTCGGTGATAACTGCCGCTCGGCAGAAGATGCAATGCGCCGACAGGTGGAATGCAGCGCGTCCGATCGATGATGCTATCGAGCGACGAAGCGATCGACGCTGGTGCCGAGCGGATCGTTCATACGACCGGTGCGGCGACATCCAGGGCGCGCTCTACGCGAGCGCCGGCGCCCGTGCGATGCGCGACCGTCGTCCGTCTGATCTCGCGGCATCGAGATCAAGAGAAAGCCGGTGCCCGCATGGCGCCTCTTGGCGCCGCCGCCGCGCGGGACGATACGCGCGAGCCGCCTCCGAGCATCGGCAATTCCGGATCGACCGCGCGATCGGTACGCGCGGTGCGAGCAGCGAATTCTTGAGCAGTGAATTGGCGCAAGCGGTGGCGAGCGGCTTCGCCAGGGGAGGGCGTCGCCGCATGAGACCGGGACGAGCGGGCATGCTGTCTCTGCGCGCCGGGCATGCCGCGCTATCGTCAATAATCCGTAAATCACCGCGCCCTGCGGCAGGCGCGAAACGCGAATGGGCGGCCCGAAGGCCGCCCACCCGTCATTGGTCGAAAGACAAGGCTTAGTGGAAGAGACGCAGCACGTTCTGCTCGGACTGGGTCGCGATCGACAGCGACTGAATCGCAAGCTGCTGCGATGTCTGCAAGGTAACGAGGTTCGTGCTCTCCACGTTGACGTCGGCGACCGTCAGCTTGTCGGCGCCGCCCTGGAGGGTCGTGAGATACTGGCTGGTGAAGTCCAGCCGGGTATTCAGGAAGGTCACGTTGCCGCCCAGCGACTGCGCCTGCGACTGCGCGGTTTCGATCGCGTTCTGCAGGATGTTGAAGCCCGCGTCGAACTTCGAGGTTTTGACGCTGACCGTGGAGAACGTCGCGCCGACGACCGCGGTGGCAAGAAGCGATGCCTTGGCGTGCGTCGTCACCAGCGTGCTGACCTGCTGGTTGAAGCCGTTGACCTTCAACGTCGAAGTCGAGGCCAGGCTGAACTGCAGCGACAGCACCGACGTGGTCGAATTCACCAGGTTGAGGCCCTGGTAGGACGCGTCGTTGACCAGGTGGTTCAACTGCAGCGACAGGGTGTTGAACGTCTTCGCCGTGGCAGCTTGCTGCGACGCGGTCTCGGTCTTTGCCGAATTCAAGAGACCTTGCAGCTGCTCCAGGATACTCACCACGCTCTGGGTCGCCTGGGTCGCCGTCGTCAAGGACGAGATGCCCTGATCGATGGTCGACTTGCGGTTCGTGAGGTCGGTGGCGCGGTTGTTCAGGCCTTGCGCCTGGAAGAACAACACCGCGTTGTCGACGGCGCTTGCCACCTTGAGGCCGGTGGCGAGGTGGTTCTGCACCGTGCCGATCGTGGAGTTGATGTTCTGCAGGGAGAGCAGGTTCTGGCGAGTGGCGTTGCCAAGAACGACGTTACTGGACATGGGAGATCATCCTTTCTGGGTGGAAAAAGGCCGCTTCGCGGCCCGGCTCCAGCGTCGCAATGCCCATGCCATTGCCAGCTCCGACCGCGCGCCGCCGCCGGGGCTCGGAAATCCGCGGCTTTCGCGAAAATCCGCCCTTCTCCGACGCGTCCGGAGCGCCGTAACCGGCAAAATTTGCTGGGTGAAAACTGCCGGGCCGGCAGATTTTTCCCGCCGAAGCGGCAAAAATTGCCTAGGCCGCGCTGTCGACCGTGGCGCCGCGCGCCGGAGCGATGCCGCTGACGGTCGCCGAGAACTGCTTGACCACATAGCCCGGCGGGACCTGCGAGATGACGAAGCCGGAGCCGGGTTCGAGCGCCTCGAGGACCAGCCGTTGGGTCGCAGCATCGTAAGAGAGACTGAAGCCGATCGCCGGCGGTGGCGGCGCCGCAGGCGCAACGGCGGGCACAACTGCAACCGGTGCGGGTGCGGGCGCGGGTGTCGTTGCCTGGCTCGGCTCGGTGGCGTCACGCGGCGCCCGCCCGCTGGCGGGGGGCGTAGACGGGACGGGTGCCGTCGAGGGAGTGTCCGTAACCGACACGTTGCTCTCCAGTATCTGCGGGCGAAGGCGCCCGGAACCGTGCGGCTACGCGCCGCGGTAGCAAACCTTAACTGGCAAGCGCCATGCCAACTCACGCCTCTCAGGGCAAATATTGCCGGTCGCCGCCCGGCACGCCTTGCCCGGCGCGACCGTCCTGACCTATCGGCAAAAACCTCCCATGATAAATTTCATTTACAGATCAATATGTTGTTGTCGATTTCGGAATGGCATGGGGCTTGCTGACGCCCCTCCGAGGAAAGGATCATCATGACCGCGCTTGCCGTACCCAGCCTGCCCTTCGATCCCGCGCCGCCACCGCCGCCGCCAGCTTTCGCGGCCGACAGCGCCAGCGGGTCGAGCTTCCAGAGCATGATGCAGCAGGCGCAGACCTCGGCGCCGCCGCCGGCGGATACGAATGGCGCCTCCGCGACAGCATCGAGCGGTGGCGGCGGCGCGGCATCGTCACAAACGCAAACCCAAACTCAGCCGCAGGCACAGTCGCAGACGCAATCGCAATCTCAGCCTCAGACGCAAACCCAGACGCAAACACAGTCGCAACCGCAGACACCCTCGCAGCCGCAGGCATCGGTGCAGACGCCGGCGAAACCGGGCAATGCCAACGCCAAGACCGCATCGAGCGGCGGCAATGGCAAGCAGAGCGGCGACGGCGATCACAGCGATGCCGGCTCGGCCGGCACGGATGCCGGAAATGCGGCCGCCGCAATCGTCATCCCGCTGCCGGTGCCGCTGACGCAGCCGACCCCGGCGACCACGCTGGCTGGCGCGAAAACCCCGACGCCGCAGTCACCGGATGGCGACGACGATGCGCCGACACCGGCGGATGCGGCGGCATCGGCGCCGGGCGACGCGGCCAACGCGGCGGCACTGATCGCCGCTGCGGTCAACGCCGGCACCGGCGCGACCTCGGCCCCCGCTTCCGCGGCCGCGCCACAAGCCGCCCCGACACAAGCGGCAGCGGTGCAGGCCGCTGCGGCACTCGCCGGCGCCGCCAGTAAGGTTGCTGCCGGCCCGGCACAGCCCTCCGGCGCGACCGCCGCCAATGGCGCCAGCGCGCCGGGCGCCTCAAGCGCCGCGTCGCCACCCACCGCGACGACACAGCCTGCGCCGGCGATCGCCGCCGCCATGGGCATGCGCTTGACCGGCGGCCCGGCGACCCCGTTCGTATCGCAGCCGCGCAGCGCCTTGGCGAGCTTCGCGCCGATGGAAGACACGGCTGCGCAAGCCAAAGGCAGCGACGTCACGAGCCCCGTCTCATCCGCGGCCGAGCCCCGGCGCAACTGCCGACGCCACCAAGGCGGCGGCGGAGCAGGCAAGCGATCCCGGTCAGAGCCCGGCCGATGCGACGAAAGCCGCCGCCGCCGCGCCTCTCGTGCCGCTGACGCATGCCGCCGGCAACCCCACATCCGACGCCACCGTCGCCGCGCCAGGCGATCCCGCATCCTCGATCAGCACCGCCGCGTCGCAGATGGCCGCCGCCACGCCCTCGCTCGGCGCGCCGGCGCCCGCCGCGCCACCTGCCACCGCAGCGGCAGCGTCGGCAAGTCTGCCGACCGTGCCGCTCGCGGCCAGCGAGCAGGTCGCCGTCACGCTGCGTCAGGCGGTGAAGGACGGCAACGACCAGATCCAGATCCAGCTCGAGCCCGCCGATCTCGGCGCCGTCCAGGTCAAGCTCAACATCAATCATGACGGCAAGGTCACCGTGGTCGTCTCCGCCGACCGCAGCGACACGCTCAACATGCTGAAGCAGGATGCCGGCGGGCTGACCCAGGCGCTGCGCGACGCCGGCCTGCAGACCGACAGCAGCAGCCTGAGCTTCAACCTGCGCGGCGGCCATCAGTTCAATCAACAGGCCCAGGGCAGCGGCACCGGCTTTGCCGGCAACGCCACCGTCAGCGACGACGACGCTGCATTGGCGGCGCCGCCGACACGGGCGCTGCGTGCTCATTCCGGCTCACTCGATATCCAAGTCTGAGGAAGGCGATCCCATGACCACCCCCGTCAGCAGCGCGACCACCCCGACCACCACCCCGACGTCGAGCAGCGGCAGCGGCGCCAGCGCCAATGGCGCGACCGCCAATGGCGCGCTCAGCTTCACGCAGAATTTCAGCACCTTCCTGACGCTGCTGACGACGCAGCTGCAGAACCAGGATCCGCTCAACCCGATGGACAGCAGCCAGTTCACCAACCAGCTGGTCGAGTTCAGCGAGGTCGAGCAGCAGATCAAGACCAACAGCCAGCTGACGACGATGATCTCGAACCAGACATCGAGCGAGGCGATCTCGGCCCAGACCATGGTGGGAGACACCATCCAATACAACGGCAACCAGGCCGCGCTGGAGAACGGCAGCGCGACCTTCTCCTACACGCTGCCCAGCGCCGCCGCCTCGACCAGCCTCATCGTCCAGGATGCCAGCGGCAACACCGTCTATACCAGCAGCGGGCCAGACCGCCGCCGGCACTTACGCCTTCACCTGGAACGGCGAGAACAACAGCGGCCAGCAGCAGGCGGATGGCGGCATCTACACTCTCACCGTCCAGTCGGTGGATGCGAACAACCAGCCGATCACCACGACCACCACCGCCGTCGGCACGGTGACCGGCGTCAATGTCGCGAACAACGTCGCCACCTTCGACGTCTCCGGCGTCGAAGTGCCGATGAGCCAGCTCGTCAGCATCGTCAGCGCCAACTCCTCCTCCTCGTCGAACTAAAGAGGTCTCCTATGAGCATCTTCGGTGCACTGCTTTCCGGCGTTTCCGGCCTCACCGCCGAAAGCCAAGCCCTCAGCATGATTTCCGACAACATCGCGAACTCGAACACCACCGCCTACAAGGCGAACGAGGCGAGCTTCTCGACGCTGGTGACCCAAAGCGCCCAGGCCGGCACCAATACGGCAGGCGGCGTGGTGGCATACCCCACCGCCACCGTCGGCCAGCAGGGACTGCTGCAGGCAGCCGCTACCGACACCGACCTCGCCATCTCCGGCGGCGGCTTCTTCGTCGTCAGCAACGCCGCCATCGGCGGCAGCAGCAGCGCCTTCTCCTTCACCCGGGACGGCTCGTTCTCCGTCAATGCCGAGCGGCGATCTCGTCAACGGCGACGGCTTCTTCCTCCAGGGCCAGCCACTTGACGTCGACCGAGGCGGCGCAAATCAGCAGCGGCAACCTCAACCAGCTCACCGCGACCTCGCTGAGCTCGCTGAGCACCGTCAACATCAACGGCCTCAGCGGCTCGGCCGTGCCGACAAGCACAGTGACGCTCGCCGCCGAGCTGCCGGCGAGCGACACGGTGAGCTCGACGCCGCACACCATCACCGTGCCGGTCTACGATGCCCAGGGCACCGAGCACGACATGACCCTCACCTTCAGCGTCGCGCCGATCCAGACCTACAGCTTGACCGCCAGCGCGCTGGTCACGGGCGAAACCTTCACCCTGACCCTGGACAGCGGCGGCAGCACCCGTTCCGGTCACCGTCGGGCCCCTGACGCAAGCAGCGCCGACGATGACCGACCTCGCCAATGACATCAACACGGCGCTGACGACGGCGGGCATCACCGATGCCAGCGCGTCGGCGACCAACGGCACGACCATCCAGATCACCGACAGCTCCATCGGTTCGACCGTGAACAACGCCGCCAACACCTTGGTCGCGACCGTCGGCACTGAGGCCTTCACCGCCAACGCGCCGATCACCACCCCGGCGAACACCTGGAACGTCACCGCGAGCATCATCGGCGGAACCGTCGACTTTCCCACGAACGCATACTTTCCCGGCAACCTCCAACGATCCCGTCACCAATCAGGTCAGCTTCACCGGCGCCGGCGATTTCAACACCGGCTTCGGCGGCATGACGATCAACTGGTCGACCACCGGCCCGGCGGTTCCGACCTCGCCGCAGGCCCTGACCTTCAGTCTCGGCACCCAGGGTGAGAGCAATGGCCTCACGCAGAGCGGCAACTCGTTCAGCGCCAGCGAAGTCAATCAGAACGGCCTGCATTTCGGCACCTTCACCGGCATCTCCATCGATCAGAACGGCGTCGTCACCGCCAATTTCGACAACGGCCTGAAGCAGCCGATCTATCTGATCCCGATCGCCACCTTCAACAATCCGAACGGCCTCGCGGCCGAGAGCGGCAACAGCTATCTCCAGACCAACACCTCGGGCAGCTACCTGCTGGAGCAGGCGGGCACCGGTGCGGCGGGCCAGATCGCGCCCTCGGAGCTGGAGAGCTCGAATGTCGACATCGCCCAGGAGTTCAGCAACCTGATCATCACCCAGCAGGCCTATGCCGCGAACTCCAAGGTCATCACCACCGCCAATCAGATGATCACCGATCTGCTGCAAGCCACGCAGTAAGGCCAAGCCGCCGCCGCCGTGACGCGGCCGCGTCGCGGCGCGGCGGATTGGCTTGGATTTTAGGTAAACCGGCGCGCGCGTTAACCATGGCTTTTAGGGCTTTGTTAAGTGGGGCGGTCCTACATTTGCGGCTACACGAACGGACGCCTCGACAACCGTGAAGACAGACGCACCTTCCTCGCTCGCCGCCTCGCCGATGGATTGGCTCGACATTGTCGGCCCGATCGCGTCGCTGGACAGCTTGCCGCCGCCCGATACCAAGCGCTGGGTCATCCGGCGCAAGGCGGAAGTGGTGGCGGCGGTGCGCGCCGGGCTCATCAGCCTCGAGGAGGCCTGCCGCCGCTACACGCTGTCGATCGAGGAGTTCCTCTCCTGGCAGCGGCTGGTCGACAGCCACGGCCTGCCCGGCTTGCGCGTCACGCGCCTCCAAGACTACCGCGACGTCGAGCGCTGACCGAGCGCCGTAGGCGCTCGTGTCAGGCGGCGCCAGCGGTTGCCAGGCGAACTCCCCGCTAGCGGAGTTCGTCCGCGGCGGCGTCAGCGGTTGCGCAGCAACCGCGAAAGCCGCCCAGTGCGGACTAGCACCCAAACTTCTTAACCATATCCCCGGCTCGCCCGCACCGTGCGGCTCCCGCGCTTGCTCACGCAAGCGCTGACGCCGCCTGACACGAGCGAACTACGGCGCTCGGTCAGCGTTCGCTGCGCGGCAAAACCTGCCGCATGCTGGGTAAAAGCTGCCGGGCATTTACGGGTTATTCACCCAATCGCCGCTAGGGTCTGCTCCGGGCGCCGAGCCCGTGACGGAACCTCGAGGCGAGTGACAGTGAACGGCCTGCTCCAGACCCTCCGCGGCCTTGGTCCCCTGCGACTCGCCATGATCGGCGGCGTGACGCTGGCAATGGTGGCGTTTTTCGCCTTTCTCACCACCCGCATCTCCCAGCCCAACATGACACTGCTGTACAGCGACCTCGAAGTGCGCGACAGCGGCCAGATCACGCAGAAGCTCGACGCGATGGCGATTCCCTATCAGATCAAGGGTGACGGCACCCAGATCCTCGTGCCGGCCGATCAAGTCGCGAAGCTGCGCATGACGATGGCGGAAGCCGGCCTGCCGCATGGCGGGTCGATCGGCTACGAGATCTTCGACAAGAGCGACGCGCTCGGCACCTCGAGCCTGGTGCAGAACATCAACCAGGTGCGCGCGCTCGAAGGCGAGCTGTCACGCACCATCTCGTCGCTCAACGCGGTGCAGTCGGTGCGCGTCCACATTGTGCTGCCGCGCCGCGAGATGTTCTCGCGCGAGCAGCAGGAGGCGACGGCATCGATCGTGGTGAAGATGCGCGGCGCCGACCGGCTCGCCAAGCCGCAGGTGGCGGCGATCCAGTATCTCGTTGCCTCCGCCGTGCCGGGATTGAAGCCGACGCGCGTGTCGATCATCGACGGCGACGGCAACCTCCTCGCCCGCGGCGACGGCGACAGCGGCGCCGCGGCGATCGCCAGCACTGTCGAGGAGCAGCGCGTCAATTACGAGAACCGGCTGTCGCGCAATGTCGAGGAGCTGATCGAACGCACCGTCGGCCCCGGCAAGGCGCGCGTCGACGTCCATGCCGACATGGATTTCGACCGCATCACCACCAATTCCAAGACCTACGATCCCGACGTCCAGATTCCGCGCTCGACGCAGACGGTGGCCGAATCCAGCGACAGCAGCGACAGCGGCGACCAACCGGTCACGGTGCAGACCAACCTGCCCAACGCCCAGACCGCGGCCGGCACCAATGGCGGCCGAAGCAAGACCGCGCGCAATGAGGAAACGACCAACTACGAGATCGGCGAGACGACGCGCAGCCAGGTGCGCGAGACCGGCGAGGTGCGCAAGCTCTCCGTCGCCGTGCTGGTCGACGGCACCTATACCATCGCCGCCGACGGCACGCGCACCTACCAGCCGCGCTCGCCGGAGGAGATGAAGCAGCTCACCGGGCTGGTGCGCTCGGCCGTCGGCTACGACGAAAAGCGCGGCGACAGCGTCGAGCTGGTCAACATGCGCTTCACCGGCATCGACGAGACCATGCCGGCGGCGCCCGCCACCCTTCTGGGCTTCGAGCACGCCGACGTCGTCAAGATGGGCGAGATGCTGGTCATCGCCGTGGTCGCCGTGCTCTTCATCCTGCTCGTCGTCCGCCCGCTGCTGATGCGCGTGCTCGAGAACAGCGCGGCGGCGGCGGCGGAGGCCAGCAACCTGCTGACCGGCCAGGTCGGCGGCCAGGCGGCGCTGCCGCCCCCGGCCGGTCTCTCCCCGGCGCTCGCCGCCGCCGCCGGCGGCGCGATGGTCCCGGGCGGCGGCGACGACGGCGGGGCCGAAGCGATGATCGATATCGGCCAGATCGAGGGGCGCGTCGCCGCGTCGAGCATCCGCAAGGTCGGCGAGATCGTCGAGAAGCATCCGGAGGAAGCGGTGGCCATCATCCGCTCCTGGATGTACCAGGGCGCTTAGGCGGGAGATCCGGCAATGGCCGTAATGCGCGTTCGCGAAGACGTCCGCACCCTGACTGGACCGGAGAAGTCGGCCATTCTCATGCTGGCGCTTGGCGAAGAGCATACGGCTCGCCTCTTCGCGCTGATGGACGACGAGGAGATCAAGGAGATCTCCCAGACCATGGCCAATCTCGGCACGGTCAGCGCGAACATCGTCGAGCGGCTGTTCGTCGAGTTCGCCGAGCAGATCTCGGCCACCGGCTCGCTGGTCGGCTCCTATGAGAGCACCGAGCGGCTGCTCGCCAAGGTGCTGGGCTCCGACCGCGTCAACACCATCATGGAGGAGATCCGCGGCCCCGCCGGCCGCACCATGTGGGACAAGCTCGGCAACGTCAACGAGACCGTTCTCGCCAACTATCTCAAGAACGAGTACCCGCAGACCGTCGCCGTCGTGCTTTCCAAGATCAAGCCCGAGCACGCCGGGCGCGTGCTGACGCAGCTTCCCGAAAGCTTCGCCATGGAAGTGATCATGCGCATGCTGCGCATGGAGGCGGTGCAGAAGGAGGTGCTCGACGACGTCGAGCGCACCTTGCGCAACGAGTTCTTCTCGAGCCTGGCGCGGACCAACCGTCGCGACTCGCACGAGCTCATCGCCGAGATCTTCAACAGCCTCGACCGCAACACCGAGACGCGCTTCATCACCGCCCTGGAGGAGCGCAACCGCGACAGCGCCGAGCGCATCAAGGCGCTCATGTTCACCTTCGAGGATCTCGGCAAGCTCGACGGCATGGCGATCCAGGGCATTCTGCGCAACGCCGAAAAGGAGAAGATCCCCATCGCGCTCAAGGGCGCATCCGAGGCCCTGCGCGATCTGTTCTTCGCCAACATATCCGAGCGCGCCGGCAAGCTGCTGCGCGAGGAGATCGCTTCCATGGGGCCGGTACGCCTCAAGGACGTCGAGGAGTCCCAAGCCTATCTCGTGGCGCTCGCCAAGGACCTCGCGGCGCGCGGCGAGATCGTCATCGTCGACGGCAGCAGCGAAGACGAACTGGTTTATTGAGGCAGGAAATGAGCGCACCGCATAAGTTCCTCTTCGACCGCTCCTTCGATCAGCCGGACGCGCCGCGCGACAAGTCGCGCAAGTCGGCGCCGCCGCCGCCGCCGCCGGAGCCCACCTTCTCCCGGGCGGAGCTCGAAGCCGCGCGCACCGCCGGCGCCGCAGCGGGCCGTGCCGCCGGGCTGGCCGAGGCGGCGCAGTCGATCGAGGCGCGCGCCACCGGCGCGCTGTCGAGCCTCGCCCTCGGCCTGAAAGTCATTCTGGCCGCGCGCCAGCGCTATGCCGAGGAGGCCGAGCGCGGCGCCATCGAGGCGCTCCGCGCCGCGCTCGCCAAGGCGGCGCCGGCGCTCTGCCGCAAGGCGCCGCTCGCCGAGATCGAGGCGATGGTCGCCGATTGCCTGCGCGAGGCCTATGACGAGCCGCGCGTCGTGCTGCGCATCGCCGACGGCCTGTTCGAGGCGATGCGCGAGCGCCTCGACGCGGTCGTCGCGGCCAGCGGCTTTCCCGGCAAGATCGTTCTTCTCGCGGATGAATCCCTCGGTCCCGAGGACGCGCGCATCGAATGGGCCGAGGGCGGTGCCGAACGCGATACGCGGCGCCTGATGCACGATATCGACGGGGCGCTGGCTCGCGCTCTCGACTCCCTCCCTGCCCCGGGTACGAGCCCCCCTGAGGAGAAGCATTTATGAGCGATCCCCACAACCTGCAGCTCGACGAGCTCGACGGCGACCAGGCAAGCAACAACGAGGCCCGGCCGCAGAACGCCAAGGATCTCGAGGCGGTCTACGACATTCCGGTGCAGATCTCGGCCGTGCTCGGCCGCGCGACGATGCAGGTCAGCCAGTTGCTCAAGCTCGGCCGCGGCGCCGTCGTCGAGCTTGACCGGAAGGTCGGCGAGGCCATCGACATCTACGTCAACAACCGGCTGGTGGCGCGCGGCGAGGTCGTCGTCGTCGACGAGCGGCTCGGCGTCACCATGACGGAAATCGTCAAAGCCGATCGCTCCTAGGAGAGAGGTCAACCGCGATGCGTCTGCTCATTCTCGGCCCGCTCGAGGGCTATATCAGCGCCGCCGGCAAGATCGCGATGGCGCGTGGCGCCACCGTCGCTCACGTCGACGACATCGAACACGCACTGGCCACGCTCCGTTCCGGCCAGGGCGCCGATCTCCTGATGATGGATGTCAAGCTCGACATCGGCCGGATGATCGAATGCCTGAAGCAGGAACGTATCTACGTTCCCGTCGTCGCCTGCGGCATCGGCGCTGATGCCGACGCGGCGGTGCGCGCGATCCGGGCGGGCGCCAAGGAGTACATCCCGCTGCCGCCCGACGCCGAGCTCATCGCGGCGGTGCTCGAGGCGGTGGCGCAGGAGAGCCACTCCTTCCTGTTCCGCGATCCCGTCATGGCGGAGGTGGTGGGATTGGCCGATCAGGTCGCGCCGTCCGACGCGAGCGTGCTGATCACCGGCGAGAGCGGTACCGGCAAGGAGGTGATGGCACGCTACATCCATCGCCGCAGCCGGCGCGCCAAGCACAATTTCATCTCGGTCAATTGCGCGGCGATTCCGGAGAACCTGCTGGAATCCGAGCTCTTCGGCCACGAGAAGGGCGCGTTCACGGGCGCCGTCGCACGGCGCATCGGCAAGTTCGAGGAGGCGAACGGCGGCACCCTGCTGCTCGACGAGATCAGCGAGATGCACCAGCGCCTGCAGGCGAAGCTGCTGCGCGCCATCCAGGAGCGCGAGATCGACCGCGTCGGCGGCCATCAACCGATCAAGGTCGACATCCGTCTCATCGCCACCTCCAATCGCGACCTCGAGGAGGACGTGCGCAACGGCAACTTCCGCGAGGACCTCTACTTCCGCCTCAACGTCGTCAACATGCGCATCCCGTCACTGCGCGAGCGGCCCAAGGACATCGAGCTGCTGGCCGACCATTTCGCCAAGAAGTTCGCCGAGGTGAACGGGGTGGCGATCCGGCCGCTGGCGGCCGATGCCCGCGAGCTGCTGCAGCGCCATGCCTGGCGCGGCAACGTCCGCGAGCTCGAGAACACCATCCACCGCGCCGTGCTGCTGGCGCGCGGTGAAGAGCTGGGCGCATCCGCGATGATGCTGGCCGCGCCCAAGCCGGGCGCCGAGGCCGGGGTCGCGGCCACGGCCATCATCCCCGGCAAGCCCGGCATGGTCGGGCGCACCGTCGCCGATGTCGAGCGCGATCTGATCCTCGAGACGTTGCAGCATTGCCTCGGCAACCGCACGCACGCCGCCACCATCCTCGGCATCTCGATCCGCACCTTGCGCAACAAGCTCCAGCAGTATCGCCTGGAAGGCGTCAGCGTGCCGGCGGCCGGCGAGCCCGAGCGGGCGGTGGTGTGAGGCGGTAGGTCGGAGCCTCCATGGCCCAAGCCCCCACCATAACCGTGACGGCACCACGGGCGCCGAGCCCGATGGCGCTGCTCGGCAAGATCTCGAAGACCCTGCGGCGCGGCGAGATCGCGCTGGCGCTCGGCGTCGTCGCCATCCTGGTCGTGCTCATCCTGCCGATGCCGACCTGGCTGCTCGACTTCAGCCTGGCGATGTCGATCACCTTTTCCGTGCTGATCCTGATGGTCGCGCTATTCATCCAGCGGCCGCTGGAGTTCTCGTCCTTCCCGACCGTGCTGCTCATCGCCACGATGCTGCGGCTTTCGCTCAACCTCGCCTCGACGCGGCTCATCCTGAGCCACGGCCACGAGGGAGCGGCGGCCGCCGGCCATGTCATCCAGGCCTTCGGCAGCTTCGTCATGGCCGGCAATTTCCTCATCGGCGTCATCGTCTTCATCATCCTGGTGGTGGTGAACTTCGTCGTCATCACCAAGGGTTCGGGCCGCATCGCCGAGGTTGCGGCGCGCTTCAGCCTCGACAGCATGCCCGGCAAGCAGATGGCGATCGACGCCGATCTCTCCGCCGGCCTGATCAACGAGGATGCCGCGAGGAAGCGCCGCAGCGAGCTCGAGGACGAAAGCAACTTTTACGGCGCCATGGACGGCGCCTCGAAATTCGTGCGCGGCGACGCGGTGGCCGGCCTGATCATCACCGCCATCAACATCGGCGCCGGCATCATCATCGGCGTCGTGCAGCAAGGCATCTCCTTCACCGAGGCGACGCAGAGCTACACGCTGCTGACCGTCGGCGACGGGCTGGTGACTCAGATACCGGCGCTCGTCGTCTCCACCGCCGCCGGCATGCTCGTCGCCAAGGCCGGCGTCAGCGGCTCGACCGACAAGGCGCTGTTCGGGCAGCTCTCGGCCTATCCCGCGGCGCTTGGCGTCGCCTCCTTCCTGATGCTGTCGCTGGCGGTCCTGCCGGGCATCCCGACCCTGCCCTTCCTGGCGCTGTCGCTGGTGACCGGCGGCGCCGCCTGGAGACTTACCGACCGGCGCGAGAAGGTCGCTGCCGCGGAATCCGCGGCGCAGCAGGCGAAATCGGCGGCGGTGCCGGCGAAGGAGGAGCCGATCAACACTGCGCTGCAGATCGACCAGCTGCGCCTGGAGCTCGGCTACGGTCTGCTCAGCCTGATCAACAGCGACCACGGCACGCGGCTCACCGATCAAGTGCGGGCGCTCCGCCGCCAGCTCGCCGCCGAGATCGGCTTCGTCATGCCGTCGGTGCGCATCCAGGACAATCTGCAGCTCGCGGCCAATACCTATGTCATCCGCGTCAAGGAGATCGAGGCCGGACGCGGCGATCTCCGGCCCAACATGC
The DNA here is from genome assembly GCA_963789275.1 of uncultured Alphaproteobacteria bacterium. Lineage (GTDB taxonomy): Bacteria > Pseudomonadota > Alphaproteobacteria > ATCC43930 > CGMCC-115725 > DAHUYF01. Next base: position 110,226 of record CAWBKF010000010.1, read on the forward strand.
TGCTGGTGATGGATCCGCGCGGCGGCGCCATCACCATCCCCGGCGAGCCCACGGTCGAGCCGACCTTCGGCCTGCCGGCGCAGTGGGTGGCGGAGGCAAGCCGCGAGGAGGCGACCTTCCGCGGCTATACCGCGGTCGAGCCGCAGACGGTGATCACCACGCATCTGACCGAGGTGATCAAGGACAACATGGCGGAGCTGCTGTCCTACGCCGAGACCCAGAAGCTGCTCGACGAGCTCGACAAGAGCCACCAGAAGCTGATCGCCGACATGGTGCCGAGCCAGATCTCGGTCGGCGGCATCCAGCGCGTGCTGCAGAACCTGCTCTCCGAACGCGTCTCGATCCGCGACCTCCCGACCATTCTCGAGGGCATCTCCGAGGCCTGCGGCTACAGCCGCAATGTCAGCGTCATCACCGAGCATGTGCGCGCCCGCCTCGCGCGCCAGATCAGCGAGCAGAACACCAACGAGAGCGGCATCATCCCGCTGGTCAGCTTGTCGCCGGCCTGGGAGCAGTCCTTCGCCGAGGCGCTCACCGGCCAGGGCGACGAGCGCCACCTCAGCATGCCGCCGAGCCGGCTGCAGGAGTTCATCGCCGCCGTGCGCGGCAATTTCGAGCGTCACGCCATGGGCGGCGAGACGCCGGTGCTGCTGGTGAGCCCGGCCATCCGGCCTTATGTGCGCTCGATCATCGAGCGCTTCCGGCCGATCACCGTGGTGATGTCGCAGAGCGAGGTCCATCCCAAGGCCAAGATCAAGACGGTGGGGACGCTTTAGGCGATGCGGCTCAGAACCTTCACCGCGGCAACCATGAGCGAGGCGATGGCGCTGGTGCGCGCGCGCCTCGGCAATGAGGCGATCATCGTCGCGACCGAGGAGGGCGACGACGGCGCCACCCGCGTCACCGCCGCGGTCGATCAGCCCGAGCGGCCGGCGCCGGGGATCGAGCCCGACGTCATCGACATCCTGAACGAGGCGCTCTCCGCCCACGGCCTCTCGCCGCTGGTGGTCGAGAAGATCCTCTGCGCCGCCCTCCCCTTCGAGACCGACGATCCGCTGCTGGCGCTGGCGAGCGCGTTCAGTACGGTCTTCACCTTCGCGGCGCTCGACGGCGAGCCGCTCCGGCCGGTGCTGCTGGCGGGGCCGCCGGGCGCCGGCAAGACGGTGTCCGCGGCCAAGCTCGCGGCGCGCGCGGTGATGGCAGGCCAGCCCGTCCGCCTCGTCACCGCCGACACGGTGCGAGCCGGCGGCATCGAGCAGCTCGAGGCCTTCGCCCGCGCGCTGCAGCTGCCGCTGCACCGCGCCGAGAGCGCCCAGCGCCTGGCGCCGATCGTCGCCGAGGCTCAGCCCGGCGAGCTGCTGATCATCGATTCCCCGGGGATCAACCCCTACAACGCCGGCGATCGGCGCGAGCTGTCGCAGCTCATCGCCGCCAGCGGCGCCGAGCCGGTGCTGGTGCTGCCCGCCGGCGGCGACGCCGTCGACACGATCGAGCTGGCGCGCATCTTCCGCGATCTCGGCATCGGCCGCATGATGATCACGCGCCTCGACATGGTGCAGCGCCTGGGCAGCGTCATCGCCTGCGCCGACACGCTTGCGCCTGGGATTGGCCGAGGCCGGCACCTCGCCCGACATCGCCAAGGGTCTCACCGCCTTCAACCCCGTCGTCCTGGCTCGCCTCGTCCTGCCGAAATCGCCACAGCCGCAGCGGCAAGCCAATGCCATGAGAGGATTATCATGAAGCCAGCTTCCCTCGTGCAGGCGCTCGCGACGCCGCTGACCGTCGCCGCCCCGCAGAAGCGCAACATCATCGCCGTCGCTTCCGGCAAAGGCGGCGTCGGCAAGACCTGGTTCTCGATCACGCTCGCCCATGCCATGGCCAAGGCGGGCAAGAAGGCGCTGCTGTTCGATGGCGATCTCGGCCTCGCCAATGTCGATGTCCAGCTCGGCGTCACCCCTGAGCGCGACCTCGCCAGCGTCATCGCCGGCGAAGCGACCCTGGCGCAGGCGGCGACGCGCTACGAGGGCGGCTTCGACATCATTGCCGGCCGCTCCGGCACCGGCAGCCTCGCCACCCTGCCGGCCAGCCGGCTGATGGCGCTGCGCACCGAGCTGCAGCTGCTGTCGCAGGATTACGACTGGGTCGTGATCGATCTCGGCGCCGGCATCGAGCGCACGGTGCGGCTGCTCACGGGACAATCGCGCGCCTGCCTCGTCATCACCACCGACGAGCCGACCTCGATCACCGACGCCTACGCCTATATCAAGGTGACGGCGATGGAGCGCCTCGCCGACGGCATCCAGATCGTCGTCAACATGGTGGCAAACCAGCGCGAGGGCGAGCGGGTCTACGGCACGCTGCTGCGCGCCTGCCGCGAATTCCTCAAGCTCGAGCCGCCGCTCGCCGGCATCATCCGCCGTGACGATCACGTCAAGGACAGCATCCGCCGGCAGGTCTCGCTGCTGACGCGTCATCCCGGCAGCGAGGCTGCGACCGACGTCGAGGCGATCCTGCACCGCCTCGAGCAGCGCGCTTTAGGGCGGCGAGGAGAGATCGCCGCCATGGCAGATGCGGTAGGCGCCGTTCCCTTCGTCGGCCTGACCGTGCCCACGCCGTCGCTCCTGGCGGCGCCGGTGCTGGTCGAGCTGGCGCAGCAGCCGCCGCCGGCTCTGCTGCTCTCCGCGACGCTGATCGCCACCGTGGTCGGCCGCGGCGGCAACGGCGCGCTGCTGCTGCGCACCGACTATGGCACGCTCGCGCTCAAGACGACGCTCGCCTTGCCCGCCGGCAGCCGTGTCGAGCTCAAGCTGCAGCCGGGGCCACCTGCCACGGTGCTGCTGCTCGAGATCGAGGAGCCCGCGACACCTGCCGCGCCCGCGCCGGCCACCACGCCGACACCGGCCGCGCCCGCCACCGCCGCCAGTGTCAGCACGACCACGACGCTGCCCGCCGCGCCTGCGGTAAGCGAGGAAGAGGCACCACCCGCACAGCTCGATTTCGGCAGCGAGGTCGCGGCGACCCTGGTGTCGCTGCCGCCCGCCGAACAGAATCTGCCGGCGCTGGCGGAGGGGACGCGGCTCATCCTGCGCATCGCTTTACCGGGCCCGGACGAGCCGCCGCCGACAGCGCTCGGCCCGACCCCGGTGAGCTTTGTCGGCACGGTGATGCCGCCCGCCCCCGACGGCAACGGCCACACCGCGCTGCTGACACCCTTCGGCACACTGTTGCTGGACCAGCGGCTGGCCTTGCCGCCGGGGACCAGCTTGACCCTGACGACGCTGTCGATGACGGCGCCTGCCACCGGCGAGCTTGCGCTGGGCAGCGTCGTTCAGGCGCGCGTGCTGTCGCCGCCACCGGGTGAGGCTTCGCCTGCGCTGCCGACCGGCGCCCAGCTGACGCTGCGCGTCGTGGTCGTGCCGGCGATGCCGGCTGCCGCCGCGCCCAGCCCAGCCACCACCGATTTCACCGGCAGGGTGCTCGCAAGCCCTATGGGCGAGACCATCGTCGAGACGCCCTTGGGCACGTTGCTGCTCGATCAGCGCTTGGCGCTGCCGCCGGGGACCGGCGTGACGCTGACGACGGTCGCCGCGGGGGCGCCCGCCACGGGCAGCGTCGTCCAGGCCCGCCTGCTGTCACCGCCGTCCTTCGGCGACGACACACCCGCCTCGCCTGCCGCGGCACCGCTGACGCTACGGGTCGTCGTGCTGCCAGCGACCGCGACCGCCGCCGCTCCGCCGACCGCCGCCGCACCGGGTGCACCCGCGGCCGCCCCGACGGATTTCATCGGCCGGGTGGTGGCGGCCACCGCCGGCGAGACCATGGTCGAGACGCCGGTCGGCATGCTGTCGCTGGAACAGCGCCTGGCGCTGCCGCCGGGGACACTGCTCGGCCTGCAGCTGCTGGCGGCGACGCCGCCGGCGCCCCCCGACGACGCCTCGGTGACGCAGAGCGCCACCTGGCCGGCGCTGGCGCAGGCGCTCTCCGCGCTCGACCACGCGTTGCCCGATCTCGCCGCGCAGCTGCGCAGCGATCTCATGCCGGCCTCGGGGCAGCAGCTCGCCGGCACGCTGCTCTTCCTGATGAGCGCGCTCAATTCCGGCACCTGGCCCGGCGCCAAGGTGGCGTCTGCGCTCGACCTTTCGGGACGACGCGACCTGCGCCTCAGGCTCGATGGCGATATCGAGGAGCTGCGCCAGCTCGCCGAGCCCGCCTCCGGCGATTGGCGCGTCTTCGTGCTGCCGCTGCTCGCGGGCGGCCTGATCCGGCCGGTGCGGCTTTATCTGCGCCGGCGCGCCGCCGCTGCCGCGCCGCAGGAGCCGGGTTCGCATTTCATCCTCGAGGTCGAGACCAGCCGCCTCGGCGCGCTGCAGCTCGACGGTCTCGTGCGGCCGCAGCGCTTCGATCTCGTGCTGCGCAGCCACCGCCCCCTCCTCGCCGAGATGCGGCACGAGATCGCGGAGATCTTCCGCAACGCCACCACCGCCTCCGGCCTCGCCGGCGACATCAGTTTCGCCACCGCCTCGCGCTTTGCCGTGGCGCCGCTCGACGCGCTGCGCCCCCATGTCGGCCTGACCGCCTGAAATCCGGCGTTTGGCGCGGATTTTATGGTTTACGCTGCGTCAACTTCCGCCGCCTAGGCTGGCCGCGATGACGCCTTCCGCAGCCTTCGCCCTCGAGATCCACGGCCTCGCCAAACGCTTCGACCGCCCCGCGGTCGACGGGCTGGAGCTGCAGGTGCGCGCCGGCGAGTTCTATGCGCTGCTCGGCCCCAACGGCGCCGGCAAGACCACCAGCTTGCGCCTGGTGGCGGGTCTGCTGCGGCCCGACGGCGGCAGCATCTCGATCTTCGGCATCGACGCGCTGGCCGATCCCGTCGCCGCCAAGCGGCTGATGGCCTGGGTCTCCGAGGAGCCGATGATCTACGACCGGCTGACGCCGCTCGAATACCTCGAATTCGTTGCGGGGTTGTGGGGGGTCGACGCGGCGCTGGGCGAGGCGCGGGCGCGCGAGCTGCTGGGCTGGCTCGGTCTCGCCGCCGAGGCGGAGCAGCGCTGCGAGGGCTTCTCCAAGGGCATGCGGCAGAAGGTGGCGCTGGCCGGCGCGCTGGTGCACGAGCCGCGCCTCATCATCCTCGACGAGCCACTCACCGGCCTCGACGCCGCCGCCGCGCGCCAGGTCAAGAGCGTGCTGCGCGAGCGCGTCCGCGCCGGCAGCACGGTGATCATGACCACCCACATCCTCGACGTGGCCGAGCGCATGGCCGACCGCATCGGCGTCATCGCCGGCGGCCGGCTCATCGCTGAAGGCAGCTTGGAGGAGCTGCGCCGTCTCGCTGGCAACAGCGGCAGCAGCCTCGAGGACACCTTCCTCGCGCTCCTCGGCCGCGAGGTCGACGCCGCGTGAGGCCGGGCTCGCTCGCCTGGTTCGCACGCCATGAGCTGCGCCTTGCCTGGCGCGACTGGCTCTTCATGATGACCGCGGGCGGCCGCCGGCGCGCGCGCGGCGTCGCCATCGGCATCGCCCTCTTCGCGCTCTTCATGCATCTCATTGCCTGGCTCATGGTCGGGCCTTACGCGCGGCTCGGCGCCGCTCCCGACCGCGCCACCCTGGCGATCATCACCGCCGGCGCCTTGCTCTCCTGGTCAGCGATGGCGTCGCAAGCGCTGGAATCGGTGACGCGCGCCTTCTATGCGCGCGCCGATCTCGACCTCATCCTCGCCTCGCCCGCCCCCGCGGGGCGGCTCTTTGCCGTGCGCATCGGCGCGATGGTGCTCTCGGTCAGCGCGATGGCGGCGCTCCTGGTGGCGCCCTTCATCGACGTGCTGGCGCTCCGCGGCGGCGGCCGCTGGCTTGGCGCTTATGGCGTCGTCACCGCGATGGGATGCGCCGCGGTGGCGCTGGCGGTGGCGATGGCCGCGGCGCTCTTCCGCCTCATCGGCCCGCGCCGCACCCGGCTCATCGCCCAGATCGCCGCGGCGGTGATCGGCGCCGGCTTCGTCATCGGCTTGCAGGCGGCGGCGATCCTCTCCTCCGGCACCTTGTCGCGCTTCGCCCTGCTGCAATCGGACTGGGCGATGTCGCGCCTGCCGGCGCCCGGCAGCCTCTGCTGGTGGCCCGCCCGCGCCATCCTCGGCGAGCCCGTGGCGCTCGCAGCAGTGCTCGGCGCGAGCCTGTTGCTGCTCGGCGCCGCGATCACCCTGGTGGCGCCGCGCTTTGCCCGCTACGCGGTTGCCGCCGCCTCGGTGCCGCAGGTCGCGCCGCGCCACCGCCGCGCGCCGGCTTCCGCCGCGGATCGCCGGCGCGGGCGCTCCGGCGCAAGGAGTGGACGCTGCTGCGCCGCGACCCCTGGCTGCTGTCGCAGACGCTGATGCAGCTGCTCTATCTGCTGCCGCCGGGACTGCTGCTGTGGCGCAGCTTCGCCACGGGCGGCGGCGCCGTCGCCTTGCTGGTGCCGGTGCTGATCATGGCGGCGGGGCAGCTCGCCGGCGGCCTTGCCTGGCTCGCCATTTCCGGCGAGGACGCGCCCGATCTGGTAGCCACCGCGCCGGTGCCGGCGCGGCGTGTGCTGCGCGCCAAGACCGAGGCGGTGATGGGCGGCGTGGCCTTGGTCTTTCTCCCGTTCACCGCGGCGATCGCCCTGATCTCGCCGCGCGACGCCATGGTCGCGGCACTCGGCATCGCCGCTGCCGCGGTCGCCGCCACCGCGATCCAGCTCTGGTTCCGCAGCCAGGCGCAGCGCAGCCATTTCCGCCGCCGCCAGACCTCCTCGCGCATCGCCACTTTCGCCGAGGCCTTCTCCTCGATCGGCTGGGCGGGCACTGGCGCGCTCGCGGCGGCCGGCACCGGGCTCTGGATGATCGCCGGGCTGGTGACGCTCTCCATTCTGGGATTGGCCCGGCTGGCGAGCCCCGCGCGGCTCGAGGCGGTTCCGCTTCAGCCGCCGCGCCGCGTCAGCGTCTCGTCGGTCTGACCTTCCGGCAGGCTGACGAAGACCTCGTCGCCCTCGAGGCGCAGCGCGAAGGTGGCGATGTCGCGCTCGGCCGGCGGGCACAGGCACCGTCCCGTCGACGAGATCGAACCGCGCCTGATGCAGCGGGCACTCGACGATGCCGCCCTCCTGATAGCCCTTCGACAGCAGCGCGTATTCGTGGCTGCAGATGTCATGCACCGCCAGCAGCCGGTCGCCGATGCGGAAGAGGCCGACGGCAAGCCCGCCGAGCCTGAGGCCCAGCGGCTCGCCCTCCTGCACCTCGCTGGCGCGGCAGGCCCTGTGCCAGCGCGACATGGCCGGGATATGCCTATTCCGCCGCCAGCGTCGCCTGCTCCTCGGCCAGCAGCCGCTCGATCGTACGACGCATATGGAGCCGCGCACCGTCGGATTCGATGTCGACGAGGCCGGACTCGCCGCGCTCGTCGAGCCGCGCCTGCTGCGCCTCGACCACCACCTTGTCCTCGAGGAAGGTCCGGGCGATCTCGTCATAGAGCTGCTCGGTCGCCGCCGGCTCGTCCTGGCGGTAGCCATTGGCGGTCGACCAGAAATAGAAGCAGCTGCTCTCGGTCTCCGGCGTCAACCCGTGGAAGATGCGCAGCGAGAAGCCGCCCTCGCGGTTGCCCTCGGCATAGCCGCCGGTGACGGCATCGACCGCGCCGGTCCATTGGATGATGTTGCCGGGCGCGATGAACTCGAATTCCTGCCAGCGGTCGACGCGGCCCGTGAAGCCTGCCGCCTTGACATAGGTCGGCGGCGGCACCGAGTTCAGCATCAGGCGCAGGTACTTGAGCCCCTTGGGCGTGCGCGTCGTCTTCATCTTGGCTTCGACATGCGTCATCGGATTGCCGCCGATGGTCTTGGCATGGACATAGCCCAGATGCGTGAGGTCCATGAGGTTGTCGACCATCAGCATGTAATTGCCGCCGATGTGATAGACCTCGTGCTTGTGCGGCCAGGCCCGGTAGTCGTTGTGCCAGGGATAGTCGATGATCTGCGCGGGATCGGCCTTCGCCGCCTCGCCCATCCAGATCCAGACGAACTCGTCCTTCTCGACCACGGGATAGGAGCGCACCCGCGCGCGCTCCGGGATCAGCTCCTGGCCCGGCACGCGCACGCAGCGCCCGCTGCGGTCGAAGACCAGGCCGTGATAGCCGCATTGCAGCCCGTCCTTCACCACCGTGCCGAGGCGCAGCGGCGTCGAGCGATGGCAGCAGCGATCCTCGAGCGCGCCGACCGCGCCGTCGCTGTCGCGGAACATCACCACCGGCTCGTTGCAGATGCGGCGCGCCAGCGGTGTCTTGCCCACCTCATGCGCCCAGGCCGCGACATACCAGTCGTTGCGGATGAACATGGCGTCTCCTCCTCCGCGGACCGGGCGGACCCGGCCGCTGTTGCGCGTTGTTGTTGCTCAAAAGGTCGCACTGCCGGCCCGGGCCGTCAAGCGCGCGCGGTCGCGAGCGTCTCCCGCTCGCTCCGCCGATTGCCGCCGGCGGGCGCGGCCCATATAACAGCTGCTGACCGGCCTCGCAGCGGAGCAGGAGCAACAGGTGCAACGGACCAAGGGAGCGGCCGCGTGAGCCCCGGCACGCGGCTGCCCACCCTCGTCATCGGCGGCGGCATCGGCGGGCTCACCGCGGCGCTGGCGCTGGCGCGCACCGGCCGGCCGGTGCATGTCGTCGAGAAATCGGCGGAGTTCGGCGAGATCGGCGCGGGGCTGCAGCTCGCGCCCAACGCCATGCATGTGCTCGACCATCTGGGCTTGCTGCCGGAGATCGCCAAGCACGCGGTCTATCCCAGCCGCCTCGTCTGGATGGACGCGATCACCGCTTTGCGCATCACCGAGATCGATCTCGGCGAGGCGTTCCGGCGCCGCTACCGCCATCCCTATATCGTCATGCATCGCAGCGACCTGCTCGCGGTGCTGCTCGAAGCCTGCCGCGCCGAGAAGCTCATCACGCTCGAAACCCGGCGCGACGTCACCGCCATCGATGATCGCGGCGACAGCGCCGCCGCGCGCTCAGCCGACGGCACGGTCTACGAGACCGATCTGCTCATCGGCGCCGACGGGCTCCATTCGACGGTGCGGCGGCTCTTTTCCGACGACGCGCCGATCCATGACGGCTATGTCGCCTATCGCGGCACCATCCCGATGGAGCGGCTGTCGAGCCATGCCGGGCTCGACAATGTCGTCATGTGGGTGGGCCCCGACATGCATTTCGTGCAATACCCGGTCCGCCGCGGTGAGCTCTACAACCAGGTCGCGGTGTTCCGCAGCCCGCGCTACACGCCGCTCTCCGAGGATTGGGGCACGCCCGACGAGCTCGATGCGCATTACGCCCGGACCTGCGACTACATCCGCGGCTGCGTCGGGCTGATGTGGCGCGACCGGCGCTGGCTGATGACCGACCGCAAGCCGATCGCGCGCTGGACGGCGAACCGCATAGCGCTGATCGGCGATGCCGCGCATCCGATGTACCAGTACATCGCCCAGGGCGCCTGCCAGGCGATCGAGGACGGGCTCGCTTTGGCAAGGCAGGTGGCCGCAGCACCCGGCGACCTGCCGGCGGCGCTTGCCGGCTACGAGCAGGCGCGCACCCGGCGCACCGCGCGCGTCCAGATCACGGCGCGGGCGATGGGGGCGTTCTTCCATCTCGACGGCATGGGGGCGGTGTTGCGCAACGAGATGATGGCGCAGCGCTCGGCCGCCGATTACACCATGCTCGACTGGCTCTACGGTCATCAGGCTTGAGCCGGTGACCGGCTTCTATTTCGAGGATCTGGCGCTGGGGCAGAGCTTCGCCACCGCCGAGACCGAGATCAGCGCCGAGGACATCGTCGATTTCGCGCGGCGCTTCGATCCCCAGGAATTCCATCTCGACGCCGCCGCCGCCGAAGCCTCCGCCTTCGGCGGGCTGGTGGCGTCGGGCCTGCACACGCTCAGCCTCAGCTTCCGCCTGTTCTTCGATCTCCGCCTCTGGCCGGAGGCGATCCTGGGCTCGCCGGGGATGCGCGAGGTGCTGTGGCTGAAGCCGCTGCGGCCCGGCGACCGCATCCGCGCCACCGCCGAGATCGTCGAGCTGCGCCGCTCGGAGCGTAAGCCCGACCGTGGCATCGTCACCATGCGCCACGACACCTTCAACCAGCAGGGCGAGCGCATCATGACCGCGCTGTGCATGCATCTGCTGCGCGCACGACCTTCTTGCCGTTGAGCGTGCCCTCTGCCATCGCCGGATCTCCTTCCTCGTCCTGATGTGGCGGCGCGAGCCCGCGGGCTCGCGCGCCTGCATCTCCAGCGCGAACACCGCGAGGGACCGTCCTCTCGCGACTCGGGCCTTGCGTGGCTCGCGTTTCGCGCGGCGCGGTCGGAGCGACGGAAAGCCTATGCCGCGGGTTGCGTCGAGAGCGCGCCGCTCGGCGCGCCGGCTATACCGTCTCCGGCAGCGTCTTGCCGCGCGTCTCCGGCAGGAAGGGCGTGGCGACGAAGCCCAGGATATAGATGAACCCCACCATCGTCGCCGCTAGGCCATAGCCGCCGAGATTGACGATCAGCGTGCCGGCGATGAGCGGCCCCATGAAGGCGATGAAGCGCGGCGCGTTGAAGCTGAAGGCGACGCCGGTAGCGCGCAGCCGCGTCGGGTAGAGCTCCGGCAGCCAGGTCGACATCCAGGTATATTGGCCCAGCGTGAAGAAGCCGTTGATCCCCGCGACCAGCAGCAGCAAATGCAGGTCATGCGTCCACAGGAACAGCACGGGCGTAAGCAGGAAGGCCAGTGCGAAGAACAGCATCACGACCGGCTTGCGGCCGAAGGCATCGGCGAGGAATCCCAGGCCGATATAACCGGCGATGGCGCCGATGTTGTAGCACATGCCGGCGAAGCTGGCCCATTGCGGCGCCGAGAGCCCGGCCTTGGCGGCGGTGGCGGCGATATAGGGCGGGACCCAGGAGGAGATGCCCCACCAGCCGAGCGTCGTGGTCAGCGACATCAGCAGCGCGATCAGCGTCCGCCGCCGCAGTTCGGGGTCGGCGAAGAGATCGACCAGGGTGAAGCGCACCAGCGCCGCGTCCTGCGCGTGCAGCGTCTCGCCGCTGCGCTTGCGCGCCACCGCCGCGCGCCGGCGCGCGCTGGCATCCTGCCACAGCGCCGATTCCGGGATACCGCGGCGGATCCACAAGGTGACCAGCGCCGGCAGGATGCCGATCAGATACATATATCGCCACGCGCCGGGGCCGTAGGGGCTGACCAGCAGCCAGACGAAAGAGGCGATGAAGAAGCCGATGCCGAGGCCGCATTGCATCAGCCCGGCGCCCTTGCCACGGGCATGGTCGGGCCAGAGCTCGGCGGTGATCGAGGTGCCGGTCGCCCATTCCGAGCCGATGGCGATGCCGACCAGGAAGCGCAGCACGGCAAAGGACACCCAATCCCAGGAGAGTGCGCTGAGCCCGGTCATCAGCGAATAGGCGAGGATGGCGAGGATCATGGTGCGCTTGCGGCCGATATAATCGGCGAGCACGCCGCCGACCAGCCCGCCGATGCCCCAGCCGAGCAGCGTGATGGCGATGACCGTGCCGGCATAGGCGGGAATGCCGGGATAGAGCGCGGGATCGAGCAGCTGGCGCAGCGCCACGCCGACGGTGAGGATCAGCGCATAGGTCTCGTAGCCGTCGAACAGCCAGCCGAGATTGGACGCCAGCAGCGCGTTCCATTGGCCGCGCGACAGCGCGCGATACCATGGCCGGGACCCGACAGCGATGTTCTGCACGATGCGCGCTCCTCTTCGATGGGCGTCTAGCGGGCTCCCAGCTTGCGTTTCCGCGCCGCCAACCGCACCGCTTGCAGTATCTCGGGATAGGCGCCGCAGCGGCAGAGATTGCCGGCGAGATAGTGCCGGATGTCGTCATCGCTCGGCTCAGGATGGGCATCCAGCAGCTGCTGCGTCATCAGCACGAAGCCCGGCGTGCAGAAGCCGCATTGGAAGGCGCTCGATTCGATGAACGCCTCCTGCACCGGGTCGAGCCGCCCGTCGGCGGCGAGATGCTCGATCGTCGTCACCTCGGCGCCGTCGATCAGCGCGGCGAGCGTCAGGCAGGACGACACCGCGCGCCCGTCGACCAGCACGGTGCAGCAGCCGCAAAGCCCCTGGCCGCAGCTCTCGCGCGCGCCATAGAGCTCGAAGCGGTCGCGCAGCACCGAGACCAGGCTCTCCTGCGGCGCGATCTCGGCCGTGACCGTGCGGCCGTTGAGGGTGAAGCGGAGGGTCCGCGGCGCGGCGCTCATCTCACGCCTCCGCCAAGGGGTCGCCGGCGGCGGCGCGGATCGCGCGATAGATCGCCTCCGGCGTCAGCGGCAAGGTGGTGAGCCGCACCCCGGCCGCGTCGTGCAGCGCGTTGGCGATGGCCGGCGAGACGCCGAAGGTGCCGGTCTCGCCGGTACCTTTGGCGCCGAACGGCCCGCTCTGCTGCGCCGACGCCACCGCCTCGCTCTCGATCCGCTCCGGCAGGTCGCCGATCCCGGGGATCTTGTACTCGGCGAGCGACGGGTTGCGCAGCTGGCCGCCCTCGAACTCCATGCACTCCAGCAGCGTGAATCCGAGCTGCATGATCGCGGCGCCCGAGAGCTGCGTCTCGACGATGCGCGGGTTGATCGGCGTGCCGACATCGGCGACGGTGACGAGGCGCAGCAGCCGCAGCCGCCCGGTCTCGGTGTCGACCTCCAGCTCCACGCCGGTGCCGCCCACCATCCAGAACGGCGTGGCGTTGTCGCTGAGCCCGGTCTCGAGATTGGGCGGCGTGTAGCTCGGCACGAAGCTCGCCATGCCGATCACCGTGCCCGCCTGCATGCCGTATTTGCGCCGGAACAGCTCGGCGACCGGCGTATTGGCGCCCGGCGGCAGGCCGAGCTCGGCGGCGAGCGCGGCGAGCTTGTCGCGCGCGTCCTCGGCGGCGCGCTTCACCGCGTTGCCCATATGGAAGGTCGAGCGCGAGCCCAGCGTCGCCATGTCGTAAGGCGTCACATCCGTGTCGGGATGGACGATGCGCACGGATTCCGCCGCGATGTTCAGCACCTCGGCGGCGATCTGCGCCATCGCCGTGTCGGAGCCCTGGCCCATATCGACGGTGCCGCACTGCACGACGCAGCTGCCATCGGCGGCGACGGTGACCAGCGCCACCGAGGTCGTCGGCGAGATGCTCGCCTTGAAGCCCAGCGCGATGCCGCGGCCGCGGCGGACCGGTCCGGTGCCGCGATCGAAAGGCCGGCCCCAATCGAGACGCTGCGCCAGGCGCTCGAGCACCGCGGCGATGGCCGCGTCGCGCATCACCGTGCCGGTGGCTTGCGGCCGCCCTTCGCGCAGGATGTTGCGGCGGCGGAACTCGACGGGATCGATGGCCAAGGCGCGGGCGATGAGATCGGTGTGGCTCTCATAGGCCCAGACCAGCTGTGGGATGCCGAAGCCGCGCAGCGCGCCGGCCGGGGGCCGGTTGGTGTAGAGCGCGAAACTGTCGATCGCGACATTCTCGATGTCATAGGGCCCGGCGGCGGTGAAGCCGGATTTCTGCGTCACCCGCGGGCCGATATCGGCATAGGCGCCGCCATTCCACCAGACCTCGCAGCGCCGCGCGGTGATGCGGCCGTCGCGCGTCACCGCGCTCTTGATGCGCAAGGTGCAGGCGTGGCGGGTGATGGTGTAGAACTGCTCCTCCATCGTCAGCGACACCTTCACCGGGCGGCGCGCCAGCAGCGCCAGCGCGGTGACCAGCGCCTCGAGCTTGATGTAGAGCTTGGCGCCGAAGCCGCCGCCGAGATAGGCGGTCCTGACCCGCACCCGGTTCTCCGGCCAGCCCAGCAGCCGCGCGATCTCGATGCGCACGAAGGACGGGCTTTGCGAGGCGGTGTGGATGGTGACGCCGGTCTCCGTCGCCTCGGCCAGTGCTACGATCGGCTCGAGCGGCGTGTGCATCACCGGCTGGGTGCGGAAGCTGTGCTCGAAGATTTGGTCGGCTTCGGCAAAGGCGCGATCGGCATCGCCGCGCCTGAGCTTGAACTCGAGCGCGACGTTGGTGCCGCGCCGCCCGGTGAGATGCCTGAGATCGGCAAACGTCCCGGCCGGCTTCAGCGCCTCATGCACCAGCACCGGCGAGGTCATCGCCTCGACCTCGTCGAAGACCCCCGGCAGCTCGTCATACTCGACCTCGACGAGCTGCGCCGCCGCCTCGGCGATGGCGGGATCGGCGGCGAGCACCGCCGCCACCGGCTCGCCGATATGGCGCACCGTGTCGATGGCGAGGATCGGCTGGTCGTGAAACGCCGGCCCGTAATAGGGTTCGGGGATGATCTGGCGCACCTCGGCGCTGGTGATGACGGCGAAGACGCCTGCCATCGCCCGCGCCGCGCCGGCATCGATGCGGCGGATGCGGCCATGGGCGATCGGGCTGCGCACCAGCTTGCCGTGCAGCATGCCGGGCAGGCGGAGATTGTGGATGTATTCCGCCCGCCCCGTCACCTTGGCGCGGGCCTCGAGCCGCGGCAGCGACCGGCCGATCTGGCGCGAGACGCTCATGGCGCCGCCTCCGGCGCCGGCGCGAGCAGCCGCGCGAGCGCGCGCCGCAGCTCCACCTCGAGCAGCTGGCGCTTGTAGCTGGCCGAGCCGCGCGCATCGGCGATGATCGCCGCCTCCGCCGCCGCTGCCTTGCCGGCCTCGCGCAGCAGCGTCGCATCGGCCCTGCGCCCGGCAAGCAGGCTCTCGGTGGCGGCGAGCCGCATCGGTTTCTCCGTCGCGGCGCTGACGACGATGGTGGCGGCGCGGATCGAAGCGCCTTCCGTCTCGAGCGACACCGCGATGCCGAGCGCCGGCCAGTCATCGGCCGCGCGCGTGGTGCATTTGACGTAAAGCGCGCGGCGTCGCGGCTGCGGCGGCACGATCAGCGCGGCGATGAGCTCGTCGCCGCGCAGCACCGTCTCGTAATAGCCCGAAACCAGGCCGTCGACCGGGATCCGGCGCCGTCCCGCGGGCCCCGCGACCTCGATCTCGGCGCCGAGCGCGATCAGCACCGGCGGCAGGTCCATATGCGGATCGGCATGGGCGAGATTGCCGCCGATGGTGGCGACGTTGCGCACGCGCGGATTGGAATGGCTGCGCAGGGTCTGGGCGATCACCGGGAAGGCGGCTCGAACCTCCGGCGCGCGCTCGAGCTCGGCGAGCCGCACCATGGCGCCGGCCCTGAGCGCGCCCGCCGGCGAGAGCGCGATGCCGGTGAAATCCTCGCCCAGCGCCCTGAGGCTCACCAGCCGCGTCGGCCGGAAGAAGCCCGACTTCATCATCAGCATCAGCGCCGTGCCGCCGGCGATGGCGCGCACCGCGGGATCATCGGGATCGAGCAGGCCCAGCGCTTCGCGCAAGGAGGCGGGCTCGACGAGATCAAACGGCATCATCGCGCCGCGCCCATCGCCGCTCCGCCGACTGTCTGCGTTCGTCGCGCCCCGGCGCGCATCGCCTGTGATCCTCCCCGGTCCATCCCTGTCGTCGGCGCCTGCGAACGGCCGATCTCTTCTTGGCGCCGGCGAGTATAGGGCGCCCGCTACCGACGGCAACCGCTGGGCGGGTCTTAATCTTCATCTGCGCGAGCAGGCGCTCATCCTACTTGCGCCAATCGACAATCTCATCTGCACCTGCATCGCTGTCGTGCCGGCGCGCCTTTTGGATGCGGCTTGGCGCCACCGATGGTTGCGGCTATTCTGTTGCCGATGACCGATTCAATCGGTCCTATCGGGAATGTCGGGCCAAAGCATTTCCTGCGTCGATGCGGGCAAAGGTAAAGTGAGCGGTAGGGGCCGGCTGGTCACGCTGCCGCCGTAATCAGGAGGGAGCAATGCAACATAAGAAGGCGATAGCGTTCTCCATGGCGCTGGCCGTGGGGGCGTTGCTGGGCGGCTGCGCCCAGCAGACGGCGGCGACGGGGCCGGCCGCGACGGCGCCGATGGCGCCGATGGCGATGGCGGTGCCGCCGGACGGCGCGACGGGGGCGGACTGGACGACCTATCACGGCACTTGGCGGGACTACGACTTCAGCGGCCTCGACCAGATCAACACCGATACCGTGAAGAACCTGCAAGTGGCCTGGACGCACGATCCCGGACGCGACACCCGCGGGCTGCAATCGATGCCGCTGGCGCAGGGCGGCGTCCTCTATTACTCGGGCTCCTACAGCCGGATCTACGCGCTCGACGGCGCCTCGGGCAACGTCATCTGGTCCTATTTCCCGAAGCTGGATGAAGGGCTCATCAAGCGCCAGACGCATTCGCCCTATAACCGCGGCGTCGCCTTGGGCCATGGCCGGGTCTATGTCGGCACGATGGATGGCAGGCTCATCGCCATCGACCAGAAGACCGGCAAGCCGGATCTGGGACACCAAGCTCATCAACTCGAAGAAGCTGACCGTTGGCTTCACCGGCGCGCCCATCGTCGTCAAGGACATGGTGGTGATCGGCGCGCAGGGCGGCGAGTGGCCCTATCGCGGTCCGATCTTCGGCGTCGACGCCCGCACCGGGAAGAAGAAGTGGACCTTCCTCACCGTCGCTCCCGACAAGGCGTCGCTGGCGACCTGGGGCCACAATTCCTGGCGCACCGGCGGCGGCGGCGGCTGGATGCCCGGCACCTATGAGGCCGCAACCAACACGTTGTGGTGGGGCACCGCCAACCCGGCGCCGCTCTACGACTGGTCGGGCCCCGATTTCGAGCATAATGGCGCGCGGCCCGGCGACAACCTCTACACCACCTCGGTCCTCGCGCTCGATCCCGACACCGGCAAGCTCAAATACTATCACCAGGAGCTGCCGCACGACGCCTGGGACTTCGACAGCGCCGTCGGCGAGTTCGTCATGATCGACCAGGGCGGCAAGAGCCTGGTCGTCCATCCCAACAAGAGCGGCTACATCTTCGTCTACAACCGCGGCGACGCCAGCATCGTCAACGTCTGGCGCATCACCGAGAACAGCAACTTCGTGAAGGATATCGACCCGCATACGGGCGAGCTGATCGGCCGTCGCGACTTCACTGCAGGGCCAGTCAACCCGCCGCTCTGCCCGGCGATCGACGGTGGCGTCAGCTTCAATTCGGGCGCCTATGATCCCCGCACCGGCACCTACTTCAAGGTCGGGAACGAGTGGTGCATCGACATGAAGGTGGTGAAGACCCGGCCGATCCTCGAGCCGCAGGCGCAGCTCAACATCGGGGCCGATTTCCACGAGGTGCCGCCTCCGGGCGCCGACAAGCCTTGGGGCCATGTCGACGCGCGCGACCCCATCACCGGCAAGCTCAAATGGCAGGTGAAGTTCAAGGAGCCGCCGCTGGCAAGCCTGCTGGCGACGGCCGGCAACCTGCTCTTCGTGCCCGATGCCGAGGGCGTGCTCCACGCCTATGATTCGCGCAACGGCCAGGAGCTGTGGTCGCATTCCGACGGCGTCGGCCATGACGGCGGCATCATGACTTACGCAGCCAACGGCAAGCAGTACGTCGCCGTGGTCGCCGGCTGGGGCGGCATGGTCACCGACGGCTATCCCAAGATGTTCGGCGAGCCTTTCACCAGCATGCCGCGCAACACCGGCGTGCTGACGGTCTACGCGCTGAAATAACCCTCTACCGAGCGTTTGAAAGGGCGGGGCACTCTTGCCCCGCCCTTTCGACGTTGGAGCTCAGAAATGCCGCGATCGATCTTGGGAATTGTCGTCGTCGCCCTCTGCCTCGCCGCCACGCCGAGCCTCGCCGCCAAGCAGGACCCGCCGATGACCGACGAGGACACCGCCGGGCTCTTCGCCTCGACCTGCGGCTTCTGTCACCAGGAGGGTGGCCGGGTGGCCGGCAAGGGCCCGCAGCTCATGGGCACCAAGCGCACCGACGACTTCATCATCAACCGCATCAAGCATGGCAAGGAGGGCGCCATGCCGTCCTTCGGCCAGGCGTTGACCAACAGCCAGATCAAGAGCATCGTGCATTACATCCGCAACCTGAAGCCGGAGTGACCGCCATGCCGCGCGCCCGCTTGCTCGCCCTCCTAGCGCTGCTGCTGGGCGCGGCCGCCGCCGCGCCTGCGGCGGCGCGCGGCCTCGCCGACATCAAGTCGAGCGGCACCATCGCGCTCTGCGCCCATCCGAACTCTCTGCCCTTCGCCAGCAAGGACGGCCATCTCCACGGCTTCCAGGTCGAACTGGCCGAGGCGCTGGCCCACCAGCTCGGCGTGAGCCTGACGCGCGAATGGATCATCACCCGTTACGACCTCTTCCGTGCGCCCTGCGACATCGTCATGGACAGCATCGCCGATCCCGAGGCGCAGGAGGATTCCGGGCTGCAGATCTCCAAGCCCTATCGCCGCAGCGGCGTGGCGCTGGCGCTACGCGCCGGCGACAAGACCCGCTCGCTCGACGATCTCGGCCGGCGCAAGGTGGGCGTGCTCACCAGCTCGATCGCGGCGATGACCCTCGACAAGCGCGGCATCGAGACCGTGCCGGGCCTGTTCGAGGACGAGATCCTGGCCATGCTGGCGAAAGGCGAGGTCGACGCCGCGGCGGTGACGCCGACCTCGGTGGGCTATTTCAACCTGCGCCACCCCGACGCGAAGCTGCGCCTGGCCTATGTCTTTGACAACGAGCCGGACCTCTCCTGGAACGTCGCCGTCGGCATGCGCCGGCCGGATGCCGAGCTGCGCCAGGCGATCGACACGGCGATGACGCACCTCCTCGCCGACGGCACGGTGAAGCGCGTCTACGCCCATTACGGCATCGAGCTGGTGCCTCCGCGCTAAGGTGCGCGGGCACTCGCCGCCGGCGCACCGGTTGCGCAGATCTCCGACCGACGCGGAAATGTTTCAGTGATACGTCGTGAGCTGCGCCCCCTCGTCATGGACGAAGACCGCCAGCAGGCGCGCGGGCTCGGTGGCGCTGGGGTTGCGGGCGAAGACATGGACGGCGCCCGGCGGCTCGAAGAACATCTCGCCCGGCTTGTAGATCGCCGCGGGTCCGCCGCCGAGCTGTGATTCGATCTCGCCCGACAGCACATAGACCGAGACCGAGCCGGCATGATGGTGCTCCGGCGAGAAGCCGCCCGGCGGGAACTCGACCAGCACCGTCGTGACCCGCTTGCCGGCGACATGCGGCAGCGCGTCCGACGAGACGACCGTAATGGTCGGACGCGGTGCGCCGTCGCCGCTTTGCGCCTGCACATAGGCGGGCGCCGTCGCGCCCCAGCGGCTGGGCTCGACCGGCAGCAGGCGCGCCGCAAGCAGCAGGATCGCCGCCGCGACAACCGTCGAGAGCGTCAGCACCACCCGCCCAGCGGGGAGCATCGGTAGCCTTGGGTCAAATGACATTTGGTCTCCTCCTCCGGCGCGTCGAGCCGGTGCTTTATCCGTTGTCGATGTTATAGGGGAAGCTGTGATAGCGATCGAACTCGCTCGGCGGCGCTTTCTTCGCGGGCGCCTCGGTGCAGGCGGCAAGGTTCGGCGCCAGCAGCCCGAAGGCGAGCAGCGGCAGGATGCATCCCATGATGCTCTCCCTCGCGGTCGCGGGAAGTCGGAAGGCGACCACCTCTTGAACATGAGGCCTGGGCGGACACGCGCAAGCGCCGCGCGCTTTGCCTCGGCCGACGCGGCGGGCGCGATAGAGAGCGCGCGGCCTTCACGCGTTTGTGCGCCGGCGCTGTCCTTGAACGGCGACCGCCTCGCACCAGCTTCTAGCTAGCAGTGAATGGCGGGGGAGCATCGCGATGCATAGGTCCCTGAGTCTGGCAGCGCTGTTGACGTGCGCAGCGAGTGCGATGCAGCCCTGCCCAACCTTGGCGCAAGCACCGCCGGATCAGCCCTGACGCGTGTCCAATCGCCGCCGGCCCCGCCGGCGCAGACCAGCCTCAAGCCGGATGCCAATTCTTCACGGCTCCGGTCACGGTCGACGGCGGCGGGCAACAGCAAGCCGTGGGCAAGACGTGCCAACAACCCGACGGTAGCTTGCAGGTCACCCTGCAGGCACCTGGCCTGCCGCTGCAGACCTACACGATGCCGCCGCCGCAATCGGTGGCCCCGGACCAGCAGCAGCCCCAGCCGCAAACGACTTACGCTTATCCGTATCCCTACCCCTACCCACCCGCCTATGCCTATGCGGCACCGTATTATTGGTCGGACCCATGGGCCTTTGGCGGTTTTCCCTTCTTCGCCGGCGGCTCGATCTTTTTCGTCCGGGACCGTTTTTTCTTCCGGGATCGATTTGGCCGCATGCATGCAGGATTCGTCCCGGGCGACGGCTTTCGCGGCGGTGGATTCCATGGCGGAGGCTTTCATGGCGGCGGGGGTGGTCATCGCTGACGGCGCCGCGCGCAGCCCAAGGCGCAAGAGGCGAGGACGCGATGCGGGCGAGGACGGAGCTCAAGCTTGCAGTTCAAGGTAGCTCGCCAACTGGTCGTACCACTGCGTCTGGTCGGCGGGCGTGTAATGCGCATTTGCCGGGCTGGGATTGGGAACGACGAACAGCCGCGTGCGATCGAGGCGCAGCGCTTGCGGTCCGAGGCCGGGATGCGACTCCGAACCGGTGATGGCGCGATGCACCTGCCGGTAGGCGGTGACGCCGTGGAAGCAGGCGATTGTCGGCTGGTAGCGCTCGAGTTTCGCGGTCAGCAGCGGCACCCCTGACGCAAGCTCGGCCAATGTGAGATCGGCCGCCCGCGCGGTCGCGCGCTTGACGGCATCGGTGAAGCCGAACCCGTAGTCGAGCAGCCGCCGGTCATGCGCCGGCTCCAGCAGCGCGAGCCCCATCGCCTCTCTCGCCCTCTGGCTCAATCGCGAGCGTGAGAAGCAGGGCCAGAAGCGGTTGGTGCGCCGCGCGAAATAATGCCCCTGCGCCGCCGAGAAGATCGACGGATTGATGCCGACGAAAACCACGTCGAGCCCGTCGCTCAGCAGGTCGGGGAGGGCGGAGCCTCTATCATCAGCGTCCATGGTCGGTGTCCTGTACCTGCCTTGCAGAACAGCCGGAAAAGCCTGACTATTCAAGCGCGATCGGCGGAACTCCTGGGTTAGGCGCCCTAAGGCCACGTGCTTATTCGAGAAATCGCATCCACGGATGGGGACAGCTACTTCGCGCTCAGGCTCCAGTCCGAGCAGGAGTTTCCGCACTTCGTCGGATTGAATGCGGAGCGCGAGCTGGCGGCAGGGCCGTCCGGTATCGCCGCCCTGCTTTCCGCATATCCCTCAGAGGGCACGCTCGCCTGGGGCGCTTTTGCGGGCGGCCGGCTTGCCGGTGTGATGGCGCTGTCCCGGCGGCTCAGCCGAAAATACGGCCACAAGGCGTTTCTCTGGGGCATGTATGTCGTCCCCGAGCATCGCGGCAGCGGCACGGCACAAGCACTTATGCAAACCGGCATCGCCTGGGCCAAGGAGCATCCTGATATCGTGGCCATCTCGCTGCAGGTCGCGCTCAGCAACATCCGTGGCCAGAACTTCTACAAAAGCTTTGGCTTCACGGTTTTCGGCACGGAGCAGCGCTCGCTGTTCGCCGCCGGGCAATTTCACGGCGTGCACTACATGGAGTTGGAGGTGAAGCCCGCCCGGCCGGGCGCTTCGGCCGACCTCCCCGACACCGCGTCGCAGCAGCGCCGCGGCTGACGCCGCCGCCCGCCCCTACTGCACCCCGCTCGCCGCTTCCGCCGCCCCCGCCACCCGGCGCAGCGCCGCGACGCCCGCTGTCTCGCTCTCGCCCCAGCCCGTCATGCGCGAGCCTGCCGAAGCGGTGGCTCGCGACGATCTGCGCCAGATGCGTCGCCAGCAGCTCGCATTGCCGGCGGATGTCGGGCACCGAGGTCATCTCCCAGAACAGGCCCTTGGTGATCGGCCCCACCGCGTAAAGGCGCTGCGACAGCGCGCCGCTGCGCGCGATCAGCGCGCCTTGCAGGCTGACATCGAGGCCGAGGCGCAGCGCGTCGGGCCGCGCCTGGCCGCGCTGCAGCAGGCGCTCCACCAGCGGGTTGCGGATGCGGTCGAAATCGCAAGCCGGCCCGGCGCAATTGATGATGCGGCCGACGCCTGAGAATTGCCGCATCCCACCGCCGCTTCCGGTGCGGTAATCGACCTCGATGCCGGACGGCGTCTCGCGATAGGCGGTGACGCGCCCGGCGCCCACGGTGAGCCGCCCCAGCCGCAGCAGCAGCTCGACGCGGCGCGCGATCTCCGGCGCCAGCCGATGGCGATGCACGTCCCACCACGGCCGCACATGGCGCAGGAAGCGCTGCGCGCTCCGCCGGCGGCAGCGACAGCCACAGCTCCTGCGTCACCGGCCTCAACGCATCGATGATCGCCTGCCAGCTCGCGCCGTTCTCGCGCTCGCGCGCGATCTCCCGGCGCAGCAGCCGCGTCAGCGCCGAGATGCTCGGCGGCAGCGCGCCCGGCAGCAGCGCCGCCGCCTCGCCTTGCGGCGCGTGGCAGCGCGGCAGCAATCCCCGCCGCGACAGCGCATGCACGGTGCCGCGATGGCCGTTGTCGAGCAGCGACATCGTGGTGTCGACCATGGTGAGGCCGGTGCCGATCAGCAGCACCGGCGCCTCCGGGTCGAGCGCCGCCAGCGTGTCGCAGTCCCAGGGATCGCCCTTGTACCAGGAGCTGCCATAGATCCAGGGATCGGCCACCGGCGGCGGCTCCGGCGGGAAATTGCCCAGCGCCACCACCGCGACATGCGCCTCGACGGCGCGCTCGCGGTCGAGCGTCAGCAGCAGCGCGCCGGCCTCGACGATGTCGATCACCTCGCCGCGCAGCAGCTCGAGCCGCCCGGCCTCGCCGCCCTTGAGCTCGCTGTTGAGGAGATGGCGGACATAGGCGCCGAAGAGGCGCCGCGGCACGAAGCTGCCGGCATCGAACGGGATGCCGTCGCGCCCGCCCGCCTCCTGGCGCCGGAGCCAGTCGACGAAATCGCCGGGCCGGTCGTGGAACGCGCTCATGCGCCCCGCCGGCACGTTCAGCAGATGGCTGTCATTGCCGGTGGCATAGGCGAGGCCGCGGCCGAACTGGCGGTTGCGCTCGATCAGCACGATGCGGGCGCGTGGACATCGCCGCAGCAGATGCAGCGCCAGCAGGCTGCCGCTGAATCCAGCGCCGATGATGGCGATGGTCGGGCGCGGCGGCTCCGCCACCACCGCAAGGCGCCCCCGCTCGCGGGTCACGGCGAAACTTCGTCGGCCGCGGCGCGCGGCGTGCGGATGCGGCGTCATGTCCCCTCCCCTCGGCTCATCGCGCTCCATCCTCCGCCAGCGCCAGCGTGATCCAGTCCTCGAGGTCGCGCTCGCTCACCTCGCCGAGCCGGCGCTCGATTTCCTGCCCGTTGCGGAACAGCAGCAGCGACGGCGCCGCCGTCACGCGGCAGCGCCGCGCCAGCTCCGGCGAGGCCTCGACATCGACCGCCAGCGCCGCGAGCGCATGGCGGGTGGCGACGCGCTGCGCCCGCTCGACGAGGCGCGTGCCGGTGCTCGACCAAGCGAGCCCGAAGACGACGAGGCAATCGGTCTCGCCGGCCAGCGCGATGTCGGCGAAGGCGGCGCGATCGGCCAGCGCCACGGCATCCGCCGGCGCGGCGTCCGCGTCATCGCGTCTCTCGCCCTTGTCCTCTTCCGGAGGCGCATGCTCGCGCAGACGCGACCAGCAGCTCGAAATAGAGGAGTTCGATCATCGGTGTGCCTGCCTTTCCCGGCGCTCGTCACGGGCGCGGTGCCGCGCTCGACGACGCCTGATGCTGATGGTTGTGGGAAGCGGTGGGCTCAGCGGCCGCGGCGGCAGCGCCGCGCGGATGCGTCGGCGAGGATCTGGGAAAGTGCGAGCGAATATGACATTGCGGTCTCCATGCCTTGTGGACACGGGCCCACGGATCGCTCCGTGGCGCTTTAGCGGTTGGTGACGCGGTGCAAGCTGCCCTTCAAATTGCCGCGGATCCCATCGGCGGATCGACCTTGCGCGTCATCATTGGCGGGGCGCCGGTCGCGGTCAAACAAGTTATTCTTCTGCAGTGCCGCTGCAATTGTTGCTTGAATGACGCGGGCGCCGGCCATCCGTCTCGCGCATCAGTCGTGATCGTCGGCGGCGGCGGTTTCGGCGCGCAGCCATTGCCGGAAGGCTTCGACCTTGGCCAGCGCGGTGCGGTTCGGCGGGCTCACGAAATAATAGGCGAACTCGACGCGCTGCGCTGCGCCGAAGGGACGGATCAGCCGTCCCGCCTTGAGATCGGCCTCCGCCAGCTGCGCCTTGGCGAGGCCCACGCCCTGGCCGGCAATCGCCGCCTCGAGCACCAGGCTCGACTGGTTGAAGCGCGGCCCTTGCCGCGCATTGACGTCGGCGATGCCGGCGGCGCTGAGCCACATGCGCCAGTCGGGGCAGCTCGCGTCGCGGTCGGGACTGTCATCATGCAGCAACATGTGCTGCTTCAGCACCGAGGGATGGGTGAGCGGATAGGCACCGGCGAGCAGCGCCGGGCTGCACACGGGAAAGACGGATTCGGCGAGCAGCTTCTCGACGCTGAGCTCGGGATAGAATCCGGCGCCGTAGCGGATCGAGCAATCGACATCCTCGACCGAGAAATCGACCAGCGCCATCGACGCTGCCAGACGAACATCGATGCCGGGATAGGCCGCGTTGAATTTCTCCAGCCGCGGCACCAGCCATTTGGCGGCGAAGGACGGCGTCACCGACACGGTGAGCAAGCCTGCGGACTCCGACGCGGCGAGCCGCGCCAGCGCCTCGATGATCCGCTCGAAGCCCTCGCTCAGCCCCGGCAGCACGGCGCCGCCGTCGTCGGTGAGCCTGAGGTTGCGGCCGTTGCGCTCGAACAAGGTGCAGCCGAGATGCGCCTCGAGCTGGCGGATCTGCTGGCCGATCGCCGCCGGCGTCACATGCAGCTCCTCGGCGGCGCGCACGAAGCTCGCATATTTCGCGGCGACCACGAAGGCGCGCAGCGCCGTCAACGGCGGCAGGCGCGACAAGGTCGGTGCCCGCGCCCGCCCCTGGCGCGGCGAGGCGTAGTTCATCGCGCCGCTGCCGTATCCCGCTCGGTGAAGTCGGCGCAGCAGGAGCGCGCGCCGAGATAGCGGTCATGGCGCAGGCAGAGCCCATCCTCGCCGCGCACCGAGCCGTAAGCCGAGCTCAGGCTGGCGAGCCCGGCAAAGGCGGCTTCGAGATAGGCCGGCGTCGTTGCGGAAATGGGCGCAGCTTCGGCAGCTCGGCTGGGGTCTGCTGGCGCTCATCGCGGCTCCTGCCTCCTCCCCTCAACGCGTCAGCTGAGCCCAATAGGACGCGAACACGATCGCGGAGAGGACGAATCCCAGTGCGACGTTGACGACGACGCCGGCGCTGAAGGCCAGGAACGGCTTGGCGCCGGCCTGCGCCAGGCCGCGGAAGCGGGTGGTGAGGCCGATGCTGAAAAAGCAGAAGATGAAGGCCCAGCTGCGCAGGTCCTTGATCGGCGCCACCAGCACCGGATTCACCAGCTTGTTGAATTCGGGCAGCGTATAGCCGCTCGACACCGCCGTGATGATCAGCGAGGCCAGGAGGAAGCCGATGACGAATTTGGGAAAGCGCCACCAGATCTCGGCCGGGTTGGCGCGGCGGCCGAGCTCGCTTCCCTCCCACCGCGTCGTCGCCACGATCGCCAGCACGAAGGCCCAGATGCCGATCCAGACATCGCGCCCCACCACCTTCATCAAGGTGAAGGCGAAGACGGTCTGGTCGCCGGTGCCGGTGATGCCGGCGACATGGCCCGCGAGGTTGCCGTAGGATTGGGCGGCGGCGAAGCCCGCGGCATCGGCGAATTCCGAGGTGCCGATCCAGGCGCCGGCGACGCCGGCGGGAAGCTGCAGATAGCGCGACACCAGCGGCAGCACGAAGATCATGACGATCGCCCAGATAATCACCGTCGAGATGGCGATCGGCGCATGCTCCTTCTTGGCGCCCACCGCACCGGCGATGGCGATCGCGGCGGAGACGCCGCAGACCGCGCCGCCGGCGCCCAGCGTCGCCGCCAGCCGCCGGTCGAGGCCGAGCCGCAAACTCACCCAATAGATCACCGCGAAGGTCACCAGCGACACGATGGAGGCCTGCAGGATCGCCACCGGCCCCGCCCAGACGATCAGGGTGAACGGCAAGGTCGCGCCCAGCAGCACGACGCCGGTCTTGACGTAGAACTCGACGCGGAAGCCGGCATCGAGCCAGCGCGGCAGCCCCACCAGGTTCGAGATGGCGAGGCCGATGACCAGCGCCACCAGCGGCGGCTCGAGATTATACCGGTTGGCCTGGTCCCATTGGCCGATGCTGATGGCGACCACCGACAAGGCATAAAGAAAAGCGAAAGCCGCGATGAACGCCCGCGGCCTGTGGCCGAGCGCGCCCAGCGCCAGGCTGAAGATCACCAGCCAGGCGGCGAACTGCGCGATATAGCGGGGATAGCTGTCGGCGAAATGCGCGCCGAGCTGCCCCCAGCTCGACCATTTCGGCGGCGTGACGGCGATCCATTTGAGGCTCGAGCCCTCGGCGAACAGCAGGCAGCCGAGAACGACGATGCCGAGGCCGATCCAGATCGCCCACCAATCCTCTTTGCGCCAGAGCTCGCTCCAGCCCTTGGCTCCCGTTGCGCCCAGCGCCACCGGCGATCCGATCTCGATCTCGCTCATCTGAACCTGCCCCTTCGCCTGAATGTACCCGCTCTCTCAGCCCGATCCCGGCTCACGCCGCGCAATGCCAACAGCGATCGCCCCGCCATCGCGCGCGCGCCGCGGCGATGACCGCAGCGAGCGCCGCCGGCGTCACCCCGTCGCGCCGCATCACCAGATGCACCAGCGGGTCCGCCAGCACCTCCGCGAGATCCGGCTCCTGGCCGGCGCCGAGCCACGCGTCGCGCGGCGGAGCGAGAGGGGCCGGGAAGGGAATGCAGTGTCGCGCCATGACGCACCTCGTCTCCTGCGGCCCGCTGGGCGGGCCTCTTGTGAAAAAGACGGGCGTTGGTCCGAGAAGCCCGCCGCAGCTTCAGAGTCCCGGCGGGTGCCAGGCGCTTTAGCTGCATTTGTTACGCGCCCGCAAGCTGTCCGCTCAAATCGGCGCAGGAGCATGATGCTACCACATATACCAAACGTCAATTCAAAAGTATTTACAGTATAAATTTGTTATCTATGGTCCGCTGCTGCACGACGATCCCAGGTCCTTCTAGATCAATCAGATGCCACGCTCATTTCATCTTCATCCTGAGGACGCCCTGGACCGCGCGGCGGCGGGTCTCGAAAGGACGCAGGATCGCAATGCAGCCTCGGCCCCGGCTCGGTTATTGACGCCGGCGCCGGCTCGATGGACTCTGATCGCAATCCAGAGCGAAGGGGAGAGACAATGCTGGGACTATCGGTCGAGGCGGATGTCGATGTCGGCGTGGCGCGCCGCCAGGCGCGGGTTGACCTGGCCGCGGCGCATCGGCTCGCGGTGATGCACGGGCTGAACGAGGGGATCTTCAATCATCTCACGCTGCGGGTTCCCGGCAGCAATGACCGCTATTACCAGATCCCTTTCGGGCTGCACTGGTCCGAGGTCACGGCGAGCTGCTTCATGGAAGTGGGCTATGACGGCACGCTGCGTGCCGGCGCCGGCGAGATCGAGCAATCCTGCTATTGCATCCACGCGCCGATCCATCGGCTGCTGCCGCAGGCGGCGGCGGTGTTCCACACCCACATGCCGTTTGCCAGCGCGCTGACGCGGCTCGAGGATCCGCAGATCCTGCCGATCGGCCAGACCGAGCTCGGCACCGGGCTCCACACCGCCTATGACGACAGCTATACCGGCCCGGCCTTCGATCCCGCCGAGGGCGAGCGGCTGGCCGCGGCGATCGGCGACAAGACCGCGCTGATGATGGCCAATCATGGCGTCGCCACCGTCGGGCGCACCGTCGCCGAGGCCTATGACCGGCTCTACTACCTCGAGCGCGTGGCGCAGGTGCAGCTCTACGCCATGTGGACGGGCCGGCCGCTGAAGCGCCTACCCCAGCCGGTGATCGACGCGACCATCGCGGAGTTCCGCGGCAACCGCACCTATGGCGGCAAGAAGCCGGCGCTGTGGCACTTCGAAGCGCTGAAGCGCATCCTCGACCGCAAGGAGCCTGATTATCAGGAATGAACGCTGACGCGCCGGATTTACCCCTCTCCCGCTTGCGGGAGAGGGTGCCGAGCGCAGCGAGGCGGGTGAGGGCTATCCGCCGCATATGCGGGACAGCCCACAATCCCCCCTACTCGCTCCCCGCCTTCTTGCGGCGGAAGCCCTCGATGCCGAGATCATCCATGGTCTGCTGCTGGCGCTTGGCCTCGCGGCGCTCCTGCTGCTTCACCCGGTTGGCGGCGGCGACCTCGTAGCGCTTCAGTTCCTGGAAGGCCTCGGCCAGCGCGTCCCGCGCCCGTGCGATCTGCTCGGCCACCTCCTGCTGCGACTGCTCGAGCTTGTGGCGGCGCTCGATCAGCCCACGGGCATAGGCGGCATAGGTGAAGGCGGCCTCCGGCGCGGAGGCGACCACGGCGCGCTCGCGCTCATCCTCGGCTTCGAGCTTCTGGCGCTCGTGGCCGAGCTTGGCCGCGAAATCCTCGAGCAAGCGCCACGTCGCGCCGGCGCTCGTCGACCTGCCAGCGATGGAGCCGGATGAGGCTGTCGAGCGCGCTCATGTCACCGGCGCCTTGAGCAAGGCGGTCAGCTGCGCGTAGCCGCTGCCGAGATCGGCGCGCTCCTGCTTTGGCTGCGCCAGGAACGCCTCGATCAGGGGATAGCGGCGGATCGCCTCGTCGACCTTGGCGTCGCTGCCGCGCTTATAGGCGCCGAGGCGGATCAGCTCCGCCATGTCCTCGTAGGTCGAAATGAACTGCCGCGCCGCCGAGACCACGGCGTTCTCCCCTCGTTGTTGCAGGCCGGCATGGTGCGCGAGATCGAGCGCAGCACATTGATCGCGGGATAGCGGCCGCGCTCGGCGATGGTGCGGTCGAGCATGATATGGCCGTCGAGAATGCCGCGCACCGCGTCGGCGATCGGCTCGTTGTGGTCGTCGCCCTCCACCAGCACGCTGAAGAGCCCGGTGATGGTGCCTTTGCCGATCCCCGGGCCCGGCGCGCTCGAGCAGCCGCGGCAGCTCCGCGAAGACGGTCGGCGTATAGCCCTTGGTGGTCGGCGGCTCGCCGGCCGAGAGCCCGATCTCGCGCTGCGCCATGGCGAAGCGGGTGATGCTGTCGATGAGGCAGAGCACGTCGCGGTCGCGGTCGCGCAGATATTCGGCGATGGCGAGCGTCAGATAGGCCGCCTGGCGGCGCATCAGCGGCGATTCATCGGATGTCGCGACGACGACGATGCTGCGCTTCAGCCCCTCGGGGCCGAGATCGTCCTCGAGGAACTCCTGCACCTCGCGGCCGCGCTCGCCGACCAGCCCGATCACCGTGGCATCGGCGGTGGTGTAGCGCGCGATCATCGACAGCAGCACCGACTTGCCGACACCCGAGCCCGAGAAGATGCCCATGCGCTGGCCGCGGCAGCAGGTCAGGAAGGTGTTGAGCGCGCGGATGCCGAGGTCGATCTTGCCCTGGACACGTTTGCGCGCATGGGCCGGCGGTGCCTGGTTACGCAGCGGATAGGCGCGAGGGCCCCGCGGCAGCGGTCCCTTGCCATCGATCGGCTCTCCCAGCGCGTTCACCACGCGTCCGAGCCATCCATCGTCGGGATAGACCGCCGCCGGCCGGTCGGCCAGCTCGACCTTGCAGCCGAGGCCGACCCCGTCCAGCGCCCCGAACGGCATCAGCAGCGCGCGGTTGTGGCGGAAACCCACAACCTCACAGGTTAACCGCCGCCCTTCCTGCGCCACGACAGTGCAATGGCCACCGATGGTAAGTCGTTGCGACAAACCGCCAACCTCGATCAGCATGCCCGACACCCCGGCGACCCGCCCGAAGCGGCGGTAGTCCGGGATGAGCGCGATGTCATCGACCAGGTCGGGAAGGCTCACGCGATCGATCCTTTGCGCGGGGTCCGGCGCCAGCGGCGGGCGCCTCGGCGCATCATGGTCAAACGCGCTTAATTCGGGGTTAAGCCGCCCGCGCCGATACTTACGGGAACGCGGGCCGATTAGCACAACCGAAAGGCAATAATCTTTTGCCTTTATGGATATTTTTCCGTGGTTAGTTAACCCCCTATTAACCTCGGTTGGTAAGAATGATTAAGAAGGGGTATGGTTGATCAATCGAGTGATCGGCCTACGAGATCAAGCGGAGGCGGACGATGCGGGTACTTCTCGTCGAGGATGATTCGGCTACCGCGGCAAGCATCGAGATGATGCTGCGGGCCGAAGGCTTCATCTGCGACACCACTGATCTCGGCGAGGACGGGCTCGAGATCGGCAAGCTCTACGATTACGACATCATCATTCTCGACCTGATGCTGCCCGACATCGACGGCTACGAGGTGCTGCGCCGGCTGCGCGCCGCGCGGGTGCGAACACCGATCCTCATCCTCTCAGGCCTCGCCGAGCTCGACCACAAGATCAAAGGCCTGGGCTTCGGCGCCGATGACTTCCTCACCAAGCCCTTCGACCGCCGCGAGCTCATCGCCCGCATCCAGGCGATCGTGCGCCGCGCCAAGGGTCATTCGGAATCGGTGATCCGCACCGGCAAGCTCACCGTCAATCTCGACAGCCGCACCGTCGAGGTCGAAAGCCAGCCGCTGCACCTCACCGGCAAGGAGTACGGCATCCTCGAGCTGCTGTCGCTGCGCAAGGGCACGACCTTGACCAAGGAGATGTTCCTCAATCATCTCTACGGCGGCATGGACGAGCCCGAGCTCAAGATCATCGACGTCTTCGTCTGCAAGCTGCGCAAGAAGCTCGCCACCGCCACCAAGGGCGACAACTACATCGAGACCGTGTGGGGCCGCGGCTACGTGCTGCGCGACCCGCCCGTCGACACCGCCTCAACCCGCAAGCTGGTCAAGGCTCAATAGGCCCTCCGCGAGCGCGCAGCGCCCGTCGGGCGGCGGCGTCTAGGCAAACTCCCGCAGGGAGTTTGTCCGCGGCGGCGGCAGCGATTGCATAGCAATCGCGGGAGCCCCCCGCGAGCGCTTTAGCGCTCGTCGGGCGCGGCGCCAGCGATTGCGCAGCAATCGCGAAAGCCGCTCGGTGAGGACTGGCCGCCCAAGCGGCGTGCACCCCCCCCACCCTCACACCGCCGCGAGCTTTTGCGCCATGGCGCTCGGCGACAGCACCGGCGTGTAGATGCCGCGCTGCTCGGTGAGCGACTGGAACTTGTCGGTGATGCCGATCACCGTCTCGGCGCCGCCGAGATAGAGGTAGCCCTCGGGCGACAGGATGCGCGAGACGCGCTCCAGCACGGTGGTCTTGGTCGGCTGGTCGAAATAGATCAGCACGTTGCGGCAGAAGATGACGTCGAACGTGCCCATCGCGGTGAAATCTTCGAGCAAATTGAGGCAGCGGAACTTGACCATGGCGCGGATCGCCGGGTCGATCTGCCAGCGCTCGGCCTGCTGCTTGAAGTATTTGACCAGCAGCTGGATGGGCAGCCCGCGCTGCACCTCGAACTGCGAATAGATGCCGGCCTGCGCCTTTTCCAGGATCTCGGTCGAGAGGTCGGTGGCGACGATCTCGATCGTCCAGCCCGGCAGCTTCGCCTTCTCCTCGGAGAGGATCATGGCGAGCGAGTAAGGCTCCTGCCCGCTCGAGCAGGCGGCGCTCCAGATGCGGATCGACTTGCGCGCCGCGCGCGTCTTCAGCAGCTGCGGCAGGACGAAGCTCTTGAACTGGTCGAACGGCTTGATGTCGCGGAAGAAGAAGGACTCGTTGGTGGTCATGGCCTCGACCACGTCGCGCACCAGCTCGCCGTCGGGCCGGCCGCGCAGCGCCGCGATGAGCTCGTCGAGCGACTTCATGTTGCGCTTGCGCGCCACCGGCAGCAGCCGGCTCTCCAGCAGATACGCCTTGTCGCGCGTCAGCACCAGGCCGGAGCGGTCCTTGAGCAGGCGGCAGAGGAGATCGAATTCGTCGCCGGTCATCGGCCCGCCCGCGTCGCAAGCTTGCCGATATAGGGGCCGATCTCGGCCGAGCGGCAGCACCGCGCAGCAGAGCCCCGCCATGGCGACCGCGCCCGGCATGCCCCAGACGATGCTGGTGGCCTCGTCCTGGGCGACCAGCGTGCCGCCGGCCTCGACCACCATCTTGCCGCCGCCGAGCCCGTCATGGCCCATGCCCGTGAGGATCAGGGTCAGCACCCTGCCGCCATAGGCGGCGACGAGGCCGCGCAGCATGGGATCGACCGAGGGGCGGCAGAAATTCTCCGGCGGCGTCTTGAGCAGCCGCACCACCTTGTCGCCGCGCGCGCTGTCGACCGTCATGTGGAAATCGCCCGGCGCGACATAGACGCGGCCGGCGCGCACCGGCTCGCCGTCGACGCCCTCGGCGCAGACATAGCCGCTGGCGCGGGCGATATGCTCGGCGAGGATGGTGGTGAAGGTCGCCGGCATGTGCTGGGTGATGAAGATCGGCTGCTTCAGCACGCCCTTCAGCGAGCCCATCACGGTGAACAGCGCCTGCGGGCCGCCGGTCGAGGAGCCGATGGCGACCACCTCGGGCAGCTCGCGCGACGCCGCGCGCAGCGCCATGACCCGGCGCTGCGGCTCCGGCGGCGGCGGCGGCAGCGGCTCTTCGGCGGCGCCGGGGGCGCGCTGGATCAGCTGCGGTACGGCGAGCCCTTTGGCGCGCCGGCGCGCCTGGCCCAGCGCCTTGACCTTGGCGAGCAGCTCGCGTTTGAACTCGTCGGCGCTGGTCAGCGCCGTAGCGCCCGGCTTGGTGAGATAGTCGGCGGCGCCGGCGGCCAGCGCCTTCATGCTGACATCGGCGCCGCGCCGGGTCAGCGTCGAGGCGATGATCACCTTGATGCCGGGCTTGGCGAGCAGCAGCTTGGGCAGCGCGGTGAGCCCGTCCATCACCGGCATCTCGATGTCGAGGATGACGATCTCGATGTCGTGCCGGGCGAGCGCGCCGAGCGCCATCTCGCCGTTGCTCGCCGATGCCAGCACCTCGACCTCGGGATCGGCCTCGAGCGAGCGGGTGAGCAGGCCGCGGATGACCGCGCTGTCGTCGACCACCATCAATCTGTAGGGCTGGGCGGCGCGGCCGCCCTGAGAGCCGCTGGCGCGGGCGACATGCGTCGCCTCGGCTGTTTTCACAGCAGCCCCACTTGCGCGAATTTGGCCTGCAGGATGTCGCTGTCGAAGGGCTTCATGATGTACTCGTTCGCGCCGGCGCCGATTGCCTCCTGGATGTGCTGGATGTCGTTCTCGGTGGTGCAGAACACCACCACCGGGCTGTCGCCGCCGGGCGCGCGGCGCAGCTGGCGCAGGAAGTCGATGCCGTTCATCACCGGCATGTTCCAGTCGAGCAGGATGACGTCGGGCATCTTCTTGACGCAGGTATCGAGCGCGAGCTTGCCGTCGGCCGCCTCTTCGACGGCGAAATGCATGTCCTCGAGGATACGGCGCGCGACCTTGCGCACCACGCGGGAATCATCAACGATGAGGCAGCACTTCATGTCGGGCTACTCTGGTATTTCCGCCGCTTCAGGCGGCTTCGGCACGGGCGGAGAAATCGAGCACGCGGGCGACGTCGAGGACGATCAGCAGCATCTTGTCGAGGCGATGGACGCCGTCCGACACGTCGCGCCAGATCGGATCGAGCGTCGCCGGATTGCGCTCGGTGGTCTCGGCGCTGAGATTGAGCACCTCGCCCACGGAGTCCACGATGACGCTGTAGAGCTCGCCGCCGTGATCGACGACGATGCTCATGCCGGCCTGGCCCTCGGGCAGCGGCGGCAGCCGCAGCCTGGTGCGCAGGTCGATGGCGGTGACGATGCGGCCGCGCAGGTTCAGCGATCCCGCGACCTCGGGCGGCGCCAGCGGAATGCGGGTGATGCGCTGCGGCCCGAGCACGTCCTGCACCTGCAGCACCGGGATGCCGAAGAGCTGGTCGGCGACGGTGATGGAGACGAACTCGCGATTGTCGTCGCCGGCGATCTTGCCGCGCGTTTCGTTCGTATCCCGGCTCATGCGGCACCTCTTTCAGCACTGAGCGCTTCCGACAGCGTGTGGAGAAGCGCATCGCGATCGAACTTCGCGACATAATCGCTGAACCCCGCCGCGCGCCCGCGGTCGAGATCCTTGGGCGTGGCGCGCGACGACAGCGCGACCAGCGGCGTGTTCTGCCAGCGGCCGGCGGATTTCACCGCGCTGGCGAACTGGAAGCCGTCCATGCCGGGCATCTCGATGTCGCTGATGATGACGTCGAAATCGGTGCCCGCCTCGCACAGCGCCAGCGCCCGGTCGGCCGATTCCACCGTCGTCACGTCGTAGCCGGCCACCGACAGCAGCGGCGTCAGCAGGTTGCGGAAGAACGGGCTGTCATCGACCAGCAGCACGCGCTTGCCCTTGTCGGCGGCGAACTCGCCATCGGCATGTGCGCCGAACCAGTCGGTGAAGGCCTTGGTCAGGTAGAAGCCGGCATCGATGAGGTCGGTCGCCTTGCCGGAGATGATGGCGCTGCCGATGAGGCCCGGCCGGTCGACCGCGACCTCGATCTTGAGCTGGTCCTCGACGATGTCGACGATCTCGTCGACCACGAGGCCCATGGTGTGCTCCTTGTCGGCGAAGACCAGGATGGGCTGGCGGCCTTCCTTGCCCATCTGGTAATCGGGATCGATGGTGACCAGCGGCATGAGCTTGCCGCGATACTGCACCACCGGCTTGTCGTGGGAGTACTCGACCTTGGGCAGCTCGATCTCCTCGAGCCGGGCGATGAGCGCCAGCGGCACCGCCTTGGGCGCGCCCGAGCCGGCACGGAACAGCAGCAGGCTGGTGAGGCCGGTGTCCTTGCCGACCTTCGCCGCCGCCGCGTCGGCCTTCGCCTTCGCGCTCTCGCTGACGGTGATCTCGCCCGTGCCGGCGGCGATGCCGTTGGGATCGAGGATCATGATCACGCTCCCGTCGCCAAGGATGGTGTTGCCGGAGAACATGGTGATGTCGCGCAGGATGGGCGCCACCGGCTTCACCACGATTTCCTCGGTGTCGAACACCCGGTCGACGATGATGCCGAAGGTGTAGGTCCCGACCTGGGTCACGACGATGAAGGTCTCGCCCGAATGGTCGGTGCGCTTGCCGAGCTTCAGCAGCTCCTGCAGCGACACCAGCGGCAGCAGCCGGTCCCTGAGGCGCAGCACCGGCGCGTTGTTGAGCCACTCGATCTTGTTCTCGGAATTGGCGGCGGCGCGCACCAGCTCGACGACGCTGATCTGCGGGATGGCGAAGCGCTCGCCGGCGCATTCGACGATCAGCGCCGAGACGATGGCCAGCGTCAGCGGGATCTTGATGACGAAGGTCGAGCCCTTGCCGCGGTGGCTCTTCATCTCGACGGTGCCGCCGATCTTCTCGATGTTGGTGCGCACCACGTCCATGCCGACGCCGCGGCCGGAGACGCTGGTCACCTTGGCGGCGGTGGAGAAGCCGGCCTTGAAGATGAACTGCTGGATCTGCGCTTCGGACATCGCCGCGAGGTCGCCCTCGCTGGCAAGTCCGCTGGCGATCGCCTTCTGCTTGATCTTGTCGATGTCGAGGCCGCGCCCGTCATCGGCGATCTCGATGATGATATGGCCGCCCTCGTGAAAGGCGTTGAGCGTGATCGTGCCGGTCTCGGGCTTGCCGCTGCCGGCGCGCTCGGCCGGCATCTCGATGCCGTGGTCGGCCGAATTGCGCACCATGTGGGTGAGCGGGTCCTTGATCATCTCGAGGACCTGGCGGTCGAGCTCGGTCTCGGCGCCGAGCATCTGCAGCTCGATCTTCTTGCGCAGCTCGTGCGAGAGATCGCGCACGATGCGCGGCAGCTTCGCCCAGGCATTGCCGATCGGCTGCATGCGCGTCTTCATGACGCCTTCCTGCAGCTCGGTGGTGACGTGGGAGAGGCGCTGCAGCGGCGCGCCGAACTCGCTGTCCTTCTGGCCGCGCAGGATCTGCATGAGCTGGTTGCGCGTCAGCACGAGCTCGCTGACCATCGTCATGAGATTCTCGAGGAGATCGACGTTGACGCGGATGCTCTGCGCCGCGACCGCCAATTCCTTCGCCTCGGCGACCTCGGCGCGCGGCTCCTTGGCTTCCTTCGGCTCCTTCGCCTTGGGCTCCTTGTGCTCGCTCGCCGCGGCGACGGGCGCCGCCTCGACCAGAGGCGCCACCGGCGCCGGCTCGGGCTCGGGATCGATGATCGGCTTGGCCAGCACCGGTGCCGGCGCTTTCGCCGCTTCCGGCGCCGGCGCCGCCGGCTTCGCCGCAGCGGGCGCCGCGGAGGCACCCGTGTCGCCGGCGGCAAGCGCATTGAGCCGCGCGATCAGCTCGCTGTCCTCGCCCGCGGGCTCGGCCTCGTTGGCCTCGAGCTGGGCGAGCAGCGATTTGATCTGGTCGAGCGACGCCAGGATCAGGGTCACCGCATGCGGCGTCACCTTCTGCTCGCCGTCGCGGAACTTGCCGAGCACGTTCTCGGAGGCGTGCGCCACCGCCTCGAGCCGCGGCAATCCCAGGAAGCCGCAGGTGCCCTTGATGGTGTGGACAAGGCGGAAGATGTTGCCGAGCAGGCCCGGATCGTTCGGGTTCTGTTCGAGCTTGACGAGCTCGAGATCGAGCAGCGCCAAGGCCTCGTTCGTCTCGGTGAGAAATTCGCTGAGAAGATCGTCCATTGTGGCGTCCTTGTCGAGCGCGCTCGCGCTTTGCCCCCGCCGGCCCGAACAGGCGGAAAATGGCCTAAAACATGCCGGACATTCTTTAAGATCAGGTTATCGGTCGGGGAGGTTAATCAACCCATGCGCGAGGATGCCGAGGCGTTAACCCGCCTCGGCACGGAACACGGCGCGCTGCGCCTCGGCGGCGGCAAGCATCAGGCGGGCGCCCAGCTGCAGCGCCAGGCGCGCCGTGAAATAGGCATGGACGGTGCGCGAGCTGAGCTGCTCCACCGACACCGCGGGATCGAGCGCGAGGCGCAGCTCCGGGCTCACATTGACGCTGTCGCCTTCCGCCGTCACCTCGATGCCCGAGGCGCCGGCGCGCAGCGGCCGGATCTGGACGGTGCCGCCGCGCGGCAGCGCCTCGGCGGCCAGCACCAGGATGTTGCAGGCAAGCCGCTGCCACTCGGCCGGCAAGATCGCGGCCTCGGCCGACCAGTCGCAGCGCACCTTGCCGCCCTCGAGCAGGCCCACCGCGAGATCGCGGCCGTTGCCGGCGGCGCCGCCGGCGACGCTGGCCGAGGTGCCATAGGCGAAGCGATAGAATTGCAGCCGCTGCCCCGCCTTGCGGGCGCTCTGGCCGATCAGCCGGATGGCGTCGCGGACGAAATCGGGGTCGTCATCGTCGA
Source organism: uncultured Alphaproteobacteria bacterium (assembly GCA_963789275.1). Classification (GTDB taxonomy): domain Bacteria; phylum Pseudomonadota; class Alphaproteobacteria; order ATCC43930; family CGMCC-115725; genus DAHUYF01. The sequence goes on from CAWBKF010000010.1 coordinate 147,678, forward strand.
GCAGCTCGACGCCGTTGTTGATGGCGCCGACCGGGCTCACCAGCTCGTGGCACAGCCGGGCGTTCAGCAGCTCCATGACCCGGAACTCGATCGTGCCGCTCATCGCGCCCTGACCTCCCCTGCCGTCAACGCCCGGCGAGCGTGACCGTCATGTTTACCATAATGAGGAGCGGCGCGGCGGCAAGACAACCGAAACGATCGGTTCAGCCGGTCGCTTCCGGCGCGGCCAGTCGTTCCGCCTCGGCAAGGTCCTCGGGGCGGTTGGTGTTGAAGAAGGGATCGAGCGGCGCCGCCGCGAACTCGACCACCGCCAGGCGGAAGCGCCCCGTCCATTGATCGACCTTGCGGATCCCCTCGACCGCCAGCGCGGCACGGAGGTTCTCGCGCAGCGCCACCGGCCAGAGGCCGAAGACCGGATGGACGCGGCCGCCCGAGCCGGCGCACGCGATGGCATGGCCGGAGTCCATCGCCGCTGCGAGCCGGGCGACGAGATCCAGCGGCAGGAAGGGCGCGTCGCCGGCAAAGCTCGCGACATGGGTCGTCTCGGGTCCGAGCGTCGCCGCCCAGTCGAGCCCGGCCAGCACGCCGGCCAGCGGCCCCGCGAAATCGGCGATGCTGTCCGCCACCACCGGCAATCCAAATCCGGCAAAGCGCCGGGGATCGCCATTGGCGTTGAGCGCCAGCGCCGCCACCTGCGGCCGGGCGCGCTCGATGATATGCGCCAGGATCGGCCGCCCCGCCAGCGGCCGCAGGCACTTGTCGCCGCCGCCCATGCGCCGCGACTGGCCGCCCGCCAGCACGATGCCGGCAATGGTCACGCGGCGTCCTCGTCGACGCTCGCCTTGCGCCGCGAGCCGCGGCTCTCATCCTCGATCGCCGCGGGATCGCCGTCGAAGACGATGCGCTCCTCGCCCGAGAGCGCGATGAAGCGCTTGCCCTTGGCGCGGCCGATGAGGGTGAGCCCGGCCTTCCGCGCGAGATCGACGCCCCACGCGGTGAAGCCCGAGCGCGAGATCAGGATCGGAATCCGCATCTGCACCGTCTTGATCACCATCTCCGAGGTGAGGCGGCCGGTGGTGTAGAAGATCTTGCCCTCGGGCGGGATGCCATGCCGGTGCATATATCCCGCGATCTTGTCGATGGCGTTGTGGCGGCCGACATCCTCCATGTAGAGCAGCGGCCGGTCCTCCTCGCACAGCACGCAGCCATGGATGGCGCCGGCGGCGAGATAGAGGCTGGGCGCGGTGTTGATCTTCTTGCTGAGCGCATAGAGCCAGGAGGTCCTGAGGATCGCGTCGGCCGGCAGCCGCACCTCCTCGAACTTCTCCATGAGATCGCCGAACACCGTGCCTTGGGCGCAGCCCGAGGTCAGCGTCTTCTTGCGCAGCTTCTTTTCGAAATTGGTGCGGCGCCTGGTGCGCACGACCACCGTCTCGAGATCGTCGTCGTAATCGATCGCCGTGATCTCGTCATCGGCGCGCAGCATGTTCTGGTTGAGCAAATATCCCACCGCGAGATAGTCGGGATGGTCGCCGATCGTCATCATGGTGACGATCTCCTGGCCGTTGAGGAAGAGCGTCAGCGGCCGCTCGACCACCACCGCCGTCTCGACCGCCTTGCCGTCCTGGTCCAGTCCGGGGACGCGCCGGGTGAGCCTGGGGTCGTCCGGGTCGGGGCGGAGCGTGAACTCCTTCATGGCGGTATTGTGGGCAGCGCCCGCCCCCCGCGCAAGCCGGCGGCGCGGCCCCCAAGCGCCACTAGGCGACGCCTGCGGCCGGGATGTGCTATAGGGGATGCGGGAGGAACCTTGAGGATCCGTCAACGGGTCCCCATAACAAAGCCATGATCGACCCCTACGGGCGGCATATCAGCTATCTGCGCGTCTCGGTCACCGACCGATGCGACTTCCGCTGCGTCTATTGCATGGCGGAAGACATGACGTTTCTGCCGAAATCCGAGGTGCTGACGCTCGAGGAGCTCGACCGGCTGTGCAGCGCTTTCATCCGCCAGGGCGTGCGCAAGCTGCGCCTCACCGGCGGCGAGCCGCTGGTGCGGCGCAACATCCTCTCGCTGGTGCGGGCGCTGGGCCGCCACCTCGACGCCGGCGCCCTCGACGAGCTCACCCTCACCACCAATGGCAGCCAGCTCGCGCGCTACGCCCACGAGCTCAAAGCCGCCGGCATGCGCCGCATCAACGTCTCGCTCGACACGCTGGACGCCGCGAAATTCGCCGCCATCACCCGCTGGGGCAAGCTCGGCACCGTGCTGGAAGGCCTCGATGCGGCCAAGCGCGCCGGCCTCCAGGTCAAGATCAATGCCGTGGCGCTCAGGGGCGTCAATGACGACGAGTTCGACCATATGGTGCGCTGGTGCGGCGAGCAGGGCTTCGACCTCGTCTTCATCGAGGTCATGCCGATGGGCGAGATCGGCGCCGACGCTCGGCTCGACCAATACCTGCCGCTCTCGATGGTGCGGGCATCGCTGCAGCGCACATGGACGCTCGACGAGACCGCTTACCGCACCGGCGGCCCCGCGCGCTATTACGTCGTGCGCGAGACCGGCCGCCGCATCGGCCTGATCACGCCGCTCACCCATAATTTCTGCGAGAGCTGCAACCGCGTGCGCCTCACCTGCACCGGCACGCTCTTCATGTGCCTCGGCCAGGAGGATGCCGCCGATCTGCGCGCGCCGCTGCGCCTCTCGGAGAGCGACGAGCCGCTGGAGCAGGCGATCCACGAGGCGATCAGCCGCAAGCCCAAGGGTCACGATTTCGTGATCGACCGCCGGCACAATCGGCCGGCGGTATCGCGCCACATGAGCGTCACCGGCGGGTGAGCATTCTCGGCCGCCCCGCCGCCGCCGCGCCGCTGTGAGCGCGCTTCCCGGCATCGCCTTCGTGGCGAGCGATGCGCCGCAGGCGCAGCAGGCGCTGGCGGAGCTGCAGCGTCTTTACGGCGTAACGCCGCCCGAGACCGCCGATTTCATCGTCGCCTTGGGCGGCGACGGCTTCATGCTGGAGACGCTGCACCGCTACCTGCAGCGCGGCGTGCCGATCTTCGGCATGCATCGCGGCAGCGTCGGCTTCCTCATGAACGGCTACGCCCCCGACGGCCTCGCCGAGCGCATCGCCCGCGCCGCGCCGGTGCGCATTCATCCCTTGCAGATGAGCGCCATCGACAGGCACGGGGTGGAGCACGAGGCGCTTGCCTTCAACGAGGTGTCGCTGCTGCGCGAGACGCGCCAGACCGCGAAGCTCCGGGTCACGGTCGACCATGATCGTCCGCGTCGACGAGCTGAGCGCCGACGGCATCCTCCTCGCGACCCCGGTCGGCAGCACCGCCTACAATTTCTCCGCCCACGGACCCATCATTCCCCTGGGCGCCGGCGTGCTGGCGCTGACGCCGATCAGCGCCTTCCGGCCGCGGCGCTGGCGCGGCGCGCTGCTGCCGCATGCCGCCGAGGTGCGCTTCGACATCCTCGAGGCGGAGAAGCGTCCGGTGAGCGCGGTCGCCGATTACACCGAGGTGCGCGACGTGCTGGCGGTGACGGTGCGCGAGAACCGCGACATCGCCCTCACCATGCTCTTCGACCCCGAGCACAACCTCGAGGAGCGCGTCCTGAAGGAGCAGTTCCTCGCCTGAGCGCCACTAGACGCCCGTAATAAATCACCATTCTCGCTTTCCCCGCGAAAGCGGGGATCCAGGGCAAGTGACGTACGCTTGCTCCTGGACCCCCGCTTTCGCGGGGGCGGCGGTGATGATGATTGACCCCCGAGGCCCCTCGTCCCCCCACCCCTGGCGCCCATCGCCGCCGTCCGGCATAGTGCCGAGGGAATCCTGAGGGAAACACCGTGCCGGGAGCCGTTCTTTCCAGCCTCGATCTCATCGGCCGTCTCGTTGCATTCGACACGACGAGCCGCAATTCCAACCTCGCGCTCATCGGCTTCGTGCAGGACTATCTCGACGGCTGGGCCATCGGCTCCGAGCTCGTCTACGATCCGACGCACCGCAAGGCCAATCTCTACGCCACCATCGGTCCCGCGGAGAAGAGCGGCATCCTGCTCTCCGGCCATACCGACGTGGTGCCGGTGGACGGCCAGGATTGGGACACCGATCCCTTCGCCGTTGCCGAGAAAGCCGGCAGCCTCTACGGCCGCGGCACCTCCGACATGAAGAGCTTCATCGCCGTGGCGCTGGCGCTGGTGCCGGAATTCGTCTCCCGCCCGCTCCGGACGCCGGTCCATTTCGCTTTCACCTATGACGAGGAGGTCGGCTGCATCGGCGTGCGCGAGCTCATCGCGGCGCTGAAGCAGCGGCCGGTGCGCCCGGCCGCCTGCATCGTCGGCGAGCCGACCCTGATGCGGCCGGTGATCGCGCATAAGGGCAAGCGCAGCGTGCGCTGCCGCGTGCACGGGCTCGAATCCCATTCGGCGCTGGCGCATGAGGGGGTGAACGCGGTCGAGGCCGCCGCCGAGATCGTGGCATATCTGAAAGCCATGGCGCGGAGGAAGCGCGATGAAGGCCCGTTCGACGCCGCCTTCGCGCCGCCCTACACCACGGTCCATACCGGCGTGATCCAGGGCGGCACCGCCCTCAACATCGTGCCGCGCGACTGCAGCTTCGATTTCGAGTTCCGTAACATCCCCGGCGACGACCCGGCCCTGCTGCTCGCCGAGGTGGAGCGCTACGCCCAGACGTTGCTGCCGGAGATGCACAGCGTGAGCCGCGCCACCGGCATCGCGTTCGAGGAGATGAACGCCGTCGACGGGCTCGACATGGCGCCCGACGACCCCTTGGTGCACCTCACCCAGGCGCTCACCGGCGCCAACGACACCGGCAAGGTCAGCTTCTGCGCCGAGGCCGGGCTCTATCAGGACGCCGACATCCCGACGGTGATCTGCGGCCCCGGCTCGATCGACGTGGCGCACAAGCCCAACGAGTACATTGCGATCGACCAGGTGCGGCAGTGCGAGACCTTCATGCGCCGCTTGATGGATCACCTCGCGCGGTAGTCCCATGAGCGGCGATCCCTACGTCATCGAGATCGCGGCACCCGACATCGCGGCCTATGCCGGCAACACCGGCATTCCCTTCGTCACCACTTTCGACAGCCGGCGCCCCGGCCCGCATGTGCTGGTGAACGCGGTGACCCACGGCAACGAGCTCTGCGGCGCGGTGGCGCTCGATCAATTCTTCCGCAACGGCATCCGGCCGGCCGCCGGCAAGCTGACGCTGAGCTTCGCCAATGTCGCAGCCTATCGCAGCTTCGACCCCGCCGACCCGATGGCGTCGCGCTTCATCGACGAGGATCTCAACCGCCTCTGGGACGAGGCGACGCTCGACGGCCCGCGCCGCAGCACCGAGCTGGAGCGCGCCCGGGCGCTGCGCCCGCTCGTGGCCGCGGCGGATCTGCTGCTCGACCTGCATTCGATGCAGCATGCGACGGCGCCGCTGATGCTCGCCGGCCTCACCGAGAAGTCGCTGGCTCTCGCGCGCCGCGTCGGCGTGCCCGCGACCATCGTGCGCGACGCCGGCCATGCCGCCGGCCGGCGCATGCGCGACTACGCCGATTTCGCCGACCCCGCCTCGCCCAAGGTGGCGCTGCTGGCGGAATGCGGCCAGCATTGGGAAGCGCGCGCCGCCACGGTCGCGATCGAGACGACGCAGCGCTTTCTCGCCGCCTCGGGCGTGCTGCCGCCGGCCGATGCGGCGCGCCTTCTCGGCGAGAGCACGCCGCCGCAGCGCGTCATCACCGTCACCGACGCCGTGACGATATCCAGCGACCGTTTCGAGTTCACCGAGGATTTCGCCGGCCTCGAGGTGATCCCCCGCGCCGGCACGGTGATCGCGCGCGACGGCGGCAGCGAGATCCGCACGCCTTATGACGCATGCGTGCTGATCATGCCGTCCCGCCGCCTGCTCCGCGGCCAGACCGCCGTGCGCCTCGGCCGCGTCACCGGCTGAGCGCTATCGCCGCTCCGCGCTTTCCAGCACACGGTCTTTGACCAGCCGCGCTGCGCCGCGGCTCCAGGAAATCATCGGCGCCCATGACGCAGGCCGCTGTTCCCCTCGGCAACGACCGTGCCGGTCGCGGCAGCGCGGATCTGGAACCGCACCATGTATTCCATGCGGCTGATCCGCCGCACCACGCCGACAAAGGATTGCTCCGCGCCGAGCTTCCGCGCGATGGCGGCGTCGCAGCCGTCGCAGTCGTGGAGCGTGTGCTCTTTGGCGGGAGCCGCGTCCGCAGGGCCGACATCGACCAGGCGGTAGCGTCCGGACTGCGCGAAGAGCTGACGAACCGCATCCGTAACCTGCCGCAGCGGCCCGGCATCGGCCGCGGTCTCGCCTGCCACCGCAGCGGCGGCGCTGAAATCCTCGAGCTCGACATCGAAGAGCGCGAGCGTGATCGGCGCCGATGGGTCGGCGCCGGCCGGAGGCGCCGCCAGCGCTGCCGCGAAGAGCAAGGATGCCGCCGCGATCATCCCGAATCCTGCCCGCTGTCCGGTCATGGCCGTCTCTCCTCGCCCGGTGTCGCCGGCACCGCGCTTATTTCCGAAAACACGAAGGCCTCGGCGCGGTCCCACGCCTCGTCGTTGTCCCCGCGAAAGGTGAAGAGCCTGTCGAGGAGGACGCGATCGGCGGCGATGTCGATGGCATCGACCTTCGCCCACTGGATGAGCGTGCTCTGCTTGTGGATGCCCCCGATCACCAGGATCGTCGCGCCGGCATCCGCGGCCGCGCGCAAAAGCTCCGCGTCGTCCGCGGCGCAGGGCGCCGGGCCGCAGGCCACCGGCACCAGGCGAAACCGCCCGTCCGCCGCGAAATCCCGCCTCAGCGCGGCCATGAACGCCTGCAGGCGGCGTCGATGCGCCGCCGTCTGGTCGGTGGCCTCGCCGGAGGTGTCGGCATAGGTGAAATCGGCGATGGCGATGCCGACGCTTGGCGCCGCCGGGGCGCCGGACTCGGCGCCGGCAGGTCCGGCGCCGAGGATAAACGCGATGACGGCAAGCGCGCGCGAGGCAGAGCGGGGTCGGAGCATGAGGATCGCCAGGCTGTCGATCAAAAGCCACGATACGCCGCCCGGCCGTGTCGCGAAGCTGAGCCTTTCCCGAGCAGTGCCGGGAAAATTTCCCGACCTTGCCCCAGGCCGCAGGCACCCCTTCCCATCGCCTCGGTTTTGCCGTCCAATGGCAGCAGGCGACACTGCGCTTGCCGCTCTGATGCCCGGGGCATCCGCCGATGTGGACGTTGCCGAGGAGCGATCTGAAGTACCGCTTGACGCTGCGGATCGTCGCGGTATCGGCCTTCTGCTTCGCCGCGACATCGGCCTGGTTTCTCGTCGACGCCGACCGGTCGGCGCGCGCTGGAATCGAGGCGAGCGCCGAGGTCACGGCCAGGGCCCTGGCGCTGCAGCAAAGCAAGCTGCACTGGGTGACGAGCCCGCGCGCCGAGTTTCCCGACCTGCAGACGATCGCGACCCCGCTCATGGCCCCCGGCCTGTGCATCGCCTATCGCGCGACGGGCGGCGACATTCTCCAGCGCGTCTGCGGCGGCACGCTAAGCGAGGATGCCGATCCGCCGGCGCTGTTCGCGGCCTTCTACCGCCGTCTCTTCGATCCCGGGCGCGAAGCCGTGCAGCCGGTGCTGTTCCGGGGCGAGACGCTCGGCGATGCCGTCGTCTGGGTCGATCCGGCAACCCTCACGGCGCGCGCCTGGCATGAGACGAGCCCGCTCCTCGCCGTGATGGCCGTGACCCTGCTGCTGCTGTGCGGCCTGGTCTATGCCGCGCTGGCGCGCGCCCTTCGCCCGACGCGCTCGATCCGCGCCGGTCTTGAGCGCATCGCGGCGAACGACCTCTCGGCCCGCCTGCCGCCCTTCGATCTCGCGGAGCTTTCCGCGATCCGCGGCGTCTTCAACCACCTCGCCGAAAGTCTCGAGCGGACGCTCGCCGAGCGCGCCGAGCTCACGCGCCGGCTGATCGCGCTCCAGGACGACGAGCGCCGGCATCTCGCCCGCGAGCTGCACGACGAGTTCGGCCAGTGCCTCGCCGGCATCCGCGCTCTCGCCGCGTCCGCCGGCCAGACGGCGGCGCGGGACTGCCCGGCGCTGCTGTCCGAATGCACGAGCATCGAGCGGATTGCCGCCCATATGACGGAGACTCTGCGCGGCGCGCTCTTTCGCTTGCGGCCGCCCGATGTCGATGAGCTCGGCCTCGCCGCGAGCCTCGAAGGCCTGGTCGCCGGCTGGAATGGCCGCAGCCGCGGCCGCACCCGCTTCGAGACCATTCTGCGCGGCGGCTTCGAGGATCTGCCCGCCGGCGTCGGCGCCAGCCTCTATCGCATCGCGCAGGAGGCGCTCACCAACGCGGCAAAGCACGCGGACGCGACGCGGGTCGTGCTCCACCTCACCAGGCGCGCGGCGCCGTCCATGACGGAGATCGAGCTCGCCGTCGACGATGACGGCAGGCCGGGCGATGCCGACCCCGCGGCGAAGTCCGGGATGGGCTTCCTCGGCATGCGCGAGCGCGTCGCGGGTCTGGGTGGCAGGCTGAGCTTCGAGGCCGGACAGCGGACGGGATCGGTCTTGCGCGTCGTGATCCCCGTCATGCCGGCCGCGATCTCGGACGGCGGCGCGGAGCGCCGCGCATGACCGACGGCGCCGCCACGATCATGCTCGTCGACGATCACGCCATCGTTCGCGAAGGCTATCGCTCGGTGCTGCAGAAGCAGCCGGGCTTGCGCGTCGTCGCCGAGGCGGAAGACGGCGCCGACGCCTATCGCCTCTTCAAGGCGGCGCGGCCCGACCTCGTCATCATGGATCTGACCATGCCGGGCATCGGCGGCATCGAGGCGATCCGGCGCATCCTGCAATGGGATCCGGCCGCCCGCATCCTGGTGTTCACCATGCATCAGAATGCCGCCTTCGCCGTGCAGGCGATGCGCGCCGGCGCGCGCGGCTACGTCACCAAGACCAGCCCGCCCGACGCCCTCCTGCGCGCCGTCCGCGACGTGCTCGACGGGCGGATTGCGCTGAGCCCCGACATCGACCACGAGCTCGCGCTGAGCCGCCTCGCCGCGGAGCCGGTCGCCGCCGATCTCCTGACCCCGCGGGAGTTCGAGGTCCTGCGCCTGCTGCTCGCGGCCCGCGCCACGGAGGAGATCGCCACCCTGCTCCATTTGAGCCCCAAGACGGTGGCCAATCTGCACTATCTCATCAAGTTGAAGCTCGGCGTCGCCTCCGATATCGAGCTGGTCCGGATGGCGCTGCGCCAGGGCATCCTGCCGCAGGCCGAGGACGCCCAAATCCCGGGCTTCGGTTCCGCCCGCACCCTTCCTCTCCGCTCAAGGAGCGCAGAGGAAGGGATTTAGCGGCCTCGCGACAAGGGGACTCTACACCCGCACCACGATCTTGCCGCCCGCCTCGTTCGCCTCCATCAGCCGATGGGCATCGACGATCTCCTCGAAGCGGAAGACCCGGGCCGGCTTCGCCTTGTAGGTCCCGTTCGCGACGCGGTCGACCATCGCCTGCAGCGGCACGTCGGTCAGCGGATAATCCGGCGCGCCATAGGTGAAGGCGCTGACGAACGAGCTCAGATGCACGCCGGCGAACGGCATCTGGAACAGCGGATCGAATTTGGCGATCGGCTGGGCGTGGTCGAGGAGCCCCACCAGGCAGACCCGCCCGTAGCGCCGCGCCATCGCCAGCGAGTCCAGGATGGTGCTGCTGCCGATGATGTCGAGCACCGCATCGACACCCCGGGGATGGCGCTCGCGGATCTGCCGCGCGAGATCCGGCGCCTCCTGCAGCACCTCGCCGGCGCCGAGCGCTTCCAGCAGCGGCCGCCGCTTCGGGTTGCGCGTCGTCGCGATGACGCGCGCGCCGGTCTCGACGGCAATGTTGATCGCGGCCTGCCCCAGCGCCGAGGTGGCGCCGCGGATGACCAGGAGCTGGCCCGCGGCGAGCGCCAGATTGCCGCCAAGGCAGCTCCACGCCGTCGCATAGGATTCCGGGATCGCCGCGAGATCTTCCCAGGCAAGCGTCGAGGCGAGCGGCACGACATTGGCCGCCGGCACCCGCGCCAGCTCGGCATAGCTGCCATTGATCGACCGGCCCATCCCGCCCATCAGCGCCGCGACCGTCTGGCCCGGAACGAAGCGCCCCGCGGGATCGGCTTTCACGGTTCCCACGCATTCGATGCCGCTGATCTCCGCGACATCGCCCCAGGCGCCGGAGCGCATATGGCTTTCGGCGCGGTTGATGCCGAAGGCTCTCACCTCGATGACCACCTCGCCCGGCTTCGGCTCGGGATCGGGGCGCTGCTCGACCTTCAGCACCGCGGGGTCGCCGTATCTCTCGATGACAATGGCACGCATGGCACAGCTCCTTCTGTTTGACGGGGCTAGGCTACGCGTCCTGGATTTGATAGAAATGACAAAGTTTCTAATTTCATTGTAGTGAAATACGACAATGGACGGCCTCACCCTCCACCAGCTCCAATGCTTCGACGCCGTGGTCACCGAAGGCAGCTTCCAGGCCGCCGCGGCGAAGCTCAGCCGCACGCATCCCACGGTGTTCACCGCGGTGAAGAACCTCGAGGCGCAGCTGGGCCTCAGCCTCCTCGACCGCCGCGGCTATCGCGTGGGGCTGACCGAGGCGGGGCGCTCCTTTCATGCGCGCGCGCGGGTCTTTCTCGGCGAGCTCGGCCGGCTGCGTCACCACGCGGCGCAGCTCTCGATGGGCGAGGAGAGCGAGCTGCGCATCGTCATCGGCGACCTCTGCCCGCTGGGCGAGACGCTGGGCCTGCTGCGCCGCTTCTTCGACGCCTGTCCGGGCACGCGCCTCCATCTCCATTTCGAGGCGATCTCGGGACCCTGGGAGCGGCTCTTCGACGGCGAGGCGGATCTCATCATCCACCACATCGACAAGAGCCGACCCGCGCCTCGACTGGATCGATCTCTCGACCGTGCGCATCCTGCCGGTGGTGGCGCCGGGCTTTCTCGATTTCCCCATCACTCCAGGGATCACGCCCGAGCAGATGCGCGACTATGTGCAATGCGTCATCCGCGACACCGCCCGGCATTCGCCGCCGCGCGACTATTACCTGATCGACGGCGCGCGCAGCTGGACGGTGAGCGACCAGCTGATGAAAAAGGAAATCATCCTTCGCGGCATGGGCTGGGGCCACATGCCGGGCTTCCTGGTGGCGCCGGAGCTGCGGGACGGCACGCTGCTGTCGATCGCCGGCCGTCACTTCGCCGGCGCCACCGGCGAGCTGGTCGCGGCGCGCCGGCGCGACCGCCCGCACGGGCCCGTGGCGGCCCGGCTCTGGCGTCACATCGAGGAGCAGGCGCCGGCGCTCAGCGCCGCTGTGCTCGACGGCATCGACGCGGGCTGACGCGGCTGTCACGGCGGCGCGAAGCGACCTTCACGGCGCGCGCCGCTTCCTAGGCCTCGCGGATTCTCGCCAGGAACTGGTCCACTTCGCCGCGCAGCGTCTCGGCCTGCCTGCCGAGCTCGCCGGAGGCCGCCAGCACCTGCGCCGCGGCGGCGCCGGTGTTGCCGGCGCCCTGGCTCACCCCGGCGATCGTGGCGGTGACATCCGCCGTGCCCTTGGCCGCCTCTTGCGTGTTGCGGGCGATCTCGCGCGTCGCCGCCCCTTGCTGCTCGATCCCGGAAGCCATCGCGCTCGATATGACGCTGACCTCTTCGACGGTCTTGCCGATCCCGGCGATGGCCCGCACGACGATCTCGGTTGCGCCCTGGATCGAGGCGACCTGACCGCTGATGTCCTCGGTCGCCTTCGCCGTCTGGGTCGCGAGGCTCTTGACCTCGCCGGCGACGACCGCGAAACCCTTGCCCGCCTCGCCGGCGCGCGCCGCCTCGATCGTCGCGTTGAGCGCCAGCAGGTTGGTCTGCGCCGCGATGTCGTGGATGAGCTGCACCACTTCGCCGATGCGCTGCCCCGCGGTCGAGAGTTCCTGCACCGCGGTATCGGTCTGGCGCGCCTCTTCGCTCGCCTTGCGCGCCGTCTCGGCCGCCTGCGCCACCTGGCGGGTCACCTCGCTGATCGATGCGGAGAGCTCGTCCGACGCAACCGCCACGGTGTGGACGTTGGCGGATGCCTCCTCCGCCGCCGCCGCCACCGTGGCGGCCTGCGCGTTGGTCTCACTCGCCGTCTCGGACAGGGCTTGCGAGGTGGCCTGCATCTCGGTCGCGGCCGACGCCAGGGATTTCAGCATCTCGCTCACCCTGCGGTCGAAGCTCGCGACCTGGTCCTCCACCACTTTCTGGCGCTGCTCCTTGCGGCTCTGCTCGGCGCGCTGATCCGCTTCGATGCGCCGCGCGGTGATGGCGCTTTTCTTGAAGACCTCCAGCGCCCGCGCCAGCGCGCCCACCTCGTCGCGCCGGTCATCACCGGCCACCTCGAACGCCAAATCGCCGCCCGCGAGGCGGGTCATCAGCACCGTCATGGCGGTGATCGGGCGTGACACCAGGCCGATGGCGATCCAGGCCAGCAGGGCGAACGCTGCCAGCAGCCCCACGAACGACCCGCCCGTGAGCATGCCGCGCGTATGGAGCGCCTCGCTGCTCGCGCTTTCCTCCGCGTGCAGCATGTCGCGCGCGGTTCAGCTCGATCAGCCTCGATACCGCCGCGATGGCCTCCTGGCGCGCCTTGGCGCCATTCGTGACCGAGAGGGCGAAGGCTTCGGCCTGCTGCCCCGCCAGCGCCAGCTCGAACACCTTGGCGCTGTTCGCCGCGCGCGCGTTCACCGCATCTCTGACGGTGTCGATGAGCGCACGCTGCTCGGCAGAGCGGGTCATCGGCTCAAGCTTGGCGAGCGCATCGAGGACCTGTTGCTTGATTTTGTCGTAGGTCGCGATGTTCTTGCGCTTCTCCGCCTCCTCGGGCGCCAGCATCACATTCTTCTCGCTCACCGCCACGCTGTTGAAGAGGCTCTCCGCGCTGAGCGCGAGCTCGAGGCGCTTGGCGTTGTCCTTCACCAGCGCTGTCGCTCTCTCCGCGAGGCTGGCAACGGAGAGGCTGGCATAGAGAACGATCGCGATCGACACGATGCCGATCAGCGTCGCGGGAATGGCGATCTTCTGCAGCAACGAGAGATTTTGCAACGCGCGTACCATTCGAAGCTCCGCCGGCGCTTGGCGCCGGCCAGGCCGCTTCACAATGGCATCGCCGACCCGCGCATGCGTCCCGCAAGATAGATCACGAGAATGAAGAGTTCATTTATCTGAAATTCTACCCATTTTGACTATTTATTGGGGTAGCCGCGCGCGTTGTTCCCTCGCCCCTCTGCTGGCGCTGTGGCTGCGGTCAGCCGGCCAGCGCCGCGGTGATTTGCGCCGCGATATCCGGCCGGAGCGACGCGACCGCGGTGAGAAACAGACCGACCGCCGCCACGGCGACGCAGAGGGTCAAGGTCTCGACCTCGCCCGATGCGACGGCGGCTTGATCGTCGAGAGAAATCGGATCGTAGGCCATCATCGGCTCCCGCGGTTTCAGGATGCCGATGGTCCCATGGCAATTGTCACCATTTCCCTTCAAATGCCCGGCACGCCCGGGCAATCGCGTAAAATTCGCGCCAAATCCCGGCGATGTCTCAGCCCTCGACCTCGGTCTCCGGCCGATCATCGCCGCGCGCGACTTCGTCGTGCCAGCGGCCTTGCTTGTCCTCATAGGAGATGCCGGTCGTCTCTCCCGCGACGGCCTGCTCCTGCGCGGCGCGCTCGGCCGCCTTGCGCGCGAGGTCGTGCGAGGAAAACGTCTCGGAATAGACCTCGCCCACCCGATAAGCCCAGCCGCCATCATGCTCGACGATTTCGTAGATGACTTTGGTCATGACTGCTCCCGCTGCGTTACGTTGATTTCCGCCTCTCCGCCTCCATCCGCGTCACCACCTTGAGATAGGTCATCATCGGATAGAGCGCCGAGAACAGCGCCAGCGCCACGCCGTAGGGGCCTTCGCGATAGCCCTTGCGCGCGACATAGGATTTCCAGGCGCGGCTGAACATGCGGCGGAACGACTGAGCGGAAGACCGGGATCTGTCCCTTGTCGATGGCGTCCGCCGCCGCCGCATCGGTGTAGCTGTTGAGGCGGCGGAACATGTCGCTGAGATCGCGGTCGACGAAATGGTCGATGGGATGCGTGAGGCGCCGCCGCTCGCCGGTATAGCGCACCGGCGGATGGACGCGCCCCTGCCCCCAGATCTTGCCGCCGCGGCGGTAGAGCGCGGCGCGCGCCGCCGCGCCGTTATAGGCGCCCCAGCCGTAGCGCACCAGGCGGCCGCCGACGTGGTTCGCGATCGGAATGAGGAAATAGGCGTCGCCCGGCGTCGCCGCGATCACCTGGCGCGCCTCCGCGGCGAGCCCCGGCGTCACCCTTTCATCGGCATCGACCTCGATCACCCAATCGCCGCGGCAGGCCGCGACGCCGGCGGTCCGCCGCTCGCCCTCGAGCGGCCAGGCGCCCTCGACCACCCGCGCGCCGAACGCCTGCGCGATCTCGGCCGAGCGGTCGGTGCTGCGGTCGAGCGCCACCACGACCTCATCGGCAAAGCGCAGCGTCTCGAGGCAGGCGGCCAGCTGCCGCTCCTCATTGCGCACCACCACCAGCGCCGAGAGCGTCGGCCGGGCGGCGGTAAGGGCCTTGGCGTCGTCGAGGGTTGCCATGCCGGTGAGATTACCCCCTCGCTCCCCGGAAGCAAGAAAGCGCGCGCAAAGCACCGTGCCCCCACCAACCGACCACCAACCGCCGCCGTCCCCGCGAAAGCGGGGACCCAGGGACGCGCTTCACCCATTGCGTTTGAGGCCCCTGGGTGCCCGCTTTCGCGGGCAAGGCGATCGTTGATAGGTGCCTTCTCCGTGCCCTCCGTGTCTCCGTGGTGCACCCCCTGCACCCCCCGCCGCCCGCCATTGTCACACCCGCGAATTCTCCCTAAGCTTCCGGAAGGGAAGAAAAACCCGGGGAGACCGGCATGCAGCTCGCCGCGGTCACGCTCGACGACAAATACACCCTCCATTCCGGCCGCATCTACCTCTCCGGCGTCCAGGCGCTGGTGCGCCTCCCGATGCTGCAGCGCCAGCGCGACCTCGCCGCGGGCCTCAACACCGGCGGATTCATCTCCGGATATCGCGGCTCGCCGCTCGGCACCTACGACCACGCGCTGTGGCAGGCGCGGCCGTTCCTGAAGCAGAACAACATCCACTTCCAGCCCGGCCTCAACGAGGACCTCGCCGCCACCGCGGTCTGGGGCAGCCAGCAGGTCAACCTCTTCCCCAGCGCCGCGGTCGACGGCGTCTTCGGCATCTGGTACGGCAAGGGCCCCGGCGTCGACCGCTCGGTCGACCCGCTGAAGCACGCCAACTCCGCCGGCACCTCCCGCCATGGCGGCGTCATCGCCATTGCCGGCGACGATCACGGCTGCCAATCCTCGACCTTGGCGCATCAGAGCGAGCACATCTTCCAGGCGGCGATGCTGCCGATCCTGAACCCGGCGACGGTGCAGGAATATCTCGATTTCGGGCTCTTGGGCTTTGCCCTCTCGCGCTTTTCCGGCTGCTGGGTCGGCTTCAAGGCGATCGCCGAGACGGTGGAGAGCAGCGCCTCGGTCCATGTCGATCCCGCGCGGCTCCAGATCGTGCTGCCGCAGGATTTCGCGATGCCGCCCGGCGGCCTCGGCATCCGCTGGCCCGACCCGCCGCTCGAGGCCGAGCAGCGCCTCCACGGACCCAAGATGGCGGCGGTCGCCGCCTTCGCCCGCGCCAACCGCCTCGACTGGCTGGCGATCGATCCGCCCGCGGCTCGTTTCGGCATCATCACCACCGGCAAGGCCTATCTCGACGTCCGCCAGGCGCTGGCCGATCTCGGCATCGACGACAAGGCCGCGGCGGCGCTCGGCATCCGCCTCTACAAGGTCGGCCTCACCTGGCCGCTCGAAGCCGCGGGCGCGCGGCGCTTTGCCGAAGGGCTCAGCGACGTGCTGGTGGTCGAGGAGAAGCGCGGCTTCATCGAGGATCAGCTCGTCCGCCTCCTCTACAACCTCGAGGCCTCGCGCCGCCCGACGGTGGTCGGCAAGGCCGATGAGAGCGGCGCGCCGCTGCTGCAGAGCCCCGGCGAGCTCACCCCCACCATGGTGGCGCGCGCCATCGTGCTGCGCCTGAAGCGGCTCGGCGAGGAGAGCCCGCATCTGACGCAGCGCCTGGCGCGGCTCGAATCCTTCGACAAGCTGGCGGAGACGCCGCAGACCACGACCCAGCGCACGCCCTTCTTCTGCTCCGGCTGCCCGCACAACACCTCGACCCGCGTGCCCGAGGGCAGCCGCGCCCAGGCCGGCATCGGCTGCCACGCGATGGCGATGTACGTGCCGGCGCGCAACACCGCGACCATCACCCATATGGGCGGCGAAGGCGCCAACTGGATCGGCCAGGCGCCCTTCACCACCGAGGGCCATGTCTTCCAGAATCTCGGCGACGGGACATATTCGCATAGCGGCCTGCTCGCGATCCGCGCCGCCGCCGTCTCCGGCGTCAACATCACGTATAAGGTTCTCTTCAACGACGCCGTCGCCATGACCGGCGGCCAGCCGGTCGAAGGCCATCTCACGGTGCCGCAGGTGACGCAGCAGGTGACCGCCGAAGGCGCCCGCCGCGTCGTCGTGGTGACCGACGAGCCCGACAAATATCCCATCGATGCCGGCTTCCCCCCGGTGTCGAGATCCGCCACCGCGACGCGCTCGACCAGGTGCAGCGCGAGCTGCGGGACGTGCCCGGCCTCACCGTGCTGGTCTATGACCAGACCTGCGCTGCGGAAAAGCGCCGCCGCAGGAAGCGCGGCCAGTTCCCCGACCCGCCCAAGCGCGTCTTCATCAACGAGCTCGTCTGCGAAGGCTGCGGCGACTGCTCGGAGAAATCGAACTGCGTCTCGGTGAAGCCGGTCGAGACCGAGTTCGGCAGGAAGCGCGCCATCGACCAGTCGAACTGCAACAAGGATTACTCCTGCGTCAAGGGCTTCTGCCCGAGCTTCGTCACCGTGCATGGCGGCCAGCTCCGCAAGCTGCCGAAGCCGACGGCGGCGGTCGCCGAGGATCCCTTCGCCGGATTGCCGCTGCCGCAGCAGCGCCCGATGGGCGACGCCTACGGCATCCTCATCACCGGCATCGGCGGCACCGGCGTCATCACCGTGGGCGCGCTGCTCGGCATGGCGGCGCATTTGGAAGGGCGGGGCTGCACCGTGCTCGACTTCACCGGACTCTCGCAGAAGAACGGCGCGGTGATGAGCCATGTGCGGCTGGCGCCCAAGCCCGAAGACCTCCACGCCGTACGCATCGCCGCCGGCGGCGCCGACCTGCTGCTCGGCTGCGACATGGTGGTGGCGGCGAGCCCGGCGGCGCTGTCGCGCGTCGAGAGCGGCGTGACCCGCGCCGTTATCAACTCCTACCTCGCGCCCACCGCCGCCTTCGTCATCAACCCCGACATCGATTTCGAAACGCTCGCCATGCAGCGCGCGCTGAAGCACGCGGCGGGCGACGGCGGCGCCGAATTCCTCGACGGCACCGGCATCGCCACCGCGCTGATGGGCGACAGCATCGCCACCAACCTCTTCATGCTGGGCTACGCCTTCCAGAAAGGGCTGGTGCCGCTGAGCCTCGAGGCGATCGAGCGCGCGATCGAGCTGAACGGCGTCGCCATCGCGGTCAACAAGCGCACCTTCGCCTGGGGCCGGCTCGCCGCGCACGACCGCGCCAAGGTCGAGGCGCTGGTGCGCCCGGCGCTTGACCAGGAGGCGCCCGCCGCGCCCGGCCTTGCCGAGCTGATCGAGCGCCGCGCCCGCTTCCTTGAGGGCTACCAGAACGCCGCCTATGCCAGGCGCTATCGCGAAGCCGTCGCCGCGGTCGAGGCGGCGGAGAAATCGAGCGCGCGCGGCCACACCGGTCTCGCCGAGGCGGTGGCGAAGAACCTCTTCAAGCTGATGGCCTACAAGGACGAGTACGAGGTGGCGCGGCTTTACACCGACGGCACTTTCCTGCGTAGGCTCCACCGCCAGTTCGAAGGCGACTTCACCCTCGAATTCCACCTGGCGCCGCCGCTTTTCGCCAAGCGCGACCCCGTCACCGGCGAATTGCAAAAGCGCGGCTACGGCCCCTGGATGCTGAGCGCCTTCCGCGTGCTCGCGGGCCTGAAGCGCCTGCGCGGCACCCGGCTCGACATCTTCGGCCGCACCGCAGAGCGCCGCATGGAGCGCCAGCTCATCGCCGATTACGCCGCAGGTGATCACCGAGCTCGGCGCCGCGCTCACCCCCGACAACCACGCGCTCGCCGTCGAGATCGCCCGCCTCCCCGAGCAGATCCGCGGCTACGGCCACATCAAGGACCGCAACCTCGCCAAGGTGAAGGCGCGCGAGGCTAGTTTGCTCGCGGCGTTCAGAGCGCCGGGTGAGCGGGCAAGCGCCGCCGAGTAAGGGCTGACACGCGTGGTGAAATCATCCCCGCCGCCCCCGCGAAAGCGGGGGCCCAAGAACAACCGCACGTCGGTCGCTCTGGTTCCCCGCTTTCGCGCTAAGGCATGCACACATTTCTGCCCCTCCCCCCTTGAGGGGGAGGTCGGCAGCGCCCGCGCGAGCGCGAAGCGCTCGTCGCGCGCGCTGACGGGAGGGGACAACCCGTTCGGTCGCTCCGCGACCGAACCCGCCGGGGCCGACCGCAAAGCGGTCGGCCGGGTTGTCCCGCAAGCTCCGCACCATGGGATTCTCGCGCCGCGGGACTCTATCGTCGATGCACGTCGCTTGCACCCCCCACCTGCCCGAGGCCGTTGGCCTCGGGCACCCTCCCCCTCAAGGGGGGAGGGGCTGAGCAGCAGCGGTTGCGAGTAGTGTGCATGCCTTAGCGCTTTCGCGGGGAAAGCGAGAAACGATGATTTCGATCGCGTCGCGTCCCGGGCGCGCCGTTCTTTCCTTCTCCGTGACCTCCGTGTCTCCGTGGTAATCCTTCTCACGGAGCGGCAGGAGCAAACGCACCAACCCTCTCTGGATTGACAACCCCGCCCGCCGCTCCCCACCTCTCCGCTGGAGGTGACCGATGCCAGCACTAACCCGCCATCCCTGAAAGCGACCCGCGCCGCGCTTCTCGCCTCGACCGCGATCATCGCCTTGCTCACCGCCTGCACGGCCACGCCGCCGGACAACTCGCCGCGCAGCGGCTATGGCGTCCAATGGTAAGCCGCGAACGCGGAGCGTTCGCCGCGAATGCGCAGCATTCGTCGGCAGCGCAGCAATCGCGGAAGCCCGCACGGTGCGGGCAATTCTCCGTCGGCCCCCTCACCTACCGCTCCGCCCTGAGCCCGAGGATCGACACCTTCGCGGTGGTGATCTCGGTGGGCCACAGGATTTCCGTGAGGCCGGTCGCGACCGCGACTTTCTGCGCGCCGCCGGCCTCGTAGGTGATGACGCCGCCGCCCACGGCGCCGCCGATCTTCCGGCCCCATAATTTCCGCCCGTTGGCGGCATCGACGGCGTAGAAATTGCCGCCCATGTCGCCGAAGAAGACGACGCCGCCGGCGGTCGGCGTGACGCCGCTCTGGATCGGGTAGTTGGTCCTGACCCGCCATCTCCAGGCGCCGGTGTCGGCGTCGCTCGCATAGAGCCAGCCGCCCCAATCGCCGAACGGGTCGGGCTTCCCCCAGGTATTGAAGGGATTGAGCGACGCCTCGCCCGACCACGGCGTTCCCGTGGCACTCTTCTGCAGCTGCTCCGGCGATTGCAGCGTCACCGTCGTGCACCAGTCGACTTCGCCGACCAGGATGAGGTTGGTCTGGGGATCGAACGCCGGCCCGTTCCATTCGGCGCCGCCGACCGATCCCGGGCAGAAGTGCACCGCGTTGCCGGCCGAGAAGGTCTTCTCCGCGTTCTCGACGCGCGTCACCGGCATGCGATAGAGGAGCGCGCTGGTGGCGAGGTCGAAGCCATAGAGATGCCCGTCCTTGGGCGCGACCGAGAGCAGCTTCTTGCCGCCGGCCGTCTCGATGATCGCCGGCGCGCTCGAGACATCCCAGTCGTGCCAGTCCACCGGCACGATCTTGAGATGGCTCCGGTAGGCCCCGGTCTTGGCGTCGAGGATGATCACCGATCCCGTATAGAGGTCGGGTCCTTCGCGCGGCCCCGTCGCGAAATCGGGCGCGGGATTGCCCCCCGGCACATAGAGCAGCCCGCTCGCGGGGTCGAGCGAGTAGGAGGTCCAGGTCGCGCCGCCGGTGATCGGCGAGCCCGCCGGATTTTTCCAGCTGGAGGCGTCGAGCGGCGATGCGCCCTGGGGCCCGCGCTCGACATCGCCCGGCGTCTTCGGCACCAGATAGAATTCCCAGGCGATCGCGCCGGTCTTGGCATCGAGCGCGTACATGCGGCCCTTCACGCCTTTGACGTCGCCGCCGGCATTGCCGACGAATACCAGGCCCTGCCAGGCGATCGGCGCCGCCGGCACGGATTCGCCCTTCGCGGGATCGGCGATGGTGGTCGCCCAGAGGCGCTTGCCCGTCTTGAAGTCATAGGCGAGCACGCGGCCGTCCTGCGTGCCGCGAAACAAGTCGCCGTCCATATAGGCGGCGCCGCGGTTGACGCCCTGCGGCGAGGCGGGCGTGTAATCCTCGTGCACGCGCCAGTTCTGCCGGCACGTGGCGGGATCGATCGAGAAGAGATCGTATTCGGTGACCGCGATCAGCGCGCCCGCCACCTCGAGGAGGCCCGAGGTGAAGCCGGTATATTGCCCCGTGTCATAGGTGCACAGCACCGTGAGGCCGCCGACATTGCTCCGGTTGATCTGGCTCAGATCCGAGAACCGGTTCGAGGTCAGCGTCTTGTTGTAGCTCGGCCAGTCGCCGGAAGCGGCGCCCGGCGTCTGTTCCGCCGCGCGCGGCGCCGCCGGCACGGGTGTCGCCGCCACTTCCGTCGTCAGCGTCCCCGCCGGCGCCGAGAGGAACCGCACATAATTGATCGCCAGCGCCGCGATCGGCACGGCCTTGTTCCAGTTGAACCAGACAATTCCGCCGACGATCACCCCGCCCGCGACGACCACGCCCAGAAGGACATAAACGATCCTCATCCTTCGCTCCTGACGCTGTTGACGGCGCGTTTGGCAAACGACGCAGACTGTCAAAAGTACCTTCGGAAATTACTGATGCAAAGACTTCTGATGAAGATGCGCCCATGCCATGATCTTCCCCTCTCCGCCCCATTGGGGCGGAGAGGCCGGGTGAGGTGGGGAGCGCAATGCCTTTAAGAGCGAGAACCCAGATTGCGCGGCGCCTCCGCCGGGAGGCGACCGATGTCGAGAAGATTCTCTGGCGCGCCCTGCGCGAGCGCCTCGTCCCCTGGAAATTTCGCCGCCGCGAACGCGTAGCGTTCGTCGGCGGCGGGCGCCAGCGATTGCGTCAGCAATCGCGGAAGCCCGCACGGTGCGGGCGATTCTCTGCGCAGCAATCGCGGAAGCCCGCCCGGTGCGGGCAATTTACCGTCGCCCCCACCTCACCCGACCTCTCCGCCCCGAGGGGCGGAGAGGAGAAGATCTATCGGAGCGTAAGGGGCGTCAGGTGGGGTCGACACGCGTTCGCGGCGGCACCGGCGGAGAATTGCCTGCACGGTGCGGGCTTCCGCGATTGCTGCGCAATCGCTGGCGCCCGCCGCCGACAAACGCTGCGCGTTCGCGGCGCGCCTAAGCCGCCCGAATGCTCGCCAGGAACCCGTCGACGCGCGCCCGCAGCGTCTCCGCCTGCTTCGCCAGCTCCCCGGCGGCGCCGAGGACCTGCTGCGAGGCGGTGCCGGTGTCGCCCGCCGCCTTGGTGACGCCGGCGATGTTGGACGACACCTCATGCGTCCCCGTCGACGCCTGCTGGACGTTCCGCGCGATCTCGTTGGTCGCAGCACCTTGCTCCGCCACCGCCGCGGCGATCGCCGTGGCGATCTCGTTGACGCGTGCGATGGTGTCGCGGATGCCCTGCACCACCGCGACCGATTCGCTGGTGGCGCTTTGCATCTCGCCCACCTTGGCGCTGATCTCCTCGGTCGCCTTGGCGGTCTGGTTGGCGAGCGACTTCACCTCCGACGCCACCACCGCGAAGCCCTTCCCGGCCTCGCCCGCCCGCGCCGCCTCGATGGTGGCGTTGAGCGCCAGCAGATTGGTCTGGCCGGCGATGTCGCTGATGAGATTCACCACCTCGCCGATCTTCTCCGCCGCCTCCGCCAGGCCTTGGATCTGGCTGTTGGTGCGCTGGGTCTCCTCGACGGCCTCTTTCGTGATGCGGGCGGACTCGCCGACCTGGCGCGAGATCTCGGCGATCGAGGACGAGAGCTGCTCCGCCTTGCTCGCCACCGTCTGGACATTGGCCGAGGCCTGTTCCGAGGCCGACGCCACGGCGGTGGATTGCCGGCTGGTCGCTTCCGCCGTCGCCGACATCGACTGCGCCGTGGCCTGAAGCTGGCCCGACGCCGCGGACACGCTTTGCAGGATGGCCGCGACCGACCGGTCGAACTCCGCGAGATGGCCCTCGATCGTCTTCTGGCGCTCTTCCTTCCGCGCCTGTTCGGCCTGCTGCTCGGCCGCGAGCGCCTCGGCCTTGATCATGTTGTCGCGGAACACTTGCACCGATTGCGCCATCTCGCCGATCTCGTCCCGGTATCCCGCGCCCGGGATCACGACCCGCTTGTCGCCGCCGGCGAGCCGCGCCATGGCCGCCGTCATGCCGCGCACCGGGCGCGAGATGCCGCGGCCGATGACGAACGCCACCCCGAGCCCGAGCACCGACGCGATCACCGCCGTCGCCAGGCCCGAGAGCGTCGACATGCGGACATTGCCGGTGATCGTCGTCTCGATCTGGCGCAGCGAGGTGATCTGCGAGGCCTTCACCGCCTCCGCGTCCTTGGCGAGCTCTTCGGCGGCGATATCCATATCGCCGTTGACGAGGCTGTAGACTTCCAGCGCCGGACCCGACATCGCCTTGAAGGCCGCGGCAAATTTGCTGGCGCCGTCCGCCGTCTGGTGGAAGAGCTGCTTGCACTGCTGGTCCGCGGTCTCGCTCTCCGCCTGCGCCAGCGCGGTCGCGAGCTTGGCGAGCCGGTCGCCCACGGCATCGATGAGCTTCTGCTCGGGCATGGCGATGAAGCGCACCGTGTCGAGCTGCACCAGCGTCAGGCTCTCCTCGATGTCGCCGATCAGCGCCGCCGCCCGCATATCCTTGTCGGCGAGCGCCGCGACGCGCACCTTCGCCAGGCTCTCCCGCGTCGCGAGGCTGGCCGGGTTCATCGCTTCGGTCAGGATCTTTTGGCTTTCCGTGCGCCGCTGCTTGACGTGGTCGAACTGGGCGATGTAATCGCGGTAGAGCCCGTTCATCCCCTGCAGCATCTCGCGCTGCTGGGCCGACGCCGCCGCTTTCTGCGCCTCGGCGAGATCCTGCTCCACCGCCTTTTTGAGCTTCTCCACGCTGCGCAGCGCAGTCTCGTCGCCGGTGCCGGTATAGACCGTCACATTATGCCGCAGCTCCGCGATATCGCGGTCGATCTCCAGCACGCGCATCGCATTGTCGCTGATGCGCGCGAAACGGTTGAAGCTGCCTCCGGCGCTGCTCAGGCCGAGCGTGGCGATGAGCGCCACGACGCCGAGCAGGACGAGAATAAGAATAAAACCGGCAAAGACGCGCGTGCCGATTTTGAACCGGTTCATGACAGAGGGGCCTCCTCGCCAGCGCCCAGACGCGCGCCCCGACGCTAACCTTTACCGATTAAGATAGAATTTAAGTCGCCGCGAAGGCGAAGCCTTCGTCGGCGGCGGGCGCCAGCGATTGCGCAGCAATCGCGAGAGCCCGCACGGTGCAGGCAATTCTCGTCCGCTCCGGCGCGCGCGCGTCAAACCATACGTGAAATCTCTCCGCCGCCCCCGCGAAAGCGGGGGCAATCGCATATGAAATTCACCACGAAGGGCGAGCCGCGAAGCGGATCGACGAGGCCACGGAGAAAAGTGCTCATGGAGAAATGAAATCATCACTGCCGCCCCCGCGAAAGCGGGGGCCCAGGAGCAACCGCATGTCGGTCGCTCTGGTTCCCCGCTTTCGCGGGGAAAGCGAGAAACGATGATTTCGATCGCGTCGCGTCCCGGGCGCGCCGTTCTTTCCTTCTCCGTGACCTCCGTGTCTCCGTGGTGCCCCTTTCCATTGACGTCCCGACGCATATGCGATTGCCCCGCCGCGAACGCGCAGCGTTCGTCGGCCGCGGGCGCCAGCGCCCCGGACTTGATCCGGGGCGCGGAAGCCCGCCCGGTGCAGGCAGTTCTCCCCCTCCGGCGCGCGCCCCTCAATCCTCATACGTCTCATGGGTCGCGACCGCGCCGCGCCGCCAATAGGCCGACGCCCTCACCCGGTCCCGGCGCAGGCCGCGCTCCTCGACCAGGTGGCGGCGCAGCGCTTTTGCCGCCGCGGCCTCTGCCGCGATCCAGGCGTAACCTTCCCCCGGCGGCAGGGCGAGCCCGGCGACCGCCTCGGTCAGCAGCGCCGCGCCCGGCTCGGCGCCGTCGCGATGGAGCCAGCGCGCGTCGAGGCGCACGCGCGTCGCGAAGCGCTGCTCCTCGCCGGCATCCGCCACCTCGATCACGACCACGGCGCGCGCGCCTTCCGGCAGCTCCTCGAGCCGGCGCCCGATCGCCGGCAGCGCCGTCTCGTCGCCGGCCAGCAGGTACCAGTCGAAGCCGTTGGGCACGATGAAGGAGCCGCGCGGGCCGCCGACGCCGAGGAATTCTCCCGGCGCCGCTTCGGCCGCCCAAGTCGCGGCGGGACCGTCGCCATGCAGCACGAAATCGATCGCCAGCGTGTTCGCCGCGGCATCATGGCGGCGCGGCGTGTAGTCGCGCGCCGCCGGCCGCGGGACGCCGTCGGGATAGACCGGCCCGTTGGGCCCGAGCGTCGGCAGCACCGGCATGTCCTGCCCCGGCACCGGAAAGAACAGCTTCACGTGGTCATCATGCGCGGCGCTGGTGAAGCCCGCGAGCTCGTCGCCGCCCAGCGTGATCCGCGCCATCTTCGGCGTGATCCGCTCGACCGCGCGGACGCTGAGCAGCCGCCGTTTGACCTCGTAGCGCACCCGGCGCACCGTGCGGTAGGTCGTCGTCATATCGTCCATGTCGGGGAACCCCTTCCTCAGGAGACCTTCGCCGAGAGCTCGGTGCCGCCCTTCAGCGGCAGCGACATCGAGCGAAAGCCGTTGGCGGGATCGCGGATATAGGCGAGGTAGTCCGCCTCGCCATTGTCGTTCATCACGAGCCCGCCGGGGCGGATCTGCGGCGCCACGATCTCGATCACCTGCCGCGCCAGCGACGGCCCGGCCTCGCCCGGCCAGCCGTCGATCAGCACGAAATCGACGGGCCCGCCGAGATCGCGCAGCGTCTCGCGCGCATCGCCCTCACGGATGTCGACGAGATCGGCGAGGCCGGCCGCGGCGAGATTGCGCCGGGCGGTGGCGACCTTCTCCGGCACGAGCTCGGAGCCGATCACCTGCCCGCCGCCATTGTCGCGCATCGCCGCGGCGAAATAGAGCGTCGACATGCCGACCGAGGTGGCGAATTCGGCGACGCGGGTCGCGCCCTGCGCCCGGCACAGCAGATAGATCAGCTCGCCCTGCTCGGGCGCGATCGAGAAGCCGTATTCCGCATAGGCATGGGGATCGCGGCTGGCGGTCAAGCTGTTCAGCGGGCCGGGCCGGCGCCGCGCGGCCTGGAGGCGGGCGATGACGGCATTGACCGCGGGATCAAGCAGCGGGCCTGGGGCAAGCGGCATGGGATACCTTTCGTCGAACGAGGTTTCGTCGGTTATGGCTTCAGGATCTCGGCGGCGGCGCGCCGCAGGATCTCGGCGATGCGCCGCGCCTCTTCCGGCGGGCAATGGCGCATCTGGCGCAGCACCAGCTTCAGCGCGCGGCGCGCGGCATTGAGCTCGTCCGAGCCCGCGGGATCGAAGCCTTCCTCATCGTCCTCGCCGGCCGGCTCGTCGCCGGCAAAGGCGCGCCGGACGCGGTCCATCTTGCCGCCGATGCGCGCGAGCGCGCTCAGCATCGCCTCGACCGCCGCGCGGTTCCGTTCGAGCTCGTGGCGGCCGGCATCGGTCAGCCGATAGAGCTTCTTCGTGCCCTCCGCCTCGACCGTGGCGTGGCCGATCTCCTCGAGATATGTGAGCGCGGGATAGATCACGCCCGGGCTCGGGCTGTAGAAGCCGCCGGAGCGTTCCTCCAGCGCCTTGATCAGCTCGTAGCCATGGCTCGGCTTCTCCGCCAGCAAGGCCAGGATCAGCAGCTGCAGATCGGCGGCGCCAAGCTTTCTTCCGGTGCTGAAGCGATCGCCGCCGCGTCCCATCCCGCCCATGAACCCGCCGCCGAAATGCCCGAAGCCGCGGCCCCGCCCACCCCCATGATGCCGCCCCGCCCAGCGGGACCAGGGACCGAACGCGTCGATGTCGTCATGATCGTAAAACATATCTTACGATATAACGAACGATAGCCCCCAGGCAAGCGGAAAATGCGCCATGACGCGCAGCGTTTCTCGGCGGCGGGCGCCAGCGTCGCCGCGAATGCGCAGCATTCGTCGGCAGCGCAGCAATCGCGAGAGCCCGCACCGTGCAGGCACTTCTCCGTGCTCGTTCCCCGTCCGGTTATGGCCGGGCTTGACCTCGCTTTCCCCGCGCAAGCGCTACGGCATGCACACATCATGCAGCAACGCGCTCCTCAACAATCGCCTTGCCCGCGAAAGCGGGCATCCAGGGCCCGCAAATGCAGTGAGCGGGGCGCTTCCTCTGGGTCCCCGCTTGCGCGGGGACGGCGAAATAAGTAATGGAAGGTGCAGCGCTTTTCCGGATGTGTGCATGCCGTAGCGCGAAAGTGGGGGCCCAGAGGACGCGCCCGTCGCCGGCCCTGGATCGCCGCTTTCGCGGCGAAAACGAGATCGCGGTGTTGGCGGTTAGAAGCGTCCGACAATCCGGTTATAGTTGCCTTGCGCGGAGGGCATCATGACAATCGCTTCCAAGCCGAAGGTCCGGCGAAATTCATCACCCAAGCCTGCAGTTGTGGACGCCTCATTGGCTCTGGCGGCCGCTCCGGACCGGTTCAAGACCTGGTTGCGCGAGTCCAAGGACACCCTCCCGGACGACTTCGAGCTCGCCGTCTGACGACGCCGCGAACGCGCAGCGTTCGTTGGCTGCGGGCGCCAGCGTCGCCGCGAATGCGCAGCGTTCGTCGGCTGCGGGCGCCAGCGATTGCGTCAGCAATCGCGGAAGCCCGCACCTCTCAGGCAATTCTCCGTCGGCCGCGTCTCCGGCATCCCCCACCCCACCAGCACCGTCGCCGCCATTCCCGCCGCGGCGAGCCCCGCGAACGCCGCCGGGTCGCCCAAATGATCCGCCATCCACCCGCCGAGCGTGGTGCTCACCGTGGCGCCGATGCCGATGGCAAACCCCACCACCCCCAGCGACAAATTGAAATGCCCGGACCGCCCGGCGATGTCGCTGATCACCAGCGGCACCATGATGCCGAAGGACGCGCCGGCGATGCCGTCGAAGGCCTGCACCAGCACCAGCAGCGCCGGGCTCGCCCAGAGCCCCATCCCTGCCTGGCTGGTGATGAGCGCGAACAGCACGCCCCGCAGCGGCAGCATGGCGAAGCCCAGCAGCAGCACCAGCCGGCGCCCCTTCGCCTCGGCGAACCAGCCGAAGCGCGGCGACAGCAGCGCCACCAGGAGCTGCGGCAGCACGATGCAGGCGGCGATCAGCAGGCTCGCCTCGCCGCCCGCGCGCTTGGTGAGCGCGGTGCTCGCCAGCGGCAGCATCGCCGCATTGGCCAAGGTGAACAGCAGGGCGCAGCCGGCAAAGGTGAAGAGCCGCCGATCCCGCAGCACGCGCAGCAGGCTCCGCTCCCGCTCGCGTCGCGCCAGCCTTCGCGCCTCGCGCCGCTCCGGCGCATCGACGCCGGAGAGCGCCAGCACCGCCGCGAGCGCCGGCAGCGTCAGCGCCGCGGTCAGGAAGAACACCGCCTGGTTCGAGACGTAATAGCCGCAAGCGCCCATCAGCGCCGCGCCCAGCCCGTTGCCGATCGAGGCATAGCGCGCGTTGCGGCCGAGCCGCACGCCGAACATCGCCTGGCCCGCGACCGCGAGGCTCAGCGCGGCGATGGCGGGCCCCAGCGTGCAGCTGGAAAAGCCGTGCAGGATCTCGGCGAGATATACTGAGAGCGGCGCCGGCGTCAGCGCGAACATCACCGCGCTGAGCGTGAAGGCGAGGATGCTGACGGCGGCGACCACGCTCTTGCGCGGCGCCCGATCGACCAGCGCGCCGGCCGGCACCTGGCTCGCCATCGAGGTCACCGTGCCGAGGCTGAGCGCGAAGCCGATCGCGCTCTGCGTCCAGCCTTGCGTCGTCAGATAGACCACGATGAAGGGCCCGAATCCCGTCTGGATGTTGGCGACGAAGAGGTTGAGCCAGTCGAGCCCGCGCTCGGCCGAGCGCGGCATCGCCGGCGCCAGGCCGATCTCGGCGGCATCATTGGCGAGGCTCATGATCCCGTCACTTGCCGCCATCAACCGCCGCCCTCCCGGCCACGCCCGGCGGCGGCCCGACCATCTCGATCCGCCCTTCGGCCGGCTTGTACTCGGGCGCCGCCTTCACCTCGGCGCGGTCGAGCGACAGCTCGATCGGGGCTTTGCGGTTGTCGGGATTGAAGCTGAGCAAGTGCCAGTCGACGGCGATCTTGCGGCTGCCGACGCCGAGGAAGCCGCCGAAATCGATGACCGCGCCGAGCGGCAGGCCCCGGCGATCGACCAGCACGTCGACCACCGGGCCCATATCCTTGCCCGAGGCGTCGCGCACTTTCTTGCCGAGCACCGCCACGAAATCGCTCGCCTTGAGCGTCCTGAGGTTCTCCGGCGGCGCCGGTTCCGTAGGAGCGGCCGGCTTCGCCGGGGCGGCGGGCGGCACCGGTGGAGTCTCGGCGGCGGGCGGCGCCGGTGCGGCTTCGGCGGCGGGCGATGCCGGCGCGCTCGCGGCGGGCGGCGGGGTCGCTTCCGGCGGCGCCGTCGGGGCTGGCGCCGTCGGCGGTACGGGTGCCGGCGCCTCGGCGGGCGCGTCGGCGCCGGCCAGGCAGAAGGCGAGAGCGGCGCCCAGCACGGCGCGGCGGCCGGCGCTCATGCAGGCTCTGGCGTTGTCAGCGGGTGCCCACGGCCGAGGTTGCGGATGGCCTTGCGCCGCGGCCGTCCGGCCGAAGCGCCCTTCTCGCCGATCCGTTCGCGCTCGAGGATGTGAATGCGATCGAAGGGATGCAGCGTCCCGACCCGACGCGCGATCGTGCTCACCGTCCGACCCCCGACCAGCCGCGCCAGCGCCTCCTGGATCGACTTCGGCAACCTATGCAGCCCACGGAACATCCTCGGCTCGGCCCTTTCCAGTCGATTCGGAGGGATCATCTCGTTGCGATGCTGCGAACCCGTTTAGCCTTCTGGGAATCCACGCAACATCATTGCGCGCGAAATTGCCTGCATGGGCGGCGGTCGCCATTGCGGCATGATCGACGAATGAGTTCAGGCAGCCAACCACGTGCGGAGCTGGACACTCGTAAGGCTCATAATCTGAAGGTTGTAGGTTCAAGCTCTACCCCCGCAACCAGACCTAATGAATTGATATTGAAAAAGTAAAGCTCGCCGCGCCTGGCAGGCTTTTGCCGTCTGGGCTAGGGTCGCGGAGGTATGGTGGAAGCAAGCCACTTCGCCTTGGCAGTTGTAATTTATCGTCGAAAATCGCTCTATGTCGGTCTGTAACTCGCGTCATCGGAGCATGACCGACAGACCTGGACCTCGGACATGGCGCAAAAACCAGAGCAGAAAACGCGCACGGAGATCGACGCCAGCCTAAGTGCTGCAGGTTGGATTGTTCAGGATCGGGACGACCTCGACCTTACGGCAGGGCGCGGCATCGCCGTGCGGGAATTTCCAATGAAGGCGGGCTTCGGCTTTGCCGACTACCTGCTCTATGTTGACCGCAAGGCAGCTGGTGCCGTCGAAGCAAAGGCAGAAGGTACCCTCACAGGGGTCGAAGTGCAGTCTGCGAAATACGGTGCAGGTATGGCGGAGGATCTTCCGGCGTATGGATACCCCCTTCCATTCCTCTTCGAGTCGAATGGCTCTGTGACGTTCTTCACCAACGGGCTCGATCCGCTGCCTCGCAGCCGGCAGTTGTTCAATTTCCCACGCCCGGAGACCCTGGCGGAATGGGCGGCGCAGCCGGCGCAACTCCGCGCCCGCCTCAAGGACATGCCGCCGCTCGACGAGGCGCGGTTGTGGAGGGTACAGGCGCGGGCGATCCGCAATCTCGAACAGTCGTTCGGCCGGGCCGATCCGCGCGCGCTCGTGCAAATGGCGACCGGCTCGGGCAAGACCTTCATTGCCGTCAATGTCGCCTATCGCTTGCTCAAGTTCGCCAACGCGAAACGGATTCTCTTCCTCGTGGACCGCGGCAATCTTGGCAAGCAGGCCGAGGACGAGTTCGCCAATTTTGAGCCGCCGGACGACCCGCGCAAGTTCCCGACGCTCTACACCGTCCAGCGGCTCAAGACGAACTCGATCAATCCCGCCGCGAAGGTGGTCATTACCACCATCCAACGGCTCTATTCGATGCTCAAGGGCGAAGCCGAGTTCGACACGGGCAACGAGGAAGGCTCGGCCTTCGACACGGCCAAGCCCTGGCAGGGCGCGCCGCCCAACGTGGTTTACGACGCCGGCATCCCACCCGAGTTCTTCGACTTCATCATCGTCGATGAATGCCACCGCTCGATCTACGAGCTCTGGAGCCAGGTGCTGCTTTACTTCGACGCCTTCATCGTCGGGCTCACCGCCACGCCCGCCGGCAAAACCATCGGCTTCTTCAACCAAAACCTCGTCATGCAATACGGCCACGACGAGGCGGTCACCGATGGCGTCAATGTCGATTTCGACGTTTACCGCATCCGCACGCGCATCACCGAACAGGGCGCAACCATCGCCGCCGGCGACACCGGCGTCTATGTGGACAAGCGCCACAAGCTGACGCGGCGCGAGCGGCTGGAGTTCCTCAATCAGGATTTGACCTATACCTCGAACCAGCTTGACCGCGACGTGATGGCGGAAAGCCAGATTCGGACCGTATTGCAGCAGTTCCGTGACAAGGTGCTGCCCGACGCGTTCCCCGGACGGCATGAGGTGCCGAAGACGCTGATCTTTGCCAAGGACGATTCGCACGCCGACGATATTGTGCGCATCGCCCGCGAGGTATTCGCGGAAGGCAACGAGTTCTGCCAGAAGATCACCTACCGCACCGGCTTCACCAAGATCACCAAAGCGGTCAAGAACGACGACGGCACCGAATCGGAAGTGACCGAATGGGTGAGAACCGCGAACCTCAGCCCTGATGAAATCCTCGCCAATTTCCGCAACAGCTTCTTTCCACGCATCGCGGTCACGGTGGACATGATCTCGACCGGCACCGATGTGAAGCCCATCGAATGCGTGTTCTTCATGCGCAATGTGAAATCCGCTGGCTTCTTCGAGCAGATGAAGGGCCGCGGCGTGCGGGTGATCTCGCCCGACAAGCTGCGCACCGTGACACCCAGCGCGCGCCTGAAGGACCGTTTCATTATCGTCGACGCGGTGGGCGTCTGCGAGGAGGACAAGACCGATTCCAAGACGCTCAATCGTCAGCCCTCGGCGACGCTGGAGCAGTTGCTCAACTACGTGGCACAGGGCGGCACCGACCCCGATGCACTGACCACGCTCGCCGGCCGGCTCGCTCGTCTGCAGCGGGATTTCAGCGCCGACCAGCTCGCCGAACTGAAGGAGCTTGCCGGCGGCAAATCCTTCGCCGATCTCGCGCACGATCTGCTCAACGCCTGTGATCCCGATGCGCAGGCGGAAGCCGCGAAAGCCCTGCCGGGTGTCGTTGGCGAACTCACCGAAGCGCAGGTGAGGCAAGCGGCCGAGCAAATGGCGCAGCAGGCTGTCACGCCCTTCCTCAAAGCGCAATTGCGCCGGCGCGTCCTCGAAATCAGGGCGCAGAACGAGCAGACTATCGACCGGCACACGATCGACGATGTGCTCTATGCCGGCTTCGACGCGGCGGCGGTTGAGAAGGCCGCGGCCAAGGTGAAGGACTTCCGCGCTTGGATCGAAGAGCACAAGGACGAGTTAACGGCCTTGCAGGCGCTCTATGCCGGGACGCGCCCGCTCAAACTCTCTCTGAAGGAGTTGCGGCAATTGCGCGACGCGCTGGCGCGTCCGCCGCTCGCGGCAACGCCAGTACAGCTCTGGCGTGCTTTCCAGGCGGTCGAGGCCGAACAGGTCAAGGGCACGGGCGGCGAGGTGCTGACCGACCTCGTCGCGCTGGTACGCCATGCGCTGCTGCCGGCGATGACGCTCGTGCCCTATCGCGAGGAACTGCGCGAACGCTACCGGCAATGGCTGAAGGAGCGCGATGCGGACAGCGCCTTCACGCCCGAGCAGCGCGAATGGCTCGACCGCATGGCCGACCACATCGCGACCAGCCTCGCACTCGCGCCGGAAGACTTCGAGGTCGGCTGGTTTGGCCAGCATGGCAGCCTCGGCCGCGCGCACGCGCTGTTCGGCGAAAAGCTCAAGCCGCTGGTGACCGAATTGAACGAAAGGCTGGCGGCGTGAGTGATAAGAACGGTACAAGATTGCCCGCGGGCTGGACCTCGGCACGTCTTTCCGATGTCGCAACAATCGTTATGGGGCAATCGCCCCCGTCGTCTACATACAACCACAGCGGCGTTGGATTACCTTTCTTTCAAGGAAAGGCCGAGTTTGGCGGGTTATACGCCGATGCCAAGGTTTGGTGCAGTCGGCCAAACAAGATCGCCAAAGCCGAAGATATTCTCCTATCGGTTCGCGCCCCCGTCGGGCCGACAAATCTAGCGCCTTCCCTCTGCTGTATCGGACGCGGGCTTGCAGCTGTGCGCCCCGAGACTGGTATTGCCTTGCGGTATTTGTTGCACGCCTTTCGTCGCTTTGCAGATGACCTCAACTCCCAGGGGGCAGGAACCACATTCAAGGCCGTGTCCGGGAAGGTGGTTCGGGGCTTTGCACTGCCGATTGCGCCGGCATCGGAACAGGTGCGAATCGCCGACGCACTCGATGAGCTGCTTTCCGACCTCGATGCCGGCGTGGCGGCGCTGCAACGGGTGAGTGGCAGGCTGAAGCTCTATCGCGCCGCGGTGCTCAAGGCGGCGGTGGAAGGCGCATTGACCGCGCAATGGCGCAAAGGGCATCCGCAGACCGAGCCGGCGTCCGAGGTGCTCAGGCGTATCCTCGCCGAACGCCGACACCGCTGGGAGCAAGAGCAACTCCGCAAGTTCAAGGAAAAGGGCCGCGAGCCGCCGAAGAACTGGAAGGCGAAATACAAGGAGCCGGTCGCGCCGGACACGACCGACCTGCCGCCACTATCGGAGGGATGGTGCTGGACAAGCTTGGGCCAGTGCTTCGCCGTTCATGTTGGCGCAACGCCGAGCCGGGAGAAGAAAGCATATTGGAACGGCGAAATTCCTTGGGTTGCTTCCGGGGAGGTGCAGTTCTGCCGCATTCGAGAGACCCGCGAGCGCATAACGGCTGAAGGTCTTGCTAACACGAGCACCCTGCTTAACCCCGTTGGCTCGGTCATCCTGAACATGATCGGCGAAGGCAAGACGCGTGGCAAAGCAGGTATCTTGGAGATCGCCGCCTGCAATAACCAGAACTGTGCGGCGATCTGGGTTTCGGAAACGCGCATTTCACCCCAATTCGTCTATTTTTGGCTTCTTTTTCGGTACGAACAAACCCGGCAACTCGGCTCGGGGAATAACCAGCCGGCGATGAACAAGAGCATCGTCGAAGAAATCCCCTTTCCGTTGCCGCCTCTTGAAGAGCAGGAAGCTATCGTCGAAGCCATTGAAGATCAGCTTTCTGTCATCGACCATCTTGAATCCGACCTCGACGCCAAGCTGAAGGCCGCGCAAGGCCTGCGCAAATCGATCCTCCGCCACGCATTCGCCGGCAAACTGGTGCAGCAGGATCTGAAGGATGAGCCGGCTTGTGAACTGCTCAAGCGGATCGCCGCAGAGCGCGAGCTGCGCGCCCGCGAAGCCGCTGCCGCCGAGCGACTGGCCGGCCAGCCTCGCCGCAGAGCGACCCGAGTCAAAGCAACCAATAACAAAGAGGCCCAGCATGGACGCATCGCAGATCGGTAAGCGCGCCTGGAGCTACGCCGGCGTGTTGCAGGACGCCGGCCTGTCCTGCTTCGAATATGTCGAGCAACTCACGCTACTGCTCTTCCTCAAGATGGCCGATCAGCTCACCGAGGAGCCGTACAACCGCGCCCCGATCGTGCCGCCGGAACTCGGCTGGAAGGCGCTGTTGCCGCTCGACGGCGCGGCGCTGGAGGATCAATACCGCAAGAGCCTCGAAACGCTTGGCGTCAAACCCGGCATGCTCGGCGTCATCTTCAAGAGCGCGCGCTGCGAAATCCACAATCCGGCGCTCCTAAAGCAGCTGATTGTCAATCTACTCGACAAGGTGGATTGGCTCGCGCTGCCGGTGGATGTGAAGGGCACGATCTACGAGGAACTGTTGTCGCGCTCGGCGCAGGAATCCTCGCGTGGTGCCGGCCAGTATTTCACGACGCGGCCGGTAATCGAGGCGATCTGCGCGGTGATGCAGCCGACGCCGGCGGACACGATCTGCGACCCTGCGGCGGGCACTGGCGGCTTCCTCTGTACTGCCTACAATTATGTGCTCGACCGCCACGAGCGTGACCTCGATGTCGACGAAAAGCGGGCGCTGCGCGAGGGCCTGGTCGAAGGCATGGAGCTCTCGACCAAGGTCGGTCGCATGTGCGCGATGAACCTCTATCTGCACGGCATCGGCAGCGAATTGGCGGTGGTAATCCACACTGGCCACGACAGCCTCGCCGCGCCCTGGAAGCGCGAATACTCGATGGTGCTGACCAATCCGCCATTCGGGAAAAAGCAAAGCCTCCTGTTCGTCAACGAGGAGGGCGACACCGAGAAGGAGGACCAGATCGTTGTCCGCGAGGATTTCTGGACCTCGACCAGCAACAAGCAACTGAATTTCGTGCAGCACATCTACTCGCTCTTGAAGATCGACGGGCGCGCGGCGATGGTAGTGCCCGACAACGTACTGTTTGAAGGCGGCGCCGGCGAGAAGGTGCGGCGCAACCTCTTGCAGAAGTGCCGTGTGCATACGCTGCTGCGCCTTCCGACCGGCATCTGGTATTCACCGGGGGTCAAGGCCAACGTCATCTTCTTTGACAAGAAGGAGGGTCGGGCCGAAGCCTGGACCGACAAGCTGTGGGTCTATGACCTTCGGACCAATCAGCATTTCACGCTGAAGCAGAAGCCGATCCGTCGCAGTGACTTTGACGAGTTTATCGCCTGCTGCAAGCCCGGCCGCATGTACGAGCGCGCCGAAACCTGGAGCGAGACAAGCCCAGAAGGCCGCTGGCGCTGTTTCGATTATGACGAGCTTCTCAAGCGCGACAAGCTCAGCCTCGACCTATTCTGGATCAAGGACAAGACCCTAACCGACACCGATGCACTGCCTGCGCCCGATATCATCGCGACGGAAATCGCCGACGATCTGGAAGCGGCGCTGGAACAGTTCACGAAAATCGCTGCGCGGCTCGCGCCCGCCGGTGCGCGCGAACCGAAGGCGGCGGAATGACGCTCAAGACTCTCGGCCGGCTCGAAAGGGTCGAGCTTCGCGACATCTGGCTATCCGAAGCGGCCGACTTCACGCCCTGGCTCGCTAGCAAGGAAAACCTCAATATCCTCGGTGAAACGCTTGGGATCGATTTGGAGTTAGAAGCGCAGGAGCGTCCGGTCGGTCCGTTCCGCGCCGACATTCTCTGCAAGGACATTGGGACCGATCGCTGGGTGCTCATCGAGAACCAGTTGGAACGGACAGATCATAACCATCTCGGGCAACTTCTGACGTATGCGTCGGGGCTTGAGGCCGTCACGATCGTCTGGATCGCGGCCCGCTTCACAGAAGAGCATCGTTCAACCCTTGACTGGCTCAACCGGATTACAGACGAAAGCTTTCGATTCTTCGGGCTCGAAGTCGAACTTTGGCGGATTGGCGATTTATCGCCGGCGCCAAAATTTAACATCATCTCCAAACCTAACGATTGGTCGCAATCGGTCGCCCAGGCCGCGCGGGCAATCGACGATGCCGAGTTGTCCGAAACGCGCATCCTGCAGCGCGCCTACTGGGCCGCGTTTGACAAGGTGCTCAGTACATTAGGCGGGCCGGTTGGCGGCGGAAAGAAGGCACAGCCACAATCCTGGATGGCTTATAGCGTCGGGCGAAGTCACCTTACGCTGAATGCGACCATGGTTCGCCCCAAAAAACAAGTTCGGGCCGAACTCTATATTTCAAGTGACAAGGCGAAGGCATTCTTTCATCTGCTGGCAGCACAGAAGGATGAGATCGAGCGCAATCTGGGATTTGCGCTCGATTGGGAAGAACTTCCGGAAGGTCAGGACAGCCGAGTTTCAATCTCTTTGGATAACGCTGATCCCGAGAATGAGGCTGATTGGACACGTCAGCATGAGTGGCTCGCCAAGCGATTGAACGAAATGCATCGGGCGCTGGCTCCTCGAATCAGGGCACTTAATCCCAATTCGTGGCGGCCGGAGAGCCGAGGACAATGAGCGAAATGGTCGAAAGCCTCGTCGAGTTGGCACGTCGGAGCGATGACTGTTGCGCGCGCATCCACTCGGTTACACTGCCGCGGAGCGATCCGCGCGCGAGTACCACATGCCCGTCAAGCTCGTTGTTGCCGTAACTGATCGCGACTGGTTCGAGCATCTTCGTGCTGCTCCAAGCCTGGCTGAAGTCAATTTCTGGGCGCCGTCGGCGACCGCGTTCCGCGCGCTGATGCCGGGCGAACTCTTCCTCTTCAAGCTGCACGCCCCCGACAATTTGATTGTAGGCGGGGGAGTCTTCGCTTACGCCAATACGCTTCCATGCTCCCTTGCTTGGGATGCCTTCGGCGAAGCGAACGGCGCCGCGACGCTTCACGATATGCGCGCGCGCATTATCCGCTATCGCCGCACGAGTCCGGACGAGCGCGGCGATTTCGCCATCGGCTGCCGCATCCTCACGCAACCATTCTTCCTGCCCGAGGATCGATGGATCGCGGTACCGGAGTTCTGGTCCCCCAACATCGTCACGCTCAAGACCTACGATGCGACCGAGGGCGACGGTCTCGCGCTTTGGGAAGCGGTGCAGGATCGCCTCGCCGGCCTCGCGGCAGTGTCAGGGCTGTCGGAGCCGGCCGCACGCTTCGGCAAGCCGACGCTGTTCCGCCCGCGCCTCGGCCAGGGCGCGTTTCGCGTGCTCGTCACCGATCTCTACCAACGTCGCTGCGCCGTTACGGCGGAGCGGACCTTGCCCGCGCTCGATGCTGCGCACATCCGGCCCTACGCCGAAGGCGGAATTCACGAGGCCACCAACGGCCTGCTGCTGCGGCGCGACATCCATAGCATCTTCGATGCCGGATACGTTACGGTAACACCGGACTATCGTTTCGTGGTCAGCGCCCGGATCCGCGAAGATTACGAGAACGGCCGGCACTACTACGCGCTTCAAGGCGCCACCGTCGCAGTGCCCGAACGGCCGGAGCTTCAGCCGGATAAAGCGGCTCTCGAATGGCACAACGAGCACTGTTTTCGCGGATGAGTGACGGAAGCCAAAGCGATCGTCCGATGCGCCTGCTGCAAGGTCGGCAAAGTGCCATCGGCGGGCGTTCCGATGCCTCCTTCAACTCCAAGCGATTAGATTCCGATCGCGAAAAATTATGAGCCTCGGCACGTTGCTTTGGCCTAGACGGGTGGTAGAACGGCGTGATCGCGGAGCCCTTTCGAAGGGACTCCGCGCTCGCATCAGGGCGTGATCATTCTGGTTCTGACGGGTGGCAGTGCACGGTCCAAAAGAAATTCGACACATCGAGATATTGCGCGCCCTGCTCAAGGGAAGATGCGACTGCGACATGGCGCGAGATCGCGCTGCGGGAGCGGGGCATAAGGCGCAGGATAGAAAGCGCCCAATAAAATTCCAGCCTACGGACCACACTTTCAACAATTCCTACTGTGCCGCGTTGCTTGCCGAATTGGCATACAAGTCGCAGCCCGAGATAGAACGTGAACTTGTCGAATACGGCTATTCGCAATGGAAAGTATGGTTTCTCAGAACTCCGCTTGCCTCAGCATTTGTTACGGAGTGGGACGACACTCTCGTCATTGCATTCAAGGGTTCGTCCACCGTTAGGGAGTGGCTAAGCAATGCAAACGTGCGGCTGAAGCGGACGCCTTACGGCGGGATTCATGCCGGCTTCTATAACTCAATCATGCAGATCGGCCCGCCATTGTTGGGGCTACTGCTGCCCGGCCTGCTATCGGGATCGAAGGTGATCGTCACGGGGCACAGTCGAGGAGGAGCGCTGGCCACTTTGTTTTTCTTTTTTCTCGCGCTTAATGGCTTCAGAGCTGGCGGCCTCCATACATTCGGTTCGCCAAAACCAGGAGATTCCGAATTTGCCAATCACCGGAGGAGCGAGTCCAAGCGGTTTCCTGTGAGAGCGATACGGACGCCGTCTCTGGTTGCCGTCCCGATAACGCTGCTTTTAACCGTTGCGCTCCTTTTCTGGAAGACTGCTCTACTTCCGCTCCTGTTTAGGATCGGAAGAAGACTTCGTAAGCTACGGGTAGGAACAAGCGCTGACGCTGACGATCTTTCCTACACGCCGATTAAAGATCACTTTATCTCTTCGTATATTCGGAGCTTGGCGGCGGAGGTAGAATGGCGAACGAAAGTCAGTCTCATCTATTACGAGATCATTGCGCGAGCCATCTCATCGAGCCGGCTGATTGCTGCGGACCCGGTAATGCAAGAGTACGCTTCGATGACGCGCATTGCGGAACAACTTGTAGCTAGCCCCGATGCGATCGAGGAGTTCTGCAGGCGCCATGGTTTCCTAAACGACTCTGTGGTGCAATGGATTAGCGACTATCGCACGTTTACGCTCACGAAAGAGATCAAGCGCCGAGATCAGTTTTTGAAGGAGATTGGCGCGCACGAGTGACGGGAACCGAGTGCAACGGTTTGGAAAGCGCTTCCAGGCTCGCTTGACAGTATTTCTCCCCCACAATCTGTTCGTCGCCACCAAACAAAATTGGGGCCAGGGTCACCCGCTTCGGGTCACTTTCGGTAAAGCAGACAGGCCGGACTTTCCGCGTCCCACCCAAAGCCGACGAGCAGCCCAGGGTAACCGCCCCACCCCCTGAGCCTTGCCCGCGGAGGGGTGCAGCCTCACCATGGTTCCGGCGCCCTTTCGGGCGTCCCCTGCGCCATCGGCGCACGGAAATTTTTTAGCCAATGGAGTACACCATTGGCGTAGGGCAAGCTCCGATGAACCCCTTCTTCCCACCCCAAAACCGTGTATCCCCGGCCCGCCCAACCGCCGCGGCGGGCGATTTCCCCGCGCCCGCCCTTGGCTTGCCAAAGCCCCGGCGCCGGATCATGCTCGATCGAAAGGCGGGCCGAATGGCCCCTCGCACGACCTCCGGGGAGGAAATCAGCATGCAACGCCGGACACTGTTCCTTGCCATGGCCGCGCTGGCGCTCGTCGCCGGCGGCGCCGGCGCGCGCGCCGATGAGAAGCCGATCGTCATTGGCATCACCGCGCCGATCCAGCTTCAGGTCGGGCGCGACACCGTCGACGCCACCCAGCTCGCCATCGACGAGGTCAACGCCAAGGGCGGCGTGCTCGGGCGCAAGCTCACCATGGTGGTCGCCGACGAGACCATGGACCCGCAGCAAGGCGTCTCCGCGGTCAAGAAGCTCACCTCCGACGATCACGTCGACGTGCTGATCGGCGGCTACAACAGCGGCGTGACGCTCGCGCAGGAGCGGCATATCGCCGACGCCAAGACGATCTATCTCGGCATCGGCGCGGCCTCGCCGTCCATCACCGACTTCGTCAAGAAGGACTACAAGAAGTTCAAATACATCTTCCGCGTCAACCCGATCAACGCGGTGCGCCAGGCCGACCAGCTCACCGGCTTCGTCTCGGGCAAGGTCAAGGGCGATCTGGGATTCACCACCATCGCCATCGTCGGCGAGAACGCCAAATGGGTCCAGGACCTGGCGCCGGTGCTGAAATCCGGCGTCGAGAAGGACGGCATCAAGGTGGCGATGCTCGAGCTCTTCGATCCCGACATGTCGGATTTCTCGCCGCTCCTCAGCCAGGTGCGCGACAGCGGCGCGCAATACCTCGTGGTCATCCTCTCGCATGCGAGTTCCGACGTCTTCGTCAAGCAATGGTACGACGCCAAATTCCCCATGCCGATCGGCGGCATCGACGTGAAGGGGCAGGATCCCGACTTCTTCACCCGCATCGGCGGCAAGGCGATCAGCGAGACGGTGAGCCTGGGCCTGCTGGCGGAGCCGCTGACCCCCAAGACCATGCCGTTCTGGAACGCGTTCAACGCCAAGTTCAACCGCCCGCCGGTCTACACCGCGCCCGGCGCCTATGACGCGCTCTACCTCTATGCCGAGGCGGTCGAGCGCGCCAAGAGCACCGACCCCGAGCTGGTCGTGCCCGAGCTGGAGAAGACGAAGTATCTGGGCACCCAGGGCACCTACGTCTTCGACGACGAGCATGACGTGATGCCCGGCCCCGGCCTCATCAACCTGCTCTATGTGCAATGGCAGAATGACGGCAAGCGCGTCATCGTCTGGCCGAAGGAGCTCGCCACCGGCAAGATGATCCTGCCCCCCTGGATCAACCAACGGGCCGACGCAAGCAAGTAGGGCTTGGTGCCGTGGCTCCGACGGGCGAGTCTCGCCGCTGCCTTTTCTCCGCCGCCCCGGCGAAAGCCGGGGCCCAGGGGCAACCGCGCGGCGCTCGCCGGCGACAACGCTCCGCGTTGCGCTGGGGTCCCCGCTTGCGCGGGGACGGCGGTGGTTGGTT
Organism: uncultured Alphaproteobacteria bacterium; assembly: GCA_963789275.1. Lineage (GTDB taxonomy): Bacteria > Pseudomonadota > Alphaproteobacteria > ATCC43930 > CGMCC-115725 > DAHUYF01. The sequence continues at coordinate 188,773 of CAWBKF010000010.1, forward strand.
GGGGTTGGGGTACTTGGAGCCTGCTCCAGGCGCGCGTCAGCGCGCCAGTCTCCCCTTCTCCGTGCCCTCCGTGCCTCCGTGGTGAACCCTCCTATGCCCGCTAAGGCCTAGCCCCCCTTGGTCAACATCCTCGTCTACGGCGCCGTCACCAGCGCGATCTACGCCATGCTGGCGGTGGGGTTCACGCTCATCTTCGGCGTGGCGCGCATCCTCAACCTCGCGCACGGCGCCTTCTATGGCCTCGGCGCCTATGCGGCCTACGTCCTGACGGCGCTGCTGCACTGGCCGCTGCCGCTCGCCGCGGTGACGGCGGTGCTGTTCGTCGCCGCTTTCGGCGCCGGGATGGAGCGGCTGCTGGTGCGGCCGCTGCGCAGCTCCGCGCTCGCAGTGCTGATGATCACGCTCGCCGTGGCGCTGATCTTCGAGCAGGCGATGTTCATCCTCTTCGGCTCCGAGGCGCGCAACGTCCCGGCCTTCCTCACCGACACCTGGACCTATTCCGGCCTCGACATCAGCGGCCAGCGCCTGCTGACGCTGGGCGCCGGGATCGTCGTGCTCGGCCTCCTCTACCTCTTCATCCAGAAGACGCGGCTGGGCGCCGCCATCCTGGCGATCTCGCAGGATCCCGAAGGCGCGCAATATATGGGCATCCCCGCCAACCGCATCTATTCGGTGGTGATGGCGCTCTCGGCCGGGATCGCCGCCACCGCCGGCGTGCTCACCGCGCCCTTCCTCACGGTGCAGCCGACCATGGACCTGCTGCCGATGATCAAGGCCTTTGCCATCGTCATCGTCGGCGGCCTCGGCTCGATCCCCGGCAGCATCCTGGCGGCGCTGCTGCTGGGCTACAGCGAGACCATCGTCGCCTACACCATCTCGCCCGCCTGGACCGAGATCGTGTCGCTGATCGCGGTGCTGCTCACCCTGATCCTGCGGCCGGCAGGATTGCTCGGCAAGCGCGCGGCGTTCTGAGGGGGCATGCGCGCTCTCAGCAAAGATGCGATCGGCGCGGCGGTGGTGCTGGCGGTGCTGGCCTTGGCGCCACTCCTCTTCCGCTCCAGCTATTTCACCGGCATCCTCACGGTGAGCCTGATCTTCGGCATCTGGGCGGTGAGCTGGGATTTCATGTCGGGCCTCACCGGCCGCGAGAATTTCGGCCATGCCCTCTTCATCGGCGCCGGCGCCTACAGCGCCGCCTTCATCGACAGCAAATTCGACCTTAGCCCGTGGTGGGGCCTGCCCGCCGGCGCGCTCGCCGCCGTCGTGTTCAGCCTCATCATTGGCTTTCCCACGCTGCGCCTGCGCGGGCCCTATTTCGCGCTCGCCATGCTGGCGGCGGCGACCATCATGCAGCGCCTCACCCGCATCTTCTGGCAATATACCGGCGGCGAGGAAGGCATCCCCGGCCTCGACCCCCTCTTCGACGATCCCTACGCCACATATTACTTCTGCCTCGGCGCGCTGGTGCTGGTGACCGCGGCGCTGCTGGCGCTGGCGCAATCGAGCTGGGGCACCATCCTGCGCGCCATCCGCGGCGACGAGGCCGCCTGCCAGGCGGCGGGCATCAACATCACCTTCTACAAGATCGTCTCGCTGATGATCAGCGCCGCCTGCGCCGGCATCGGCGGCGCGCTCTATGCCGACTACCAGCAGGCGGTGACCCCCGACGTCTTCGCCGTGGCGCTCTCGATCACCCTCATCATCATGGTCTATGTCGGCGGCATGGGCTCGATCTACGGCCCCGTCGGCGGCGCCATCGTGCTGGCGATGCTGCCGGAGCTGCTGCGCGGCCTCGGCGAGTACCGCCTCTGGGTCTACAGCGTCATCCTGATGTTCATCCTGTTCTTCAGCCCGGGCGGGTTGGTAGCACCCCTGTGGCGCCGGGTGCGCGGCACGCCATGACCGCGCTCCTCAAGATCGCGCATGTCACCAAGCGCTTCGGCGGCCTCGTCGCGGTGAAGGATGTCTCCTTCGCGCTTGAGCCGGGCGAGATCACCGGCATCCTCGGCCCCAACGGCGCCGGCAAGACGACGCTCTTCAACCTGCTCACCGGCTTCATCAGCATGGATCTGGGCTCCGCCGAATTCGACGGCGCGTCGCTGGCGGGCCTCGCGCCTCACACCATCGTCAATCGCGGCCTCGCCCGCACCTTCCAGCTCTGCCGCCCCTTCCGCGGCATGAGCGTGCTCGAGAACGTGACCGTCGGCTGCCTTGCGCCGCGTGTCCGCCATGCCGGCGGCACCGAGGCGCGCGCGCGCCGCATCCTCGACCAGGTCGGCCTCGGCGCCAAATCCGCGACGCTCGTCGACGCGCTCCCCTATGGCGATCTGCGCCGGCTCGAGATCGCCCGCGCGCTCGCCACCAACCCCAAGCTGCTGTTGCTCGACGAGCCCTTCGCCGGCCTCGGCAGCAACGAGATCGAGCCGCTCTCGGCCCTCATCCGCCGCCTCCATGCCGAGGAGGGCCTCACCATTTTGATCATCGAGCACAAGCTGCGCGAGTTCATGCAGCTGGTGCGCCGCGTCATCGCCATGGATTTCGGCGAGATCATCGCCATCGGCCCGCCGGCCGAGATCGTGCGCGACCCGCGCGTGGTCGAGGCCTATATCGGCCGCACGGAGGTGCCGCTTGGCATTGCTTGAGGTGACCGACCTCGTCGTGCATTACGGCAAGGCGCTGGCGCTCGAAGGCGTGAGCCTCACGGTCGAAGCCGGCGAGCTCGTCGCCGTCCTCGGCCCCAACGGCGCCGGCAAATCGACCTTGCTCAAGGCGATCTCGCGCGCGGTGCCGATGAGCCGCGGCCACATCGCTTTCGCCGGGCAATCGCTCGATGCCGTGCCGGCGCACAAGGTGGTGGCGGCCGGCATCTGCCACTGCCCCGAAGGCCGCCGCCTCTTCCCGGAGCTCAGCGTGCTGAAGAACCTCCAGCTCGGGGCCTATCTGCGCAACGACAAGGCCGGCATCGCCGCCGACCTCGCGCGCGTCTACACCCTCTTCCCGGTGCTGCGCGAGCGCTCGCGCCAACAGGCGAGCACGCTGTCCGGCGGCGAGCAGCAGATGGTGGCGATCGGCCGCGCGCTGATGGGGAAGCCCAAGCTGCTGTTGCTCGACGAGCCCTCGGTCGGCATCGCCCACCGCCTCAAGGTGCAGATCTTCGAATCCATCCGCCAGATCCAGCGCGACGGCACCGCGATCCTGCTGGTCGAGCAGGACGCGCTCTCGGCGCTCGGCATTGCCAGCCGGGTCTATCTTATGGAACACGGCCGCATCGCCCGCGAGGGCACCAGCGCCGCGCTCGCGCATGACGACTACATCCGCCAGGTCTATCTTGGCGTTTGACTCCCAGACCAATCTCCGCACCGCCGCGGGACGCGGCTCTACCCTCGCCCGCGCAAAGCCCCCCGCCGCTGCTGCAGGAAGCGCCGCACCGCCGGATCCGCTTCCAACCCGATCGCGCGCTCATAGGCCGCGTCGGCCGCGGCGGCCGCGCCGGTCCGCGCCAGCAGCTCCGCGCGCGCCGCCCAGTAAGGTTGATAATCCGCGAGCCGCGCATCCTCGGCGAGTGCGTCCAGCGCCGCAAGCCCGGCCTCGGCGCCCTGCGTCTCGGCCAGCGCCACGGCGCGGTTGATCGCCACCACCGGCGATCCCGTCATCGCCGCAAGCGCATCATAGAGCCGCGAGATCGCCGCCCAGTCGGCGCGGCCGGTGCGGCGCCGCACGACATGCGCCGATTGCACCGCGGCTTCGAGCTGATAGCGGCCGACCACGCCCCGCTCGCTGGCGCGGAACAGCAGCGCCTCGGCCTCCTCGATGAGCCGTGCATCCCACGCGGCCGGATCCTGCTCGGCGAGCGGCACGTAATCGCCGTCGGCGCTCCGCCGCGCGCCGCGCCGCGCCTCGGCATGGAGCATCAGCGCCAAGAGGCCCAGCGCCTCGGGCTCGTCCGGCAGCAGCGAGGCCACCAGGCGCCCCAGCCAGATCCCTTCCTCGGCGAGGTTGCGCCGCCGCGTCTCGGTGCCGGCGGGATCGGACCAGCCCTCGGCAAACGCGGCGTAGATCGCGGCGAGCACGGCATCGAGACGCTCGCCGAGATCGGCGCGCTCGGGGAGCCGGAAGGGAATGCCGGCCTGCCCGATCTTGCTCTTGGCGCGCACCAGGCGCTGGCTCATCGTCGCCGGCGCCACCAGGAAGGCGGACGCGATGGTGGCCGCGTCGAAGCCCAGGATCGTCTGCAGGATCAGCGGCGCGCGGATGGCGGCGTCGATCGCGGGATGGGCGCAGGCGAACATCAGCAGCAGGCGATCGTCGGGCACCGCGGTCTCGCTCGCCGCCGCCAGCTCGTCGGCGATCAGCCGCAAATGATCGGCCGCGCCCTCGCCGCTGCGCCGGCGCCGGGCGGCGTCGATCAGCTTGCGCCGTGCCACCGCCACCAGCCACGCTTCCGGGCGCTCGGGGATGCCGCGCCCCGGCCAATCGACCAGCGCCGCCGCAAACGCCTCGGACAACGCGTCCTCGGCGCCGGCGACATCGCGGGTGCGCGACGCGAGGAAGGCGACGAGCTTGCCGTAGCTGCGGCGCGCCACCGCCTCGGCGGTATCGCGGGCAGGCTCGTCGCCTTCTCGCATCCTTACATCGCCCAGACGGGACGGACCTCGATCGCGCCGTAGCTGGCACCGGGGCAGCGCGCCGCCCAGGAGAGC